>CAYMOX010000004.1:0-126597 GCA_964392245.1 uncultured bacterium
ATTAGCAGCGTTTTGGCCTTAGTAGTTCTTAATCACCATAAGTCCGGGAGAGCCGCGTTGTCACACCTGGGCTCTCCCTGGAGGGGCTTATCTCAAGGCATTATCCTGAGAACTGGATTAGCCCTTTGAATCACTATTATCGCAAGGAATTGATCAGGGCTTCTTTTTGCAAGAGGGCGTGTAAGGCAACCCACCACATTGTTAGAGGTCTACCAAATAGATTAAGCCCTACCCACAGTATCAGCGCAGGATCAAGGCCAAGGCGAGACAACTGCGTTGTGCCCTGCCCATAGCTGAGTGACCTTGGATCCCTACCCTAAAGTTTAGGGGATCTCGATACAGTATCTATAATCAAGCGCCTTTTCCCCACATGCAGATCCCCTCTGAATATGACTCCCCTTGGAAGGAAGCCCTGGAACGCTTCTTCCCTCAGTGCCTGGAGTTCTTCTTCCCCACCATTCATGAGCAGATCGATTGGACTCAAGGATGGGAGTTCCTCGACAAGGAGTTTCAGCAGATCATGCGTGATGCAGAGGTGGGTCGCCGCCTGGTGGACAAGTTGGTTAAAGTCTGGCGACTGGATGGGCAGGAAACATGGGTGCTGATCCATCTGGAGATCCAGGGCCAGGTCGAGAGTGAATTCTCGGAGCGTATGTTCACCTATTTCTATAGCATTCGGGATCGGTATCGACAATCTGTGGTGAGTCTAGGCATCTTGACTGACGAAACCCCTAGTTGGAGACCCAGTGAGTACATCCTTGAGCTATGGGGATGCAGCAATCGCTTTGAGTTCCCGATCGTGAAATTGCTGGACTACCGATCACAATGGGAATCCCTTGAGGAAAGTAGCAATCCCTTCGCAGTGGTCGTGATGGCCCATCTGCAAGCTCAATCCACTCGCAAGGATCCGAGCAGTAGGCTGGAGTGGAAGCTGAAGTTAGTCAAGGGTTTATATGAACGAGGTTACAGTCGAGAAGAGGTTCTGGAGCTGTTCCGGTTCATTGACTGGGTGATGGCTCTACCAGTGGAGCTAGAGGATCAGTTTGATGAAGAGTTGAGTGCCTTCGAGGAGGAAAGAAAGATGCAGTATGTCACCAGTATTGAGAGAAGGGCGGATCTGAGAGCAAAGCGAGCAGCTGTGATCGAGGTATTGGAAATCCGCTTTTCCCAAATTCCAGGTGAGCTCGTTGAGCAGATCAATCAGATCAGTGACACTGACTCGTTGAGTTCTCTGCACAAGAATGCAGTCCTAGTGGATTCCCTGGAGGCATTCGAGCTGGTTTTGAACCAGGCTAATTTCGATTCCTGAGACTAGACAGTCTCGGACATGACTGTTCATGAGCTGCTTTGTTCGATTCAGCTGTTCCATAGTTAGGTCTGGCCGATTCTTAAGAACATTTCGGATCCACTCATCATGTATCTGATCCGTCCAACGAGCCCGAAACAAATCAGTTAGGGCCAGTTGCATCAGGAGATCTCGCAGAGGGGCTGGATAAAGCACATTGGCATCATAAAGAGCAGTAAAGTTCGACGCCACGGATCAGTAACCCATCTGAAGCTCTTGCGCCTGAGCAGCAAGTTCATCCAGAGCTTTCGCTCGATCCTTATCCATCTGTTTCTTGTAGGCCATCAGATCCTGATAGCGGATACGCCGATGCCTGCCTACTTTGTGAAAAGGGATTTGTCCTGACTCAAGAAGCTTGACAAAGTAGGGGCGGGAGACATTGAGTATATCAGCAGCTTCTTGAGTCGACAGCTCAGCATGAATAGGGATAAGTGTGACCGCATTCCCCTGGGCCATTTGAGTCAGGATGTCGATGAAGAGGTGATAGGCAGCTGCAGGGATGGTGACATCCTGCTCTGATCCATCCTCCTCAACCACCTTAAGCCTGCGAGTGGTGGCATGAGGGTGGAGGTGAGAAGCAAGGATACGACTACTGGCTTGGGAAAGCTCAGCATCAGTCTCACTGGGGATGTAGAGCCTGTCGTGCTGCATGATGAAAATCAAGAATGAAACACCAACTCAATTATACGAAACAATCGAAACAGACAAAACATTCGAATCGTTATCCCAGAGTAGTCGTATGACCGCCGCATTAGACCGCTCTGCCAGTTGGATCCCTTACACTATTCCAGCGATGACCTGATGGGATTCAAGGGTAGGCGGATCCCTATAATCTAGGCAGCACAAGCAACACACGGATCATAGAGATCACCACTTCCACAAACCTCGATTTTAAGCAAGGATTAAGCAGGTCGTTTTCCCGTCTTCTGAAACCCTTGCCATGAGTAGGTTTTTGCAATGGGTATGCCGTTCTCGAAAACCGCTATGGCGGCAACGTCATCGAGGGTGTGTTCAAAGAACACGCTTCGCGAACGAATCCCTCCCTCTCCGCCTGATCCCAGATATGCCTGGCGGGATTCTTTTCATTGGAGGCACAGTTATTCCCCTTGTCATTCCCCAGCTGATTCACGGTTGCAGAACGATAGGCAGAGCGGATGCTGATCCGGCCAAAGGTATCCTGTAAAGACTCCAGCAGCTCCTCACAGAGATGCCGACCCGCCTCAATCGCCAGATCTGGATCCTCAGGGATATTGGGAATCCCGTAGAAGTTGGCGATCTCACTGTAAAGGAAGTCTCTCAGAAAGAAATTTTTGGAGAGTCGCACTCGGCCCAGTTTTTCCAGGCTATCCACAGATCCAGGTTTCCGCATCGGATTGCCATCCTGATTGATCAAGATTCAGGTTTTGGATTAACGGTACCAGGGAGAGAACCCAACAACCCTTCGAGCAAAGTGGCATGGTTTGTTTTCATTGAGAAGAGAGCTGAAATGTGTCCCAGTACTTTAGCAAAAGTTTTGAAACAGCCCCTCAGTTCCAGATCACCTGGCAGTCATATTGCTGAAAGACCCGATCCCGACTAACCAGGGCAGCACTTTCAACACGGCTCTGGGCAATGAGTACGCGATCAAAAGGATCTCTGTGATGCATGGGTAGCTGCTCCAGCTCCAGAATGTGTTCCAGGGTCATCGAGAGCAAGATGATCCCATTGGCTTGTTGCTGAGCCACAACCTCTGACAGGGGACGGCGCACATCTAGCTTTCCCAATTGATATTTGATTTGAATTTCCCAGATGCTGACAAGACTAACCCACAGTTGATTTTCCCTGTGCTTCAGAAGCTCAAGGGTAGACTTTGGAAGTTGCTCTGGATTACTGGCCCACCAAATAAACGTATGGGTGTCGAGAAGGAGCTTCATTCCTCACCTAGCCAAAACTGATCTGGAAGGGGGGCATCAAAGTCTTCGGTCATCGAAAAAGCTCCTTTATTCAGACCTGGGATCCTTTGCAGCGGAGACGAAGACCTACTTTTGAGGAATGAGGCAAAGTCAAGGACTTCTTGTTGCTGCTCTGGAGTAAGGGATCGAACCTGCTCAAGTAAGGATTGCTCGATGTCCATGGCCCTATCCCAACAAAGTCACTGATCTCATTATCCATTGCGTTCGATGGTTAGAAAACTACAGAGTGGTCTGCGACCACCGCATTGGATCGCTATGGATCCCGTCATTCTTCTCAAATGCCTATTCTCTCGTTGGCATATTCCTCTAAGTATAGTTAACAACCTCCTCCACATCTTGAGGATTTTCAGGTTCTACTGCATTGGCCTCAAACTCTAGTACATCCATCAAAGAGGCTTGAGTGCCCTCGATCTGACTGGATAGGACCGCCTCCCGTCGAACATACATGAAAACAAATAAATCAGGATTAGGCAGAACATCTGTAGAACCATCTAGTCGGCCCAGAGCCCGATCTGCATTGGACAAGCACTCCCACATCTCAGGATCAATGACAACTGGAGGATCGGGCGGCAATGAGTTGGGGATAAAGGCTCTGTATCCCCCCGCTTGCTCAATATACCGACCTGCCCTTTGAGACTCCAGCATTCTGTTATCGATTCCGATAATATGACACCTTTACCTTGTCTATATTATCGAAAAGCTATTCGAATCGTTAATAAGCGCCACTTCAAAAGGTGGATCTCTCAATCAGTGGGGGGCTCCACGTTATGCCTCCGGCAGGCTAGCGCCAATGACAGATGCTCATGAACCTGCCCCTTGGTGATCACCGAATTCTAGGCCCCCCAATGAAAACTCTGCACACATGGATCAAAATCTGGAAACTCTCTCGCCAGTGCCAGTACATCAAAAGTCTGCGAGACTTCGTGGAATACACAGGTCAGCCGTATGACTCCCCTTGGAAGGAAGCTCTGGAACGCTTCTTCCCTCAGTGCCTGGAGTTCTTCTTCCCCACCATTCATGAGCAGATCGATTGGACTCAAGGATGGGAGTTCCTCGACAAGGAGTTTCAGCAGATCATGCGTGATGCAGAGGTGGGTCGCCGCCTGGTGGACAAGTTGGTTAAAGTCTGGCGACTGGATGGGCAGGAAACATGGGTGCTGATCCATCTGGAGATCCAGGGCCAGGTCGAGAGTGAATTCTCGGAGCGTATGTTCACCTATTTCTATAGCATTCGGGATCGGTATCGACAATCTGTGGTGAGTCTAGGCATCTTGACTGACGAAACACTCAGTTGGAGACCCAGTGAGTACATCCTGGAGATATGGGGATACCTACCAGCAGTTCATGCAGGGATCCAGCTATTTGCGGGTGTACCGGAAAGTGTCCAAACGTTGAGGTGTTCCCACCCTGCCTAAACTTGGGAATAAAATGTGGACAATATTGTGCGTTCTAGGCGGCTATGAAAGTCTACTGCAATCGACTGGATGCTCTCCGTGCCTTTGAGAGGCAAGTAGCCCAGAAGCTTGCAGAACTTGATATTGATGGTTATGCACTTGTTGGTTTTACCTATAGTCATCCACGCAACTTTTCTTCTAAAGAGATCGATGTTTTACTCATCACTACAGATGGGATCATTTGTTGCCTCGAAGTCAAAGGTTATAGTGGGCTGTGGACTGGTTCATTTAATAGTGAGTGGAAAGCTGACGGAAAAACAGTTCCATCCAGCCCCCTTAATCCACAACAGCAGGTTCAAGACTATTCTTTTTTGATTCGGGATATCTTTTTTCAGGAAATCTTTCGAGGTCAAGAACAAACGAATGTATTTGTCAATAATGCCATTGTTATTCCTGATGATACGACTATTGATATTTCAATGGCAGCTGTTAATCACATCTACAATAAAGGTAGATCTATCAGTGTTTGTCAGATTTCAGGTTTAGGGAATGCACTGAGAGAACTGATCAAAACCACCTACACCTGGCAGGGCACATGCACAACTCGTCAGCAACTTGAGAAGCTGGGATTAGAGACAGTTGCTGCAGGTCTAGTCAAGCTTTCACCTGAAGAGTTCCAAAAACGAAGGGTTTATTTAGGTGCGCATCCCCAAGGGCAAGCATCTCATGCTGAATCACCTCCAGCTGTACCACCATCACCAGAGATAGAAACCAAACCACCCTTGCCAAAACAGCAAGTTGCGATGCGATGGGAATTAGTTGCTGGAGGAGTGTTGGTATGTCTTCTGGGAGCAAGTGGGGTCTGGTGGTGGAGAACCAGTCAGACTGAACCAGAAGCCACCTACCAAGAACAATCCCTTCAATCTCATAAGGATCTGCGCATCCAACCTTTAGTAATTGGCATTATGACAGATCCTGAAGACTACGCTGCACTGGAAGATTATCTGACAGAAGAGTTAAGACAAGCACTGGGCCATGTAGTTGATGTGCGGATTGAGGGAGGAGAATCTTTAACTTATCAAGAGGCAAAGAATCAAATTGCCCAAAAGGAATGGGATCTTGTGTTTGCCTATTCACCAATGAATGGTGTAACAGCTGGGGATAATGGATATGTTTGGATTGCCAGAATGTTTCCTCAATATCCTAGCTACTATCAATCAGTATTATTTGTCAGGGAAGACAGCTCGATTAGATCCCTTGAAGATATTCAGCCAGAGACTGTCATTGCATTAGGACAGCTAGGATCTGCCTCGAAATTCTTTATGCCCGTCTACGATCTATATGGGAAGACAGTGACACTATCGAGAGATCATGGTCGTAGTCAAGACATCATTGATCTGATTCGTTCTGGAGAGGCTGATGTGGGGGCAGTAGCCAAATCAGAGCTTGAGGATGAGACTGGGTTTCGTGTCATTCAAGAGAGTCGAGAGATCCCTGGCTCTGGGGTTTACCTGTCACCTGAGTTATCACCCGAAATACGAACGATTGTTCGGGATGCATTGCTAGCAGCTCCTCAAGAGATCCAGGAGTCAGCCAACTATGGTGAGGGAGAAGCACTCAACTACCAAGAGTTTAGGCAAATCACCTTAAGAGCAGAGTCGCTGATGGGCTGTACTGATTTTGATGCTGTTCCAGTCAGGTTATTCTGCCAGGAGGACGATGAGCTCGCTGCCATCGAGTCCAGCGAAGGCCGATCAATAACAGGTGAGATCAATGGGTGGACGATGGTTTCAGGGGAGCGAGCTCGCTTGACTCTCCTTTCAGATAGTGGAGAGGTCTATCACGTATTGATTGATATTTCACTGATGAGCCAGATCCCTGATTGCACCAGTCCAGGAAGTTGTAATAAGAGACGGGTTGAGATTCGAGGAGTCGAAGCAGAGGAACAGGAGGATGGGATGGCAATCCTGACTGTGACTGATCCTGAGCAAGTCAATGTTCTCTAATCGTTGAGGGGAACTGGCACAGTTGTCTAGCTATCATTCGTCAAACTGTTCGTTTCTCCGGCGGGATCTCCTTCAGCAACTGGTTCCAGGCCAACAGGTTGACTTTCCAGGTAGGGGTGGAGCTCTCTGGATCCGCATCATTGCGATAGTGCTGACCATAGACACATTCGCAGGGCTTCCGAACCAGTCGCCTCTCCTCAGCCTGCTTGATCCGCTCACGGATACTGTTGGCCGACACCCCCAGGACTCGCCCCACCTGTTCAGGTGACATCCAGGGCTCAGAGGGTAGGCCCACGGCTCCGATCAGGACCAGGAGGTGATCCAGTTGTTTTCGCAGCAGGGTTAACTCAGCTTCCAATTGGGCTTTGGTGATCATGACAGTCCTCACAAATGAGTGGGTTAGGATCCTGGGTTGCTTCTTTCCAGCAATAACGACTGATGGATAAGAGTTCTTGAGCTCGGGAGTGCTGTCCTCTCCGTTTGGCCCATTTACTCTGGAGGGCTAACTGTCGGGACAGATCCAGCAGCTTCTCTGGGCTATGTCGTTTCACGGGCCACCTCCTGGATAGGGTTGGATCCGGTCAGCCGTGACATGCTGATTCACCTGCCAATGCTTGGCTCTCACTCCAAAGATCCCTTGTTCGGGATCCACAACCTCGACAACCGTGAGCTCCAACTCACTCCAGCTCACCGGACACTTCCCCTCCTGAAACTTGACCCGCTCACCCACCTGGGGAATCCACTCTCCGTTTAGGTGCGGATCTGTCGATGAGCCATTTGCTGGAGTTGCCGTATTAATAGTTACTTGACGACTGATTTGTCGATGTTGTCGATGGTTTGTCGATGCCATTGTCGATGGTTCGGTGATCTACTCAATTCCCTGCGGAGCAAGGGTTTCAGGTTGCGAGATCTCATTTGTCGATGGTGTCGAGGCGATCTGGTGTGGGGAGAATACTCTGTTTTCTGGAGGATCTCTTTTCTCCGCGAGCGACATTTCATCGACACCATCGACATTTAGGTACAGTGTTAAATTTCTACCCGACCCACGGATCTGAGCGACACCTGTTTCCGCCAGACTTTCCATGAGGGGCGAACCTGTGCAGACCTGGCTACTCGGAGTGACCAGATCGCCCTCTGGATCTTTCTAGCTGTGAGAGATCCTTTCCTCTTCAATAGGTCCTTGATCTTGAGGAAGTATCCTTCCAGCTTGGTCTCTGGATCCTGGCCGTTATGACTGACTAACAACCGCATCTGGCTGAGGTAGAAATTCCTGAGGTAGAGGGCACTGCCCATCATCTCCTCTCGAATAAACTGATCTGGCAGCAGGAAATGGCAGCGCGACTCCCTCTGTATGATCGGGTGATCATGTACAGAGATCTGGAGTTTTACTCGCCTTGAATTTTCTGCAGATCAGTGGGGGTATTGCAATTCCAGAGCATTTTTATCTCTGTCTCTGAGAGGCTAAGAGGTTGAACCGCGATCTGATCCAGCCAGGTTTGAAAAGAGCGACCCCCAGATCCGGTAAAATCACTCAGACTTAGCAAAGACTGGAGGCGGTAAAAAGCACAGAGAGGTTCCCATCCTTGAGGTTGATGAGGTATCAGTGCAAGTTGATCCGGTCTCAGATTCTGTAGTTGCTTAGCCCAAGCTTGCAGGATCTCAGGATTTAGTAATGGCAGATCACTGGCCAATAACAAGATCCAATCTGGAGGATCTGGACGCATCCTCAACTGTTGGAGTCCTTGCAAAAAACCGATCAACGGCCCCTGCCCTGGCTGCGTTTCCGGAATCACCTGCCACTCAGGATCAAGAATGGACTGATACTTTTCTGGCCAGGGGGTGAGGATCGAGAGATCATGGGTTACCTGCCAGGCAGCCTCACAGACTCGTTGCAGGAGGGATTTGCCATCTAGAGAGAGCAGTGCTTTGTCCTGTCCCATCCGAGAACTCTGGCCGCCCGCTAAAATCAGAGCTGCGATTGATAAAGGCATATCCATCAAGGGGAAGGGAGAGGAACAGGGGTTAAACCAGACAAAACGGACTGCAGGTGGTGAAGCGTCCTTAAAACCTGACCGCTGGCTAAAAGATTACTTGCCTCTTCAATCCCTGCGGCCACAGTCGAGCAATGGCCTAACCGTTGTAGGTAGTACCCACTTGACCAGACAACACTGCTGTGCAGATCCTGAGATTTTCCCTCCAGTAACCCCTGCATCTGAGTGAGGAGATGATTCAGATCTTGATAAGGCACTTCGCATCCCCCCAGACCATAGTCTCGCGCTTTTCTAAAGACACGTTTTCCACTTTCATTTAAGATCACGGTTCTCTCACGGGGTAGATCGCAGCCACCCTCCAACCCTTTAACCGCTGTAAACTGCTGCAGTCCTCGTTGGGCAAATGCCTCCAAGACAATCGCCTCTGTAGGGGGATGAACATAGCCAAAAATCAAATGAAAAGGTCCCTGATAAGGAGTCCAAACCAGTTCAAGTGTGGCCAGTGGCGGACGTTTGCCAATTTCATCGCGGTATTCCATCAACTGCTGCGCCTGGGGAAAGTGATCAGGAAGATAGAGAAATCCCAGTCCCGTTTCCTTGAGGATCTCTCCCACCTGCTTCAGAGATAGCCCTCGCCAGTTCACCCCCAACCCCTGCCAGATCTCTACCAACGGCACCCCATACTTGGTAGGACAGCGATCTGAACCATGGAAGAGGACAGGAAATCCTGCGGTTGCCAGGATCAGGGCCACCAGAGGAGCAATCGGGGCGGTTCGGGAACGACCATCATAGGGATGACCAAAAATGATCAGGGGATGAGCCAGATGCAGATCAGGTAGCGAAGGACCAAATTCCGCATAGGCATCCAGCATCCCAGCCATCTCACTTCCTGTGGGGCGCTTGATCCGGTGGGCGATCAAAAAGGCCCCAATTTGGGCGGGAGTAGCCTCACCCAGTAACATCATGCGCAGGGCTGTCGCAGCTTCAGGGCGGGTGAGATCTTTCCCTGTGTGTTGACCACTGCCAATGGTTTTTAGCAGATCTCGAAAAGCTGTGCTCATGGAAACGGATCCCAGGTGAAGAGGAGAGGAAAACCTAATCTCAGCTTAAGCGGTGGGAACTGAAGGCATCGTAGAGGTTGCTACAAGCTGCAGAAACGTAACCTGTCATACGATAGCAACGTTTACTTTCCCTTAGCCTAAGCTCCAGTATCAGTAGAAAAGAGATGCGGCTGGAGCAATTGCAGGCCTTTCTGGCCGTGGTCCATTCCGGAAGTTTTCAACAGGCTGCTCAACAGTGTGGAGTGACTCAATCCACCATCAGCCGCCAGATCCAGGCCCTGGAAGATCTGCTCGGATCCCCGCTGATCCACCGTTCCACCCCCACCCGCCTCACCGTCGCAGGCGAATGCTTTCTGCCTCATGCCCAAAAGATCGCTCAGGAATGGCAAACGGCAACCGGCAAGGTTCTGGATCTAATGTCTGGCCGACAACCGGAGCTATGTGTAGCGGTGATCCATTCAGTTTGTGCTCGTTATCTGCCCCCAGTCCTCCAGCAATTTGCGATGAAATACCCTCAAGTGCAACTGCGAGTCACGGCTCTGGGCAGTGATCGGGCCACGAAGGTACTACGAGATGGGCTGGTCGATCTGGCGATTGTGATGCACAACCGTTTCATGACCACCTCGGCAGAACTGGTGGTGGATGACCTATTCTCAGAACCCATTCAGGTGCTTCTCCCCGTCTCCCATCCCCTAGCCGCTTACACGCAGGTGCCCTGGCCGGAGTTAACCCGCTACCCTCAAGTGGTATTTAAGGATGGTTATGGGATGCAACGGCTGGTACGGGATCAGTTTCGCCGACTGGGGACTGAAATCAAAGCTGTGCTGGAACTCAACACCCTCGATGCCTTCCGCAGCATGGTGAAACAAGGAGGATGCATTGCTCTACTCCCTCAATCGGCCTTGGAGGAATGCCGCCGGGATCCTGAACTGACGGTGCGTTCTACTCAGGATCCAATGCTGACCCGAAATGTTGTGTTAGTCACTACATCCGATCGTTTGCGGATTCCACCTGTCCAGCATTTTCGTGACCTGACCTTGAAGCTAGTGGGGCAAATCTCGACCCAGAAGAGTGATCTGAATTTACGGGCTTGAGTTCTCCTGAAAAACTGATTGCCATATGCATCAAACGCATGAAGCCTGTGGATCTTTTGCATAATCCCTTAAGTTTTGTAACTCTGACTACAAGATGGCCTGGATGGTGTCCTTTAAGGTATCTCCTCAAGGTTGCACGCTTGCAGCTACCTGCGGGATCCCGAGGACATGGTCATGGCGAACAAGTTTGAACAGGTGAAAAGTGCCAAGGATGGATTGGCCGTTAAGCATGAGATGGAAGACTTTGCCCGTATGGGCTGGGAAGCACTGGATAAAGATGATCTGGAGCATCGTCTCAAATGGCTTGGCCTCTTTTACCGCAAAAGTACCCCTGGCAAGTTCATGTTGCGCCTGCGGCTGCCCAATGGCATTCTCAACAGCCACCAGCTTTACTTCCTGGCCAGCGTCATCCTTCCCTACGGAGAGGACGGGGTTGCCGATATTACCACCCGTCAGAATTTGCAGTTACGGGGCCTGCAGTTTGGGGAGGTTCCTGAAATCTTGAGAGGCATGGAACGGGTGGGGCTGACCAGTGTGCAATCGGGGATGGATAATGTCCGCAATATTACGGGTTCACCCCTGGCAGGCATTGATCCCGCTGAGATTCTGGATACGCGAGGATTGACGCGGATGGTGCAGGACATGATCACCAACTGTGGTCAGGGGAATTTTGACTTCAGTAATCTGCCCCGCAAGTTCAATATCGCCATTGCAGGCTGCCGCGACAATTCAGTTCACGCTGAGATCAATGATCTGGCCTTTGTCCCGGCGCTGAAGGAGGGTCAAATCGGCTTCAATGTGCTGGTAGGGGGCTTCTTTTCTGCCCGACGTTGTGCCGAGACTGTACCTTTAAATGTCTGGGTCGATCCCAATCAGGTGGTGGATCTCTGTCGAGCCATTCTCCTCATCTACCGCGATCATGGTCTGCGTTTAAATCGACAGAAGTCGAGACTGATGTGGTTGATCGAGTCCTGGGGTCTGGAGGTATTCCGGACAGAAGTGGAAAGGCAATGGGGTCAACCCTTGAGTCCTGCAGCTCCGCACACTGAGGTCACTGAGCCAAAGCGAGATCTGGTCGGCATTTTCCCCCAAAAGCAGGCAGGGTTTCATGCGGTGGGATTGCATATTCCGGTGGGTCGGCTCCGCCCTCAGGAGATGTTTGAATTGGCCCGTCTGGCGAATACCTATGGCAACGGGGAGATCCGGTTAACGGTGGAGCAGAACCTGATCCTTCCCTATGTTCCCACCTCCCGTCTGAAAGAGCTTCTCGCTGAATCCCTGCTGGAGCGTTTTTCTCCCGATCCCAGTTCTCTGCGGCGAGGATTGGTGGCCTGTACCGGCAATCAGTTTTGCAACTTTGCCCTGATCGAAACCAAGAATCGCGCCCTGGCCCTCATGGAAGAGCTGGAAGCAGAACTTGATGTTCCAGAAACGGTACGGATCCACTGGACGGGCTGTCCTAACTCCTGTGGTCAGCCGCAGGTGGCCGAGATCGGGTTGATGGGGACCATGGTGCGCAAGGATGGCCAATCTGTGGAGGCAGTGGATATCTACATGGGGGGAGAAGTGGGCAAAGACGCCAAATTAGGCACCTGCGTCATGCAGGGGATCCCCTGTGAAGATCTGAAGCCTGTGTTGAAGCAGCTATTGGTTGAGTACTTTGGCGCTATTCCTCTGTCAGACCAGATGGAGGAATCTCTGCAATCTCAGCCACTTGCGGAGGAGCGGGCCTTCAGTGTTCCGTGAGCTGAGCAAGCACGGCCCACGACTCTAACCTGATTTTGTGTATCTTACCAAGGAAAGAATTTTCATGTTGACCTCTCAGTTCAAAGTTTCTTCAGGTGTCTCTCGCCGGAAATTTATGATCACGACGGGAGCAGCCCTCACCGGAGCCCTCGGTGCTGCCACTGCTCAGGCCATGCCCCGGTCAGGGTATTGGATTGCGCAAGCAGATACCCCAGAAGTAACTGGAGCCAAATTGGGCTACATTGCCCTGACAGATGCTGCTCCGCTGATCATTGGCGTTGAAAAAGGGATCTTTGCGAAATACGGTCTCCCTGATGTCGAAGTGATCAAGCAGGCCTCCTGGGGAACCACCCGTGACAACCTGGAACTGGGATCCGGGGGGGGGGGCATTGATGGTGCCCATATCCTGACCCCCATGTGCTACCTGATGACCCTGGGTACGATTACACAGCAACCCGTGCCCATGTATATTTTGGGTCGCTTGAATGTGAATGGACAGGGGATCTTGCTGGCCAATGATTATCGAGATCTGAAAGTTGGGTTGGATAGTTCGCCGTTGAAGGATGCGTTTGCTCAAGCCAAGGCTTCGGGAAAAGACTTGAAAATTGCCATGACGTTTCCAGGCGGAACCCATGATCTCTGGATCCGTTACTGGCTGGCAGCCGGAGGCATCAATCCTGAACAGGATGTCTCGATGATTGTAGTCCCCCCGCCCCAGATGGTTGCCAATGTCAAGGTGGGTGCCATGGATGGATATTGCGTTGGGGAACCCTGGCCCCTGCAGACGGTCAACCAGAAGGTCGGCTATCAGGCAGTGACTACTGGACAGATCTGGATGAATCATCCTGAAAAAGCCTTGACTCTGCGTGCAGATTGGGTGGATCAGCATCCCAAGGCAGCTCTAGCCCTACTGCAAGCGGTTCAGGAAGCACAGATCTGGTGTGATCAAGATGCCAACAAAGAGGAGATGTGTAAGATCATTGCGGAGCGGAAATGGTTTGGGGTCCCAGTCGCAGATATCCTGGATCGCTCCAAGGGGATCTTCGATTTTGGCAACGGTAACACCCAGACGGATGCCAACCTGATGCAGAAGTACTGGCGGGATCAGGCAGCGTACCCCTTCAAAAGTCATGACATCTGGTTCCTCACGGAAAATATCCGCTGGGGCTATATTCCTGCCAGTACTGATATTAAAGGCACGGTGGATAAAGTTAACCGGCAGGATCTCTGGCAAACGGCTGCCAAAGCTATAGGACAGGAGGCTGCCATACCAGCCAGTCCCTCACGTGGGGTGGAAACCTTGTTCGACGGAGTCCAGTTTGATCCAGAGAACCCTGAGGCCTATCTAGAGCAATTACAAATCAAAAAGCTTGCTTAACAGAATTCGATTGTCCTGTTCTTCGAGGAAAAGTAATCAATGGTACGAGATCCAAGACTAAGAGGGTCCCAGATGCACTGGAGCCGGAGCGGGGGTGTTCTGGCCAGGCAGCTCCTGTGGTGGGGTATGCGTCAGGCTATCCTGGCACTCCTGACCCTGGCGGAGCACCTGGTTGAAGGGCTTGAGATCCTGGGAACGCGCCTCCTCCCTCGCATGGCTTCGGGTCTGAAGACCTCAGAGGGATCTACTCCCTCCCGGATACCGGATCTGGCCTGGTTACGGATAAAGGGACGCAAAATCTTGCTCCCGTTTCTGGCCATCACTGGAGTGCTGCTTCTCTGGCAGTTGTTGTGTAGCTTGCCAGATGCCACGCTGCCAACCCCCATCACGGTTATCAAGGACACCTGGGATCCTCTAATTAAAAACCCCTTCTTTGATAATGGTGGCATTGACAAAGGCATGTTCTGGCAAATCCTGGCGAGTCTGCAGCGGGTGGCTATTGGCTTTACCCTGGCGACTTTGGTAGGCATTGCTCTGGGGATGGTGGTGGGAGGAAATCCGCTGATCTACGAGGCCGTCGATCCGCTGTTTCAGGTGCTGCGCACAGTGCCACCCCTGGCCTGGCTTCCGATTTCTTTAGCAGCCTTCCGCGACAGCAATCCTTCTGCCATCTTCGTTATCTTTATTACTGCAATCTGGCCGATTATCATTAACACCACTGTCGGAGTGCAGCAGATTCCCCAGGACTACCGCAATGTGGCTCGGGTCATTCGCTTGTCGGGAATCAAATACCTATTCAAGATTGTCTTTCCTGCCACGGTCCCTTACATCTTTACAGGTCTGCGGATCGGCATCGGTCTCTCCTGGCTGGCAATTATTGCGGCGGAAATGTTGATTGGGGGAGTGGGAATCGGCTTCTTTATCTGGGATGCCTGGAATAGTTCTCGCATCAGTGAAATTATCCTTGCCCTCATCTATGTGGGCGTGGTGGGTCTGCTGCTGGATCGCTTAGTGGCAGCCCTCAGTCGGTTTGTGGTGGCTGAGGAATAGTGATGGTGAACTCCCCAACCCGTGGTCTACCTTACCTGGAAGTTGATCATGTCGATCGCATCTTTCACCTTCCAGGGGGAGGCTCTTATGTAGCCCTGCGCAATATCCATCTGGAAATTCGTCAAGGTGAATTCATTGCCTTAATTGGACATTCCGGTTGCGGCAAGTCCACACTCCTCAATCTGGTGGCAGGTCTGGATCAGCCCACCCGTGGAGGAATCATTCTAGAGGGAAGGCAGGTTACGGAGCCCGGACCGGAACGGATGGTGGTGTTTCAAAACTATTCACTCCTTCCCTGGCTCACCGTTCGAGACAATATCGCCCTAGTCGTCGATCAGGTGCTGCATCACTTGCCTCAAGGTCAGCGGCGAGAAATTGTCGAAGAGTCCCTCCACCTGGTGCATCTGCAGGCAGCTGCCTATAAACGCCCCAGTCAGCTGTCAGGGGGAATGAAACAACGGGTGGCGATTGCCCGTGCCCTGGCTATTAAACCCAAACTCTTGCTGCTGGATGAGCCCTTTGGGGCGCTGGATGCCCTGACTCGTGGGAAGCTGCAGGAGCAACTGATGCAGATCTGCCAGGATCATAAGCTTACCAGCATCATGGTGACCCACGATGTCGATGAAGCACTGCTGTTATCGGATCGAGTGGTTATGCTTACCAACGGTCCAGAGGCCCACATTGGCAAAATCTTGAAGGTGCCCTTCCCACGGCCACGGCAACACCTAGAGGTGGTGAACGATCCCAGCTACTATGCGCTGCGCAGTGAAGTCCTCTATTTTCTCAATCAGCAAAAACGGGCGAAACAACGTCAATCTTCTCTCAGGGTGGCCATTCCCGCCTACGGGTTAGAAAAGGTCAACCTGGAGATCGGCTTCATCCCCCTGACCGACTGTGCGCCTCTGGTTGTCGCGAAGGAGAAGGGTTTCTTTGCCAAACATGGGCTGGAGCAGGTGACCCTCTCCCGTGAACCGAGTTGGGAAGCCATTGCCGAAGGGGTGAGTAGCGGTCGCCTCGATGCCGCCCAGATGGTAGCAGGGATGCCCCTTGCCCTGACCATGGGATTGGGGGGAACAAAGGTCCCCATCACCACAGCGCTAACCCTCTCCAGGAATGGTAACGCGATCACTTTGGCTCATCGCTACGACGCCCTAGGGGTCAGGACGGTGGCTGATTTCAAACACTTGCTAGAGCAGACACCCGATCAGATCCACACTCTGGGAATGGTGCATCCGGCGTCAATGCACAACCTGATCCTGCGCCACTGGTTGGCCTCAGGAGGGATCCATCCCGATCGGGATGTGCATCTCACAGTCATCCCTCCCCCTCAGATGATGGCCCACCTTCGGGCTGGACACATTGATGGCTATTGTGTAGGAGAACCCTGGAATGCCCGCGCAATCCACGAGGGAGTAGGCTTTGCAATTGCCACCGATCTGGATATCTGGCCAGGTCATGTGGAAAAAGTATTAGGAGTGCGAGAAACCTGGGCTCAACTCTACCCCAAAACCCACATTGCCTTGGTTAAAGCTCTAATCGAAGCCTGTCAATATTGTGATCTCCACCATCATCGTGAAGAGATTCTGGGATGGCTGTGTCAGGGCTCCTATCTGGGCTCGGATCCCGCCTACACTCGTTGTGGCTTCCTCGATCCCTATCCCATGAGGCCTGGGGATGAACCCCGTCGCCTGCTCACCTTTCATCAGTTTGCTTCAGGACGCAACCTTTGTCCCGATCGCATCGAAAACCTCTGGATCTTGACACAACTGGCCCGCTGGAGCATTCTCCCTTTTCCCAGCAACTGGCTGGAGATTCTGGAGCGGGTGGAGGGAATCCAGGTTTACACCGCCGCCGCTCGCCAACTGGGTTTGGTGGAGACACCCCTGGATCGAGGCCCCATTCAATTCACGGATGGGAGCTGCTTTATGCCTGACAATCCTTTTGGCTACCTAGAGTCGTTGACCCTAAAAAATTCCCTTGATTTTCAAGAGATCTCACTTGAAAGTCCTACAGCTGTTCATTAACCTGCCAACCGCGCGAGTTGCAACTCATGATGATCTTGAATCAGAAAACCTCAACCCAGCCTTTGCAGCAAAATCAACCCTTTCTGCAAATACAGGGGGTCACCAAGATCTATCCCTCCTCTAGGGGGCCATTTTCGGTCTTGGAAGGAATCAATCTCACGGTAGAAGAGGGAGAATTTATTTGTCTGATCGGACACTCTGGCTGTGGCAAAACTACCCTTTTGAATATGGTGGCAGGTTTTCAGCAGCCCACCTCGGGAAAGATTCTGTTAAGGAATGCAGAGATCAGCCAACCAGGACCGGATCGGATGATGGTCTTTCAAAACTATGCCCTCCTGCCCTGGTTAACTGCCTTTGAGAATATTTTTTTGGTGGTAGACACTGTTCATCCCCAGAAGTCACGAGCAGAAAAGCGGCATCTGGTTCAAGAGGTACTGGAACTGGTGGGTTTATCAGATGCTGCTAAGAAAAAGCCTCGCCAATTATCCGGGGGGATGAAACAACGAGTGGCAATTGCAAGAGCTCTGGCGATTCGGCCCGAAATGTTGATTTTGGATGAACCCTTTGGGGCGCTGGATGCCATTACCCGCGAGGAATTGCAGGATCAGCTTCTGGCCATCTGGCGGGAGCACCGGGTCACGGTCCTAATGATTACTCACGATATTGATGAAGCACTGTATTTGGCGGATCGGATTGTGATGATGACCAACGGTCCCGCTGCTCACATCGGAGAAATTCTGTCGATGCCTTTTGGTCGCCCCAGGCAGCGGACCAAACTTCTGGAGGATCCCCTTTATTACGAACTTCGAAACCAATCGCTGGATTTTCTCTACCGCCGTTTTGCTCAACCCGACTAAGTATCTGGTGAACATGTGACTGCACTCAAGAGCACTATCGTGAAAAGCCTGTGTCCTTACTGTGGAGTGGGGTGTGGCTTGGAGATTGTCACCTCTAACTCTAACGTCAAAATTCGAGGGGATAGGGATCATCCCTCCAGCCAGGGAAAAGTTTGTGTTAAAGGAGCAACGGTCCTTGAGTGTTTGCATCAAGATCGGATGCAGTACCCCATGATGCGCTCAAGTCTGGATCAGCCGTTTCAGCAGGTGAGCTGGGAAGAAGCTTACTCCCGCATCTGCCTGCAGCTGCAATCTCTGCAGTCTGAGCCAGAGACCATCTGCATGTACGGCTCTGGACAACTGTTCTCAGAAGATTATTACGTAGCCCAGAAACTCATGAAGGGGTGTCTGGGCACCAATAACTTTGATTCCAACTCCCGCTTCTGCATGGCTTCCGCCGTGGCTGGATACATGCACAGTTTCGGATCCGATGGACCTCCCTGTTGCTATGAAGATCTAGAAAAGACCGACTGTGCTTTTTTGATCGGCACGAATACGGCAGAGTGTCATCCGATCATCTTCAACCGCCTGGAGAAATACCACCGTCAACATCCCCATGTGAAATTAATTGTGGTGGATCCGCGCCGGACTCCCACAGCGGCAGCTGCCGATCTGCACCTGGCTATTCGCCCTGGCACTGATATTGATCTGCTGAATGGCATTGCTTATCTGTTATTGAAGTGGGAGTATTACGATTCAGAATTTATTGAAGAGTGTACCTCGGGCCTGCCCGCTTACATGGAGGTGATCCCGCATTATCCCCCGGAACAGGTGGCGGAGCGGTGTGGAATTTCAGTCGAGGATCTGAAGACAGCAGCTCGCTATTGGGGGCAGTCGCTGAGGGTGCTTTCCCTCTGGTCGATGGGGCTGAACCAGTATGCGGAGGGGACCGCCAAGGTCAGAAGTTTAATCAACCTGCATTTATTAACCGGACAGATCGGGCGACCCGGGACCGGACCGTTTTCCCTGACAGGGCAGCCGAATGCCATGGGGGGTCGGGAAGCTGGAGGGCTGGCCCACATTTTGCCGGGATATCGCCTGGTCAAGGATCCCCAGCACCGTGCCGAAGTGGAGCGGTTTTGGAAACTACCAGCAGGCCGGATCTCCTCCCAACCCGGGAAAATGGCCTGGGATATCATTCGTGGCCTGGAGAGCGATGAGGTGGGCTGTCTCTGGGTGGCCTGTACGAACCCGGTGGTCAGCTTTCCGGATTTGGAACGCACCAAACAAGCCCTGCGGCGCTCCCCCTTCACCATTTATCAGGAGGCCTATCATCCCACGGAGATGGCAGAGTTTGCCCATGTGCTCTTGCCTGCAGCCCAGTGGAGTGAAAAGTCCGGGACCATGACCAATTCGGAGCGGGTGGTCACCTACTGCCCTGCCCTTCGGGATCCTCCCGGACAGGCGAAGCCCGACTGGCAGATCTTTGCCGAAGTGGGACGCAGACTGGGGTTTGCAGAGTATTTCTCCTTTCAAACCGCCGCTGAAGTGTACGCCGAATTTGTGCAGCTGACCGCTAACCGCCCCTGTGAGATGACTGGGCTCAGCCACGCCCGCCTGCAACAGGAGGGACCGATCCAGTGGCCCTGTCGAGCCTCGGGTGAATTAAAACCTGGGGAACCTCAACGGTTGTATGCGAACTATATTTTTCACACCCCCGATGGACGAGCCCGGTTTGGAGCCTTTCACTCCCGAGGCTTAGCCGAACCCCCTGATCCTGACTATCCCTTTGTCATGACCAATGGACGCCTCTACGGTCACTGGCACACCCAGAGCCGCACAGGTCGGATCTCCCAAATCCGTAAGATGCATCCTGAACCTTTCCTGGAGATCCACCCCCGCGATGCTGAGTCACTGGGCCTTCAACCTGATGCGTTGGTGGAGATCCGCTCCCGGCGTGGTCAGATGCGTCTACCTGTACGGATCACCCGCCATATTGCTCCGGGCACCGTCTTTGCCCCGATGCATTGGGGATCCCTGTGGGCCGAGGCAGCAGAAGTGAATGGATTGACTCACGCCACCGTTTGTCCCCTCTCCCAACAACCAGAATTAAAAGCCTGTGCCGTCCAGATCATCCCGGTAACAAACTTATGTGAACATCAACTGGAGCCAGAGATTCTCATTACCTCCGAAAGATCTCAGATCCCCATTCATTCCCAGAAAGTCTGTAGTGATTGCTAATGTCTTACTTTCAATTTGAAGCCGATTTCGTGGATGCCCTCCGCTGTATTCCCATGCGGGTGCGATACAAACTGGATATCTGTGGGATCAAACTCAAACTGCACCACTGGCATCAATTCACCCAGACAGAGCGGCAGCAATTGGTGGATCTGCCCTGTGAGTCGGCGCAGGAAGTCCTCAGCTATCGGGATACCCTTCAGGCTCTGGTAATTCATTATTCGGGATCACCTGCCCAGGATTTACCTGTCGATCCCCGACCTGCCTGGCTTGAGGACACTCAGATCCCAGACTCTGTTCAGGTGAAAGCCAGAGAATCTGAAGTTTCTCTCACTTCTGCCCAGTGGGCTAGTCTCAGTCCTTTGCAGCGGTTTGCTCTGATTAAACTCAGTCGATCTGGCCATGAGAACCGGAATTTTCTCCCTGCTTTGCGGGAGTTTTGTGGGTAGAACCCTACTTGAATAGTTATGATGAACTGGCACCGTTGTTGAAGCCAGTCCCATGACCTCCCTAAGTCCCCCCCCCTGGCTATCAGATGTTGAGTACCCTGAATCAGATGGCTTACCGATGGCGGAAAGTGATGCTGCGCGTGAGTCACTCATCTATGGGGTCGAGGCCCTGAGCTTGCATTTCTCCGCCGATCCACAGGTTTATGTTTCAGGAAATCTGTTCATTTATTTTGAGCAGGGAAATCCCAAAGCGGTGGTGGCGCCCGATGTCTTTGTTGTCTTTGGGGTGGGCAATCAGCAGCGGCGAGTCTACAAAACCTGGGAAGAAGGGGATCGAGTCCCTGACTTTGTTCTGGAAATCACCTCTAAAAGCACCGCTAGTGAAGATCAGGGCACCAAAAAGGGCCTTTACGCCTACCTGGGGGTACGAGAGTATTTTCAATACGATCCCACCGGAGACTATCTTGAGCTGGGGTTAAAGGGGTTCACTCTGCATGAAGGCAACTATTTCCCTCTGGAGTCAGAAGACCTCTCCACAGGTGGCTTGCAGATCTGGAGTTCCGTTTTGGGACTGTATTTGCGTCTGGAAGAGGATCAATTCCGCTTTTGGGATGCGGGTCGACAAGGGCCTTTACTAACGTATCGGGAACTGGACCGATCCAGGCAGCAGCAGTTTCAACGAGCCGAACAGGAGCATCAACGAGCCGAGCAGGAGTTTCAGCGAGCCGAACAGGAGCATCAACGAGCTGAGCAGGAGCGTCAACGAGCGGAGAAAATGGCTGCCCAGCTCAGAGCTCTTGGCATCGATCCAGACTCCATCTGATCCAGGGGGTAAACTATACGGCATAATTTCTCCACTACTGAGGACTCAGTGACCATGCCAAGGAATCAATGGTCCTGTTGCTGGATCTGGGGTCTGCTATTGGGGTTAGGTGCTTGTAATGGTAGCCCCAGCAATGTCTCGGTTGGGACCTCTCTCTCTTCGCTTTGGCGACATTGATCAGGTCATTAAATTACCTCAAGGCAGCCGCATCGAAGTCATTCTCAACACTGCGGATGGTCGGCGTCTCTCCAGCGGACCAAAATTGATCGAGAGCATCAGTGACCCCCCAGAATTTCAGTTCAGTAATGTACCTTTGGGTACCGTCAGCCTGCAATGCATCATGAGCATCGGCAACCAATCCGCACCAGGACCGATCCTTAACGGCCAGATCCAGGCAGGGAGCAATCAGTTATCCCTCACCTGTCAACTGCCACAACTGGTCACGCCGGGCCCCGATCCCAGTCCTGCTCCCCCACTCCCCACTCGTCCCCTGCCTTCCTTTCCTCCCTTCCCTTTCCCCTTTCCATTCCCTACTCCTCAGGAAACAACTCTGACTTTCTCGAGAGTGGTGATCAGCGTCGATCCAGATCTACTGGGAACCTTTACCATCGGCCAAACCCTGACCGGAAGCTACTCCTTTAATCCGTCTACACCTCCTGTGCTCGGAAGCACCAGTTCGTTTGCTGTTTTCAATGCTCTCAGCAGTCTCAGCTTTACGGTGGGATCTTACAGTGCCTCCAGTACAGCAGCCCCCGAAATTCAGGTGGATAACGCCCCTGGAGCCCCTAACGATCGTTATGCGGTGGTTTCACGTGCTAGTGAAGGATTAAGTGGTCCTGATGTGAATGGAATTGCGCTGGAGGGCTTTGCTTTTCGGGTGGATGATGCTTCAAACACTGTATTTGATACGGCCCTAGAGCTACCGGATAGCGTGAATTTGCAGGACTTTGATAGCTCTGCTTTCTTCATCTTCTTTGATGAATTTGATGGAGGTCGGCTGGTGGTGGGAGAGTTAACCGCCCTTTCCCCCTGAGGTCAGCTCAGTTCCTTACGAATGGGTTCCACTTTGATCTCTCCAGATCGGATACGGGAATATATTGTATTCAGCAGATCCCGCTCTTCTCTGGAGAAGTGAGAATCAGCATCAATGGCTGCGATGATCTTTTCCATCTCCGCTTGAGTGAGATAGCCATCGGCCAGCGCTTGATCCACAATGGCTTGCACTTCGGTAAAGTTCATCAGCTTCTTGACCTCCCTATTGACTGCGTTCCCAGAGACGATTGATCTCCTCGATCAGCGCAGGATCAGGAGGAGGAAGGATCTGTACTCCCGGATTCACTTCTACACCTGAAATTCCCTGACTCCAGGGGCTGTTGGGTACAGTAGCAGGATTGACTTCAGGGTTGGTGGGACGAAACCCGTGTTGGACAAACACCGCCTGCTGCGCTGGGGCCAGAAGGAAATCAAGAAATTCTCGGGCAGCATCCGCCTCGGCCTCACTCACCTCTCGACGCACAACGGCAGCAGTGGAGGTGGTTTCAATGGTGGGATCCAGATAATAGATCTGGTAGGGCTTACTCTGGGATGTTGCAGCCTGTTGCCAGCGCCAGAGGGCAATACTTTCATAAACCGTGGCAACATCGGCATCATTGGGACCGCGAGCAATAAATTCCCGCAAAAGAATGTCGGTGGATCGAGGGGGTAGGTACACCGATCGTTTCATCAATGCAACTAGGGCCTGAATGGAATCAACATTGATCTCTGTGGCAGAAGGTAGCCGAGGCAGATCCAGGACATGGGTGGCGGCCAGGGCTAGCGTCAGCTGACCACTATTGGAGCGCGTGGGATCTGTGATCACAAAATCAAAGCTGCCCCACTCCCGTTCCCCAATGGGTCCCCACCGTCCTGCACTCATGGCCTCAACCAGCCGATCCCAGTCAAACTTCCCCCCTGGAAAAAGTGCCTCCCCCCGTTCTGGCCAGCTGATCCCCACCAGGAGGGTACTCACAATGGGCTTGGGGGGTAAGTAAAAGGGATCTCCCCCCATCTGCACCTGCCAGCGATCCTGCAATTCCTGGAGCAACCGCCCATTCGCAGGAATCAACACGGTGGGATCTGGATCCTGCTGGTCATCCAGATAGGCATTCACCATCTCCTGAGATCCCTGGAACTGGAGCTGCAGCTGAATATGGGGATACTCCTGTTCAAATCTTGGTTGGAGTGCTTCCAGAGGCTCCTGCAGTTCTGTACCACTGAACACCACCAGGGTTTGTTGCGCTCGAGGCAGGGGAGCATAGGTCAGCCCAATCCCGACCAGGAGAATTCCCAGAGAAGTGATCCATCGGCGGCGCAGCTGGGGCATCTAGACTCCTTCGGGATTGACCCACTGATCAACGGTGTCTTCTAGAGAACGTAATTCCTGAGTTAGAGCCTGCATGTCCTGCAGATCCGCTACTGTCAGGGGGGTATTTTTCATCTGGTTCTGCAGAGCCTGTAAAAGTCCTGCTATATCCAGAAGCAGCGTCGAGAAGTTGGCCACCTGAGCACGGCGAGAATCCTGCCCCTGTTCGACAAGGTGGATGTTTTGATCCAGGCTGGCAACCATGCGGTTCAGTTGCTCCCGGATCAAGCCTGTACTTTTCTCAGCTCTTGCCTGAGCCTGTTGCCGTTGCTGTTGCAGGTCGGTTAACGAAAGTAACTGCTGTTGCTGGAGCCGTTTGGCCAGCTGATCCACCCGTGAGGGGAGATTTTGTACCCGATCACAGGTCAACTGTAATGCCACCAACAGATCAATGTGCTCCACCTGAGTCAGTGTCCGGGCCCCCTCCTGGCGCAGATTGGTGGAGAGTTTGACCAACTGCTGGACTCGTTGCGCCGCCACCTGCAGTTCCGCTTCCAGGTCGGGATCACTCAGTCCCCAACTGGGGGGTTGTTGGGTTTTGCGTAAAGATGCGGTTCCCAGAGCCACCCCAGCAGCCACAGGTAGTACCAGCATCTGGGGGAGCTGGAGTAAGCGGATCCCAGCCGTCATCACGACCACGCCAGCCAGGATCGCCAGAGGAAACGAAAAGGGGTTGGCCAGTTGCATTAAAACTCCAGCTGCAGATCCGACATCACACTAGCAATGGTTTCCGGATCCCCTTTGCGGTAGTATCCCCCATTTTCCGCGGCAATTCTCTCCAGCACCTGGGGGTTAAACTCCCCTTCGCGCCCATATCCCAGGGTAAAAAAGGCAATGCGCTGATCCGTGTTGAATCCGGTGGTTTCCAGAGCCTGACTGAGGGTCTCCAGATCGATCTGGGACTCAGAATCTTCCCCATCTGTCAGGACTAGGACCGCATTAATGGCATTCTCGCGGCGATTCTGCTGCAGCCACTCCTGAGCATAAAGGACGGCATCATAAAGTCGAGTGCCCCCTTCCGCTTCTAGATTACTGATGAACCGAATCGCCTCCTGCCGCTCTGGCCGCTCACCAGAGACAATCACAGGGGGCCGGATCTCAGTGTCAAAGTCAATCAAGGCAATCTCTTCCTTCGGTCCCAGCCGATCCACATAGGTTTGCAGAGTCTGCTGGACTGCGGCTATCTTCCGCCCTTCCATCGATCCGGAGGAATCCACCACCACCACCACACGGGAGGGTTTCTTCACCACCTCCTGCCAGGCCTGCAGCATTGCTTCCACCACCTCTGGACTGGGGGTACGGTAGGAATCGTACTGAGGCTGAGGGTCCACCCCAAAGGCATCAGAAAACTTGTTAGACAGCGGAATGCCAGGGACTCCAGGCCGCAATCCTTCTTCCTGCGCCAGCATCTGAATCGGCTCCGTCTGGAAAAAGCGGATCACTTGCTCCGCAGCTTCTTTCTCTTCAGCACTTACCCAGGGACCCCGGGGCAGGATTGCCCGCATGTTGGATGAAAAGGTGGCCTGGGGGTAAATCGCTTCATAGGGTTGAGCATTGGCACCCCCTTCACTATTCACCCGGATCACCAGAGATTCGTACACCGAGCCAATCGAGGCCCAAAAGGGGCCGTTCGTGGCCATGGCCTGGGCAAGAGAACTGGTGGACACCCCATAGCGGGTGACTTTTTGCTGGATCTGAGCCACCTCATCCTGATACGCCTGCACATCCTCTAGGGTGAGATCTTCAGGGCGTTTTCCTGAAACGGAGGCAAACTGAGCCACAAGTGTCTGTAACCCGGAGTTAGAGCGGGTGGGGGCGGTATGCACAAAGTGAATATCGAAGGGGGGACTATTGGGATCGAGATCTTCGTGGGTCGAGGCCGTCACCAGCTCGGCATAGATGTCATCCACCTGCCGCAATCCTGGAGCCAGCTCAGCGGTTGTCATCAGCACCATCGGACTGTGGGCCAGCAACGGAGAATCCGTGATCGCTGGAATGTAGTCCTGACCAGGGAAAAGCTGATCCATCTGGTAGATCAACTGGCTCTGGTAAATTTCTCCATCCACCGAAAGCAGGGTGGGAAACTCAGGATCCTCTGCCTGGATCTGACCGCTTTTCAGCCGTTCTGCCAGAGAGAGCATCGAGGTGACAACATCCCCACTGCCGACAGCTTCACAGGTGATGGAAAAGGGATCCCTATTGCTGAGCTGAGGTTGGGTTTGATTAAAGCGAGCCGCAGCTTCTGCACAAAAGTCGTCCAGTGCACTGCCAAACAGCAGCTTGACTTCTAACCCACGGGCTTGTGGCGAGGGACCGCTCACCTGGCAAGATCCCAGCATCAGTCCCAGTCCGATCAGCCAGAGCCCCTGGTTTGCCTTGACCCAGACCGTATTCACAGATTCGGCTCCTTTTTCTTCATGCTGCAGATGGCGCTTTCCTTTACTTCTCTCCAGAGGAACCGTGCCATTTCCAGAGTAGCAAGCCCCAGCCCTGCTGCCCCAGTCCCAGCAAATCTCAAAATAGGGTTGCTCATTTTCGACCACAGCTTATAAAATGCAGTGACATTCTGTAGTAGACTTAATACTTACGCAATTCTTGGAGAGGTGGCTGAGCGGTTGAAAGCGGCTTCCTGCTAAGAAGTTAAGGGGGCAAAACCTCCTTCGAGGGTTCGAATCCCTCCCTCTCCGTTCTCCTATTCGCCAGGCTTGATTAGATCCAGTCGTAGAGAAGATCAGACTAAACTGATCGGATGTACCCCTGCGATCCTCCCAAATTCATGTCCTGTCACTTGTATCGCGTTTCCCCGCTGATCCGCTACACCCTCCTGGGTCTGTACTGGGCGCTCACCCTTCCCTTACCCTTTTTGCTGGCTCAACAAAGCCGTCAATGGGGGCTGATCATTCTCTTAATCCTGGGGATGCTGGTGGGTTTCGTGCTGCTGTGGGGAGTTCTGGATCAGCGAGTGCAGGTGGATGCAGAAAAATTAACGGTTTCCTATCCTGGCTGGCTACCGGAGTTCATCCAGCGGGGATGGGCACTGAAATGGAAGGATGTTTCAGATCTGGTGACGGCCTCCACCAGTCAGGGGGGATTGGTGTACTATCTGGCCACCGATCAGGGACAGCGCTTCTTGCTCCCGATGCGGGTTGAGAAATTCAGGCATTTGCTGGGTCAGGTTCAGCATTTCACGGGGCTGGAAACCCAAACCGCTTATGCCTATGTGCAGCCATGGATGTACCTGATCCTGGCAGGATGTACTGGCATCCTGTTGCTTTGCGATATGGGTGTGCTGGGACTAGCAATAACAGCACCTTAAGAATTGCAGAGAGGGCAAGGCTCCCGGTGAAAATCCCAGAGCTCATCATTGGCAGTGATCACCGGGACCGAAGGGTCTATCCCTGGCTACGGCGCACCTTATCCCGCTGGCTGACGATGATCAGGGCCACAAAAAGAGCCCCTATCACTACAGCTCCAGCACCCAGACCGATAAAAAAGTTAACTAAAGAAGGTGTCATCGTCTTTGATTAAAAAAACCACTCTCTTATCATAATTCCACCTGGCACAGGCACTGATAAGGATTTCTAACCTGTTACGGGCTCAGTATTCCACCTGAACTTCTTCGAGAGTTTGGGCTGTGCCTGCAAACTCGTTATCCGGTGTCAGGAAGAGCAGACAATGGCATTCTTTGCGTTCTCTCATGGGGACACAGGGGCAATTCCAGTAGCCTGCTTTCACCTCAGCTTCTTTATCTTCGTAGTACCGACAGGGGCAAAGAGGAGCTCCCAACTCTTCTTTATGCAGGGCCAGTCCCTCGATCACCGCAGTTGTAATGGAAGGATCCGAGCAGAAGTAGGTGTCTGAGCGCTTCGCGTAGGTCTCCGAGAAGTTTCTCATGACATCAAACGACTTTTGGGTCGCCTTCTTGTAACCTCGAGTTTCCATAACGATCCTTGACTGGAAAGAGCTGAGTTTTTTTCGTTGTACTGCATGCTGCAGATTTAGACAAATTAAGCACCCAAAGCCAAACGATAACATTAAGAAATATCACAATGATGATGGTTTGCAGGTGTTGATTGAGCGTCTTGTTTCGCAGGTAGCAAGAAGCCGATCAAGATGAACTCTCCTCAACAACCGGATTGCGGTACAACGGAAGCATGCATCTTGTGACAATCGATGACTGAATTAGAGAGCCAACCGGTACGGATCGGGATTGGGGGGCCCGTGGGATCGGGCAAAACCGCCCTGGTGGAAAAGCTATGTCTGGCCCTGCGTCAACATCTTTCCATTGCGGTAGTGACCAATGATATCTACACCCGCGAAGATGCAGAATTTCTCGTCCGGGCGCAGGCGCTACCCCCCGACCGGATCATTGGGGTGGAAACAGGGGGGTGTCCCCACACAGCCATCCGTGAAGATGCCTCTCTGAATCTGGATGCCATTGCCCATCTTGAGGCCACCATTCACCCTCTGCACGTGATCCTGGTGGAATCCGGAGGGGATAACCTGGCAGCCACATTCAGTCCGGAGCTGGTGGATAGCTGCATCTACGTGATCGATGTAGCCGAAGGGGACAAGATCCCGCGCAAAGGGGGACCTGGGATCACCCGTTCTGATTTGCTGGTGATCAATAAGGTGGATCTAGCTCCTTATGTGGGTGCTGATCTGGAGGTGATGGCTCGGGATGCGCAGCGGATGCGGGGCAGTAAGCCATTTATCTTTACCAATTTGCGCAGTGGTGAGGGAGTGGCTGATGTGCTGGCCTGGTTAGAACGGGATGTCCTGTTTCAGCCCCTAGTATCGGCGTGAGTCGATCCATGAATAATTGCGGTCTGGCTCAGTTAACTTGCCGTTTTCAATCCGGACGGACCTGCATCCATCATCAGTACAGTCAGGCTCCCCTGCAATGGTTGGGGCCTATTGATCCTCACGCCAGGATTCCGGTTTACTACCTTCGCAATCCCAATGGGGGGCTACTGCATGGGGATGATCATCAACTCCAGATCACAATGGAGGCAGACACCTCGCTAGAGATCCGCACCCAGGGAGCCACCCGCATTCATCCCGGGATCTCAGGTCAAACCATCCAGCTGCAGTTGGCGGAGGGCAGTACCCTGATCTGGATCGCTCATCCCCTGATCCCGGGTGCAGGAAGTCAATTCACACAGCAGATCGAAGTGCAAATGCATCCCTCGGCGCGGCTGGCCTATGCCGACATCTGGACCGCAGGACGACTGGCGATGGGGGAAACCTGGGAATTTCAACGATTGCAGAGCCAGTTTAAGTCAGAGTATCTCCACTCCGCGGATCACCGGCAGCCCTTGGTTTGGGAGTGCTTTGATCTGAAGTATCCCCACACTGCGATTCAGACGGGAGGAGGTCTAGGATCCTATACCTGTTGGGGAACGTTGTATTTATTAGGTCATTGGCAAGCCATATCCTGGGAAAACTCGTTGACCCAATGGTCCCTGAATCTCAACAATTCGGGTTGCCGGGCACAGGTCATGAGGCAGGTCGGCCATCAGTCGGCCCTGATCTGGGAAAGATTTCGAGATCTCCTCAGTCCAGACTTTCTTTCTCTCAATTCCTGCAATTCCCCAATCGAACCATCTAGAAAAATATAGAGTTAAACCCTGCCAGCATAACCAGCAGGGGATCCACACCTACTCTCCCTCTAGTTTCACGGTCTCTGCGATAGCTCTCCCGTCAAGATCTTCAAGGAAAGATCAGCGGCATCAATGGGATGTGCGGAGAGACATAGTCATAACTGGTCGATCCGGACGGGTGGCTGGAGGAGTAGGTACGTTCCATCTCAGCTCGACCCGACAGCATTTGATCAAGAACATGATCATGAGAAGAGAAAAATCTCATCTCTTCTGTGAACAAGACCGACATCAGGACAGTGCTAACAATTAATGTCACGCAGAAAATGATCAGAACTCTCAGGGGATGATTTCCTGATGCTGATCCATGGTAAAAGGTATCCATAAAACCCCTCCCAACGTTTGGCGGTGCAATGCCAGGCAATCCCTACGATTACTCCCTCTTCATTCCTAACATCATTCCCAGAGTAGAAATCGGAATGAATCATAAAAATATACGAGGTTAACGCGGTATTGTTTTATTAATTACTCAAGCAGATCGTTTCTGAGCGAAATACGATTTCACAATGACAACACAACTAAGTCTATACAGTAGCTATAAACAGCTCAGCCCTATCGGAAACCTTTAGATTCTCTTCAGACTGCTGAATGAGTACCCGCAGGCATCATTGAACCCGTATCTTCATAAAACTTACCAGCCGCCACTAGCCCCACCACCATCACTGAATCCACCGCCAAACGAGTTTCCTCCGGACCCATCTCCACCGGTTGGAGTAGGTGAAGGTTCCACATAAACAACATATTCTTCTACGTAATCACAGCAGTAGCATTTCCTGGAAATCCTTTTCTGCTTGTTTCCCTCACTATTTATTTCATCGAGTAGCGTCTCATTCCTTACAATTGTTAACCCTCCACAGTCAGGACAGGTGTCAAAAGTTTTACTTGTAGTGCTGAGAATATAAGCTCTCAGATGCAGAGGAAAACCCACTTCTCCAGAAAAGTTGGATTCATCGGCAAAGCATCCTGCCGGACAGGACCAACCTTTCATTTCCATACTGCCTAGTGTGACTGCTGTCTTTTCAGCATCAGAGAGATGGATTTGCCAATCGGTTACCGGCACCTCTACCAGCCTTTGCTTGCAGTTCTGACAAGTCAGGGGACGATCTTCCCAGGAATATCGTTCGACAGTGGATCGCTGTCCAGGTTTGACGGCTATCGGACCGGAGCTGAGGTTTGCAACAGTTAGTAGCAGCGGGGACTGAGAACCAATACCCCTACCCCGAGTAGAATCACAAGAGTTCCGTTCGCAGGATGATAAGGAACCTTGAAATCTTGCACAGGGACGATCGGCGGGGTAATCCCCAAGGTGGGCTTTGAGTCTGGATTGGATCGGATAAGCTCAAAAATTACAGCCTACGTCCCAGACAACACACCCGCATCAAAATCCTGGATTCGAAAACTTGGAATGATCTGGGCCTCAATGATGGAGGTTACCTCCTGATCCGGCAGAATCTGCCCCAGTCCAGCCCCTGTTTCAATCTCCACGCGCCGATCCCCAGCATAGATGTCAACTGTTCAAATGGTTTGATAGCTTGTCAAGGTAGATCAGGAACTCCGGTCCCATCTCGAAAGTGATCCCTAGACTTGGTTCATCATCAATCAAGCAGGTGATACATGGAGAAGCGCAGCTACATCAATGGCATCGCCGGATTGGTCGGTGGGGGTTGTCGGGCTGACTCGCATTCGCCCTGGACAAGTGATGCGGATGATGAACATGGTTGGTATTCCATGATCTTAACTCGGTATCGGTTGAGAGATATGGAAGGTGCGCGAGAAGATCTAGAAAGATTACAGCAGCTTATTCCCAAGTATGTTGATCCTCTGTTTCCTGAGCAGTTAAAATCACTATCCGACTTAGTCTTGGGATCGGAATGATATCAAAATGACTTTTTGCTGAATTAATTTGAGTGTCGGCTCCATCTTCTATGACATTCTTGACAGCATCAAAGAAGTTGTAGAGACTAATGAGGTTCCCAGTGCAACCCAGCTGGCTTGGATCGATGAGTTATTGCATTAATCCTACCTGTCGCCAGCCCAAAAATCAGCGAGATAGCCTGATCTGCCAGAGCTGTGGATCTGAGCTTCTGCTCGACAACCGCTTTCGGGCCCTAAAACGCATTGGGCATGGGGGATTTGGTCGTACATTCTTAGCTGTGGATGAAGATCAAAAGGCAAAGACTCTTTGTGTAATTAAGCAGTTTTTTCTCAAAGGATTGGATCCTGATCACTCCAATAAATATCGAGAGAAAGCCTCAGAACTATTTCAGCAGGAAGCTCAACGACTAGAGGAATTAAGTCAGCACACCCAAATCCCAACCTTATTAGCTTATGTTGAACAAAAGGATCAGCAGTACCTGGTTCAGGAATATATTGAGGGGATGAATCTGGCGGAAGAGTTAACGATCCAGGGGCCATTTTCAGAAACAAAGATCCAACAGCTTTTACAGAATTTACTACCAGTCTTGCATTTTATCCACAGTCACCAGATTATCCATCGCGACATTAAGCCAACCAATATCATTCGACGTCAAGGGCAGCAACAACTGGTGTTAGTGGATTTTGGGGCTGCTCGTACCCTGACCGATACAGCATTGGATCGTACCGGAACCATTATTGGGACAGCTGAGTACACGGCTCCAGAACAGGTGCGCGGGAAAGCTGTGTTTGCCAGTGATCTCTATAGCTTAGGCGTCACGTGTTTGCATTTGATGACCTGTATGTCTCCCTTTGATCTGTTTGATGATGGAGATGGTGTTTGGATCTGGCGAGATTATCTCCCCGAAGGCAAGGTTAATCCAACTTTAGGACTGGTTTTGGATCAATTGATTCAGTCCACCACCCGCAGGCGGTTTGCTACGGCTTACGAAGCACTGAAAGTCTTGAATCCACTCCAAGCTCGTTTCCTACAGCTTTCAATTGGGGGATCTCCGGATCTGTTTAAGGAATCAACTCCTCTCCGCCTGCCTGATTTTCCTCAGGCTCTTGCTCCGGTATTGCCTCAATGGATCTGCCGCCATCGTGTTAAGCAGCCCGGTGCAGTAACCGCTCTCGCATTCAGTCCCTCTGAGCATTACGCCATCAGTGGGGGACCGGACGGTGTGATCCGGATCTTGGACGTGAAAACCGGTCAATGGGTGCGGGGATTAACCGGACATCAAGACAAGATCTCAGCCCTCAGCTTTAGTTCCGGGGGACAGTATGTTGTCAGTACCAGCCATGATCGAGTGGCTACAGTCTGGGACATTGACTCGGGCCAACCCATCATCGCTTTTGAAGACCATACGCGTGCAATTAACTGCGCCTTGATCCATCCCGATGAAGAGAGAGTGATTACCGGAGCTGCGGATGAACTGATCAAGGTTTGGGAGCTACAGACGGGGCGTGTCATTCAGAACCTCAAGGGGCATGCGGGTCCGATTCGTTGTCTTACCCTCACTCCCGATACTCAATTGTTGGCCAGTGGCAGCGAAGATGCGTCGATTCGGCTGTGGGATCTGACCACAGGTCAACTGTGTCGCTATGTTGCCGCGTTTTATCCGATTTTTTCGGTGGCTATTAGTTCCGATCAGGCGTCCCTGGCTGGAGGAGGATATGATAACTCGGTCAAGGTATGGGAGCTGGCCACAGGTTTATTGGACTGCATTTATACCGATCATGCCAACTGGGTGACCAGTGTGGATATCAGTCCGGATGGTCAGATCCTGGTCAGTGGCAGTGACGACTACTCGATTAAATTGCGTCATTTGCCGACTCGGAAGCTCTTTGCTGTGCTGATGGAGCATACTGGCCGTATTACTCATGTTCAATTCAGCCCCAGCGGTCAGCAGTTGATCTCAGGATGTACTGACGGCTGGATCAAAGTTTGGGAACAAGCTTTCATTCCTCCTGGTTGACCCACATTCAATTTTGCGGGTTCGATCTGCTGCCGCTGAGTTAGGGGATGCTCCTGGAGGTCGGGAATTGATTGAGAGGGCACTCAAAGAACGTGAGGAGCTTTCAGGTCAATGCTCCCGTCAGGGGTTGAAACATCAATAACGCGCTTGTTGAGAGTAATCTACATCTACCCTAGATCCAGCAGAGATCGGATTGAGATTCCGGCCCGATGTGCAGTTACTGCTCCTATCGCCTCTAAATAGGATCTTACTCTCAAGGCATTGATCCCCAGATCCTCAGGAAAAACCTGTAAAGCAGTCATATTTTCCTCAACAGCAATCAAGAGTGGGGGCCGATCTCTAGACGCTAGATGTAACATCCCTGGACCGCCAAAAGCTGACGCCGGACTGATCACGACATCCACATTTTCAACCGTTAGATCCCCAGCTCGTGGCCGATCTTCAGCGTTGACAAATTGAGGTGCATAACTCAATCCAGCCAACACCGACGGTAAAAACGTGTAACCCACGGACTCAGCCGCAGCCCGAGGATGAACCGGAACCAATTCCCCCATCTGAAATGCCGGGGCATGGGCCGCCGGGATCCCCAACTCCCGCACCAGCAGATGACTGATCACCGCCTCCACCCCCGCCAAAGGATCCACCCCCGCCCCCTGGTCATACGCACTAAAATCCAGATCATCCGGAAACCGGGCCACCACTGCAATTGCCGTTGCTCCTTCCCGCATCAGCTGTTCGGCCCCCGTCAATAATGCCTCTGGATCCGCCAAGGAACCTTGACTCGTCCCGGCAGGCGTGATCAGTGTGGAAACCCCCAAAGGCCGTTCTGTCATCTGCCAGGCATGGATCTCTAATCCCAACGTGGCCTGAGCTGCCTGGATCACCAGCAGGTGTTGGAGCTTTAGATCGGCTTCCAGGGCGGCATCCAGCAAGACTCCCACCCGGTTCTGACGCACAGGTCGCAATCCCCACATCCCTCGACAAAACTGATCCAGACCATAACCCTCCACATAGAGAGCATTGGCCATGGGCCAGAAGAGACTCGCACCGTTCAGGACGTTGGGATGCGTGATCAGCCGATCCACAGCCGCTGCCAGGGTGCGGGCCACCGGAATCGCATCTCCGGCATACCCCCCGATGCGGGCCCCAATCCCCGTGGGGATCAATAACAGGGCGGTGTAGTCAGCGTGATCAGGGATCATCTCGTGCCAGAATCAGGCCAGGGCATTCCCCGGGAGAACGGAATGAAAGGTGAAGCGATCATTGGCTTGGCGGGCAGTGGGCTGACGGAATCCTGCTTGCAACGCTATCACACCCTACTTCAGAATCATCCCCCCGAGCGGATCCAGGTGTTGGTGCGCAGTCAACGACAGGGAGAACAGTTCTTTCAACGACTGCAGGCTCTGGACCCTAGCCTGATCGGTCCGCTGCGGATCGAAACCTTTCTGGGGTTTGCCAACCGTTGTCTCTATGAATTCTGGCCCCAGGTGCGCCGCCGCCATCCCCAGATCCCGGAAAGCTTTGGACCCACGGTATTGCAGAAAGATCTCACCCAACAGGTTCTCATGGAAACCTGTAGCCTCTGCCCCCGCCATGCCCCCATCTTTGATCACAAAGGTCTGAAACCTTACCAGGTGTGGGATCAGATCAGCAGTGCTGCCTACATCGCCGGGTCCGCTGCCATTCCTCCCCCGCAGATCAGTCCGCGATTGGTACAGGCCTGGCCGGATGTCAGCGATCATCGCAAAGTCGATCAACTGGGGCATGTGAGTTGTTGCGTGGATCGGCTCTACAGCGCCTGCCTGGATCTGGCCAGCTTTGACTTTGGCACTCTATTGCTGCTGTTTGATGAGGTGATCCTGGACTTACCCGAGTTCTGGCAGGAGCTGGATCATTTAATCGTGGATCAGGCCGAGGAAAGTTATGGCGTGGCCCTGCGCTTCTATAACAAAGCCGGTGCCCAGCTGCAAAGTGTTTATCTGGCCTACACGATCGGGGGGGGGCTCTCCTTTACAGGGGTTCCGGATGCAGTGGCCACCTGGATTGCCGATCACTGTACCAGCCACTATCTGGAGCAAACCCACAAAAGTGCTCCGGCCCTGACTCAGCTGGGAATCCAAGTGGCGGAACGAATAGATCCTCAGTTTCGGCTTCCCTTTACCCTTCCCCCAGGTTCAGATCCGTACCCCCTGGAAATTTTGGAGGGAGAAACCCAATTGGAGGCCGCAGAACAAATGTTGGGGACCGTGGAGAAGTTGCGGCAAGAGGGGGTGGCGACATCAGAGATCGGGATCTTGACCCCTGCCCTTGATACAGGTCTAGCCCTGTTGATCCAGAAGCGCATGGGAGAGGCTGTCACGGTGGTGCGTCCGTTTCCGGCTTTGATCAAATACCCACTGGCTCGCACCTTTCTCACCGCTGCCCAGATTGCTCATCCCCACTGGGGACTTTTTCCCTCCCTGAGTGAAGGCAGGTTGATGCTGGAGATCTTTTTAGGCATGGATCCGATCCGGGCTCAGCTGCTGGGGGAAGATGCCATGGATTTCAATGCCAGGTCCCTTCGACCTGCAGACTCAGTGGCCTACCCGGAGCGGATTGGGTTTGCCAGCCTGGAACGCTACCAGTCTCTGGTCAGCTGGCTCCAGCAATATCAGTCCCTTTCTCCCCTGCCTCTGGATCAGTTCTGGAGTTTGCTCTATGCCCAGCAACTCTTGCCGCTTCTCACCAGTTCCGACGATCAATCCCTGGTTGAAACCCTGGTCGATACCGCTCGCCGGTTTCTCCTCACCTTTCCGCAACGCTCCGGTCGAGAGGTGATTGACATGATCCAGACGGGGCAAACCCCCAGCCGCGGCCAGTTTGAACCTGACTACAGCCGTACTGCGGTGCTGGCCAAGCCCATTGACTTTATTAATCTCAGTCTTAGCCGGAATTTCCTTTTTCTATTTGATATCACCAGTCCTCTCTGGTCACGCACCCTCTGGCGTCCCCTCTATAATCCTGAAGTGCTCAGTCCCCAGTGGGATCACCAGCCTTTTGGGGAATTTCAAGATCAACAGGTGAAGCGGCGACTCCTGGCTCGCGTGTTATTAAACCTCTGCTGTCGAACTCACCAGAAGATCTGGATCGTGCGCTCAGCATTTAATTTTCGTGGGGAAGATAATACTGGATTGCTGGACCAAGAGATCTTGAGTGTTATGGCGTACATAGACAACGCTTAAGCCAGCAGCCAGTTGCAGATCGTTGCTAACCTTAACTACAGCTCACTGGCAAACTTGGGAATAGGTAGTAATTGGTCGAGATCATCAAAAGCATCGGGCTGCTGCTTGGGTAAGTAGACCAAAACGGTTTTCTCATCAGGATCAATGAGCCAGCCCATTTGCGTTCCGTAGTTCAGACAGTGAAGCATGTTTTTAGTCACTTTTGTCTGACTTTGCTCTGGGGATAAGATTTCAATTGTCCAGTCTGGTGCTGCTGAGAAGGTATTTGCAATTTCTCCATTCGGATCCCGAGGAATCCTTTTCCATCTAAAAACAGATGTGTCAGGGACAATGGAACGGTTGCCAAATGTGCACCGTAACTCCGAAAAAGACCGAGCAGTTTGCCCAGGCTTCAGAGCCATGTTGATCGCGTGAGCAAAAGCCTTGATTGGCCAGCTCATATCTTGCAGTAACTGATTTGAATATCCAGCCCGTGTTGTGGAGCTAGGGGTCGTAATCGCTCTATGTCATGGATCAAGAGGGTGAGAGTTACCAGTGGAAAGAAGTGCTCTAGTGTCGCTGCTGCTGCTATTCCCCAGTCTGGAATTGTTCTCATCTCCAGCAGTAAACATCCTCACATGGCCAACGTTTCCCCCACCACAGGAGTGTGCTGTCTTTGAGTCAGCGTGTACACAGCACGAAACGCTTGAGCATCCAACGTCGGATTGTCTCAGCCAGTACCAGGCTACCCACACCCACTGATCCCAACCCTTTAACTTCACCTGGGATCCGTGGTGGGCTAAGTGATTGAGATAGCGACCATCCCGGAGACATCGCCGTTTGCTCGCTCCCACCAGGGTATGCAGACCTAATCGTCCTCCGGACGACCCAGAGGGTCAACGTCGTACTCCCTCTAGGAATTCGATACTGCCATTCTCGTAGCGGTGCGTAGCACTTATGCAGAATCCGCCAGGATCATCACCTCAAAATGCGTGGTCAAGGATTGGGGGAGAGTCCGCAACAGCCGCAAAGCCAACTGCACCGGAGTCGTGGTGCCACGGCCACGGTAGATGCGGAATCCCCAGGGACAACGCCACACTTCCACCACCAGGTAAAGAATGACCACCTGCAAGCCGCGTTTGCCATGAAAGACTCGCACCAAGTTAGGCAGAGCCGTTTTGAACTTACCGGACTTTTTTTAAACAGGTGAGGTCAAGGATCACTTGTAGATGAGGGCGGCAGCCCCAAGGACGGGGCGTCAATATCTGTTCAAGGAGATGGTTGCAGACCGAGCGGATCAGTTGCCGAATCGGCCAAGAGTAATGGTTGAGGAAGCGGCTCAAGGCAGATGGGAACTTGGTTGTCGAGTGTTGAGGTAGAGGATAGCCGCGAGCTTGCAGGAACAAACCGAGCAGGGCTTGGAGGTTATCACGCTGATAATCGGTGGGCATCAAGCTGTTGGCTTAGCCTGCCATAGGCAAGGAGTAAGGCGACAAGCGCTTGGGCCTGTTACGCCCTTGGCAGGCTCCGCCAACGTGAAGCGTCCCGAAGGGAGGCAGAATATCTGGCATGGGGGTTGGTGTTCAGAGAAGTAGTGTTCGCGCCAGCGGCGACTTGTCGCATCCCTGTTCTGCCAGTCCCCTACCCTTTGGTGCAAGATGTCAGCCAGGTGATCTGAGTTTAGCTCGTTGCTGTTCTTAGCTCCTGTAATCTTTTCATCAGCTGTGACATAAAACGGAGGTTGTGAATAGTAGCTAATCTGGCAGCGAGATGATCATTGAGATGAAATAAGTGCCGGATATATGCCAGAGTGTAGTGCCTGCAGCAAAGGGCATCACAGTAGGGGGAAATCGGCTGGCTAGCCTTGATAAATTTTTCATCCTGAACATAAACATAGTCAAAGAAGGGATCCCCCGAGAAGTCCAGATCTTGGGGAGGGGCATGAAAACGGTAGAGCCTTCCTTGACGAGCATCACGGGTGGGTAAAGAACAATCAAACAGGTCGTACCCCAGTTGCGAACAGGTCACCACACTGGCAGGATGCCCCACTCCGAGGGCGTGCAGGGGAAACTGGCGGGGGATCAACTGCCGAGTAAACTCCAGCATCTCTGTTAACAACTGTCCCTGTTGATCCAACGGCCACCCCCCAAAACCATAACCATCGAAGCCGATCTCCAGGAGTGCCTCAGCACAGATACGTCTCAACCCTGCGGATCCCCCCCCCTGGATGATCCCGAATAACAAGGGACGCTGCTGAGAATCCAGCTGTTTTTGTTCGAGCAAACGCACAAATTCAGCCTTACACCGCTTTCCCCATTCCACCGTTCGCCGCACCGACTCTTCTTGATTGGCGTCTGTATCCTCCGCGTGGGTGCAATCATCTAGGCAAAACAGAATATCACTGCCATAACTCATCTGGAGCTGAATCGTCTTTTCCGGTGTTAGCAAAATCTTGCGCTGTTGATCCTTTTCAGGACGAAATAAAAGCCCCCGTTGACTGATGCTGCCGTACTTGGGATTTTGTCGGATCAGTGAATAGGCTTGAAATCCACCCGAATCTGTTGCGATCACTCCCTCCCAGCCCGCCAGCCGGTGTAGTCCCCCCAGGGCTTGAATCGTGGTGGATCCCGGTTTTTGCATGAGATGAAAGGTATTCATAACCAGTGCCTGAATCCCACACTGCTGCAGATCCTGACTGTCCAGCGCCCGCACCACGCCCCAGGTGGCATCTGGCAAAAATGTGGGCAAGGTCAAATCACCGTGGGGAAGCCCCAGACTCAGATGTGGGGAAAACATAGGAGGCTGTTGATGCAGATTCAAGGATCACTCGTGGGGTAGGTTCTGGAGCCAGGTTTCCAGTTCATTAAAGCGAAAATTTGAGACCAGACTATCCAGTTGATCCGCCAGGTCAGGATCATGCTCTCGTAAGCCCGAGATGAGTTGTTGCATTCCTTCTGTGTCTAAACTCACCACTGCCATTTGAAATTGTTCCCGCCAGAGCGGCGGCGGCGGAGAAGCGTTCATTAACAGCGGGATCGGTGGGGTGAATTGGGGGATCTCGTAGATAAATTCCATGCCCATCTGCTCCTGGAGATGTTGGAACAGGATATCTTCCCGCACAGGCTTGGTAATAATGTCATCACACCCCGCTTCCAGAATGGCGGCCTGTTGTTCCCGAAAGGCACTGGCGGTCATTGCAATGATCTTGGGCGCCGCAGCCCCTCCCCGATGCTTAATTTCTCGCGTTGCTTCATAGCCATCCATCACCGGCATTCTCATGTCCATGAGGATGAGATGAGGTGACCAGGTTTCCCAGAGTGCAACTGCTTCCCGGCCATTGCAGGCCACCTGAGTTTCAATGCCGATCAGGGTCAACCACTGCACCAATAACTCTCCATCCTCCCGGATATCATCTGCGATTAGGATCCGGTACCTGGGCTGATGCGGAGCCAGTCCCATCACCTTTAACTGGTGCAGGTCTGAGATCATCACCTCCGTAGGTTCTACTGGTAGAGTAAAACTGAACTTCGATCCCTGCCCAACTGAACTTGTGACCTGCATGTCTCCACCCATCATATGGACGATCTGGTAGCTGATGGCCAGTCCTAGTCCCGAGCCCCCGGCCTTGACCCCGCTGCTGGTTTGGACAAAAGGTTGAAAAAGTTTGCTGATCTCTTCTGCAGAAATACCAATACCTGTGTCAGAAACTTCAAATTTTAGGGTTTGGGGAGCAACCCAGCGAACCTGTAAAGCGATCTGACCTGAAGGCGTAAATTTAACAGCATTACTTAAAAGATTTAACAACACCTGTCGCAGCTTACCTGCATCGGTTTGGATTTGAGACGGCAACTCAGGATCCAATTTGAATTCTAACTGCAGACCCCGAGCCTCAGTCCGCACCCGCATCAGGGCTTCCAGATCCATCAATAATCCCAACAAACTCACAGGTTCCAGGCTGAGGCTCAACTGCCCGGCTTCGATGCGCGACATTTCCAGAACATCATTGATCAGATTCAGCAGGTGTTCACCGGAACGGTTGATGGTGGTGATCCACTCCTGTTGAACTGGGGTCAGGGCTGGATCTCGCATTAGCAATTGGGTGAACCCCAAAATAGCATTCAGGGGGGTGCGTAATTCGTGGCTCATGAAGGCCAGAAACCGACTTTTCGACTGGCTGGCAGTCAGGGCAAGATCTTCGACCAGATCCCCGTGTTGCACCGCTGTATCCAGAATGATCTGCAGATCTCCATAATCCTGGGCCAGTTGCTTGGCTTTGGCGTAGAGATCCGCCATGATCAGATCCGCATGTTCAGTGGCAACCTCCAGTTGGATTTCCAGATCCGTTTTGTCCTGACTTAGCTCAAGGATGCGGAGGCGATAGCGATCCAGTTCTGCTTCCAGAGCAGCTTTTTGCTTCTGCAGGGTGAGGATTTCTTGCTGCAGCTGTGGAATTAAGGGCGTGGTGTCGGAGGACATTGGGACTTAAGCCTGTTGAGAGGTCATGACCTTATTCCACGTCCTCAATTTCCAGAACTAGACTGGGCATCAAACGCTGTAGATTTTTGAGGGATTTACTTTGCCAGGGAATTTGTCGGGATCCCCGCACCTGAATCACCTGCTGCTTTTGCCTCATTTTAATGACAAACTTCGAGAGCATGTTAATGCCGGAGCTATTCAGAAAATCAAGTTTCCGTAAATCGAGAGTTAGATTCTCAGGATGCTGCAGAGACACCTCGTGAAGCAAGTCAGCAATAGGGGCGTACTCCTCAGAACCTGCGAGTCGCAACGATCCCTGAAAGATCACTGCACTGCGATCCGGCTCGTACCAGATGTGATGATTGTCAGCCTTAATTTCCATCGTTGTCCTGGTGTCCATCTTTGCTCTACAGAGATTCCACAGTTAGATCGACTAAGGTTTTTACCGCTATCTTTTCTGGTTCATGGGGATCTGGCTCAAACAACCAACCCAGTTTGACTTGATAATCATTGAGCATGGTCAGGAACCCAATTCCAGACCGAATCTCCTCCTCGTCGGAGGCAGAGGCATTGGCTTCTAGCTGCTGCAAATAGAGTTCAGTCGGATCAGAATTGAGAAGCTCCTCAATAATCGCCTGGTAATCATTCACCCCCTGATGATTCAGCGTATTGGTGGCATGAAAAACCAACCTTTCTTGATGCAGAAAGAGCCCCACCGTGATTGCCTGCTCCGAAGTGTAGTCATGAAATTTCATCGCATTCTCGATCAGTTCGTTGGCAATAAAACTCACAGCACTGCGGACATCAGAGTTGTCAGCTGGGAAAAAAGTTGAGGTGTAGTCTGCCATAAAGTCGGCAGAAATACCGTTATTCCGCCATCGTTCCTTCAGGGGGACCGAACTGGGAGAGAATCTAATAATCAGATACTCGTTCGTTTTTAAGAGATCGCCTTGATAGACTCCGAAAACTTGAGCCATATGTTTTTTGTGAGTATCCCACATAGTTTTATCACCTTTTGCGATCCCTGGCACATCACGCCCAAGCAGCGACAGGGGCTGGTCTTGGAATTCTGAAGACCGCAGTCGGATTGTGGTCATGAATACCTGTTTCCCTACTGATTTTTGTCCAGGCCGCAAGAGGGGGCGTATTAAATCTTCATAAAGAGTGACAGGATGACCCGTTTCAGGAGAATATTAAATCATCATTAAGATTCTGGGGGCATGCCCATGTCTTACACACTTGGCTTTGAAAGGCGGGCTGTCCAGGTGCCATCCAAGGCAATTGCAGCAGCGACTCAGGCCCTTTGGCGCCTGGGGGTGTCGGCATCCTTTCAGGGTGATGGTGACCTGACCGCACTCATTCGCCTAGGTTCCCCAGGGATCCAGGATCGCATTGCTGTCCTGCAGGTGGAGTTGTGTTACTCCCGAAATCGTCAAGAGCAGGAACAGTGGCTGCACATGTGCTGGTTATTGCCAGCGGCAGTGGAACAAACTGCAATTGCCTAGGGGTCCCTTGCTCTCGCCTCAACTGCTCAACCACTACCGCCACCTGAGTCACCAACTCCTGACGGTGGTGGATGTGGAAACAACCGGTCGCTTGGACGGTCAGCAGCGGGTGATCGAAGTTGCCCTGGTTCAAGCTAGCCTATGCAGTGGTGTGATTCACAGCCAATCCCATCTGATCAATCCGGGTATCGAAATTCCTGTGGCCATTCAGCAGCTGACCGGGATCACAGGAGCCCTGGTGAGCCAGGCGGCTTCCCCTCAGGAGATCTGGCCTATTTATTGGTCTTTATTGCAGAAGGGCATCCTGACGGGACATTATCTGGCCTTTGATTACGGCTTTCTCCAGCAGGAATATCAGCATCTGGGGATCCCCTTTTCCCGATCTCCTGAGCACCAACTCTGTACGGTGGAACTGGCGCGGTTGTTACTTCCCGATCTACCCTCTCGGCGTCTACCCGATCTGGTGGCTCATTTTGCACTGCCGGTGGCGGATTCACATCGGGCTTTACCGGATGCCATGGCCTGCTGGCTGCTGGCAGAAAAACTGCTGACTCGGATTCAGAATGAGCCGGATCAGCATCTGTTGCAGGTGTTTGGTCGCCAGTGGTTGCCGCTGCCGCGTGTGGCCCAAATTCTCGGATGTTCCGTTCACAGGGCGAGACAGCAATTAGATGGAGCGAGGATCGCGGCGCGGACCAGTCGGAGTGGGCGCTATCTCTACCAGCGGCAGGATGTGGAAACCCTCTTCTGGCGGCAAAACGGAGCTGTGCAACTTTCTTTTTTTGATCCTTAAGGATTCAGGTTATCCAGACACCTCCACCCATGCTTAACTGGTAGCGGCTTGTCTGAGGACTGCGATGCCCCCCTCCCTGTCTCTGGTTCATCAAGTTCGTTTGCCCTTGAAGCCCTCCTCCACAAAGCCCCCCTTGCTCCTGCTGCTGCACGGAGTAGGCAGCCATGAAGAAGATCTGATGGGGCTGGCTCCTTATGTCGATCCACGCTTCCTGGTGGCCAGTGCTCGTGCTCCTCGCCCCTGGGACCATGGAGGCTATGCCTGGTTCGATATCACCTTTACTCCCACAGGACCTGAGGGCAACTGGGAGCAGGCAGCAGAGTCACGCCAAGTGTTGGCCACCTTTATCCAGGAACTCCGGCAGACCTATGCTCCCGATCCGCAGCGGCTTTACCTGATGGGCTTCAGTCAGGGGGCCATGATGAGTATGTATTTATCCCTGTTAATGCCAGAGCAGGTGGCAGGCATGGTAATCATGAGTGGGCGGCTGCCTCCCCAACCCGATCTGCGTGCCATGGATCTTCGGTCCTTGCAGGACTTGCCTGTGCTCGTGGTGCATGGGGTGTATGACCCGATTATTCCGATTGCCGAAGGACGCCGTCTGCGGGATCAGCTGCAGCAGTGGCCGGTGCGCCTCACCTATGCGGAATATCCCATGGAACATCAGGTGTCTACCGCTAGCCTCCAGGACATCACCCGCTGGTTAACCACACAGTTGAATCAGGATGTCCGTCCAGCAACTTCTGCGACAGGATAAAAGCTGTGCTAGAGGGAGAGAGGCATGCTAGTGTGTAGAGGTTATTTTGCTGCTGAACCACACTAGATGTATGTCAAGCAGCTGGAGCTAACCCGGTTTAAGTCGTTTGGTGGTAGCACGACGATCCCGTTACTGCCAGGCTTTACTGTCGTCTCAGGCCCCAATGGATCGGGAAAATCTAATATTCTGGATGCCATTTTGTTTGCGCTGGGCCTCTCCAGTTCCCGAGGGATGCGGGCAGAGAAACTGTTAGATCTGGTGCATTCAGGTAGTCTTGAGCGAAGCCAGAAGCGAGTGGAAACCTGGGTGTCTGTCACCTTTGCTCTGGAGTCTGTACCCCCCGAATTTGTAGAAAGCTTTCAAGATCACTACCCAGATCAGGCCCTGCCCACGGAATGGAAAGTGACCCGTCGCCTGCGGGTGAACACCCAAGCCTCCAATGGGGATGGATCCAGTTACACCAGCACCTTTTATATCAATGATATTCCCTGCAGCTTAACAGAACTCCATGAACAGCTGGAGGCCATGCATGTCTTCCCCAACGGCTATAACGTTGTCCTCCAGGGGGATGTAACTAGCATTATTTCGATGAATGCCAAGGAACGGCGGCAGATCATTGACGAATTGGCGGGGGTGGCCACCTTTGATCGCAAAATCCATCAGGCCAATAGCAAGCTGGAGGTGGTGCGGGAGCAGATTGAACGCTTTCGCCTGATCGAGCAGGAACTGCAGGGCAATGCCGAACGCCTCCTGAAAGAATCCCAGAAGGCTCTGGATTACCAGCGCTTGCGCCAGGATCTGGAACAGATGGAGGTGATCCAGACTCTCCTCACCTACCGACACCTGCAGCACCAGGCCCACCAGACTCAGACGGAGATCCAGGCCAGTCAGGTCCAACAACAAACCATGACCTCAGAGCTGGAGACCCTCAATCAGCAGTTGAAGCAGGATGAACAGCAACTGACAGAATTGCAACGCCGGATCCATGCCCTGGGGGAAGAGGACTATCTGCGCATGCAGACCCAGATGGCCGCCTGGCAGGCCCAGATCCAGCAACATCAGCAACAACAGCAATCCTGGCAACAGGACCAGCAAGCCCTTGAACAGCAAATTGAGCAAAGTCAGCAGCAGCAAGGGGATCTGGAGCGCGAGTACGAGCAACTTCAACAGCAACTGCAGGATCTGGAGCAGCGGCAACAGACCCACCAGCACCGTCAGCAACAGCAGGAAGCAGACCTGGCCCGCAGCCGTGAACAACTGCAACTCCTGGCCCAATCCTCGGATGCCTGGGTCAAACAACAGCGCTATCTCAGCCGCCAGCTAGAGGAAACCCGATCCGAGTTAACACCGCTGCAACAGGAACAGGTACGCCTGCAGGAGCGATCCCAGCAGTTAAGTCGGCAGATGCAGGAAGGCCAGGAGGAACACCAGCGGCTACAGAACTGGATCCAAACCCAAAATGCCCTCACCCCTGACTTGGAGCAAGCATCCACCCAGGCTCAGCAGCAAGCCCAGGATCTAGCCCAGGAACTGAGTCAACTGCAGTCTCAGACTGAACTGGATCAGGCCACAGCTCAGCGGCTGCAAAGTGAACAGTATGCCAAACAACGGGAGCTAGACAAGCTGGAGACCCGTCGACAAGTTCTGCAGGATACTCAGGGCACGCGAGCCACCCAGGTCTTACTGGCGGCGGATCTGCCTGGAGTTTGCGGGCTGGTGGCCCAACTGGGCTCGGTGGATCCCCAGTACCAGGTGGCCCTGGAAATTGCGGCGGGGAGTCGGCTCTCGTTTGTGGTGGTGGAGGATGATACGGTTGCCGCCAGTGCCATCAATTTTTTGAAACAGGAAAAAGCGGGTCGGGCCACATTCTTACCTTTAAATAAGCTCAAATCCAGTCGTCCACTCGGACCGTTGCAACTACCGGGGCTGGTGGACTACGCCATCCGTCTGGTCAAGTTTGATCCCCGCTATCGAGATGTGTTTGCCTTTGTTCTGGGGAGCACACTCGTGTTTGACTCCCTGGATCGGGCTCGCCAGTACCACGGTCGCCACCGGATCGTCACCCTGGAGGGGGAACTCTTGGAAACCTCAGGGGCCATGACCGGGGGCAGTGCCCAAAACCGATCCAGTCTTCAGTTTGGCAGTCAGGATAATGCTGCTGTGGAAGGACTCAAGCGACGGTTGGAAGATCTGGAAGATCTGCTCACCTCCCTCACCCCACGGCTAAAGGCGGCTCAGGCTCGCGAAAAGTATCTGGGTCAGGAGTTAATGCAGGCCCGACAGACGGCGCTGCAGACCCAGCAGGTTCTGGATCAACACACCCACCAGCTCCAGACTGAGCAGGGTCGCTGGGCTCATCACCGGGAGCAACTACAGCAATGGCAGGCGGAAGCGGAGACAGCAGAACGCCGATTGCAACAGTTGGAGGGGGAGATCACACCGCTGGCAGAGCGCATGGCGGATCTCACCAGTAAGCTGCAGCAACTGGAGCATTCTCCCGTCAATCAGCACTGGCAACAGGCCCAAGCCGCCATCCAGCAGCAGGAAACTCAACTGGCCCAGTTGTCGGCCCACAGTCGTGAGCTAGAACAGCAACATCAGGCCGGGCGCTCGGCACAACAACTGAACCGTGCTCGTCTGCAGCAACACCAGGAGCGGGTTCAGGAATGGCAGCAACGGATGCAGCAGGTGCAAGCCCAGCAACAGCAAACCCAGATCCAGGAACAGCAACTTAATCAGGAGATGGCCTCTCTCCGGGAGCAAATGCAAGCGGCGGAATCCCGTCTGGCTGATCTCCGGCAACTGCGAGACCAGCAGGACTTTAACTTGCGCGCCCAACAGCAACAGATTCAACGGCTGGAATGGGAGCGTTATCATGCCCACACGCAAGCAGAAGAAAAAGCCCAATTGCTTCAGCAACTCCAAGCGCAGCTTCAGGATCTCCAGATCCAATTGCCCGAGGTGCTGCCGGAGGTAGCGGCTGATCTCACCCTGGACACCCTTCAGCGACAACGGCGTCGCCTGGAAGATAAGCTGCGTGCCCTGGAACCAGTGAACATGCTGGCCATCACCGAGTATGAAGAAATACAGGGGCGGTTAACTGAGCTGACCCAGAAACTGGAGACACTACAGGAAGAGCGCACTGAACTGCTATTGCGAATCGAGAACTTTGCCACCCTGCGCCGCCAGGCGTTTATGGATGCCTTCTATGCCGTGGATCAGCACTTTCGCACGATCTTTTCGCAACTGTCCGATGGCGATGGACATCTGGACTTAGAAAACAGCGAGGATCCCTTAGCGGGAGGTCTGAATCTGGTGGCCCATCCCAAAGGAAAACCTGTGCGCCGCCTCAGTTCCATGTCGGGGGGAGAGAAATCCCTGACGGCCCTGAGCTTTATTTTTGCTCTGCAGCGCTATCGTCCCTCCAGCTTCTACGCCTTTGATGAAGTGGATATGTTTCTGGATGGGGCCAATGTCGAGCGCCTGGCGCGGATGATCCAGCAACAGGCCCAGCAGGCCCAGTTTATTGTGGTCAGTTTGCGGCGACCCATGATCGAGAAGGCCGATCGCACCCTGGGGGTAACGCAGGCTCGGGGGGCTCACACTCAGGTGATTGGTGTGAAAAATCGCTCCTAGCTTAGCGAGGGCTGGCAGCCTGCATAGTGTCCAGAACTTCCTCCAGCTCTGCTTCCGAGACGTGATAGACCTGGTTACAAAAATGGCAGGTGGCCTCCGCCCCTTTATCCTCCAGGATCATGGTCCGTAATTCCTGTTGTCCCAACATCTGCAGTGCTCCCTTAACCCGCTCCTGACTGCATCGACAGTGGAAGCGGATCTGTTGTGCTCCGGGCAGCATCGTGAGTCCCAAATCCCCGATATAGCGATTAAGCAGGTCTTCCAAGCTTAGACCATCCGCCAGCAGGGGACTGAATTCATCCACCAAATTCAGCCGTTGTTCCAGTTCACGACTGAGACTGGCAGAGGCTCCCGGCAATAACTGCAGCAGGATCCCCCCCGACACCAGCACCTCTTCATGGTTCACCATCACCCCCAACAGCACCGCAGAAGGGGTTTGCTCCGAAACGGCCAGATAGCGAGTAATGTCATCTCCGATCTCGCCCGTAACCAGTTCGGTGGCACTGGTGTAGGGAACCCCGTAGCCCTGATCTCGGATCACATGCAAGTAACCATACCGACCAACCGCCTGGGCCACGTTCAGCTTGCTGTGCTCTGTTAGGGGTAGCTCAATGGCTGGATTCTCCACATATCCCCGTACCGTTCCGTCAATGCCCGCATCCACCCAGACCTTGCCCAGAGGGCCATCCCCCTTAATCTGGAGATTAATGCGAGCCTGGGATTCCTTGAGATTGGCTGCTAAGAGAAGGGCTGCATTGATGGTTCGCCCCAACGCCACAGTGGCCACATAAGAGAGTTGATGCCGTTGCCGCGCTTCCTCAACTGTGTGGGTGGAAACTAACCCAACGGCTCGAATCATCCCGTCGGCAGCAGTGGCACGTAACAGCTGATCGCAAGATTCGGCGGGATGGGCTGTGATCATGGTCGGACGTCCAGAGGAAACGGCAGCATATTAAACAATTTTAACCTTGCTCCATAAAGAGAAGAACGGCCCCGAAGGAAAGCTGACGCCTGGTGAACCCATGCCCCGGATCCCAGGCTCAATGGAAAGAGGTGCGGATGGGGACAGAATCCTCTGTGGCGGCACTTGGATCGCAGCTTTCCGATCAGACCCTTTCCTGGGAAAAGTATTAAGAACTGCTAAGAGACTCGATTGGGAATGGCTCCCATAGTCGAAAATAGCTTGCGAGTATGAGTGGGTCATGCTCTTTAACAAACTCAACTTGAGGATGGATATCCATGAGCGTTGTCACAAAATCGATTGTGAATGCTGACGCAGAAGCGCGTTATTTAAGTCCTGGTGAGCTTGATCGGATTAAGTCCTTCGTGTCTAAGGGTGAAGCTCGTCTTCGCATTGCTCAGGTTTTGACTGAGTCTCGTGAGCGGATTGTGAAGCAAGCGGCAGATCAGCTGTTCCAGAAGCGGCCTGATGTGGTCTCCCCCGGTGGAAACGCCTACGGTGAGGAAATGACCGCCACCTGTCTGCGCGACATGGACTATTATCTGCGTCTGGTGACCTACGGAGTCATTGCGGGTGATGTCACTCCCATTGAAGAGATCGGTCTGGTGGGTGTTCGGGAGATGTACAACTCCCTAGGTACCCCGATTCCGGCTGTGGCAGAAAGTGTGCGCCAGATGAAATTGGTGGCCACCAGTCTGCTGTCTGGGGATGATGCCGCTGAAGCTGGTTACTACTTCGATTACGTCGTAGGCGCTATGAGCTAGTCCAACTTGGATTAGTCCTGACCCGATTTTTTGTTCCATATCAAGAAACGAGCATAGGAAGTCATCATGCAAGACGCAGTTACTGCTGTAATCAATAGCTACGACGTTCAGGGCAAGTACCTGGATGCCTCTGCGATGGATAAGTTGAAGTCCTTCTTTGCCACTGGAGAATTGCGCGTGCGGGCGGCTGGCACCATTGCAGCTAATGCCTCCACCATTGTCAAGGATGCTGCTGCCAAAGCGCTGCTGTACTCCGATCTGACCCGTCCTGGTGGCAACATGTACACCACCCGTCGCTATGCTGCCTGCATCCGCGACATGGACTACTATCTCCGTTATGCCACCTATGCCATGCTGGCTGGCGACACCTCCATTCTGGATGAGCGGGTGCTCAACGGTCTGAAAGAGACCTACAACTCTCTGGGAGTACCCATCGGTGCGACCATTCAGGCCATTCAGGCCATGAAGGAAGTGACTGCTGCTCTGGTGGGCATGGATGCCGGAAAGGAGATGGGTGTTTACTTTGACTACATCTGCTCTGGCTTGAGCTAACTGGCCCACACTTAAGCAGGGGTAACCGAACCCCCTGAGCAGACAGCGTACTGCAGGGATCTGGTGTGCACATGTGCGCGAGCTTTCTGAAGTGAGCTGTCTGCTTTGAGCTTTGACCGATCTTCACAAAGACTTTTCTAGATAGGGCTTTAACGATGCGCATGTTCAAAGTCACGGCTTGTGTCCCCAGCCAAACTCGAATTCGCACCCAGCGAGAACTCCAGAATACCTATTTCACCAAACTGGTTCCCTATGAGAACTGGTTTATGGAGCAACAGCGAATTCAGAAGTCAGGGGGGCGGATCCTGAAAGTTGAGCTGGCAACAGGCAAACCTGGTCTGGACGTGGGATTGCTCTAAGCTAGCGATTCCCTCCTTGGGTGGCGGTACAGTCCTGCGCTGCACCGTTTTTTCGTATGCTACGAAAGTGGGATGCCTGCATGGCCTCGATCGCGCTCATTGGTCCAGAGAACCTGATAGAAGTCCCGGAGTGAACAACCATTTGCTGTCGGATCCGGCGAGCTTCTGGTGCTCTGTTGGCCGTTTATCTGGCCTAAGCCCAGCAGGCTTTATTCTTCATCCTCATTGGCAGTCAGGTGGGTAGTGTATCCCTGCTCATAGGCAAACCGGACCAGTTGGGCTCGATTGTCTAGGGACAGCTTACTGAGGATATTTGTGAGATGCGTCTGAACTGTACGCGGGCTGATGTAAAGCTTTTCCCCAATCTGTTTGTTGGTAGCTCCCCGAATGACTTCCCGAAACACCCGTTCTTCTGCTGGAGTCAGAGGCAGCGTGGGAGGCGAGGGGGGCTCGACTCGACCCGCAGGTTGCTTCTGGATCAGTCTCAGAATTTCTGCCTGGGTGCGCCGTGACCGTTCAATCTGAGCTTCGATCTTGGCAACCAGTTCTCGAGGTTCGAAGGGCTTGATGATATAGTCGTCAGCTCCCCACTCGTATCCCTGGACGCGGTCATCCACCTCACCCCGAGAGGAAAGAAAGATAAAAGGAACCAGTTCCCCGCCTCGCAATTGTCGCAACTGTCGGCAAAATTCAAACCCATCCATCTCGGGCATCATGACATCCGAGACGATCACATCCGGCAGTTCTTGAGAAAAGACCGAGAGGCCTTCCTGACCTGAGGCCCCTGTATAGACACGATAGCCGTGCTGTGTCAAATGTCGACTGAGAATCTTGAGAGAGACCGGATCATCATCGACAATCAAGACACGCTTCATAGATACCCTGTTGAAGGAAGGTCTCCTTCCCAAAAAAGTTCAAACAATCGCCCTACAAAATGTAGTAGCCAGGCCCTACCCCGAAACAGTGGAGCTATCTTCTATGGTCCAATATAAGGGGATTTATCTCAACAACCCTAAACCTATCTCGAATCGGAGAGGGATGGAAGTGCACTCAGAGATGCGATCCAGTTACTCCAGGGTGGTTTCGTAGGGGTCTGTAGCCATGGTCTTGACACTGCGGAAATTGACACTTTGGGTATAGCGAGCAAATTCGGCATTGGTCAGGTTAGCGCTGACATAATAGCCAGCGGTCACATCGCTGCTGAAGACCAGAATATCCCCATGTTGGAGATCATGGGAGTAACAGCGACGATCATTGACGATAATGCCGTTAGTACTCCTTTTCCCCTGCAGATTGCCATCAATGATGCGGAAGACATAACGCTCGGGTCCGGGAACCGGGAGCCTTAGGAGGATGGCATGCTGCCGCGAGACAAAACTGGAGTAAAGGACAATCGCGTTGGAGGTATCCCGACCCAACGAATAGGTGGCAGCTTCCAGGGAAACGGTGCGGCGGCCCTTGGTATCTTCGATTACCAGAACATGCCGAATCAGCTTACGCTCGTCCTGAGGATCAGGGCTTAGCTCTTGAACAGTCACAGATCTCCTGAGTCAGTTCCCACTACTGAATCAACAGAATGCACAGGCACACTACCTGCAGCAGAGTATCCTATCGCGCACCTGTTTGTCACCTAGCGCACTCCTCCTGGGTTCCGCTCTGGTTTACCGGCTACCAGAAGATTGTGATAGTCTCATAATGTCGTTTAGTAAGGGGGATTGCACTGAATGCCCGATAGTAGTAAACGTAAGGGTCATCTTGTTGGAGTTAACCGGCTGTGGGCCGGGGCTGTTCTCTAACCGTTAGATTCCCTGCCCTTCAGACTACTGAAGAGCTTCAAGGGTCCGACGTGTGGGGTTCCTCCCGGCAGTCAGGTTCCGCTTGAAGACCCGCTAGACCGCTCCCTCTCCTTACTAAACGCGAAGCTCCGGCTAAGCGCCTACGGGTTGGGAGCGGATAGTTATTTCAAGGCTGCTGACCCATCTTGAGAAAAGCCCCCTGCTGTTCCAGGGTGAATAGAGACACCTTTTCCTTTAGCTCTGACTCGAACGGGATCCATGTAATCACTGCTGCGGTCGGCATGTCCTCAAGCAGAGCCTGCAATTCTTCTAGCGTTGCCGCGTAGGGAACGTGGAGCGGTCCATAAAAATAGGGAATGTAGGAGCGATACCCATAGAGGATCAGAGGGGGATGAGCCTGGGCCTGAAAGAATTGAATCGCTCCCCCCTGGGTGTGCAGCAACAAACGGGATGCTAGACCGAGCCAGGCACTCTGGGCAGACAGACCTGAGAAACCCAGCAGCAGGATCCAGGCCCATCGACTCCGTGGATTCAGGTTTATCCACCAGCTGAGAAGGCCTATCGTTAGAAATAGAGCAGGAAGCAAAGTCCAGAGGGGCCAGGCTATCGCGGCTTGCAGATACTCAAGGGTAAGGGGATCTTGAATCCAGGTCTTGAGCAGGGTGGGATGACGTCCGACCCAGGGAATGAGAGTGAAAAGGACCACCCAGAGCAATCCTGTGCAGAGGATCCCAGCAATTTCGAGAAATGAGGGGGTTGCCTGCTTCTGGAGGAATTGGTGAAGTCGCAGGGCCGCCCAGAAGGATCCCAAGGGGTAAAGCAATGAGGTGTAGTGGATCAGCTTGGTTTGCACCAGCAGAGAGAATACCCCGAGGACAACGGCGATTGCGACGATACTCAGATGCAGGAATGCCTGTTGTTGTTCCGAAGAAGAAGTCGATTGCGGCGGCTTCCACAGCATTGATCCCAGCGATCCCACCGAGAGAAAGGCGAAGGGAAAGCAGCCCAGGCCATAGGCCAGGACATGAAAGAATATAGGTCCGGGGTGGCCATCGTTGCGAGTTAGAATCCGCCACTGATACCGGCTAAACTCCACCACAAAATCTGGCCCTTGAAACCACAGCTCTAGGACAAACCAGCTACAGGCAACCCCCCCACTGATCAGCAGAAAGAGAGCCACCTGCCATAAACGCGGGTAAGGGGGACGGTGCCAGCACTTGTACAAACCCCAGATAACCATGGGTAATCCCCACCCTAAAGGTCCTTTGGTGAGGACGGCCAGGCCCAGGGCAACCGCTGCAATCAGCAGGGGGACAACTCCCTTTTTCCCCTGTAAGACCTGTTGATCCATGAAAAATAAGCCCCCAAGCCCCAGGAGCATCAGCAGGTTAAGCAGGGGATCAATCAAGCCGGTTTTGCCAAACCAGAGAGGGAGAAAGCTGGTGCAGAGCAGGATTGACCAGAGCCATGCCAGCACAGGTCCCCACAGATAGGCTCCTACCCCATAGAACCCTGCAACGGTCAACCCACTCGCAAGCGCACTGGGCAGGCGGGCGGTCGTCTCAGAGAGTCCCCCCCCCGAAAAGGCCAAAGCCTGAAACCACATGAATAAAGGAGGTTTTTCCCAGAAAGGTTCTCCGTTGATGATCAACGAAAGCCAGTCTCCAGATTCCACCATCTGGCGGGCTAGGCTGGCATAGATCAGCTCATCCCAATCAAATAAGACTGGCTGCCCTTGAAAAATGAGAAACAGGAAAGTTGCACATAGACCCGTGAAGCAGGTCATCAGACCTCTTCGATGCATCAGATGCTGTACACCCTGATCCCTTCTGACCCAATCTAGACCCGGCACTTTTTTCATCGAGAAATGATCTCACCCGTGATCCTTATGGAGTCGGGGTAGAGGTTGGCGTTGGGGTTGGCGTAACGGTGGGGGTCGGGGTCGGTGAAGGGACAGGAGTGGGCGTTGGATCGGGGGCAGGTAGGACTTTCAGGGGGGCACTCGCCTCTGCCGTCTGACCGGCTCCATCCTGAACGGTTACTTTCAGCTGATAATCACCTGTGGGAACATTGGCAGGCACCACCATGGGAATAGAGGCCGTGCAGACCACGCTGCTGGTGGTACACCCCACTTCAACTGGAGTGAATGGGTAGGTCAGGGTAAGGGGAGGTTGGTTCGCAGCAATCGTAAAATTGGTCAGACCTGCAGGGGCCGTGACAGCAGCCAGAACCGAGAAGGGGACGGTTTGCTGTGCCTCGGGTAAAGCAGCAATGGCAATACTTGGAGCTGCGACAGCAGTGGGGCTGGGAGATGGGAAGGGAATTGGGGTGGTGGTGGGGGTTGGGATCAGAGTCGGCAGGGGAGTCCGGGTTGGGCTAGGAGAAGGCCGAGGTTGCACCGTACCTCCGGGCGTGGGGGTGGTGGTAATGATCGGAGCAGGCGTGATTCGGACCTGGGAAGGGGAGCTATCATCATCACTACAAGCAGACAAGGCTAAGAGACAGAGGATTCCCAGTCCTATCGGGTAGGTGCAAACATGTGCAGGCAAGCGTCGGCATCCCATCGTATTGTCCTCTTCGGCGAGAAGGGCTTAACCTCAGTTAAACCCAATGGAGCTCACACCCTACTATATGTAGAGTAATGCTGAAATGCAAACACTAGATATGCATATCCTTCCCAGGATCTTCACTGGATGATCAGGGGATTGGTGAGCTCAATATTCAAAATAGAATTGGTTTCCAAGGTCACCACCCGATCGACGTTTGTGGTTCCCGCTGCAGCCCCAGCTAAGCCTCCTGCCAGAATCGGGATAAACCCAACTCCGCCTGTAAGAACCCCGAGGGCAAGTCCCCCAGCGGCTCCATATCCTGCTCCCCGTAAAGCCGTGGTCCCCAGATCAGCATTGGGATCCATGCCCATGGGTAGAAGGTCGGATTGCCCCTGCAGGAGATAAGTGGCATTTTGAATCGTGATGCGGCTGGCGACAAAGCGGTTGCCAACGACACGGTCGAACTCAGGACCTGCGTCTGGATCTTGTGGATCTCGCTCTTCCAGGATGGGTTGAAAGGTTCCCCATACGACACTTCCGGCGGGAATCACCACCTGTCCGGTGGAGTCAGTGACAGGATCTGAAACTTCCAGCTGGCCATTGATAGCCTGAAATGGGGGAAAGGTGATCTCACGGTAGACCGTTAAGGGCAGTTGTGTCCCTGGAGGGAGCTGCCCTTTAACAACACCACCCGCCGGTGCAGCTGGAGTAATGCCAGGAATCCGTTCATAGGTATAGGGTTGCTGGCTAGGGGAGGATCCTGCCGCCACAGGATTGGTGGGGACGGGGGCCGAGAGATTCGGGAGTACTGGGGAAAGCGGAGACGTGGGATTGGGGGGCACCGTGGCTGGGGGCAGGGGATTGACTCCCCCCTGAACAGATCCCGAAGGAAAGGCCAAATCCCCGTTCTGAGTCGATTGAGCGGTGGGGAGGACTGGCATCGTGGGTACACCTGTTCCTGCGGCGGCGGGATCCCCTGGTTTGGTGAAGTCAAATTCCTGGGCCTGCGCAGACATTCCCCCGGAGGTCAAAACGGAGCTAAGCACCCCCCCCCAGAGGGAAAGGACACAGACTGACCGAAGAGAGGATGGAGCAGACATGCAGACCTCACACATCAGAACAGGAGGTAGTCTAGCACCGATCTGACCCATTTCACACCAGATGTAGTAGACTTAACTACCTTTAACGGAAAAAGACTACTAAGCGTAGCTGTTTTGCAAAAAAGCTCCAGGGGGGATTTACGATGATCCGCAGGTGGTGAGGCAGAAAGTTCTCTTAGAGTGGTTTATGAATGGTCCCCTTAACCTTGGTTATGGATGTTACTTCTGAGTCCACCTGCAACACACCTGTGGAACCGCTTTCTGCCCCACTCGCCCACAAGCTTGATCAGCTGTACACCCTCTTTGCGGATATGGATCAGGTGATGGTGGCCTATTCAGGAGGCATTGACAGTACTCTGGTGGCCAAATTGGCTCAGGAGGTGCTGGGGGAGCATGCTCTGGCTGTGACTGCTGCATCCCCTTCGCTCTTACCAGAGGATCTGGAGGAGGCCATCCAACAGGCGGCCTATCTGGGCCTGCGCCATGAGATGGTTGCTACCCATGAGCTGGAGGATCCCAACTATGCCTCGAATCCCAACAATCGCTGCTACTTTTGCAAAAGTGAACTGCACAATACCCTACGGAATCTGGCTCAAGAGCGAGGGTACCTGTATGTAGTCGACGGGCTGAACGCCGATGATCTCCACGATTATCGACCTGGGGTTCAGGCGGCAGTGGAACGGGGGGTTCGCTCACCCCTCGCCGAAGTGGGAGTCAGTAAGCTGGAGGTGCGCCAACTCTCCCGATTTCTGCAGTTACCCTGGTGGGATAAGCCTGCTCAACCCTGTTTGAGTTCTCGGTTTCCTTATGGGGAATCGATTACAGCGGAGAAACTCGCCCGCGTGGGGGCTGCAGAACGCTACTTGCGAAAACTGGGATGGCGTCAGGTGCGGGTGCGCTCTCAACAGGATACCGCCCGGATTGAACTGCCCGCCGATCACATCCCTGCCTTTATCCAGGCCACAGATCTGCCTGCCCTGGTTCAGGCTTTTTTGCAGATGGGATTTTTATACGTCTGTCTGGATCTGGAAGGATTTCAGAGCGGAAAGTTAAATCGAGTCCTGATGCCATCCTCTGAATCACCTGTATCATCCTGAGTAGGTCTGGACAAGGAGACCATCGTTCATCCTGATGATTGAGAGTTGCCCATGCCCTTGTTAGCCCTCCTGCTGTGGCCACTCCTTGGGATTGTCTGGTCGATCCCAGGTGCGGATTCGGCAGCAGCCTCCCCGTGGCTGGCCCAGGCACCCCAGGTGCAATCAGCTGAGGAGCTCACCGATGTTGAGGATGGTGACTCTCAAGATCTGCAGTTGTCGGACTCAGACGATACCCTTCAGGTCAATCTGGCTACCCGTTCCCTGCAACTGCGTTCGGATCAACAGTCTTTTAATCAGCAGACGCAAGTGTTTGAGGCGGCAGGGAATGTGGAAATGATCTTTGGCCGCACCCGGTTGCTGGCGGATCGAATGCGGATTGAGCTGCAAGCCCAACGGGTGGTGGCCGAGGGCCATGTGCAGGTGCAACTGGATCAACAACGGGTGCAGGGGGAGCGCCTGGAATACAACTTTGCAGAGGAACAGGGAACTCTAGAGCCCGCCTTTGGCGAAGTGGACATTGGCAATCTGCCCACCGATGCGGATAATCCCACCCTGATTCCCTCTCCCTTAACTCGTACCTCTGGGGAAGATCCCTCCCGTTTGCTGCGGTTTCAGGCGGCTCGGATTGAATTTAATGCCACCGAATGGCGGGGGATCGATGTCCGGATTACCAATGATCCCTACAACCCTCCCGAGTTGGAGTACCGCAGCCCCCTGGTCACCACCTTGCTTCGTGCAGATAGCTCGAGTGTGATCACGGCTGATGAAGGAGAACTGGTCTTTGATCAGGCCTTCTTTTTGCCTCTGCCCATTCAAGTGCGCCTGGATCAGCTGAATCAGCAACCTCCAATCTCCGTGTACTTTGACAATTTTGATCGGGAGGAAATCCGGCGAGGATTGGTCGTCCAACCCAACTTTGAATTACTGGAAACCCCTAATGTCAGCTTTGTCCTTTCTCCACAGGTCTATCCGCAGCGGCTCTTTGACGAGTTGGGCAGCTTGGAAAATGGTCTGGGTCTGCGCACCGATCTGAATGTGAAACACCCCAATACCGGACAGGTCACCCATGTCATGGCGGAATTGCGGGGGGTGGTGTTTGAGGAATTATCGGATCGGCTCTTATTTGAGGTGGAGCATGTCATTCCCACTGGAGATGGGGGCCGCGTGACCTACAGCTACGGCTTCCGGGAACGGTTCTTCAGTGGTTTGTTGGGGTTTCAAATTGTCCAGAATCGGCTGGGGGCACGGTATGCCTCCCCGACTCAAACCCTGGGGAATAGTGGCATTACCTTTAATTACCAGGTAGCTCTGGATCTGATTGATGCCCTGGGTCAGGATCCGATCAACACGGACGTGGCGTTGGTGGAAGAAACCAGTGATCAGCAACTGCAACTGGCCCGCCTGCAGGTGGGGACCACCCTGAGCCGCTCTTTTCGTCTCTGGCAACCCTCTCCTCCTCCTACCCCTGATTCACCCCCAGAGCTGCGTCTCAAGTCCGAGACCACGGTGGCCAATCTATGGACAAGCGATCGTCAGCCGCCGGCGTTTCTGCGCTTTAGTCCGGTGCCAGTTGAGGAAGGGCTATGGTTGAACACTGGGATTAGCAGTAGTCAATCCTATTACACCAACGGCGAAGCCCAGAGTTTTTTTTCTGGAAGTATCGGGCTCGATGCGGTGGTGGGCCGCTTTACCAAGGACACGCTGGACTATACCAACGTGAGTGTGACCTATTCCAATGGATTTCTCTCGGGGGCCTCTCCCTTTCTCTTTGACCGCATCACCACACGTGAGCAGCTGGATTTAGGGATCCTGCAACAAATCTATGGACCCATTCGGGTGGGAGCAGAAACGACGGTAGATCTGCAGTCGGGTCAGGCGGTGGATACCACCTACACCCTGGGATATGATCGTCGCACCTACGGGGTACGGATTAATATCAATCCTGAGCGGGAGACTGGAGCTCTAGAACTACGGGTTGACAGCTTTAATTGGGACCATGTAGCTAATCCCATCACAGAACTGAAGCGAGGGGTTGAACAAGAAGATGGATTATAATTTCGAGTTAATCGTTTCTTATCTTTTTATGGGCAGACTTGTAGCACTATTTTCTTAGGATGAATAGACTCAGTAGGATTGATTTTTACCCGTCGATTGTCCACTTATGAACAAAATTACAGTTCTTATTGAGGTGATTGCATGTGTGGCTTTGAATTTCGTGATCTAGACTACCGTTGCCACCCGATCAAAAAACTTCGATATCTTCTCAACAGCCGTATCGCAGACTACCTACCCGCCCGTCCGGGAATGTTAACGTAAATCCAAGGGCAATTTTTTGTGGTTGGTAGGCACGGTATGCAGATGCTTGATCCTATTCCTCAGATGTATAGAGAACAGATCACCTGCTGTTACGTAAATACAACAGGCTCGATTCAGGTCGCTCGCATTACCAATGTCGAGAATTGGTATTTTGAAAGGGTTGTATTCCCGGGGCAGAGGTTAATTTTTTCAGCTATACCTTCCGCCAGGCTGGAGATTCACACTGGAATGATGGCCAGTTCGATTCTGGCGGATACGATTGACTGCACCGATCTGCTGATCCGGGAGCCTGCTGAGCTAGCGGTCTAGGCTGCGAGTATGCCTGAGGTGAACAGGTTGGTTCTCTAGCAATCAGACATCAGATGGAAGTCATCAGCCTGCTCAAGTTCATCTCTGCGCACAAGGGCGCCTTTACGATTCTTATGAATCATGCATGATTGCTAGAGCTCTCGATTGCTTTGTGACATCGCTTTAGCAATATCAAAATCAAGCCCTTCAATGGCAGTGAGAGTGGATCGGGTAATCAGCTTTCCCTGTTGAACCAGAGTTTGTCCAGTTACAGGGTGAAGCAGGGGCTGCTCAGCGCGCCGACCGACGAGGGCCTCCAGATCGCTGAAGGCATTGACATACATACCCCCGGGTAACTCCACGACCACACCATCCTTCTGCACCCTTGCCTGACAGGCCAGGCGTGACTGGGCAGAGTGGGTGGTGATCACCTCTAGAGTGCGCTGCTCGCGGCGAGTCATGGGGGTGAGTGACTCCATCCCCTCCTTAACATAAACATGGCAGGTGGCACACAGACCTCGTCCCCCACATTCCTTCAGGACATTCAGGTCTTTGCCGAGGAGCACCGACAGGAGATTGTTATTGGTTGCCACTTCCGCCACCTGAGCAATCGGTTCTAACCTCACCCGCTTGACCATCTGCTTCTCCCCGAATGTTAAGTTTTCTTACGCTTCAGTTTAGGGCACGGTAGGTAGATGATCATCCGCAGGACAGCGTAAATGTCTGCGAGGAGCTGATCTGAAATTTCCCGGTGCAGGGAAGCCTGAACGCCACATGGCTGCAGGACGCTAGATTGGAAAGCAGGTTGATGGATGGAAGGCATGGCAACGGCGAGTATCCAGTGGTATCCCGGGCATATTGCCAAAGCTCAACAGGAACTGCGGCAGCAGCTGCACAAGGTGGATGTGATTCTGGAGGTTGTGGATGCCCGCATTCCTCTGGCCAGCCGTCACCCAGATCTCCAGGAGTGGGCGGGGGAAAAACCACGGGTATTGGTGTTCAACCGTAAGGATCAGATCCCGGTGTCCATGCAGCAGGAGTGGCGAGCCTGGTTTCACACGCAAGATGTCTCCATCTGGCCCACCAATGCCCAATCGGGAGATGGCGTTTCCACACTGCGCCAGCACGTTCTGCAGCTTGGAACCCATGTCAACCAACGCCGTCAGCAACGAGGCATGCGTCCTCGACCCATCCGCGCAGTGGTGGTGGGATTTCCTAATGTGGGCAAGTCAGCTCTGCTGAATCGGTTGCTGCAGCGGCGAGTGGTGGCCAGCGCCAGACGACCTGGGGTGACGAGAAGTTTGCGCTGGATCCGCCTGGGTGCCGATCTCGATCTGCTGGATGCCCCGGGGATCATTCCTCCCCAGCTCAACGATCAGGAGGCAGCCCTCAAACTGGCCATCTGTGAAGATATCGGTGACGCTGCTTACCTCCCGGAACAGGTGGCAGCAGCATTTCTGGAATGGGTGCCCAGGGTCCAGCCGGAGGCTCTGCAAGCATTAGAGGCGCGTTACCAGTTCACCTGGCAGCCCCAGGGCAGTTTGCTTTTAGCCACTCTGGCGACCCAGCGCTTTACGGGGGATGAACGACGGGCGGCGCTGCAGATCCTCTACGATTTTCGTAAAGGGGCGTTAGGACCGATTGCCTTAGAACGACCCCCTGCAATTTGATGGATGAGAGGAAAGGCCGTTCTCCCTGGTGGGCAATCCCCAGACCAACCTAAAATGTAAGACTCTCTGTATGGCATGCTTGCAGGTGCGGACCAGTGTATATCCAGGTATTGGGTTTAGGAACAGCGGGGGTGGCCGCCGCGCGGCTGGTCAAGGCCCAGGGGCATGAGGTCATCGCCCTTGATGAACTGGATTCCCCTGTCCTGCATCAGCGCCAGGTGGATCTGGAGGCCCAGGGGATCGAAGTGTGTCTCAACACTCCCCTCCTCCTGCGGGCAGGGGTGGAGCAGGTGGTGGTCAGTCCAGGAATTCGCTGGGATCATCCGGTGTTGGAAAAGGCTCGTCTGCAGGGCATTCCTGTGCTTGGAGAGGCAGAGCTGGCCTGGCAGGCTCTCAATCATGTGCCCTGGGTGGGGATTACGGGTACCAATGGCAAAACCACGACGACCGCTCTGATCGCTGCCATCTTTGCAGCGGCGGGCAAGCGAGCTCCGGCCTGTGGCAATATTGGCCTGCCCCTCTGTCAGGTGGCTCTGGAAAGCCTGCAATCCGGCAGCCCCCCAGAATGGATTATTGCGGAGCTCAGCAGCTATCAACTGGAGGCATCCCCCACCCTGGCAAGCCCCACTGTCTCTCCGGAGATCTTGCGAATTGGTGTCTGGACCACCCTGACCCCTGATCACCTGGAACGCCATGGCACCCTGGAGTCCTACGCAGCAATTAAAGCGCGGTTGTTAGATCGCGTTTCTCACCGGGTCATCAATGGGGATGATGTCTTTCTGAGGCAATACCTGCAGCGTTGGCCCCAGTGTCTCTGGACCTCCTGTGTTTATCCTGATGCGCCCGTTCATATCCAAGGGGACTGGGTTTGGATCAAGGGAGATCCGGTGGCTGCCCTCGGTGATTTCCAGCAACGGCTACCGGGCCAGCACAACCTGCAGAACCTGCTCATGGCTGTGGCTGTTGCCCATTGGGCGGGTTTGGAGCGGGAGGCAATCGTTCAGGCCATAGCGGAGTTTCCTGGAGTGGCCCACCGCCTGGAGACCGTAAAAACCCTGAACGGGGTGCGGTTTATCAATGACAGCAAAGCCACCAATTATGATGCTTCTCTGGTGGGCTTACAGTCTCTGCCTGCCCCCATCATCCTGATCGCCGGAGGAGATCCAAAGCAGGGGGATGATCAGGCCTGGCTTCAGGTGATTCAGGAAAAGGTAGTGTCAGTGGTGTTGATCGGGCGGGCGGCGTCTCTGTTTACGGAGCGGTTGCAGGCGATTGGCTTTACAGAGCTGCATCAGGCTCATACCCTAGATGTAGCGGTAGCCCTGGCATGGCATCAGGCCCAGGTGCTTCTGGCTCGGGGAACAGTTGCTGAAGTGACTGTGCTTCTCTCTCCAGCCTGTGCCAGTTTTGATCAGTACACAAACTTTGAAGAGCGTGGCGAACACTTCCGGCAATGCTGTCAACATCTGGTCTGCTGAGGCGCGGATCCTGCGCTGGCTGACGGTTATCTGGCTGTTGCTGGGGTTGGCGATGCTGTTTTCAGCGTCTTTCCCCATCGCCCAAAAAGTGACGGGTGACGGTCTTTACTTTGTCAAACGACAGCTAGTCTGGATCGGACTGGGTAGCGGCTGTTTTCTCACCATTGTGCGGGTACCGCTGCGTCGCTGGTTCGCTTTCTCGGGTGTGCTCTGTCTGATTGGGATCGGTCTGGTCATGGCCACGCATGTGCCAGGGCTGGGGGTAGAACGGCTGGATGCCAGTCGTTGGCTTGATCTAAAAATCTTGCCCGTTGTGCAGCCCTCGGAATTTCTCAAACCCTTGCTGATTTTGCAGGGAGCCCTGGTGTTTGGTTACTGGTATCAGCACAGCATTGGTTACCGCATCGGATGGATTGCGCTGTTTACCCTTAGCTTGCTGGCCATTTTGACTCAGCCCAACCTGGGCACCACTGCCATTTGTGGACTGACCCTGTGGATGATGGCCTGGACTGCGGGTTTACCGATGGCCACCCTTCTGGGGACGGCAGGATTGGGAGTGGGAGCAGGGATCATCAGTATTTTGTTGAAAGACTACCAGCGGCGTCGGATCCTGGCCTTTCTGGATCCCTGGGCGAGTGCACAGGGCGATGGATATCAGCTGGTGCAAAGTCTGCTGGCCATTGGTTCGGGTGGGGTGTGGGGTCAGGGATTTGGCCTGTCCCAGCAAAAGTTGTTTTACCTGCCCATCCAGTACACCGACTTTATCTTTTCGGTGTTTGCCGAGGAGTTTGGTCTGGCGGGTTCGCTGTTCTTCCTGACCCTGCTGGCGGTCTATTTGCTAGTGGGGTTGAGGGTGATGCTCAAGTGTCGGGATCTGGCCTTGCGTCTGGTGGCCTGTGGTTGCCTTTGCTTTCTGGTGGGGCAATCCCTGCTCAATCTGGGGGTGGTGAGTGGTGCCCTGCCCACAACCGGGGTTCCTCTCCCGCTCTTTAGTCATGGGGGGAGCTCCATCCTGGCGGCAATGGTGGCGGCGGCCCTGTTAGTGCGAGTGGCCCGAGAAGCCGGTGCTGCCGACATCGTTCCTATTCGTGGGACCCCAGAGACCTATGGCGTACTGGCTTCTGAAGTCTGAACCCACCGTCTACAGCCTGGCGGATCTGCAGCGGGATGGCGAGACCCTTTGGGATGGGGTGCGCAACTATCAGGCACGCAATTATCTGCAGGCCATGCAGATCGATGATCAAGCGTTTTTTTATCATTCCAACACCCAACCTCCCGGTGCTGTGGGGCTGATGCAGGTGGTAGCCACCCAGGTGGTGGATCCGACTCAATTCCGGGTGGACAGTCCCTACTTCGATGCCAAAGCGACTGAGGAGCACCCCCGCTGGTGGACGGTGAAGCTGAAGTTTCTGGAATGCTTTCCCCAGATGGTGACTCTGGATCAGCTCAAACAGACATTTACTGACACGGAACTGGCGGTGGTGCGACGAGGAAATCGTCTCTCGGTCATGCCCGTACCCGATCCCGTGGCCCAACAGATCCTGAGCATGGCTCAGGTCAGGGCCTGATCGGCTTCTTGATGTTGATTTAACCTGTTTCCCCTACTCTAAAATCGTCCTTCCTCTGGCATTCACGATGCTTCCCATTCTTGCCACGGCCTGTCTGACATTGACTTCCCTCTCCCCCTGCCAGATCCCGGAAACCACGGCACCCCCCCTACTTCTGGCCCAGACAAAACCCTCTGACTGGCTGCTGGCAGGTCTGGAGAAGGTAAAAAAAAGAGACTTTCAGGGGGCAATTGCTGACTACACCCAGGCCCTCACACTGGATCCTGAGTATGAGAAAGCCTACTACAACCGTGGCCTGGCCTACCTGGACATTGGGGAACTGGAGCAGGCGGTCAATGATTTCAGCCGCACTCTCCAACTGGACAGCCAGCATGCACGGGCCCACTACCACCGCGGTCGCACCCTGATCCTGATGGAGCGATGGGAGGAGGCTGGGGGAGATTTCACCCGGGCCATTGAGTTAGATCCCACCTATGCCCAGGCCTATCGCCGCCGGGGAGATGTGCTGGTGCAGCTGAATCGTACCGAAGCCGCCATCAGCGATTACCGCAAAGCTGCCGAGCTCCTGATCCAGGAAAATGAGCAGGATGCTGCTGAAAAAATTCTGGAGAAGATCAAAGAGCTGCAGAGCTAGAGGGTTTTTCCAGGAATCAGGATCCCCAGAACCAGGAAAATGATCATAAACCCACAAGAGGAAAGGGTCTGGAGTGGTATAAGTAACCCTAGAGATTCATTCCTGTCGTTGGCGCATGCATCTTTCACCTCAGGAAAAAGATAAGTTGCTGATTTACCTGGCCGCTCGCCTGGCTCAAGATCGTCGGGAGCGGGGGTTGAAACTGAACTACCCGGAAGCGGTGGCCTTTCTGAGTGCTGCGGTGATGGAGGGAGCTCGTGATGGCCGCACCGTGGCTCAGCTGATGAGTGAGGGGCTAACCTGGTTAACTCAGGCGGATGTAATGCCCGGAGTGGCAGACATGATCCCAGAAATTCAGGTGGAGGCCACCTTTCCCGATGGCACCAAACTGGTGACCCTGCACCACCCGATTCGCTAAGTTGTGATTCCTCAATTGTTATGGCTCCTACTCGCAAACCCAAGCAAGCTTCTGAACCTGCTTCCCCTGCTCTGATCCCAGGCGAAATTTTGCTGGGCGCGGATCCGATTCAGGCCAACCAGGGGCGAGTGACCCAGGAGCTGGAGGTGACGAATACAGGGGATCGTCCGGTCCAGGTGGGTTCCCACTTCCATTTTTTTGAGGTGAACCGTGCCCTGCTGTTTGATCGAGAGGCCAGTTTTGGGATGCGCCTGAATATCCCCTCCGGCAATGCGGTTCGCTTTGAGCCCGGGCAAACCCACCGCGTCACCCTGGTTGCGATGGGGGGAAAAGGACTTGTCTATGGTCTCAATGCCCTCACCGAGGGAACCGTCCTGACTCAGGTTCAAAAACAGCAAGCACTGCGGCGGCTGCACAGCTGGGGGGCAGAATCCGGTAGGGAAACTTAAGGTTCAGGGACTCATCCCAGGATCTCAGTCAGGCTGAGATCAGAAGAACCACCCAGAGTGCAAGCATGACCATAGGAGTGTGGGTCCTGGGGGACCAGTTGCAGGAACATCAGCAGGCCCTGGCCTCTATCCCCCAACCTCCCGCCGAGATTCCGGTGATTCTGATCGAATCCCACGACTGGGTTCGCCGTCGCCCCTATCACAAGCAAAAGCTGATCCTGATCTGGTCAGCGATGCGTCACTATGCCGAGCACCTTCGCCAGAAGGGGCATCCCGTCAACTATGTCGAAGCCGATCAGTTTCTGGATCCATTACTGTCCTGGGCTGAGGCACAGCATTTACAGGAAATTCGCCTGGTTGAACCCAGTGATCTGACCATGCGGGCCCTCGTGGACGAGCTAGCTCCTCACCTCCCCTGCCCAGTGCACCAGGTGCAAAACACCTATTTCCTCTGGTCCCCTGCAGAGCTAACCCACTGGTTTCAAGGACGCAAACGTTGGGTGATGGAGGATTTTTACCGCGAAGGTCGCCGCCGCTTCCAGATCCTGATGGAGGGGGAACAGCCTGCGGGAGGACGGTGGAATTTTGATCAGGAGAACCGCCAGCCTCCCAAACAAAAAGTGAGCTTCCCCACTCCGCCTGCACTGGAGCAGGATGAGATCACTCAGGCAGTGATTCGCAAAGTCGAAACTCAGTTCTCCCATCTCTTTGGCCAGATCCACCCCTTTCGTTGGGCCGTCAGCCGCGCACAAGCTCTCAAGACCCTGGATCATTTCATCTCCCACTGTCTGCCCCATTTTGGCCCACTGCAGGATGCCATGCTCAGGGGAGAAGACACCCTCTGGCATTCCCTCCTTTCCCCCTCCCTGAATCTCGGCTTGCTGCATCCTCAGGAAGTGATCGCAGCCGCAGAGACCGCCTATCGCCAGGGACAGGCAAAACTGGCCAGCACAGAAGGCTTTATCCGCCAGATCCTAGGATGGCGTGAATACATGCACGGTCTATATGAGCAGCTGATGCCCCAGGGGTATGGAGACAAGAACTGGTTTGAGCATCAGGCCCCTTTGCCCGCCTTTTACTGGACAGCGGACACCGACATGACCTGCATGCGCGAGACACTGGAACAGGTGCAGCGCACAGGTTACGCCCACCATATTCAACGCTTGATGCTCCTCAGTAACTTTGCCCTCATCAGTGGAGTGAATCCTCAGGCGCTGGAATCCTGGTTTCATGCCGTCTTTATTGATAGTTTCGACTGGGTGATGCAAACCAATGTGATCGGCATGGGGGTGTTTGCGGATGGCGGGATCCTGGCCACCAAACCCTATGCGGCCTCCGCCAACTATATCCACAAGATGAGCGACTACTGCCGAAATTGCCGCTACAATCACAACGACAAGATTGGGGCAGCGGCATGTCCGTTCAATACCTTTTATTGGGACTTTTTGTTACGGCATCGCCAGAAGCTCACCCAACTGGGCAGGATGGGATTAGTACTCTCACATCTGCAGCGGATGGATCCATCCCTGACCGAGCAAATTCAGGTTGAAGCCACAGCCTGGTGGCAACGGCAGGGCCCTACCATCTCTTCTCCCCTGGAAGATGAAGCGTTTCTATCACCAACTTCCACATTCACTCAGCCTGTTACTGGAGAGGTTTGCCAATCATGAAGTGCCCTCGATGCAGCAAAGACAACATCCGTGTATTGGAATCCCGTTCTGCCGAAGCGGGGCAAAGTGTACGGCGGCGGCGGGAATGCATGGCCTGCAATTTTCGCTTCACCACCTATGAGCGGATCGAGTTTGTGCCCATCATGGTGACGAAAAGGGATGGATCCCGCGAGGGCTTCAACCGCAATAAGATCCTGCACGGCGTGATGCGGGCCTGTGAGAAAACCCAGGTGACGGTGCAGCAGATGGAAGAACTGGTTAATAATATCGAAGAACGTCTGCAGCTGCAGGATGTCCAGGAAATCACCACCCAGCAGATTGGCGATATGGTCCTGGAGAAACTCCAGGAGCTGAATGAAGTGGCCTATGTGCGCTTTGCCTCGGTGTATCGCCAGTTTCAAGGGGTCCATGATTTTGTGCATGAGCTCAAGCACCTGGAAGGTCACCATGTCTTTTCCTCTCACCCTGAGGTGGACGAACACAATTCATTTTCCCCTCCCCTCTACGCTCCGGAGCGGATCTCGCTAGCTGGCGAGGGTTAGCGATTTTGCTGTCAAACTTTTCTCTGTCCGCAGTTAACTTGTCTGCAAAAGCGGAATTTGCTACCCTTGTAAAGCTGATATTTTGAGTCAGGAAAAGATCTGTGGCCAAAAAGAGTATGATTGCCCGTGAGCGAAAGCGGGAGCGTCTAACCCTAAAATATGATGCAAAGCGGGCTGAGCTGAAGGCCGCTCTGGCAGATCCTGAACTGGATCAGGAAACGCGCATGCTCCTCCATGGTCAATTGCAGCGGCTTCCTCGCAACAGTTCCTCCACTCGTCTGCGTACCCGGTGTTGGCTCACGGGTCGTCCTCGAGCTGTGTACAGCGATTTTGGCCTTTGCCGCAATGCCATTCGCCGGATGGCTCACGAGGGCCTTCTCCCAGGTGTCGTTAAGTCAAGCTGGTGAGCTGAAATCCTTGGGACATCTGCCATCTTTTCAGGTATGCGATTCTGATCTCTCGGAGGAGATGGTCGCCATTTACAGTCAGGATCTCATGCTTGCAGTTGATACAGAGACCATGGGTTTACTGCCGCATCGGGATCGTCTCTGTGTGGTCCAGCTCTCGAATGCATCTGAGCAAGTTTGTTTGCTCCGAATTCCCAGAGGGTTACGGGAGGCCCCCCGGTTAAAGGCTCTGCTGGAATCTCCCGGTCTGGAAAAAGTCTTTCACTTTGCCCGTTTTGACATGGCCATGCTCAAGGTGCATCTCGGGATCCAGGTGTGGCCAGTGTTTTGTACCAAAATTGCCTCCAAGCTGGCCCGTACCTACACCAATAAGCATGGCCTCAAAGATGTAGTGCAAGATCTCTGCCAGGTGGATCTGAATAAAACTGCCCAGAGTTCCGACTGGGGAGCTGTGTATGAACTCTCTCCTGAGCAACTTGCCTATGCAGCGAACGATGTTCGCTATCTTCTATCCGTTCGATCCAGGTTGCAGATGATGTTGGCAAGGGAGGATCGTTGGGAATTAGCACAACAATGTTTTGCTCATCTGCCCACCCTAGTGCAACTGGATCTGCTCGGGTACAGTCATATTTTCGAACATCAATAAGCTAATTCAAGAGGGAGGAGGGGATAAACTCTGCCAGTCTTGCTGATAGGTTTCGATCAGGCGAGCCTGGGCATGAATGGCCTCCAGGGTGATCGTCAGGTTTTGCCACTCTTCGGTGGGCTGACTGGGATATTGCTTCAGCTTTTCAACCATGGAAGCCAGAGTGGTTTGCAGCTGTTGCATCATTTGCTGTGTTTGTTGAGCCACCTGGACTGTTTCTGCAATGCGAACATTATTCTGGTTTTGTTGATACTTGGCCAGAGATTCACCCCTGAGAATACTGAGAATAGCGCCTTCCTTGGCCCGTTGAGGCACAATCCGCAATTGCAGAACAAGAGGTTCCCCCCGATAAACTCTTTCCACCTCAGCGGTTTGGGGTTCCCCGATCACCTGCTCATCCAGGGCCATCATCCGTTTCATACTAACTAACAGTTTCGAACGAATACCATCGGAAAGCTGTTTGAATAAATCCCGCAGGATGCCCTGCTGACGATAGCGGATGCGACAGGTGTGGCCCTCAGAAGGCTCGACAAAGATCTGATCCGCCTGTTCATCCAACGCTCTTCTCAGCATCGAGTTCAGCAGCTGTTGGACCGTCTCATCCGAATCGCCTTCAATGGGTCGAGAGGTAGTGCGACTCGGTGAGGAGACTGCTGCCGCTGGGGTAGGGGGCTCTTCTACCGCCTCAGAGGCCAATGAGTGGGAGGGAGAGTCTGCTGCTTTTTTAGCCTTGGGAGACTGGGCGGCCTGTAGAGCCGCAACTTCCGCAGGATCGGGAGGATGACTGAAATAATAGGCAATCAGATCCTGGTGTTGCTGAAACGTGAGGGCAAAAGGTTCGACTTTCAATTGCGAGTAGGCTAACATCTTGCCCACATAATCAAGAGCAGCCAGGTCCTCAGGATCCACCATCCCTAGCAGCAACGACCCTTGATCGATCGCTATCGGTACAACCTGGTAGTAAATACAGATTTCTACCGGTAGGTACTGAGCAATCAGGGCAGGGACGCGCGCTCGGTCTATCTTGGACAATTGGGTTACCGCTAAGGACTGATCTCTCTCCGAACTCACCTTACTCCTTAAGCTAGGTCGCTAGCACTATCATAGGCAGCTTTGGGGGGCTTTGAGGAAGCAAGCTTGAGATTACTCAGCTTCTTCATGCCAGCGGATCCAGTCATCCTCCACTCTGGCCCACCCACCTCCCGGAAAGGGGGGGGTTTGGGAGCGCCGAGGTGCACTCACCAAGCGCAACAGGACTTCCACCTGATCAAAAGAAGGGGCACCGCATAAATGGTGGCATAAAAAGGTAAAGAGGATCTGACGTTGTAGCGCTAACGGACATTGCTGAAGCGGTGGACGATGCAAGCCGACAGGATCCTTGCAATAGAGCTGCGGCCAGAGTTGTTGAGATTGTGCTTCTACCCAGGCATGTTCGGCGCCAACCAGAGTCGCAGTTCGGCTCAGGGCTGCTTCTACCTGAGGATTGAAGTGCTTCTGAAGATAAGGGATTAATTCGTGACGGATGCGATTGCGAGGATGGTGTAAATCCTGGTTAGTTTGATCAGGCCAGACTGGCAACTGCAAATCATGACAAAAGCTTGCAGTCTCATGTCGCCAAACCTTTAACATCGGTCGCACCAGCTGGGGAGAGTTAGGATGATCCTGGCGAAGAGGACGGCTCCAGCTCAGACTGGTTAGACCTTGAGGCCCGGTGCCCCGCATTAGATTAAACAAAAAAGTTTCCACCTGATCACTACCGGTATGGGCCGTCAGGACCGCTGAGCACTGCCATGTGAGTGCCCAGGCTTCCAGGCACTGATAGCGCCACTGTCGGGCCCGATGCTCATCCAGGGTGATCGGGTCAGCAGTTTCTAGGGCATAGGGAATTTCCTGTTCCTGGAACCAAGACTGGAGAAATTGGGCACAGCGGGTTTCATCGGGGGTCCAGCGGTGATCGCAGTGCAGCACAAAGATCTGCCAGTCCCAACGGGGGGCCAGATCCTGCAAAATCTGGAACAGACAGAGAGAATCCTGTCCTCCCGAGACACCCAGGAGTAGCCGTTGTCCCTTTTGCAAGAGCCGATGCTGCCGAATGGCGGTTTGCACACGAATATGCAGAGGTGTGAGGTGAGTTGCCATGGACAGCAAACTAAAGGCGCTAGATATTTTAGCTGATTTTCCTCTGGGATGATTTGTGATTGATCCCCCTAGTTTGCACAGGAATTCTATGACTGGCCATGATAGCGACAGAAGATGGACATTTCAGGATAACTTCTGGGTTCAGCAAGCTACGTTTCAGTGCAAAACTAGATGGCCAAAGCCTCAATTATAGTTATATGTAGGTTTTCAGCCATTGCAACGCTTTACTAAAGGGTGACAATAAAAGAAGAGAATTCAGTAGGTCTTAACCATGCAAGCACTTGGGAAGTGGACCAGGATCAGTTTGGCCAGTGCAGTCGTGACTGTTGCGGTTTGGGGTCAGGATCTGGCTCCGCTGCAGGCAGCCACATTCTATGACACCCAGGGTCATTGGGCGGAAGCCTACATTGATGATCTCTCAAATCGTGGCGTCTTGAATGGCTTTCCTGATGGCACCTTTCGACCGGATCAGCTGGTGACCCGCGCCCAGTTTGCCACGATTGTCAATACGGCCTTTCAGCTCCCCCGTTCCTCCGGGTTGATCGGGTTTCGAGATGTGCCCCTCAATCATTGGGCAGCGGAGGCGGTCTCCACGGCAACAGCCAATAACCTGGTGGCAGGATTTCCAGATGGAACCTTTCGACCTGAGGAAGCCGTGACCCGGACCCAGACCTGGGTGGTTCTGGTGAATGGGCTGGGAAATGTCTCTCTGCCTGTGGGCCAGCCAGCAACTCTATTCCAACGCTACCGGGATGCCGCCACCATCCCCAATTGGGCTTTAACCCAGGTGGCTACTGCCGATCAGGCCCAGTTAATTGTCCCCTATCCCGATCCCACCCTGCTGGAACCCAACCGCGCCGCCACCCGTGCTGAAGTTGCTGCTTTTACCTATCAGGCCTTGCAACGGCAGGGGCAAGCTGGGGTGATCGGACAGAACCCATTTCCCCAAACCCCAGGGGCTGCTGATTTTGATCTGCGTCTGTCTACCGTCCCTGCGGGGACTGTGGTTCAGGTGACCTCTGATGCAGTGGACCGGGTTCTGATCGCCCCAAATGAAACGCGTCCCTTCTCGTTGATCACCCTGAATCCAATTCGCAATCCGCAAGGGGAGATTCTGGTGCCCTATGGCTCGCGGGTGGATGGTCGCTTTGAACCGGCTCCAGGGGGGACTCGTTTTGTGGCCGAAAGCATTATTGTTCAAGAGCAGGTCTTCCCCCTCTCGGCCCAATCGGATGTGATTCCTGATGTGAAGGATCCCAGGCAGACCAACACGGGTCAGGTGGCTCAGGATGCGGCGATTGGTGCAGCAGCAGGGGCGATTCTAGGACTGGTGACCGGCGATCAGGTGATAGCCACTGAGGAGGTGTTGGCAGCGGGAGCAGCGGGAGCGGCGATTGGCAATTTTACCGCTCCACGGGTCTCAATTCTCACCCCACAACAGCCCATCTCTCTGCGACTAACTCAGGATCTGACCACATCGCGCTAATTCAGGGAAGAGAGGTGGTGGTCTGGGGCATGACCCCATTCATGGCAATGATTTCCTCAATGACAGAGCGGACAATCGGAGCGGCAACGGAAGAGCCGTAGGCATCATCTCCTTGGGGTTCATCCACCACCGCCAGGATCACATAGTCGGGTTCCAAAGCTGGGAAATAGCCCACAAAACTGGTGATGCGCTTGCCCTTCAGATACCCTCCTTGAGGGCTGGCCTTTTGCGCCGTGCCAGTCTTCCCGCCGATTTCGTAGCCCTCCAGGTAAGCGGAGCGTCCCGTCCCATATTCCACCACATCCCGCATGTGGGTGCGCACTGTACGTGTCGTTGTTTCTGACAGGACCCTGATTGGTTCTGGACGGGAGGGTTGCCAGACGGTTTCTCCAGAATTTGTTTCCACCAGCCCCTTCACCACATGAGGAGTAATCTTGAACCCTCCATTGGCTAAAACACAGTGGATACTGGTCAGGCCTAAGGGGGTCAAAGAAAAGCCCTGTCCGAAGGATGTCGTCGCGATCTCAATGGGCACGGTGGTGAACTGGCGACGGGATTTCAGTTGACTAGCAGGCTCAAAGGGCAGATCCACACCGGTGAGACTGTTCATCCCCAGGCTGAGCAGCCCTTCATAGTAGCGTTCGGGACTGAGGCGATCCATCAAATGGACCATGCCCACGTTACTGGATTGCTTTAACACATCTCCCACCAGCATCCAGCCATGCGCTCCCCGCTGATCATAGTCATAATTCTGGATCGGCCATCCACCCACATAAATCTGGCCCTGATCGTACACGGTGGTATCAGACTCAATCGCCCCTGCCTCAAGAGCAAGAGCAATGTTGATGGGCTTGAACGTGGAACCCGGTTCGTATAGATCTGTCACCGCCCAGTTGCGAAAAAGGCTGGGATCATAGCCGTCGTAATAGCGGTTGGGATCGTAGGTGGGTTCACTGGCCATCGCCAGGATCTCCCCGGTTTGCGGAGCCATAACAATCACACTGCCCCGCAGGGCCTGAAAACGATCCATCTGGACTTTGAGGGCGGTGCGAGCTGCTCGTTGCAATCGCATATCTAGGGTGGTTTGTAAAACGGTCTCTCCAGACTGCAGAAGCTTTTCGGGCACTTCAGAAGCCAGGGGATATCCATAGCCATCGCGGGGAATCGTCACCGGCTTCAACGTCCGTTCCAGCAGTTGTTGGTGGGCATACTCCAATCCCGCCTGGCCCTCATGATCTAGATCTACATAGCCGATCACTTCCGCCACCATTTCCTTTTGCGGGTAGATGCGCTGCCGTTCACTCACCAGCTCCAGCCCGTCGATGTAGAGGGCGGGAATCTGATCAGCAACCTCCACAGGCACCCAGCGCTCCAGGCGGATGGCCGTATCTTGCGAGGTATTTAATCGTTCCCAGAGGGATTCCCGAGTGATCTTAAGGATCGGGGCCAGCTTGGTTGCGATCTCATCCGGTCTGTGATTCTTAAACAGGGTTGGATGCGCCCAGAGGGTGTACACGGGCCGATCAACAGCTAACAGTTCCGCCTCCTGATTCACCAGGGAATGTCGATCGACAATCGAACGGCGAGGAATAAAGGGACGCAGCTGAGCCTGTTGTTGTGCCATCGCCCGCTTCTGCAGGTCCGGGGCCTGAAACACCTGCAGATCCACCATGCGCCAGGTCATAAAGGCGATCCCCAGCATCAGGGCTGCGGCCATTAACCAGGCTCGTAGCAACAACTCTCGCCGTAAAGGGGGAGCGGTTCCCATCAAAGACAGGAGGACCTGGAGGAAGGTCCCTGGGAAAGAAGCCTCACTCCTAGCTTTCCGCTGTCGCAAGGGATACTCAGGTCCCCTCCCGCTCGAGGATCGAGCCAGGGGGAGACGTTGCGGTCGGCGGCGACCGGATCGGGTGGGAAATCTACCCTGAGTCACCTCAACTCCTCACCATTCCAACCCTAGTGTAGGAGGTTGGCCGGAATCTGTCTCTAACACTATCGGGTTCATCCCCATTCGGATCAGAAAGATGGGAAATCATTGATCTGAAACAATCAGTGCTGAGCTCAGGCCGTTTTGCGGAAGGCAACTATCATATTTCCGGTCTTGTCGTAAGGGAGAAAGTATCCTAGCAAACCTAGCGTCAGCAGTTTTGGCGATCGGGCCACTGCTTTACCCGCTTCGTCCATTTCGAAAATCGCATCAATATAATTGCCTGTTGTCTTGACGTATTCCCAAACGAACCGTTGATTAACAAAAGGAAAAGGAGTGTCACTATAAAATCTGCGATAAACTTCCACAAGGCTCAATCCCTGCTTGGCTGCAAGTTCGATCAAAGCTGTTTCTGAGAGAATATGTCGGTGATAAGGTTGGTGAAGTTCTAGCAAATAGCGATCAAGATCCTTCAGATCAATTTCACTGGCATTGGGTGTCCCGACCACCAGCAATCCATCTGGGCTCAAGGCTTGAACCTGTTCAGCCAGGAAAGTATTGGCATCATTGACATGTTCAATCACATCTTGAGAGACAATCGCATCGAAACGGGTTTTCAGAATCTCTGGATCGGCAAAATCCTCCACAAAGGCATCGTAGCCATGGGCGTCATAGCCTTGCTGTTGTAAATAGTGAACAAACAGGCCCTGACCACAGCCGAAATCTAATATCCGGTGAGACTTGAGCAACCCCCATTTTTTCAGGCATCTGAGACGATTCTGGTAGGCAACTTTCACCCCCGCGCGCATTTTGTGGGATTTAAAGGGGTAGTTTGCATAGTACCGTTCCAGCTCAATGTCTTCTTTTGAGTGTAAAGATCCACATCCTGAGCAACGCCAGACCGTGAATGACTCAGCCCCAAAGGCTCGGACATTGGCGGACACCTTCTCCACGTCTGACGCATCTGCAAATGCTCGATTCGGTTGGGTACAGAGATTGCACACAGTAAAGTCAGCCATGATCGCCCCAGTCAGGTCCTCCCAGATTATAGGGGAGACAGGTTCGGGGGCTCAGATCCCAGTTCAGGCCCAAAATGACTTTTATCTAGCAGAAGGGATTTCACAAAGGGGAGGATCCAGCCTGAAAGACTGCTGCCATTTAGCCAAAAGATTAAGATAAGTAAAGTTGATGGATCTGCTGAGGCTCTATGTTGACTCCCCCTACATCTGAAGGTGATCTGGCTGTCATGTCCCCTGGGGCAGAATTAGCGAACTCTGCGCCCATTCCCCTGATGGCAGGTGGGGCTGATCCTGAGGTTTTTGACTGGCATGAAGCCTGGTATCCGGTTCATTATGTTCAGGATTTAGATCCTTCCCATCCCACACCCTTCACCCTTTTGGGGCAGGATCTGGTGATCTGGTGGAATCCTGAGGCGCAGGGCTGGCGAGTTTTTCTCGATCAGTGTCCGCACCGATTAGCACGGCTTTCAGAGGGACGGATCGCGGAGGATGGTCAGCTGGAGTGTCCTTATCATGGCTGGGCGTTTGCCGGATCGGGGGAGTGTACCCGCATTCCCCAACAACCTGTGGGCGGGAAGGCAGAACAATCTCGTCGGGCCTGTGTACGCAGTTTTCCCACAGCCATCAGGCAAGGTCTGCTTTTTGTCTATGCAGGTGAGGCAGAAAGGGCCGCAGCCACACCGATCCCCATCATTGCAGCTCTGGAGGAGGATCCAGAGTCCTGGGTCTGTCTGAATACCTTTCGGGATCTGCCCTACGATGCCCTGACGCTGCTGGAAAATGTTCTGGATTCCAGTCATGTGCCCTTTACCCATCACCAGTCGGTGGGCAACCGCGCCTATGCAGGTCCTGTTGAATTGGAAGTCACCGCCTCGGATCGGCAAGGGTTCTCAGGGCTGTGGGAGGAGGGACCGCGGCTGGGAACTCTGGGCAGGCAAACCACACGATTTGTGGCTCCCAACTTTATGTGGCATGATCTCACTTCCCAGCAGTTTGGCCGCACCTTAACGGTGGTCTACGCCACCCCCATACGTGCTGGGGAATGCCGACTGTTTGCCCGCTTCCCTTTTCAATTTTCCAGTCCGATCCCCAAATTTTTGATTCAACTCAGTCCCCGCTGGTATTCCCATTTGGGTCAGAATGCGGTGCTGGAGGATGATCAAATTTTTCTGCACTGGCAAGAGCGCTATTTCCAGACATTGGGGGGCAGTCAGGAGTTTTCGCGAGCCTATTACCTCCCTACGAAGGCGGATCGGTTTGTGTTTGAACTGCGGCAATGGGTGAATCAGTTTCAGGCGGTTCCCTTTGCTGATCAATCTCTGCCTCCTGGGTTATCAACTGAAGCCCTGATGGATCGCTACCATTCCCACACAAAACATTGCAGCAGTTGCCGTCGGGCATTGAAAAATGTGCAGCGTCTCCGCCTGGGATTGGCGATCGGTGCCGTGCTGCTCTGGAGTCTCAGTCCAGCTGAATTCCTGCTCTTGGACTCTTCGATCCGAGACATTACCGTTGGCCTGACAGTGGCCTTGAGTTTAGTGCTGGGATCCCTCTGGTTGGGCCTTGGGAAACTGGAAAGATCCTTTATCTCAGGACGCCGTCATCCTCCTCGTAACCGATCTTGAGCAGATCTTTGCTTGTGCTTTTGTGAGATCATCTCCAGTTCAATTAGTTTTCTTGGGAGTGAGAGTTTTGGGATTCCGCTTCTTGAGCGGCAGCATGGAAGGGACGCCCATAGGTTCCTGGTCCTCCCACAAAACCATTCCCCCCACTCCGAAGAACAACGTAGGGATAGCCCTCCTGATCCACGGTTCCCACTCGAACCACAAAACTTTTCTGCATAAACTCTTCAGTGTTCTCTGGTGTCATCGTCCAGATCTTCTGTCTCACCTCTCCTCTAGAGCTGATCACAGCTTCCATGGCTTCCCTCCCATGATTCGCATTGTCAGAAATTCTATGGGGAGTGGAATTAGGAAATTGTGGGCAACAGCACACTTCCCAAACTGAACGCTGGTTTAGTGATCATTCAATCAAGCTAAACCTGGAAGCTTTTTGACGATTTGGAGTACTTGATGACTCAGTGAAAGCCACCGCCAGGGTTACACTGAAGCAACGTCCTGGAGATGAGAGAGTCATCGGGATCCAGGCTTGACAACTTGCTTGCATCAAATACCCCCAAGGGGATTCGAACCCCTGTCGCATCCGTGAAAGGGATGTGTCCTAGGCCTCTAGACGATGGGGGCTGATCAACAGCGCGAATACCATCTTGGGGGATCCCCCGTACACTTGTCAACTTAATTTCCCGAATATTGTTGTCCACGTAACTTGATCGCCTCCCGCGCCACCTCCCGATCATCAAAGTGGATCTTGGTGGTGCCCAGGATCTGGTAGTCTTCGTGGCCTTTGCCCGCGATCACCACTGTATCTCCCGGTGCCGCCCCCAGAATGGTGTCCAGAATGGCAGTGCGCCGATCCACTTCCACCTGGGTGGGGGTTTGCTGCGGATCGATCCCCGCCAGAATATCGGCCAAGATGCCCTGGGGATCCTCGGTGCGCGGATTATCGGAGGTAACGATCACCTGATCGGACCATGTGGCAGCAATCCGTCCCATCTGAGGTCGCTTGGTTCGATCCCGATCTCCTCCACAACCAAAGACTGTGAATAACCGACCCTGCACCAGTGGGCGTACCGCTCGTAAGACATTCTCAAGACCATCGGGGGTATGGGCATAATCCACCAGCACGGCGATATCCTGATCAGGGATCTGAATGGCTTCCATGCGACCGGGAACCCCAGGGAACTGGGGCAACGCCGCCTCGATCTGTTCAGGAGTAAGACCCAATCGCAACACAACCCCGATCGCTGCCATCGTATTGGCCAGATTAAATTGCCCTGGGATAGGCACGGTCACCTGGATTTCTCCCGCAGGAGTCTGCAGCTGGGCTTGAATTTGATCGGCGGTAAGATCCATGTGCGTCGGCCAGAGGTGGGGTTGAATTTCTGACTGTTGTCGTGGTTGCAGGGCATATCCCCAGGGTTCGGCAACCTCAGCAGGCCAAGATCGCCATAGGCGCTGACCGCCAGGATCATCCACATTGATCACTGCCGATCCGTTGAGGTAATCCGATTGGAATAGTCTGGCCTTGGCTTGCCAGTAGTTCTCCATGGTTTCGTGAAAATCCAGATGATCTTGAGTGAGATTGGTCCACACTGCTGCCTGGAACTGGCATCCCCACACCCGATCTTGTGCCAGGGCATGCGAGCTGACTTCCATAACCGTATGCGTACACCCCTCTTGCCATAGCAGGGCTAATTGCCGTTGCAGATCAAGTGGGAAAGGCGTCGTGTGCTGGGCTTCTGCTGATCCGCCCGGCCAACGGGTATACAAGGTGCCCATCAATCCGGTGGATATCCCCGCAGCTTGCAACAGATGTTCGATCAGATGAGTGGTGGTGGTTTTGCCGTTGGTTCCGGTCACCCCGATCAGCTGTAATTGACGGCCAGGAAATCCATAGAAAGCAGCTGCCAGTTGAGCTGAGGCCTTCATGATCTCGGGGGCGGGGAGAATGAGGACAGGTCGCTGGGAAGTTTGCAGATCTGCTACTTCTGTTTGCCAGACCGAATCACTGATCAATAGGGCCACAGCCCCCTGATTCAGAGCCTGACGCCAGAATTTACCCCCGTCCACATGCGTGCCTGGTAAGCCGATGAACAGATCCCCCGGTTGCACCTGGCGAGAGTCGGTGCTGAGATTGTGAATTAGAGGAGAGTCTTCCTGCCGATGGATCGGGTTTTGGAAAGTGGGCCACTGCGATTGAGCCAATAATGTGTCTAATGGAGTGGCCTTTGTCCGAACCGCTGTCATTCCCTTACTCCCCGGCAAGCAACAGTTCCTATTAGTTTCACCGATCCTGAGTAGATTGAGACTAGTCGATCCGAACAGAAGAATCAGAACGATCCAATGAAAACCTTGAAGGCGTTAAGCTATCAATCTGACAAATTTTATTCAATATTTTAATGAAAGCCTTGAGGGCGGACGATGGGACTCGAACCCACGAATGGAGGAACCACAATCCTCTGCCTTAACCACTTGGCTACGCCCGCCATAGCCTTATAGCTTTACTAGGATAGCACAGTTAACCCAGGTGTAAAACTCTAGGGAACCCGGACTGCGATCGTGGCCTTAGGTGGGATCGTCTCGCGCAATCGCTCTCCCTCCACAGCCAGCACCACAAACTGAATATCCTGACCCGGTTGAATCGCCAATGTGGGCCAGGGAACAGCGATCTCAAGACTGGTCTCCAGCACCGCCTGGATCTGATGCGGAACCTCTTCCCAGGCATTAAACTCGATTGCCTCCAGCATCTGGGTCCGCAAGATCTGGGGATGGGTTAGGGAGCTATTCTCCATGTGCACCACAAAGGTGTGCCGAAAGAGATAGTTGAGGGGGGCTTCATTCGGTAAATTTGCCAGCTGCAAGGGGCTGTTGTGGGTGACAAAGTTGGGGTAGAACCAGGCAATGTGCAGCTGTTGAGGTCGTTGGATTGAAGAACTGAAATCCAGACGCAAATAGAGATGAAAGTGATCAAAGCCATACCAGAGGCGACGTACCATACTCGTGCGGTGCATGGTCCCCCGAGCGGTGCCGATCTCAATTCTGCCCGCTTGACTCCATTCCCGTTCAGCCGGACGACCATTGATCGTGGGATGAATGAATCCCTGAGGTGGGCGATCCCCCAGACCGTCATGTTCCTCTAGTGGCTGCAGTAGGACCGAAGGGATGGCTTCCCCCAGATCCTTGTAAAGGGCCTGTAAATGCTCCCGAAAAAGCTGATCAAAAATAGCATCGTGGGCGGAGGAATGTCCCATCCCAAACCACCAGAACCAGTCGGATCCCTCAGCTGCCCACAGAGATTCCCAGGTGGATGCGGTGGCCCGAGGATGATCTTCGATCAGTTGCCGTGCCTGGGCCAGGAGTTCCCACGCCCGATTTTTTACCGGATCCCCAATCCAGGTACTGAAATCAGATTCAATCCAGGAGCCACTGTGCAGTTGTTCTCCAGGCAAAACGGTGGTGGGGGGAAATTGATCCAGGTACTCCGAGACCGTGACGAGTTTCAGGGAGGGGTGGTGGCTGAGACGGGAATAAAGGTTCTCCAAAAATAAGCGCCCATCCTGAGGATAGTACTCCCAGCAATTTTCACCATCCAGGGCAATGGTGACCAACCAGGGTTTTTCCTGATCCAGGCGGTTGCGAAGGGTCTCCAGATGACCGATCAGATCCTTGGCTGCCGCATTGGCCTCCATCGTGCTGTAACTAAAGCCAATCAGATCCGAGAGGCGGTGATCCCGGAACACAATGGAAAGATCGCCTGCCTGCGTCTCCAGCCGGTAGGGACGGTACAGCTTCTCGGGCTCCAGAATATGCCCAGCTTCATCCCGGGAAAACATGATCCCCAGACTCCAGCCCAACACCCCTTCGTCCGACAGAGTCCATTTGAATCCCTGCTTGACAATGGAGGGCAGGATTGCGGGACTTACGGATTGCTCAGGGGGCCAGAGTCCACGGACATCCTGATGAAACCAGTCCCGATATCGATGTTTTGCCAGGGTCAGCTGAGTGTCCACATCCTTGTCCCAGCGGAAGGCGTAGCGGGGAAGGGAAGATCCGGGCCGAGCAACCCGAGCCGAGCGTTCACTGATCAGTAAAGGAAGAATGGGATGGGTGTACGGACTGGTGGTGATCTCCAGTTGCCCACTTTTTTGCATTTTGGCGTGCTGAGGGATGATGCAGCTGAGAATGTGCTGCTGCTTGGTATAGATGCGCTGCCGATCACTGAGGGTAAACCCCCGCTGTTTCTGAATCCAGCCCTGAATTTCTGGATCTTCCTGAAAGAGAGGATCAAACCAGGCCAGGTTGTGCCAGGCCATCAGATCACTAAAGTCCTGAGGGCTCCAGTACTGCAGACACCAGTTCACCCCCCGCTGCTCCCGTTGCTGGAACAATTCGCGGTAGCGGGGATAGGGCTCAATTAAATGGGGGACATGGGCATCAAAAAACCGCTCCACCACAAAGCGCAGCTGCTCCGATGTCATGGTGTCCACTGGGGTGAGTAGCAGCTCGAGGTAAGGATCAAAAGCCGTGCCAGCAGCGTAATCTTCGATCTGAATCAGCAGTGAGGGAACCAAATTGACGGTCTGGTGGAGCTTGGGAAATTGTTCCAGAATCAGGACAAGGTCAAGATAATCTTTAATTCCGTGCAGCCTGACCCAGGGCATCCGATATTTGCCTGCAACAGGACTTTTGTAAAGTGGCTGATGCTGATGCCAGATCAGGGCCACATGAAGGGGGTAGGCCATCACAGTCCCTAGCTTGAGGGCAACTCAACCGGAGTTTAGCCCATTCCTTCCGTTTCTGAGTGAGGAAGTCGGGGGTTTTAAGAATATCTGCAGATACAGGCTACTGCGGGGAAAAGAGAGCACAACGTTGGGATTCTTAGCATGAATCGAGTGCAAGCGCAGTGATCAACTGAGAAACTCTTAAGGGAAGTCCTAGACAGACTTCACATCAGACAGAGTTCATAACGATACATTAAGACTGTTGATCCTTATCCTGGTCGCCATGCAAAAGTTCTGGCACTCCTTGCAGGCACGTCTGATGCTCATTTCTGTGGCCACAACTGTGGCTGTCCTGGGTGGTGCCGGAGGGGTGGCAACATGGAGACTGCACCAGGAGTTGCTGGCCAGTACTAAGGCTCTGCACAAAGAGGTGAGCCAGCGCCTGATTCAAGATATTGAAACCTATCAGGAAATGTATGCGCCTGCGGAAGCAGTTCAACGGGCCGTAACCAAATACACTCGTCCTGATCTGCAATTACGGGTGGTGACGCGTGAAGGAGAGGTACTGGCCACCTCCCAGGCGTACGATCAGGTGATGATAGCGCATGCAGACCTGCCCACAGCCCCGGAGTTTGTCAAGAAGGGGGGACAGTCTCTGATTGTCTATGGCCAACCCATGACTTTGGATGACAACACCGACGTTGAAGTGGAAAGCATAAGTGATGTTACCGGTGCTTACCGTGCCTACCAGGCGTTTTTGCAAACTTTGTTTCTCTCAGGGATGGTGGCTGTGGGGGGGGCGTCAGTTGGGGGATTACTGCTGATCCAGCAGTCGCTTCGACCTCTGCAAAAGATCAGTCAAGTAGCAGCCAATGTTTCCGCGGATGATCTACAAGAGGCGCGGCTGGTCCTGGAAAATCCTCCCTTAGAGGTGCGGCGGTTGGCGGATGCCTTTAATGCCATGTTGAACCGCCTTTCTCGCTCCTGGAGTCAGGAACAACAGCTGCTCAGTAATATTTCCCATGAGTTGCGCACCCCCCTGGCGATAGTGCAGGGCTATCTGGAAAGCACGCTGCGCCGGGGGGATAACCTTACCGAAACTCAAACCGAAAATCTGGCCGTTTCCCTGGAGGAAACCCAACGGGTGGTGCGGCTGCTCAAGGATCTCATGGATCTCACCCGAGCTGAGATTGGGGCTTTCCATTTGCAGTTGGAGACCCTCTCTCTCAACGACTGTTTACGGGAGTTCGTGAACTTTGCCCAGGACCTCGGTCCGCATCCCCTGCAGCTGGATGTCCCGGATCAAGAGGTCAAGGTCAGGGTGGACCGCGATCGGTTAAAACAGATTCTCTTGAATTTAGTCAGCAATGCCATGCGGTATTCCGCCGAGCAATCCCCTGTGGTGCTGCGGTTGAGAGTGGCAAACGGCATGACCGAGATTCAGGTTCAGGACCAGGGGGTGGGGATCGCAGCCGAACATCTTCCCCATATCTTTGATCGCTTTTACTGTGTCTCCGATGCCCGCAACCGACGGGAGGGAGGCATTGGCTTGGGCCTGGCCATCACCAAAGCACTGGTGGAAAATATGCGCGGCCAGATCAGTGTGGAATCTCAGGTCGAAGGGGGAACCACCTTTACCATTTTGTTCCCACTGCAATCTTTGGCAACTTCTTCGTCTTCAATCTCGCTGCTGCCCCCCCTGCGGTAGTTTAGGACTGGATCCTCCGGGAGGTGTTGTCCAGCCTCAAAGCGAGTGGGGATCGTGGGCCTCGATCAGATTACAGGTTTTGTGCTGAGTTTAATTTATCTAATCGAACGCATAAATAAAGTAATAATCTGCCTATCGATAAGAGTGATAACTTGGAGTTAGTTAACGGGCAAGCTACAGCTCCCAGAGCCACCATGGGCTAGTCCTGCTGTCAATGGACTGAGTTGTGAACCCAATAAAGTCAACTTGTGTATCACCTGAAAGCAGGTGATGGTTTTTCGCAGAAACGAACATGAAACTGACGTTTCCAGTGAGCCAAGGTTGAGCTTGAGCAGCCCCCTCATTGGGACCTGCTGAAGCTGGGTGAAAGAACCCCACAGGTCGGGTATTGCTTGCCATCTGGACCCAACGTTTACCGAGGTAGAGTCACCGTGTCTTACTCTCAAACTGCTACACAATCAAAAGCTGGGTATGAAGCCGGGGTTAAGGACTATAAACTGACGTACTATACCCCCAACTACACCCCCAGAGATACTGATGTCCTGGCCTGCTTCCGTGTTACCCCTCAGCCGGGGGTTCCCCCTGAAGAGGCAGGGGCCGCTGTGGCAGCAGAGTCCTCAACAGGAACCTGGACCACGGTCTGGACCGATCTCCTCACCGATCTGGATCGTTACAAAGGCCGTTGCTACGATGTCGAGCCTGTGCCGGGAGAAGAGAACCAGTACTTCTGTTTCGTAGCCTATCCTCTCGATCTGTTTGAGGAAGGCTCTGTAACCAACATGCTCACCTCCATTGTGGGGAACGTGTTTGGGTTTAAAGCTCTGAAGGCTCTGCGTCTGGAAGATCTCCGTATTCCTGTGGCCTATTTGAAAACATTCCAGGGACCACCCCACGGCATTATTGTGGAGCGGGACAAGCTGAATAAGTATGGCCGTCCTCTCTTAGGTTGCACCCTGAAGCCCAAACTGGGTCTCTCCGCCAAAAACTATGGCCGCGCCTGTTACGAAGCATTGCGGGGTGGACTGGACTTCACCAAAGATGATGAGAACATCAACTCTCAGCCTTTCATGCGCTGGCGGGATCGCTTCCTGTTTGTCCAGGAGGCCATTGAAAAGGCCCAGGCCGAAACGGGAGAGGTGAAAGGGCATTACCTGAACGTCACCGCCCCCACCTGTGAAGAGATGCTCAAGCGGGCAGAATTTGCCAAAGAGATCAAAACCCCGATCATCATGCATGACTACCTGACGGGGGGATTCACCGCCAATACCACCCTGGCCAAGTGGTGCCGTGACAATGGCGTCTTGTTGCACATTCACCGTGCGATGCATGCAGTGATCGACCGCCAGAAGAATCATGGCATCCACTTCCGGGTTCTCGCCAAGTGCCTGCGCATGTCCGGTGGCGATCACCTCCACTCCGGTACCGTGGTGGGCAAGCTTGAGGGTGAGCGCAATATCACACTTGGCTTTGTGGATCAGATGCGAGAAAACTACGTGGAGCAGGATCGTTCACGTGGGAATTTCTTCGCTCAGGATTGGGCCTCCATGCCGGGTGTCTTCCCCGTGGCTTCCGGTGGGATTCACGTCTGGCATATGCCAGCTCTGGTGGAGATCTTTGGGGATGACTCCTGCCTCCAGTTTGGCGGAGGAACGGCGGGTCACCCCTGGGGGAATGCACCGGGAGCCTGTGCCAACCGTGTTGCCCTTGAAGCTTGCATCCAGGCCCGCAACGAAGGGCGAGATCTGGCTCGGGAAGGCAACGATGTGATTCGGGAAGCCTGCAAGTGGAGCCCTGAACTCGCGGCTGCCTGCGAACTCTGGAAAGAAATCAAATTTGAGTTCAAGCCTGTGGATACCCTTTAATCCACACGACAGACATCTCTTCCCAGTGGGCGTGAACAGGCTAACGATGAACCTGAAGCAGATCGCCAAGGCTACCACCCAAACCTTGATCAGTTACCTGACTTATCAAGCCATGCGCACAGTTCATGCCCAACTGACTGAGATGGATCCGCCCACGGCCTTCTGGCTGGGACGCTTTTCCACGCTTGCCAAACTGCAGGATGGGGAAGCCTATTTGCAGGAGATGCTGCAGCAGAAACCGGATCTGGCGTTTCGGATCATGACGGTACGCGCCCATCTGGCTGAAGAAATTGCGGAATTTCTGCCAGAGATGCTGGTGACCGGGATCCAGCAGGCCAATATGGAACACCGCCGTAACCGCCTGGAAAAACTGACCCAGCTCACAGTCTCAGAAGGGGGACCCGATCCCCTGGAACCTGACTCTAACGGTGAGACTTAAGTCTTTCCTTCACGAACCATCTGTACATTTCATCCATTGAAGAGGATCCAATGCAGACCCTACCTAAAGAAAAACGCTACGAAACCCTGTCCTACCTACCCCCCCTGACCGATTTTCAGATCACCAAACAGATCCAGTACATCCTCGACAAAGGGTTTATTCCTGCCATCGAGTTTAGTGAATCCTCCGATCCGGCCATGCATTTCTGGACGCTGTGGAAGTTACCCCTGTTTGCCGCCCGCAGCCCCCAGGAAGTTCTCTCCGAAGTCCAGTCCTGCCGCAGCAACTATCCCAACTGCTTCATTAAAGTGGTGGGATTTGACAACGTTCAGCAGTGCCAGGTGATGAGCTTTATCGTGCACAAACCCAGCGGTATTCGCTAGGGATCACGGATCCCTGGGGCCTATGGTGTCCAGTCAGGCTCCTCCAATTCGGGGGAGCTTTTCTCGTGCTTGGAGGCGGTCTAGAGTATCTGCGCTTCAGCCAGTTTGGACTGGTACTTGCGAGCCCGCTCCTCGGCCTCTTCCATCACCTGAGGGAGATTTTCCAGGATCTCGCCGGGATATTTTTCCAGAACACGGGTACTGAGGGAGATGCGTCCTTTTTGGGGATCCAGATCCAGGATCACAGCCTTCAGGGGTTGATTGAGATGAAAGGAATCCTCCAGGGAACTGATGAACTTCTGACTAATTTGCTTGATATGCAACAGGGCTGAGGTGCCATCCAGATCCACAAACAATCCAAAGGGCTTGATCCCACAGATCAGGCCTTCCACCACCTGACCCACTTCAAACTCCCGAATACTGGAGGACTGAGTCACCATCCGCTGCGAAAGCACCAGCTTATTCTTTTCGGGACTGACCTCCAAAAGGCCTGCCGTCAGCACCTGCCCCACCAAGCTTTTCAGGTTATCCCGTTCATTCAGGTGGGATCGGGGAATAAAGCCGCGCAGTCCCTGCACATCCACCAGGACACCACCTTTGTTCAGACCTGTCACCCGCACGTCCAGCGTTTGGTTATGCTCCTGCTGTTGGGCTAACTGTTCCCACACGATTTTGGCCAGCAAGCGCCGACGGGAGAGCATCACCTGTCCATCCAGATTTTGCTCCCGAATGATCAGGAACTCCGCCTCACTCTGCAGGGGTAACAGGGTTTCTAAGTCTTCACGACTGACCTCCTGGGGCGCAACTTCCCGCAGTGGCAACAGAGCAGGAGATTTAGCCCCAATATCCACATAGGCGCCACGGCTGTCGTGTTCAAAAATTCGGCCCCGCACCACCTGTCCTGCTTGAAATGGAGTGTAATGCTCCTCTAGAGCCTGAGCAAAATCATCCATCGAGAAGGAGCTGACAGCAGTCGGGGCGCGGCGGGGTACTTTGGCATTCATGGTCAGTCAAATTAAACTTGATGGGTCTTGACTCAATGTAACTCAAGCGGATCCCTTCCGGACCTTGCGACTGAGTCTGGGCGGGAAGGCAGCCGTTGGGCCTCCTGAATCCAGCGCACCACCTGACTGGCGGAAGGACAAAGATCGCGTCGTTGCATCATCCTGACCTGGAGCCGTAAGAGGTGCTGATGCAGATGGGCAGGGGAAGACTGACTCAGCTGCTCTACTGACTGAATGCCGATATGGAGTAACAATCCACTGTAGGTACACCCTACGGCGGGCACGCGGGCCAGATCCGCCAGTGCGATCCATTTCAGTAGCTGCCGTTGAGGAATCTGCAACCGAGCCGCTAGGGTTTCGACCAGGAGGGTGTCCTGGGTCAGCTGCCACAGTTGTAACGTTGTCGTTAGGCCTGCTCGCTGTAAAAGCTGTTGATCCCGCTGCGAAAGTCCTGGCAACTGAGCCAGAGGCCAGTTCTGGGGCGTGGGAGCAGACTCATCTGCAGGCATGGACAGTTCCGAGATGGAGCTACTGTCCAAAGCCTAGCATCTCAATCCTATTCCGGATGGTGTAGAACAAAGGCGGACTCTGCCGCTATCGTCAGGAGAGCGATCCATGAAAATCCTGGTCCTCAATGCTGGTTCCAGCAGTCAAAAGAGCTGTCTGTATGATCTTGAGACTGATCCCGCCACCCTGAATCCCCGTCACCCTCTTTGGGAGGGAAAAATTGACTGGAGCTACCAGCAGGGGATGGCAGAAATCACCGTTAAGGGTCAGGGTGAAAAAGTGCAGCACTCTCAGCCTGCCCAATCACGACAGGAAGCCGTCAAGTCGATGCTCCAAACCCTGGTGCAGGGACCAACAGCGGTTCTGGAAAACCTAGATCAGATCGATGTGGTGGGTCACCGCGTGGTGCATGGGGGGCAATCCTACAGTCAACCCACCAGGGTAACCGAGGAGGTTAAGTCCACGATTGCCGATCTGGCCACTCTGGCCCCCGCCCACAATCCGGCCAATCTAGAAGGGATGGAGACAATTGAAAGTTTGTTACCCAAGGTGTCTCAGGTGGCCGTGTTTGACACCGCCTTTCACACTCATCTGCCCCTGGCAGCGGCTGTCTATCCCGGCCCCTACCGCTGGTTTGAACAGGGGATCCGTCGCTATGGTTTTCACGGCATCAGTCATGAGTACTGTGCCCATCGAGCCGCCCAGATCCTGGGGCGGGAACTGCAGAGTTTGAAGCTGATCACCTGTCATCTGGGCAATGGTTGTTCCCTGACGGCAGTTCAGGGGGGGATCAGTATCCACACCAGCATGGGATTTACCCCCCTGGAGGGCTTGATGATGGGCACCCGCTCCGGATCGGTGGATCCAGGGATTCTGATTCACCTGTTACGGGAAGAAGGGTTGACTGCGGCGGATCTGGATACACTTCTGAATCGCCATTCGGGTCTGAAGGGCATTTCGGGTCAATCGGGGGATATGCGCTCGATTCTTGAGGCCCGCGCTGCAGGCGATGAACGGGCCCATCTGGCGTTTGAGATCTACATTCACCGACTCCGCTGTGAAATGGGTGCCATGCTCACCAGTCTGGGGGGGCTGGATGCCCTGGTGTTTACGGGCGGGGTGGGGGAAAACGCAGCTCCAGTACGGGAGGCGGCCTGTGCAGCTTTTAACTTCCTGGGTTTGCAGCTGGATGCGGATCAGAATGCTCAATCGCCTCCGGATACCAACATTGCCCGCCCGGAGTCCAAAGTGGCGGCGATCATTGTGCGCGCTCAGGAAGACTGGGCCATTGCCCGAGCCTGCTGGACGCTAGCCCAAAAGCAAAACTAGCTAGTGGGGTCGGATCAAGACCACTGGCGTTTGTTCTGCCGAATTGCCTGCAGGATTGATTTTGAGGGCCTCGACCACCTGTTTCCGTGGGGTATCTGGGGTGGCAGCCAGAATGTTCACTTCCCCTAGATCATTGGCATCAACGATAGCAATGGCCAGCCCCGTGGCTTTCTGCAATGACTCCACCAGCTGTTGCGGCTGCTTAGGACCGAGAACAATAAATTGATCATAGGGAGGAAGGGTGCCCGTTACATCATCAATCAGGGAGGCTTGCTCACCTGCGTACCGATAAAACACCCCTGAGATGCCCAGAACTTTGGCCCCCGATCCCAGAAGAAAGGCCGCCAGAACCTGCTGAGCACTGGAGCTGTCGATTAAGGTTTGCAGTCCATAGGAACTGGAGAGACTGGTTTTGGAGGGGAAGAAATAGCAAAGCCGTCGGGCCAGCCAGCCGGGATGCACCGTGGTGGGATGGCGGAAGTTGCCCTGAACCACCGCCACCGCTGTTTCGGAAAGGGCCACCACATCCCCTGTCTGAGCAAAGGGTTTGACATAGCGGTTGATCACCGCAGCCAGATCATCACTGGGGGTGAGCAGATGGGTGGGAATGGGCAGAAAACTCACCTGCTCTCGCTGCTGCCATTGCGGATCCTCCAGGCGGTTGACCTCGCGCAGAGGAATGATCAGGTGGCTGGTTTTGGGGGTGCGTAACTGACGACCATACTGGATGTAATGCAGTTCCAACCAGCAGGATTGCAACCCCTCCAGAAGCTCCCCCTGCAGATCGATGTCCACCTCCAGATGGGTCTGGCTTTGGGGGGCAAGGATGTAAGCCTGCCAATAGTTATCCTTTCGAGGCGGCAGGTCTGGGTGATCAGAGCGCAGAGCCAGCCGGGTGTGAATGGTGTCAATCGAGGCTCGACTGAGGAGATGCAGTTCCGGTTTGACCTGCGCCAGGGTCACCTCCAACAGTGGATTGTAGTTATGGGCTACAAAGCGAGTACGAATGCGAAACTGCTCGGGGGATATCCGCTCTAAGGTCCAGGTGAGGGGTTGCACTTCCAGCTGATCTTGAGGACGACTGCGCAACCAGCTCAGCAAAGACAGAACCATCAGGCCAACCCCTGAGGCCAGACTCACTCCCGCACGCAGACGCAGATCCGGCTGCACCACCAGAGCTCCGCCTCCCCAGAGACTCATTCCCAGGCCGATCAAGACCAGGGCCTGAATTCCGCGGCTCATGGTGGCACGGTATTGATCTGCAGCCATCCCCTACTCCTCCCTGCATTTCATCAGACAACATAAAGCTGTGCTTAAGTCTCTCAGATTGTGGGTGCGGCTAACCCTACACTACAAAGATTGCTGCCCCAGGGGCATGGCTTGTTCCAGAGGCTAAGCTGGGATCAGGCAGTACCCCAAAATACACAACCGTTCTGGCTGGGAGGCAAGTATGGCTCAGCGGCAACAGTTTAAAAGTTTCAACGACATGATCCACAACAGTGCGACTCCGATTCTGGTGGACTTCTATGCGTCCTGGTGTGGTCCCTGTCGGATGATGGCCGGAATTCTGGATCAGGTCAAACATCAGATGGGAGATAGTGTCTCTATCGTAAAAATTGATACTGAAAAGTATCCCTCGATTGCCTCGGAATGGCAGATCCATGCCCTTCCCACCCTGATCCTTTTCAATCAAGGCCAGATGGTAGAGCGGATTGAAGGTGTGGTGCGTGCCCATGACCTGGTCCAGCGACTCCAGCGTGTCAACGCCTGACGAACGATCTCCCCACATTCTTCTGGTCGAGGATGAGCCGGAACTGGTGACCCCTCTGCATCGGTTACTGCAGCAGCAGGGCTATCAGGTGGATGTTGCCTACGATGGAGATTCTGCCTGGAAGCAGTTAATTCTGGCGGATCCTGACTCGGGTGTCCGGCATCCCTTCGACTTGCTGGTGCTGGACTGGATGGTACCGGGGTATTCCGGCTATCAGATCTGTCAGGCCTTACGAGCCAGGGGCGATCAGACGCCGATTCTATTTCTGACCGCTAAAGACACCGTGGATGATCGCGTGCTGGGGTTAGATGCTGGGGCGGATGATTATCTGGTTAAACCGTTTCAGTTACGAGAGCTGCTGGCACGGATCCGTGCTCTACTCCGACGTCCACCCCTTTGGAATGAAGGGTCTCTGGAGAATCCGGAGGTCGCCCCGTCCCTGCGGGTGGAGAAGCTGCTTCTGGATCCGCTGAACCAGTTGCTGTATCTGCAGGATCAGCCGATCAATCTTTCCGAGAAAGAAACCCAGTTGCTGCAGCTGTTCATGTCTCATCCCGGTCAATTGTTGACCCATGAGCAGATCATTACTCACCTCTGGCCTCAAGATAAACCCAGCAGCAATGTCTTGGCGGCCCAAATTCGATTGCTGCGCCGCAAGATTGAAGCCCACTCCCCCGCAGACCACTCACTCCCTCTCATCCGTACCGTTTATGGGAAGGGCTATCGTTTTTGTCCTGAGGCGGCCACCTGTGCTGGAGGCGAGTAAATTTCTCTCAGCTCAAGTACCCATCAGTCCCACCAGGGTCGTAGAGCCCTCCGCATAGAGTTTTTTAGGAATCCGGCCCGAGCGATAGGAAAGCCGACCTGCCGCCACCCCCAGTTTCATTGCCTCTGCCATCTGCACCGGTTTTTGAGCCCGAGCCACGGCACTGTTGAGGAGTACCGCATCCGCCCCCAATTCCATGGCCAGGGCCGCATCGGCAGCTGTTCCCAGACCCGCATCGATGATCACCGGGATCTGACACTGCTCCCGAATAATCTGCAGATTGTAGGGATTGCGAATCCCCATGCCAGAGCCAATAGGAGCAGCCAGAGGCATGACTGCTGCACACCCCATATCCTCCAACTTTTTGCAGGTGATCGGATCGTCATTGCAATAGGGCAAGACCACAAATCCCCGTCTGATCAGCTCCGCAGCCGCAGGGAGCAAATGCTCAACATCGGGAAACAGCGTTTTCTCATCCCCGACCACCTCCAGCTTGATCCAGTTGGTTTCCAGGGCTTCGCGGGCCAGTTCTGCAGTTAAGATGGCGTCTTTGACGGTGTAGCACCCGGCGGTGTTGGGGAGGAGATGATACTGGCCTTTCAGGAGCTGGAGCAGGCTGGCTTTATGTCCTGAAGTATCCACCCGTCGGATGGCGACCGTCACCATTTCGGTGCCACTGGCCACAAGGGACTGAGCAAGGATGGACTGATTGGGATAGGAAGAGGTGCCCATGATCAGTCGGGACTGAAAGAAACGGTCATGGAGAATCAAAGGATCCAGCATGATTTAACCTCCAGCAACAGCATGCACAATTTCCACCACATCGTTGGCCTGCAACGGGTAAGTTTCCCACTGCCGTCGAGGCACCACCTCCCCGTTGACTGCAATGGCGATTCCTGCCTGAGTGGGTTCGATATGGCAGTCCTGAAGCAGGGTGACTAGATCCTGGGGTATGGGTCTGGGTTGACCGTTCACTTGCAGATGGGGGGAATGGGATCCTGACATACAAGGTCCTAAAGCGTGAGATCAGGATCGGGAGGTCCTGAGGTCTGAAATCGATCCAGAGTGAAGGCTTGACAAGCCGGGGGCAGACTTCCCGCCTCCAGCAACTGGGTGATGGCCTGAGCCAGCAAAGGGGCGAGCAGGATCCCGTTCCGGTGATGGCCGGTGGCCAGATAGAGGCCTTTGAGGGGTGTCGCACCCAGAATGGGAGCATCATCAGGACTGCGAGGACGGAAGCCCACCTGTGTTTCCCGAATCGGCATGTCGTAGAGCCCTGGCAGGATTTCCCAGGCCTTTTGCAGCAGATCCAGCATTCCCCCAACGGTGAGGTCAGGATCATATCCCTTCTCTTCAACCGTGGCCCCAATTAACAGGCGACCATCGCGGCGTGGGATCAGGTAAACATCCTCTCCCCAGATCACATGCTCCGTCAAAATCTGCTGCGGGGGCATCTGCACCGTCAGGATCTGTCCTTTACAGGGGCGGATGGGCAGGTCTACATAGGGATTGAGATTGCGGATCAGATGGGGCCAGGCAGCAGTTGCCAGAACAATGGAGTCTGCAAACCACTCTTGATCTTGATGCCGTAGGCCGTAGATCTGATCAGCTTTGATCAGCAGGGCATCCACCAGACACTGTTCTTGCAGGATTCCTCCTGACTGGAGAAAGGCGGTCTTCAGGGCCTGCAAGAGCAAGCGGTTATCCACTTGGTGATCCTCGGGGCTATACAGGGCTCCGACGATTTGTCTGGAAAGAAAGGGTTCTCGCTGGCGCACCTCATACCCGGACAACCAGGTGAGATTCAGACCCAGACTTTGCTGATACTGATGGTGAGACTTCAGGCGTTCCTGCTCATCCCGATTGACGGCCACCAGCAGAGTGCCTTCGCGGCGATAGCCAATGGTAGTAGTGCTGGCCAGCTCCAGATCCTGGGCAAAAGTGGGCCACATGCGTTGACTTTGCAACAGCAATTGGTGCAGGATTTCTTCCCCGGGCTCCGCCTCGGCTTGAGCCGCCAGCATCCCACCGGCAACCCCACTGGCTCCACAGCCGATATGCTGCCGTTCAAACACTGTGGTGGCATGTCCACGGCGAGCCAACTGCCAGCCAATGGCAAGGCCGACAACTCCACCCCCCACGATGGCAATTTGCGTATGGTTCATTTCCCGATCACTTCTCAACTGCACTGCCCGCTGGCTGAAGATGAGCTTAGGGGTGGATCAATATACCCTGGTCTCGCTGCGGGTAGTCTGGAAAGGGCATGAGGTCATGCTCAAGCCCGAGCAGGCGATTGATTTGGAGAATGGGTAACATTGCTGAAGCTTCCCTACGATGGTGCTAACCCGTATCAGGTTCAAAGGGTGTGATCTCAGCCCCTATGATGGGCACCCCTAGCTGGCTATTTATGGTAGCACGGGGAGTTCCATCCCGGCATCAGGACACCGTTCGGACAGCGGCCTCGGCCCTCTCCACCAACTGCACATGGGTGCTGCGTGTGGGCTCATCCGCCTGGGGACGTCGCTGTAGGTAAGATCCATCCGGACGCAGATCCCAGCCCTGACGGTTATCCGCCAGCAGGATGGCCAGAATCTCCTGTAATTCTTTGATCAGGGTTGGATTTCGGACAGGTGTAATCACTTCCACGCGCCGATCCAGATTGCGGGTCATCCAATCCGCACTGCCCAGATAGATCTCTTCCTTGCCACCATTGTGGAAATAGAACACTCGCGAATGTTCTAACAGCCGCCCCACGACACTGAGCACCCGAATAGATTCACTTAATCCAGGCAACCCAGGTCGCAAACAGCACATCCCCCGCACAATCAGATCAATATCGACCCCAGCCCGACCCGCCTCGTAGAGCACCGCAATCATTTTGGGATCCACAAGCGAATTAACTTTGGCCACAATCCGGCCTTTCCCATGCTGTTGATGATGCTGGATCTCTCGCCGGATCATGCTTTCCATCCTGGAGCGGAGGGTCACGGGAGCAACTAGAAGATGCCGGAATTCCCGTTGCCGTGAATAACCTGTTAAGAGATTAAAAAGATTCGTGACATCGGTTCCCAGTTCTTCATCAGTGGTGAGCAGCCCCAGATCAGTGTAGAGGCGAGCTGTCTTGGGATTGTAATTGCCCGTACCGATATGCACATAGCGGCGCAAGTGGTTGCCCTCTTTACGCACCACCATGGCCAGTTTGCAGTGGATTTTCAACCCAGGGAGGCCATAGGCCACGTGAACCCCGGCTCGCTCCAACTTTTTGGCCCAGAGAATATTGTTTTCCTCATCAAAGCGCGCCTTTAATTCCACCAGCACGGCCACCTGTTTGCCATTTTCGGCAGCATTGATTAGGGCCGAAACAACGGGTGAGTCACCAGAAGTGCGGTAGAGGGTTTGTTTGATGGTCAACACCTGCGGATCAGCGGCAGCTTCCTCTAAAAAGCGCAGAACACTGGTGGAGAAAGACTCATAGGGATGGTGAAGCAGAATATCTCCTTCCTGAATAATGGAAAAAATGTCCTGCTCTTCCTCATTGCTATAGGTGGGCCGCAGGCGAGGATGACTGCAAAAGGTCCAGGGGGGATCCTTCAACTGCGGTAGAGGTAGATCGGTTAACTCCATCAGATCTCGCAAGTTCAGGAGACCAGGGATGGTGTAAACATGTTGGCTGCTGAGACGCAATTCCGCCTGCAATCGTTGACGAATATCACTGGGGGCGTGGCTGCTGATTTCCATGCGTACCACCGAACCAAACCGCCGTTTGCGCAGTTCTTCCTGCATGGCAGAGAGAAGATCATCCGCCTCCTCCTCCTGCAGTTCAATATCGGCATCGCGTGTAATGCGGAAGGGATAATACTCCAGGATCTTCATGCCCACAAAGAGTGATTCCAGGTTGTGGGCAATGATCTGCTCCAGAGGGACAAATTCCAGAGCCTCCCCCAAACGCACAAAGCGAGGTAGCACACCTGCGGGGACCTTCACTCGCGCAAAGTGCTCCACCTGAGTTTCCGAATCCTGGACCACCACCGCCAGGTTAAGGCTGAGGTTGGAAATGTGGGGAAAGGGATGGGCGGGATCCACCGCCAGAGGGGTGAGGACAGGGAACACCTGGCTGTCAAAGTACTCCTTCAACAGTTGCCGTTGTTCAGGGTCGAGATCTGGGTAATCCAGGATCCGCACCCCATGCTGGGCCAGAGTAGGACGAATCAGTTGTTCATAACAGGCATGATGCTGCTGCATCAGGGGGTGGAGATGGTCATAGATCAACTGCAGTTGTTGGGCAGGCGTCAACCCATCAGGAGTTAGAATTTTAACCCCAGCCTCGTTTTGACGATTGATCACCGCCACCCGCACCATGAAAAATTCGTCGAGGTTGCTGGCAAAGATCGATAGAAACTTCAACCGTTCCAGCAAAGGAGTGCGATCATCCAGGGCCTCATGAAAAACCCGCGCATTGAACTGGAGGAGACTCAGTTCACGATTGAAATAATGCTCAGGGGCGGCATACCCTGCCTGGACACTGGGGCTGGGATGATCCGGGGGTAGGGTGGAAAGCAGAGGCTGAAGTTTACCCTGAAGCAGGGGGATCGCCTCCAGTGTATGGGAATCTCCCCCCATGTAGGTTGGCAGGACATCGGGTGCAGAAGACACAGGGGAGTTAGCCATGGGATAACCGCAGTTCAGGGCAGAATAGCCTCAATGCTCAGCCCGATCCTACCCCAGGACCTGTAAGTTGGTGTATCCCTTTCCGCTTCTACAGCAATATCAGAGGAAGAGACCCAGGGTTAGGGTCCTTAGCGCTCCTGACGGCTGCGGGGAATCTCCTCAATCTGCTCCAACGGGATCGGAGGTAGTTCCGGCTGCCCTCCACCCCCAGTGAGCTGGGATAGACGCCGCGAGACCTCATCATCCATCAGCATCTGGTTGAGTTCTGTTTCCATCTGGGCATTCGGATCTTCCGAGAGTTCGTTGAGGGCCTGCACCTTCAGTTGCCGCCGTTCCACAGCACTCTTCGCTGCTTCAAACTGAGATTTGGCGGAATCGATGTTGTAGCTGTTGTTCACCCGTGTCATTTGCTCCAGGGCTTGATTGACCTCTTGAATATCTTTGAGGTTGATCAAATCGCTCTTGCGGGCCGCGAGGGCTTCCTTCTCTCGTGCTAGCTTTTGTTTAGCCGCCTGCACATAACGCTCAGCCGTTTCCACATTTTCTTTGAGGGGACCTAAAATGCGCTCCACCTCAATGGCTCTGGACATCGCCAATCGCGCCGCCGCCTGATCCCCCTGTTGAGCCGCCAGCTTGGCTTTGTTTTCCCAGGACTGGTACTCCCGCACCTTGAGGAGGTATTTTTGCTCGGCGCGCTGATAGGCTGCCACCTGAGTGGCCACCGCCTCCGTCAGTTTCTGCACTGATTCCTGCATGGCTCGCAGCGATTCTTCCGCCACCTGCACAGCACTTGCCCCCCCCTGCTCCACCGGCATCCCCCAGAGCCAGTTCCAGGTGCCCACAATGACACTGCCTGCCTTTTGTCCGAAGATTCCGTAGATGACCTTGCGTGCACCCATAGCCTTCTCCCCTGGCAATCTCTGGTCTGTACTGATACCCAACCTAATTATAGTGATCGGCTCCCGATCTCAACCGCTATGCTACTCTCCCCTGCACGACTGGCAAGCTCATGCCCTGAATTCCATGAGTTCCATATCTTAGTGTTAAAATGTGTGACGGATATCCGGTTAAATTTAGTAACCCAATCACCGTGATCTTGACTTCCCGAAATTTTCTCGTCAGGCATTCCTTTGCCCAGAATTCGTTCCTCCTAGCCTTGAAGCGTAACCGGCTTCTGAATTCGCCTCAGGAGATCTAGGTTGATGAATTCACCCTCAGTTAAGCCCCGCAGGGCACTGATCACGGGGGCTAGCCGTGGTATTGGTCTGGCCGTAGCGGAACGGCTAGCAGCAGTTGGAACCGAGGTTGCCCTGGTGGCTCGCTCCAATGATCAGCTTCAGGAGGTTTCAGCTGCAATTCAGGCCAGGGGTGGGCATGCGCATCCTCAGGTTCTGGATTTGCTGGATCTGCAACACCTTCCTCAGCAATTGCAGGCACTTCTGGAGCGTCTAGGAGGCTGTGATCTGCTGATCAACAACGCTGGGATGGGCTACACTGCCCCGGTCGCCGATACCCCTCTGGCGGACTGGCAGAAAGTGATGGATTTGAACTTAACCGCAGCCTTTCTCTGTATTCAGGCGGTTCTCCCCACCATGCGACAGCAACAGGTGGGCACGATTGTGAATGTGGTTTCGATTGCAGGTAAACAGGCGTTCCCTGACTGGGGAGCTTACAGCGCTAGCAAGTTTGGGTTGATGGGATTGAGTCAGGCCTTGGCTCAGGAAGAACGTAGCCATGGCATTCGCGTCACTGCCTTTTGCCCAGGTGCAGTTGACACTGATCTCTGGGACTCCGAAACGGTGCAAACGCAGCTGGATCGTTCCCAGATGCTGCGGGTAGAGGATGTGGCGGATTATCTGGTGCAGCTGGTGCTATCCCCCCCCACGGTGGTGGTGGAGGAAATTGTGTTAATGCCCGCCGGGGGAGTGTTGTAAACCCTGACTGTTTCGGTTTGTCACTTCTGATTTTATTTTTTATGGGAGGACTGTCTCTATCATGACAATTGCAAAAAGTGGCCCTAACTCTTCTCAAAGTGAGCCACAGGCGTTGGGAAATCGGTTAGAGCGCAATGGCACGTTACCGCTACACCCCGTGCAGGAGGGGCAGACCCAAAGCCATGAGGACTGCCGTTCTGCTATTTCGCAAGCGGAGATGATCGCAGCTGCGGAAACTCTGATCAAGGGTCTGGGGGAAGATCTGTCTCGCGAGGGTTTGGCCAAGACCCCTCAGCGGGTGGTGGAAGCACTACAGTTCCTCACCGGTGGCTATGATCAGTCTCTGGAGGAGCTGGTGAATGGAGCCATTTTTGATGTCGGTCATGACGAGATGGTTCTGATCCGCGATATCAGCCTCTTCAGCCTCTGTGAGCACCACATGCTGCCCTTTATTGGCCGTGCTCATGTGGGCTACATCCCCACCCAGAAAGTGGTGGGCTTAAGCAAGATCGCTCGGATTGTGGAAATGTATGCACGGCGATTACAGGTACAAGAACGCCTCACCCGTCAGGTGGCCGAGTCCCTGATGGAGGTGCTGGAGCCCCAGGGCGTAGCGGTGGTGATTGAAGCCACTCACATGTGTATGGTGATGCGGGGAGTGCAGAAACCGGGATCCTGGACGGTGACCAGTTCCATGACCGGGGTATTCCAGCAGGACTCCAAAACCCGAGAAGAATTTTTGAACCTGATCCGTCATCAGGTCAATTTCTAGTCTCCTGGCAGAAACAGAGATCCGGTTTGCCCGCCGCCGCATCCCTTAAATTCACCGTAGACTGAGACTGTAGCACTCTTTTCGAAGGAAACTGTCCTATGGCCATGCCCCTCACCACAGAAAGTGTAGAAAAAGTTCTGGATCAGCTCCGCCCCTACCTGATGGCAGATGGAGGCAATGTCGAGCTGGTCGAGCTGGATGGACCTGTTGTGAAATTGCGGCTGCAGGGTGCTTGTGGGTCTTGTCCCAGTTCAACCATGACGCTTCGCATGGGCATTGAACGCAAGTTGCGGGAAGAAATCCCTGACATTTTGGAAGTTGAGCAGGTGCTCTAGATCATGTTTGTTTTAGCCTCTATTGGGATCCTGGCGATCCTTATCTTGGTGCACGAGTTGGGACACTTTGCGGCGGCCAAGCTGCAGGGAATTCATGTCAATCGTTTCTCCCTAGGCTTTGGTCCGGTGCTCTGGCGGTGGCAGGGAACGGAAACGGAGTACGCCGTCCGAGCATTGCCGTTAGGGGGCTTTGTGGGTTTTCCCGATGATGACCCGGATTGCCCTTACCCTGTGGATGACCCCGATCTGCTGCGCAACCGTCCCGTGCCGGATCGGCTGGTGGTCATGAGTGCCGGGGTGCTGGCGAACCTGGTGTTTGCCTATCTGGTGCTGGTGTTGATGTTTGCCACGATTGGGATCCCCAGGCCAGGTCCCTATCAACATCCGGGAATCTTAATCCCGCAGGTGATTCCCGAGAGTCCAGCTCAGTCAGCAGGGTTAGAGGCTGGGGATGTGCTGCTGGCCGCCAGCGATCAAAGTTATGAGTGGGTAGACACTCCCGCGGAAGCCGACATGGCGATTCAATCCTTCCAGACCCTGGTTCAGGAACACCAAAATCAGTCTCTGGAGCTGCAGGTGCTGCGGCCCCGTCTCTCGGAAACTCTCTCGCTCTCGGTGCAACCCCAGGTCAACTCAGAGGGAGTCCCTGTGATTGGGGTAAATCTGGCACCGAATCAGCAGATGGTTTTGATGCCCGCCGATCATCTCCTGCAGATCTTTGCAGAAGCCTCCAACGCCTATCAGCGGGTGGTCATGATCAACGTGGAGGGCTTCAAGCAGCTGATCCAGAATTTTGCCAGCACCGCCAACCAGGTTTCCGGGCCGGTGGGGATCATTAAAATTGGTGCCGAACTGGCAAAATCGGACGCGGCCAGCCTGTTTAACTTCACCGCCCTGATCAGTATCAACCTGGCTATTATCAATCTCTTGCCCCTGCCAGCGTTGGATGGGGGACATATTGCCTTCCTCCTGCTGGAGGCCCTGCGGGGTAAACGACTCCCCAAGCAACTGGAGGAACGGGTGATGCAAACGGGTCTGGTGCTGATTTTAGGCCTGGGGGTGGTGTTGATTTTTAAGGATACGATTGCCATCGTCACCGGAGCCGGGTGAATGGTGAAGAAGCGCAGCAAAAAACAGCGAGCACTGGAAATTCTGATCCTGCTGAAACGACATTATCCGGATGCCACCTGTTCTCTGCACTATCAGACCCCCTTGCAGTTGCTGGTGGCTACGATCTTGTCGGCTCAATGCACTGACGAACGGGTCAACATGGTTACTCCGGAATTGTTCCGGCGCTTCCCTGATGCTCCGGCCCTGGCAGCGGCTGATCGGTCGGACATTGAACAACTGATCCGATCCACAGGCTTTTACCGGAATAAGGCCAAACATATTCAGGAGGCCAGTCGCAAGATTGTCGAAACGTTTGAGGGCAGGGTTCCCCAGACGATGCCAGAGCTGTTGACGCTGCCGGGTGTGGCCCGCAAAACCGCTAACGTGGTGCTGGCTCATGGGTTTGGCATCAATGCTGGGGTGACGGTCGATACTCATGTCAAGCGGTTGAGTGCTCGGCTAGGCCTCACGTCTCATCAAGATCCTGTCCGAATCGAAAAAGATCTGATGCAGCTTCTCCCCCGTCCGGATTGGGAAAACTGGTCGATTCGCCTGATCGAACATGGCCGGGCCATCTGTGATGCCCGTAAACCTCTCTGTCAATCCTGCTTTTTGGCGGATCTCTGTGACACCTATCAAAAACAGCAATCCCTGGCCAGACAGGCTTCTGCTTCTCGGTCTACCCCCAAACCTCAAGTCACAGCCTGATCGACACTAATCAGGCCGCAAAAATTCCAGTAACTGGGTTAACCGATCCCAGGCAGATCCCTCCTGCAAAATTGACAGAGCCATTTCGACTCCCCTGGCCCAGGTGTCCACCTTTCCCGCCACCTGCAATGCCAGAGCACTATTGAGAGCCACGACATCCCGCTGAGCTGGGGTTCCTTTTCCCTGTAACACCTGCTGCAGGATCTGAATATTGTCCTGCAGATCTCCGCCTTTGAGGGCCTCCAAAGGAGCGGGTGTGAGGCCAAAATCAGAGGCAAGAAGGGAAAAAGATGTGACCTGCCCTGACTGCAACATGCCCAGATCAGTCGGTAACTGCAGTCCAGCTTCATCCAACCCCTCCCGGCTGTGGAGAACGATAGCCCGTTCAGATCCCAGCAGACGCAGGGCTTCGGCCACGGTTAAGACCAGCTTAGAATCATAGACCCCAATGATCTGACGGTTGGGGCGCAGGGGGTTCACGAGGGGGCCCAGGAGATTGAAAATGGTACGGATCTTCAGGGCACGCCGATAGGGGATCACCGCCCGCATGGCAGGATGCCAGTTGGGGGCAAATAAAAAGGTAATGCCCACTTCGGTGAGAGCGGCACGGATCTGTTCACTGGGAGCAGCCAGATGAATCCCTAACCCCTCCAGGACATCGGCAGACCCCACCTTACTAGAGGCAGAGCGGTTCCCATGCTTGGCCACGGGCACTCCCGCAGCACTGACCACAAAAGCCACGGCAGTTGAAATATTAAATGTGCCCGCCTGATCCCCGCCGGTACCACAGGTATCCACCAAAATCGGCAAGTTAGCGGCTTCCCCCACGGCGGCTCGTTGCAGCACCCGCGCCATCCCCGCCAGCTCAGGAGCACTGATCCCCTTGGCCTGCAGGGCTGCCAGAATCGCTCCGGAGAGGACATCAGGGACTTCGCTATCCAACCACCCATTCATCAATAACTCCGCCTGAGCTTCGGAGAGCGACTGTTGATCCAGAAGCTGTTGGAGCAATTGCGGCCAGAGACTGGAGACTTCTACAGCGGACATAGGCGAATTGGCGCTCGGGAAATGATCGATTCATCCTTAACCGTACCACTGTTGTTGAGGGCACATACACGGTTCTTTCCTCTCAGGATTGAGCGGAATGCCCCAGGAGGATGGGAGTCGGACAGGGTAGACTAATGACCAGTTGCGGTGAGAGACAGCAGGATGAGTGAGAGTGAAGGACAGGGTGGTGCCCTCCGGTTCTTGATCGTTGAGGATCATCCCGAAGTTGCTCAAAATAACTGTGAATGGCTACAGCGACTGGGCAATCAGGCGGAATGCACTATTGTGAGCTCACCCACCGATGCGCAGGCCCGCCTGAAGCGGGAACAACCGGATCTGGTGGTCACAGATATCCTTTACGGCCAGAACAGTGGAGAGCAGTCGGCAGAACCTGGACTGGACCTGCTGCGCCATATTTTTGAAACCTATCCCACCCTGAATGTCATGGCCTATTCCAGCGAACCGCTATTGCTCACCCCCCTGGTGGGGTTGATCAGCAAGCACCAGGGAGGATTTGCAGCGGTCAACAAGATGGAACGGCGCAGTGTTTTTCTGGAGGGGGCCAAAAGTGCCCTGAATGGAGAACTGCGGATGCCGCGGGAGCTGCGGGGGTTAACAAAACTCACCGAGCGAGAAATTGAGGTCCTTACCCTTCTCTGCAAAGAAGCCCTGACGGATCAGGCCATTGCCGATCGGATTCACACCAGCAAGAAGACTGTTCAGAACTGTATCCAACGCCTGAAGGAGAAGCTGGATGTTCTGGATGCAGAGGAAGAGGTGAACGCCAGGGTAGCCATGTGCATGATCGCCGTCAAGAACAAGATTATTCAGTGGTAGACCCTCCGGCGGGATGGGGGATCAGGGAACCGTGCGATACCATCGGGTAGAGATCAACGATGCTTGCCGTGTTCTCAGTTACATCGGAGAGCCTGAAAATCAGGTTCTAATAGTAAGTTGTCAAGATCAAGTGCCGGAGCAAACTGCTCATGACCAGCATGCCCAGCCTCACCACCTCTGCCTTGATCGGAGGAGACCCCCCGAACTCCACTTCTGTTTTCCAGCAGGCGGAATTGGACCGAGCAGTGAAGGTGGATCGGCCCTGCAGCCCTTCCCTTCTGAATCTGCGATTACAAATGGTGGAGCACCTGTGGGAATCCGTGCTGGAAAGGGAGTGTGGTCCCCGCCTGCTGGATCTTCTGCGTCTGTTGCGGGCCACCTCTCTCGATGGTCAGGCTCCAGCTCAACCGCCGGAAGAGGTGCTGCAAATCGTGGAACACCTGGGTTTGGATGAGGCGATTCAGGCGGCGCGGGCCTTTGCCCTCTTCTTTCAGCTGATCAATATTGTGGAGCAACATTACGAACGGGGCTCAGAAGCTGATCTGGCGGTTCGCAATGGTCACCACAAGTCGGTGCGGGAGTATGAAAAACTGGAGCGGCTCCTGCCTTATCTCAAGGCCCAGAATGTTCCTCCCGCCTGGATCGAGAGGCTGATGGCCGATCTGAGCATTCGCATGGTGTTCACAGCCCATCCCACGGAAATTGTGCGCCATACGATTCGGGAAAAGCAGCGCAGTTTCTCCGGGTTGCTGGGACAGCTGGACTGGGCAGAGCAGATGGATCGGGCCAAACTTCCCACCCTGCGAGAACAACTGGCGGAGGAGATTCTGCTCTGGTGGCGGACTGATGAACTGCACCAGGTGCCTCCCACCGTATTGAATGAAGTGGACTATACCCTCCACTACTTTGAAGAAGTTTTGTTTCAGGCGACGCCTCTCCTTCATGAGCATCTGTGCAACTCTTTGAAGGCAGCATTTCCTCAGGTGACCCCTCCCGCTGCCCATTGCTGCAGCTTCGGATCCTGGGTGGGAGCAGATCGGGATGGCAATCCTTCCGTCACGGCAGAGGTAACCTGGCAAACGGCGATTTATCAAAGAAATCTTGTGCTGGGAAAATATCTGGAGTCGATCAAACAGGTGATTAAGACCCTGAGTGTTTCGCTGCACTGGGGGGATGTTGACAATCGACTTCTGGATACATTGGAGCAGGATCAGCATCGATTTCCTGAGATCTACGACACCTACTCCGTCACCTACCGCCAGGAACCCTACCGCCTGAAATTAAAATTTATTCAACGCAAATTGGAGCTGACTCAACAGCGCAATGAACGCATGAAGCATCACCCCACCGAACCTTTGTTGGTGGAACATGCCTATACCAGTGCTGGGGAGTTTCTGGATGAATTGCTCCTGATCCAGGACAGTCTGGCCGCCACGGGGCTTTCCTGTCGGCGGTTGAATCATCTGATTGCCCAGGTGCAGGTGTTTGGGTTTTATCTGGCCAAGCTGGATGTGCGCCAGGACAGTGGCTATCACGAAGAAGTGCTGACCGAGGTTTTTGACTATCTGCATCTGCTCTCGGAGCCTTACAACGAAATGTCGGAAGCTGCCAAAGTGGAATTTTTGTTGCAGGAACTGCAGACCCGCCGTCCCTTCTGGCCCCCCGAGGCTCAGCTTTCCCCCAAAGCACAGGAACTGATCGATACCTTCCGGATGATTCGCCGCCTGCAAAAGGAATTTGGTCAAGAGATCTGCCAGACCTACATCATCAGCATGTCCCGCTCCGTTAGCGATCTGCTGGAAGTCCTGCTCCTAGCGAAAGAAACCGGCCTCTTTGATCCAATTAGCAGCACGGGATCGCTGGCAGTGGTGCCCCTGTTTGAAACGGTGGAAGACTTACGCCGTGCCCCCGAAGTCATGACAGCGATGCTGGATCTGCCCCTTTACCGCAGTTATCTACATCACCTGGGGGATTTGCAGGAAGTAATGCTGGGCTATTCCGACAGTAATAAGGATTCGGGGTTCCTCAGCAGTAACTGGGAGATCTACAAAGCTCAGCAAACCCTGCAGGATGTGGTGGATCAGTATCAGGTGAAGATTCAGATCTTTCACGGTCGGGGGGGATCGGTGGGTCGGGGTGGGGGTCCTGCGTATGAGGCCGTGCTAGCCCAACCTGGCCGCAGTGTGGGAGGCCGGATCAAGATCACCGAACAGGGGGAAGTGCTGGCCTCCAAATACTCCCTGCAGGATCTGGCGGTCTATAACCTGGAAACCGTTACCAGTGCGGTGATTCAGGCCAGTTTGCTCCACAATTACTCCGAGGATTATAACGAGTGGTCTCGGCTGATGGAAACTCTGGCCAATGTGGCGCGGCAGGCCTATCGCTCGCTGGTGTATGAACAGGAAGGGTTTCTGGATTTCTTCCATGAAGTCACGCCAATTGAAGAAATCAGTCAGCTGCAGATCAGTTCCCGTCCAGCGCGGCGCAGCAGTGGCAAGCGAGATCTGAGTGGGTTGCGGGCGATTCCCTGGGTGTTTAGCTGGACCCAGATGCGTGTCTTACTGCCCGCCTGGTATGGGGTGGGGACGGCACTGCAGGGATACATTGATCAGGCCCCAGAGTTCAACCTGGGTCAGCTGCGCTTTCTCTACCGTGACTGGCCCTTCTTCCGGATGGTGATCTCCAAGGTGGAAATGACGTTGGCCAAGGTAGATCTGCAGATTGCCCAGCACTATGTGGATGAACTCACTTCCCCGGAGCGCCGGGAAACAGCGGATTACCTGTTCAGTCTGATTGCCACCGAGATGCGCCGCACCCGGCAGGTGGTTCTGGATATCACCCAACATGAGCAATTGCTGGATAACGATCCGCGTCTGCAGCGCTCCGTGCATCTGCGCAACCGCTCCATTGTCCCCCTGGGTTACATTCAGGTCTCACTGCTCAAACGCCTGCGGGAGCACAACGATGGTCGTCGCTCCTCCCGCACCCGCTACAGCCGTTCAGAACTTCTCCGAGGGGCCATGTTAACCATCAATGGGATTGCTGCAGGGATGCGAAACACAGGCTAAACCTGTGCCAGACTGAGGATTGATGCTATCTCGAAGGTGAGGTTATGCCCCCTCAGCCCCCCCCCCGCAAGCTGGAGGATCAGTTTGTAGAAAATGTTTCCCGCTACCCCTTTTATCTGATCACGACCCTCCTGGGAGGCGTCTGGGTGGGCATCCGGCCCTTTGCCAATTTTGCCCGCAAGAGTCCTCTGGCTGGAGTAAGCGTCGGGATCGGGTTTATCCTGCTGATGTTCTTTATTCACTTCACCCTGCGGGGGATGGCAGGTGAGCCCTTCTTTCCTGACTGGATCCTGAGAGGGTTCTGATCCAACCGTAAATCCGAAATAAAGGAGTCACTGGTTCGTGCAACAACTACAACTTAGGCATAGAGCCTTTGCCGACCTGACTCTACAGGAGCTTTATGAGATCCTCTGGCTGCGAAATCTGGTATTTGTCTGTGGACAAAAGATCACGGCAGAGCCGGAGGTCGATGGCCTGGATCCAGAGTGTGTGCATGTGCTGGCGGATCTTGAGGGGCAGCTGGTGGGCACAGCCCGGCTGTTTATGGATCAGCAGCCTATTAAGATTGGTCGGATTGCCGTTCATCCACAGCGACAGGGGCAGGGACTGGGAACCCAGATACTGGACTACATTCATGAACTGATTGGGGATCAATCGGCAGCCATGAGTGCTCAGGCCTATCTGCATCCTTGGTACAGCCGTCTGGGCTGGCAGGCTGTTGGCGATCTCTATGACGAGGCTGGAATTCCCCACATCTGGATGGTGCGAGGCCAGGATAAATCTGCAGGTTAATGAAGTTCGCGGATAGAGTTCCGTGAAGCCTGGATTCGCCAGACAAAACCTCCCGTCAGGATCAGGAATCCACACCCCATCAGACCTGCCAGAGGGTTGTCATCTATCCCTGTGACCCAGGCAGGCACCTGCTGCGTGTAGCGAATCCAGTCCAGGTTATGGATCAAACTGATCCCCCAGATCCAGCCAGCATGCAGTCCCAGCGGAAATGCCAGTCGCCCCTGAGTACAGCGCCGAGCCAGGATCAGAACAGCGGCCACCAGCAGCAACCCTGGAAACTGAGGCCAGGTGCGCAGGATCTCCTCCAGAGGCCGAATAAAGTGGAGGACCGCAAACCAGATCATTGCCTGCAGGCTGGCCCAGACACTGCCGTAATCCAGACTGAGCTCATCCAGCAACCAGCCTCGAAACAGGAGTTCCTCCGCCAGGGAAACCCCCAGGCCCAGCACCAGGCCAATTCCACCAAAGACCAGCAGATCCCGGATCGCTATCGGTTGCCAGGTCAGCCATCCCCAGATCCCCTCCAGGAAAAACATGGAGTAGAGCCCCAGCATTCCCAACCCCAAGCCCTGACCCAGCTCCTGCCAACATTGCCGGGAAAGGGTTAGCCCATAGCTCCTCCAGAGCTCTCTTTGTCGGATGTGACGATTCCAGATCTGCAGCAGCGTCAGTAACCACAGATACAGCGGAATCCAGACTACCGATTCCAGAGCCGGGAAGCCTACCCTCAGCACCGCAATCGGGACGACCCCCAGGAGCACGGCAGCCAAAAAGCTCCCCAGCCTGATCGGAAAGGGTTGATGCGCAAGAATCTGCAGTTTAGGGCCAAGGTGCTGCATAATTTAAGAACCAGATGTATGATGTTAGATCGCTGCCAAAATTTTTGTTCGGGGCCTGCCCAGGCCCTACAGACTGTTTACTCTAGCAACCCAAGCCTCTGTGTTCGTGGAGAAGGATCAGCATGTCTCGTTTCACCGGCCCGCGCCTGAAAGTCGTACGCCGTTTTGGGGGTCTGGATTTACCCGGACTCACTCGCAAACGCCCTAAAAATAGTAATCCCCCAGGGCAGCACGGTGCGGAACGCAAGAAAAAATCAGAATTTGCCATCCGTCTTGAGGAAAAGCAGAAGGTCCGTTTCAACTACGGGGTTTCGGAGCGGCAGATGTTGCGGTACATGAAACGAGCCCGACGAGCCAAAGGAGCCACTGGACTGGCACTGCTGCAACTTCTGGAAATGCGCCTGGACTGTATTGTTTTTCGCATGGGCATGGCCCCCACGATTCCTGCCGCCCGCCAGGTGGTCAATCATGGCCATATTGTTGTCAATGGTCGCAAGGTCACGATCCCCAGTTTTGGCTGCAAGGTGGGCGATGTGATCACGGTCCGCAACAATGCCAATTCCCGCAAACTGGTGGCGACCTACGCAGAATTTCCGGGACTGTTTCTGCCGGACTACCTGGAGTTCGACAAAGATACTCTCAAGGGCCGGATCAAAGAGTTACCCCCTCGGGATCAGATCTGTGCTCCTGTGAATGAACTGCTGGTGGTGGAATTCTACTCCCGAAAGCTCTAAGCTTGGGAAGCTGGCCTGCAGGTATTCTTTTAGGTTATGGCGCATTCATCTCGCTACGACTGCATCATTGTGGGGGCTGGTCCAGCTGGAGGCGCGGCTGCTTACCATCTTGCCTGCAGGGGTCATCAGGTTCTGGTGCTGGAGCGAGAAACCTTACCCCGTTACAAACCCTGTGGCGGTGGAGTGTCTCCAGTGGTAGCCGAGTGGTTTGATTTTGACTTTTCTCCCGCCATTTCCCTGAAACTCAACCAGATCCGTTACACCTGGAAAATGGGGGATCCGGTGGTGGCGGAACTGGATCTGCAAGAACCGGTGTGGATGGTTCGCCGTGATGTTTTTGACCATTACCTGATTCAGCAGGCGCAGCAACGGGGGGCGCAGGTGCAGGACAGCACGCCTGTGCAGGGGATTGAATGGCAGAGTGATCACTGGCAGGTGCAAACCCCAGCAGCCACCCTGACGAGTACCTATGTGATCGCGGCAGATGGGGCCAAAGGATCGATGGCCAAGTGGCTGGGATTCAAAGAACGGCAGCGACGACTGGCGGCAGCGCTGGAGGCAGAGGCTCTGGTGGATCACCCAGAAACTGCCATGGCTCACTTTGACTTTGGCACGGTTGCCAATGGCTACATCTGGAATTTTCCGAAGGTGGACGGCTATTCCATCGGGGCAGGCACCTTTCGGGGCGGCGAAAAGCAAAACCTGCGCGCCTTGGCGACGGAGTATGCGCAGACCTTTGGAGTGGATCTCCAGTCGGTGAAGCAATACGGCCACCCCATCTGCCTCTGGGATGAAGATCAGGCGCTGCACACCCAGAACGCCCTTTTGGTGGGCGATGCAGCCTGTGTCATTGATCCATTTACGGCTGAAGGGATCCGTCCCTCGCTGCTGACGGGGACCCTGGCGGCCATAGCCATCAGCGATGCGATTGGGGGATCGGGGGATGCCCTGGCCCGCTACTCCCAGCAGGTGCAGGAGTCCTGGGGAGGGGAAATGCGGTGGGCCAAGCGTCTAGCGGGCAGCTTTTACCGTTTCCCTGGCATGGCCTATCGAGTGGCGGTAAAACGACCCGGAGCCACCCGCCTGATGGGTCGGATCCTGGCGGGAGAGCTGCGATACAGCGATGTGGCTGGCAAAGCAATTCGCAAGATCAGTGGTGGCCTGCTCAGCAGCTGAAGGGTCATCAGAGAGTATAGTGACCCCTATCGGAGCGGATCCCGTCCTACCCACCTGCGATGAGGCTCGACTGTCTTGGGGATTGAGTTGCGTACCTATGTGTTTCTGGATAGTTTGCAGCCTCAGTATGCTGCCTACCTGGGCACGGTTGCCGCCGGTTTTTTGCCTCTGCCGGGGGACACATCTCTCTGGGTGGAGGTTTCGCCAGGCATTGAGATCAATCGGATCACGGATGTTGCCCTGAAAGCAACGGTGGTGCGTCCAGGGGTGCAGGTGGTGGAACGCCTTTATGGACTCCTGGAGATTCATTCCAACAATCAGGGGGATACCAAAGCTGCGGGTCGAGCCATCCTCCAGGCACTGGGATTGCGGGAGCAGGAGCGCCTCAAACCCGAGATCGTCTCCAGTCAGATCATTCGCAACATTGATCCGCACCAGGTCCAGCTCATTAACCGCTTTCGCCGCGGCCAAATGCTGCTGGCCAAGCAGACCCTCTATATTCTGGAGCTGCAACCGGCAGGCTATGCGCCTCTGGCTGCTAATGAAGCCGAAAAGGCCGCCCATATCAATATCCTAGAGGTGCAACCCTTTGGCCGTTTTGGTCGTGTCTACCTGGGGGGAGAAGAGCGGGATATTCTGGCGGGATCCGCCGCCGCTGTCGCTGCCCTGGAGCAGGTTTCCGGCCAAAGCCCCCAGGCTTCTGCTGATGAGTGAGTCTAAGCATGTCCCAATCCCCGACCTCCCGATCCCGTACTCGCAGGAAACGAGGATGGTCCCTCCTCTATGAACGGGGTGCAGCCCTGATTGCCCTGGCTAATTTTGGATTAGTTCTGTTTGACCTCAGCTATGTAGCCTGGCGAGATTTCTGGTTACAGGGACGAGTTGAACTGTACTGGCTGCGGGCCTTTGGGTTTAACCAGACGATCACACTATCCGTCCCGATCCTCTCCGCCCGTTCGGATACATCCCCTGTCACCCGGCTTTACGATCCGGTGAAGGCAATTCAGCCCAATGCCACCACCCAAGCTTATCTGGACCTGGTGGATGAGTTGCGGCAGGTATTGTTAGTGGAAGGCCTGAATTCTCAGAAAGCCCGGCAGATTTTGTTTGATCTGCGCGCCCAGAGTGCCCGGATTCTCGACACCGATCCCTTTCGCAGTGTCAATAAAAGTGGGCGGCTGGTGCAGATTGAGAACCGCATGCTTTCCCTTATTCCCAATCCCCTCAATTCTGCCCAGAACTCTTTTGAGCGCTTCTGGACAGTAGACTATCTCACCCGTGCTCCGGAGGGAGAGGGGCTGGACTTTTTCCACAACCAGATCCGGCCTTTGTTGGAGATCAACTTTTCGCGACCCATCAGTGAAACCGGAGCCTACGTCGACTATTTCCCTCTCCTGGATGCGGGCTTTGTGGCTTTCTTTTTCCTGGAGTTTTTGCTGCGCACCTATTTCATCAGTCGGCGGCACGTAAGTGTAACCTGGCGAGATGCCATGCTCTGGCGCTGGTATGATGTGTTCCTCTTTCTGCCGTTCTGGCGTTTTCTTAGAGCCATTCCCGTCTTTACCCGGCTTGGGGAGGCACGCCTATTCGATATTGGCAGGGTGCAGTCCCAGGTGAGTCGAGGGATTGTAGCCACCGTTGGCGAAGATCTGGCGGAAGTGGTAGTCATCCAGGTATTGAATCAGTTTCAGGCCTCGGTACAACGGGGGGATCTGCGGCGCGTCTTACCCCGGCCTGGTCAGGACAAAACCTACATTGACCTGAATAATGTCAATGAAGTGGAAGCCATCAGCAATATCTTGATCCAGATCCTGGCCTATCGGGTGATCCCCACCATTCAGCCCGATCTGGAAGCCCTGCTGCGCTACAACCTGGACTCTATCCTCAAGCAGGTTCCGGCTTTGCAACGCCTGGAGGGCATGCCTGGATTTGCCGATTGGTCCACCCAGGTGAGTGAGCGCCTGGCCCGTGAGCTGGTCGGATCCCTGTATTCAGGACTGATTGGTTCGCTTGAGGATCCGGTGGGACGGGAACTGTCAGGACGGGTGGCCCAAAATTTCAGTCAGTCCTTCATGTCCGAACTGGGAGAACGGCGGGCTCTGGAGGAAATTCGGGATCTGCTGGTGGATCTGCTGGAGGAGGTCAAGATCAACTACATCGAGCGCACCACTCAGGAAGACGTGGAAGATCTTCTGGAACAAACCCGTCGCCTGCGTCAGCAAGCCCAATCGCAAGATCATAACCGCTGACCCTGCCTCTGTTAAGGAACACTACCAGGCGGTGGGTAAAAGGGTTCCGGTCCCGTCAACGTGTTAAACTTTTTTGGGTATTCTTTCCCCAACCATAAAAAACCTTTTCTGCACAGCCTGATAAGATTGGAGCCTCCGGATATGCGCGATGCCATCACTGGCCTGATCAAACAGTACGATTTAAGCGGACGTTACCTGGATCGTGATGCCATGGATCGTCTCAAGGGGTATTACAACTCCGGGATGAAGCGGATCCAGGCCGTGAACACGATCAATCTGAATGCAGTGGATATTGTCAAAAGTGCTGCAGTACGCCTGTTCACTGATGTTCCTGATCTGCTGCGTCCTGGCGGTAACGCCTACACTACCCGCCGCTATGCCACCTGCCTGCGGGATATGGACTACTACCTGCGCTACACCTCCTATGCCCTGGTGGCTGGAGATACCAGTGTTCTGGATGAGCGGGTGCTGGCAGGGTTGCGGGAGACCTATAATTCTCTGGGTGTACCGATCGCTCCCACCGTTCTGGGGATTCAAAACATGAAGGAGCGGCTGCTGGAGCTATTGGGATCTCCCCCAGAGTTTGCCTTTGTGGAGGAGCCCTTTGACTACCTCTGCGCCGAGCTGAGCGAAACCGACGTCTAGATCTCTAGCGATGCCTGCTCGTTTCCGTCTGGATCAGTGGCTGGTCAACCAGGGTTATTTTCCCTCACGGCAACAGGCACAGCGGGCTGTCCAGGCGGGGCAGGTTTGGGTGAACGGGGTTTGCGTTGACAAGCCCGGATCTCAGGTTCTGGATTCCATTCAGGTGAAAGTCCAGACCGGGCCTCTCTTTGTCTCCCGTGGAGGCGAGAAGCTGGTGGGTGCGCTGCAGGCCTTTCCCATCACTGTGAAGGGTCGGATCTGTCTGGATGCAGGCATTTCCACAGGCGGGTTTACCGATTGTCTGCTGCAGCAAGGGGCTGCCCAGGTGTACGGAGTGGATGTGGGCTACGGTCAGGTGGCCTGGTCACTGCGCACAGACCCACGCGTCAAAATTCTGGAACGGACCAACATCCGCCATCTCACAGCTGAACAACTGTATGGCGCTGGTCCGGCAGCTGATCTGGCCACGGTCGATCTCTCCTTTATCTCCCTGAGCAAAGTGCTGCCGGTGCTGTGGACCCTGCTCATCCCTCCACGGGAGGTGTTACTGCTGGTCAAACCCCAGTTTGAGGCGGGACGAGACCAGGTGGGTAAAAAAGGAGTGGTGCGGGATCCGCGCATCCATGCTACCGTCCTGGAGCAAGTGCTACAGTCTGGCCTGGCCCTGGGCTGGCTCTATCATGGCCATACCTGGTCACCAGCTCTGGGTCCAGCAGGGAATATCGAGTTCTGGTTGTGGCTCTCTCAGCACCCGACCTCTGAGACCGTCCCGGAGTTCTCGGATTTGCTGAATACCTGCTACCTTGCACGGGAGACGTTGATCACAGCCAGCAAACATCAGCAAATGTTAACCGCCAAGGATGGAGATTTATGACAGCTTCTGTTGAAGAATTGTTTCAGGCTGCCGTTGCACGTTATGAAGCAGGGGAAGCGGCGGTAACCTTGATTCCTGATTTTGTGGATATCTGTAAGCAATCCACCAAACTCAGTGCCGCCTGGACCTGTCTTTCCTGGCTGTACCTGCTGGAACAGCAACCTGAACCCGCCTTGAAAGCAGCCCAAAAAGCCGTCAATCTCGATCGCGTCGATGCTCAGCCCCGGGTGAATCTGGCACTGGCCATGTTGGAGACAGGTCGAAAGGGAGTCCGCGAGCAGGTGGAAATGATCCAGCGGATTTTGATCAGCGATAATGAGCAAATTGACCTAGTTAAAGCGAATATTCAGGAAGGGAAAAAACGTCGCGCTGAATGGACTCAACTCTCCAAAATAGAGCAATGGCTTTTTAGCTAGAAATAGTTATTGACATCTTTTAATAGGAAATTTACTTATCTTATTAAGTCTTCAGGAAGCCCTTGTATTCTTAACACAGCTCTCAGAATCTGGATGCTAGACTCCTCAGTAATCAATTTTTTGTAGTTCCCACTACCAAGCTGGAGGAGCCGATATGATGAATCCTGAACATGTTCGAGTTAAGCTCGACACCCGCAACCACCAGGGCTTTTTTGTCCCTCAATCTGAGTACAAGCTGGTGGATGCTGATCAAAATGGATGGGCCTATATTTGTGCTGATAGTGCCCACTGTTACTATGTTGATCCTGATTCTATCGTCAAAGATAACTAGAAGGATCGCTCGGGTCATGACCCATTGCTTTTGCCTTTTTTGAGATTCCCAGCCCCGACCCTCATGGCAGGGGAAATTGCAGACTTCTCTAGCACGTCTCTAAATTGAAATTGCCTATTGAGGAATCGATCTCTGCAGGGGCCTGAAGGCTCCTGTTTTTTTTGAGGCCGCGGATGGAGATCCTCTCGACGGGAAGGAAACTGGTGTAATGGAAAGCAGTAGCTTGCAGTTGAGTGGTTGCCTTGCCTCCCTTTCCTGTTCTTGTCCTTTATCTTGGATGTTGCCTGCTCCTGGGTAGCCTGCCTCTGATCAACTGGCTAGTGCAGCTCTCAGGACACCCCAATCTGCGCCATGTGGGGACTGGTAATGTGAGTGTCTCCGCTGTATTTATTCAAGCCGGAAAACCCCTAGGGAGTCTGGCTGCCCTGCTGGAAATTGGTCGTGGCATCCTCCCCGTTTTTCTGGGACGCCAGGGAAATCTGGCTCCTGTGGTAATCCTCTGGGGACTGTTGATCCTGGTGGTGGGGCGATATGCCTTCACCCGCGGAGGGGGGGTTACCAATGCCACTTGGGGGATTCTGGTCTTTGATCCCCGGATTGCCGCCTGTACCGCCTGCACCGGCTTGTTTCTCTGGGGAGTGGGATTGCCTCGTCTCCAGGCAGCCCGCTGGGGAGCCCTCAGTGCCCTCTTCTGGACCTTGATCTGGCGACAATCGCTCTCAGAATTCCTGGCTATCCTGGCTCTAGCAGCAGGACTCCTGCTGATCAATGTGCTTCAAGCGGATGACATGACCTTGATCTCGAAACTCCAGTTGTTGCCTCTCGACCAGGCTCGCACTCCAGCCCAGGTGGGAGAAAAAGCCAGCCATCTGGCCGATCTTGGGCGGGCGGGGTTCCCGGTGCCCGCGGGATGGGTGCTGCCGCCTCAGATCCTGGATCCCTCCCCATGGCTCTCCAGGCTCCAACCTCCTCCCGATCCCCATTACCCTTACATCGTCCGTTCCTCCGCCTTGGGGGAAGATGACGAGGTCAGTTCTTCTGCCGGGTTGTACACAACCATTGCCGATCTCACCTCGATCGCTGAGGTGCTCAGTGCCATAGAAACCTGTCGCTCCTCCTACACAGAACCTCAGGCGGTGGCCTACCGGCAACAACGTCAGCTCCCCACTCGCAGCATGGCGGTTTTGATCCAGCACCAGGTGGAAAGTAAGGTGGCTGGCGTGGCCTTCAGCCGCAATCCCATGGATGGATCGCCCCAAATGGTTCTGGAGGCGCTACCGGGGCGTGCTGCCGTGGTCTCAGGACGGCAAACTCCTGTGCATCTCGATATCCCTTTTGACACCGAGGACGCAGCCCTGCCCCCACAGACGCTCCTGCCAGAGATAGTGCTGCATCAGCTAATCCAGCTTGTGAAGCAGATCGAGGCTCACTTCCATGGATTGCCCCAGGATATTGAGTGGGTCTGGGATGGTGAGCAGATCTGGATCTTGCAGAGTCGCCCGATTACCAATTTGCGGCCCATCTGGACCCGAACGATTGCCGCGGAGGTGATTCCTGGAGCGATCCCTCCCCTCACCTGGTCCATTAACCGTCCTCTCACCTGTGGGGTGTGGGGAGATATTTTCAAGCTGGTGCTGGGGGATGCCGTTCGGGATCTGGACTTTACGCAAACCGCCACCCTGCTGGGATCCCATGCCTATTTCAATGCCACCCTGCTGGGGGCGATCTTTCGCCAGATGGGCTTGCCGGAACAGGGGCTGGAATTTCTCCTGCGGGGAGGCAAGATGGGAAAACCGCCTCGCTCTGCCTATCGTCAACTCCTGGCCTGTCTACCTGGCCTATGGAGCCTTATCCAGCGTGAGCGGACCTTGCCCCAAGCCTTTGCTCAAGATCAGAAACAGCATTTTCAGCCCGCCCTGACCTTGCTTCGCCCTGAACAGCTGCAACACCTCAGTCAGCCGGAACTCCTGGCGTTGGGAGACCAGCTCCAGGATCTGCTCCAGCGGGCGACGTTCTACAACATTGTCGGACCGATTGGTCTGGCGATCCGGCGGACGCTGTTACGAGTCCCAGAAACCTGGCTTCAGGATCGGACCAGTCCTGAAAAAAAGGCATTATCTGAACTGGAGGCACTGGCCCATCAGCTGCGACAGCGGCTATCCCCCAATCCCAGTCCGGATGAGGTGCAGGCGTGTTTAACTGAGCCCCAAATTCAGGAAACCTTCCATCAGATCCTGGAGACCTACGGGTTTCTCAGTGAGGTGGGTACCGATATCGCCGTTCCCTGCTGGCGTGAACAACCCCAGACCCTAACCCAATTGCTGCAGCGCCAGATCCTGCAACCTCGCCCCACCAAAACAGCAGAAGCGCCTGAGTTAAATCCCTGGCAACAGTGGCGCCGAGATCGCTGTCAAGAACGCCTGGATCTGAAAGGGGAGATTGCAACGGTCTACGCCCAGCTGCTGGCCTATTTGCGCTGGACCGTGGTGGAGCTGGAGCAACGGTGGCAACAGGAGGGGGTCCTCGAAGAGAAGGGGGATATTTTCTTTTTGGAATGGAGCCAGATTCAAGACTTGGTCTCGTTGTCTCCCTCCGAACGCCTGACCCAGGCTCCATCTGCGCGTAAACAGATTAACCACCGACAGGAACAATGGGCCATCGATCGGCAACGACAGGTCCCCACTGTGGTTTACGGATCACGGTTGCCAGAAAATAACTTGGATCCAATACAACCCACGTCCACCGGGATCTTGGCAGGGATTCCAGCCAGTGCAGGGCAGGTGGAGGGCAGGGTGTATGTCTTCAGAACCTTTGATCCAGCTGATCTCCCCTCAGGAGAGGAGTCAATGGTAGCTGTTGTCCCCTACACCGATGCCGGGTGGGCACCCCTTCTGGTCAGCTTCAAAGCGATTGTCGCCGAAGTGGGAGGACAACTCTCCCATGGGGCGATTTTGGCCCGTGAGTACGGTATTCCAGCCGTCATGAATGTGCAAGGAGCAACACAACGCTTGCAAAATGGACAGAAGGTGAAGGTAGATGGTTCTCGAGGGACCGTTGAGCTGCTTCCTGAGGAAGATCCTGGAACAGATTCAGAGCCTTCCGCTGTTTGAGGATCCCTGCGCACAGGAACATCCCGCATACTGGGAAGGCACAAGCACACAGAGGGGACCGATCGGTGTTGAGGACGGCCTTCCCGGGGAGAAAAGATCCTTTGGCAACTCAATTTAGGGCACTAAGTTTATTGATCATGGGTCTGGCCACCCCCCTGTTTCTCTGGAGTCGTGGAATCCAGAGCCTAAATGGATGTGATGAAAGTTTTTATGCCCAGATGGCTCGGGAAATGTTCACCTCTGGAGACTGGTTATCTCCTCGCTTTCTTGGGGAACTTTTTTTTGAAAAACCGCCCCTCCTGGTCTGGTTGATCACCCTCAGTTACCAGGTGGCAGGAATCAATGTTTGGGCTGCTCGCTTACCCGGGATCCTGTCTGCACTCATTTGCATTCCTCTGGTGGGCTGGATCGGCAGACAGTTCTTGAGCTTTCGCGCCGCCGCCCTGGGGATGGCGGTTTTACCGCTAAGTTACCTCTGGGTGCAGCAGGGACGACTGGTGGGGCAGGATATCCCCTTGACGGCACTGGAACTGCTCGGGGTGGCGGCCTTAATCGCAGGGATCCAAGGACAACCGCTGGGATTCTGGATCATGGGGCTGGCTCTGGGACTGGGCTTGCTGATGAAAAGCGCCATGATCCTGCTGGTGGGGGTGGCCCTGCTGCCCTTCTTGATCGTTCAGACCCGCATTAATATCCTTCTGAAACCCTCCTGGCTGCGCTCTCCCCACTTTTGGGGCGGACTCCTGGTTGGAATTAGCCTCTTTGCTCTCTGGTTAGGGGTGTCCATCGGCTTGCACGGATCCGTGGTCTGGCGCAGCCTGATTGGCAAAGTGGTGGACCTGGGCAGCGAGGGATTCCATGCCAGCAATACCTGGAGTTATTACCTCTGGCATATTCCCGCCCATGGGTTTCCCTGGACAGTCCTGGCGCTGGTGGGGTTCTTGCTGCTCCTGCGTGGACAACCCAGCCGTAACGTTTTGATCTGGTCTCTGCCCCTGACGTTATTTCTGGAACTGCAATTTTTTGCGACCCGCACCCATTACTACACGGTTCAGCTTTATCCCTGGCTGGCATTACTGGCGGGCGTCACATTGGATCAGGCCATGAACCGCTGGAGTGAACGGGGCATGGATCAGCGCTCTCAAGTGCATCTTGCCCAGTGGTTGTCCTGGGGTCTGGCAATTCTGGGATTTCTATTGCTGGGGGTTGGTCTGGCCGTAATAGCGCGAGTAGCACCCCTGCAAATGCTGGCTGGCCACGGACTGGCACTGGTTTTGGTGGGTATTCTCTACCTCCTCTTACCCCTGATCTGGACATGGCGACGGGTTGTGCACCATGCAGCCTGGATCTGGCTGGTCTTTCTCCTCCTGGCCAGTACCGTTACCCTTGGATCCATCATTCATCGATCCGACTTTGGCAATGCCAATCCAGCCCTGGCTCAGCTGCAGCAACGGTGGTCAGAGTATCTAGACCCCGATACCCCTGTCGATGTGGGGCGCAGTGGTGCTGCCGATGTCTGTCAGGCTCAGGCTCACGCATTTTATACCCCTACACCCGGCACCTGGGTGGATGATCAGGACCTGATCGCGGGTGATTTTAGATCTCACCTCTGGCTCTCTCCAGTGCAGAGGGAACAATTCCCGGGAGGTCTGGAGCGCTTGAATCTAGAGCCGATTCTGGAATTAGACGGCTGGCAACTCTGTCAACGCTCGAACTCTAGAAGTCTGCTCAGGGCTCAATAAAAAAGACTTCGTGAAGAAACATGTGAGCCATTGACGTAGAACCGCAAAAACCGTAACAATGAATACAGAAAAATATTAGTTTGTTCTTCCCTCAATCATTTTTCTGCATCGACAGTCATTGCAATTTTTTAAATTCAGCAGAGGAGATCACGTTCATGGAGCTCACCTATCGGGGTGTATCCCATCACTACGATCCGGATACCGTCGACATCCGCCTCGAGCAAGTTGCGGGTCAGTTCCGAGGGCAGGAGCTGAACTGGAGGGCTGTGACCTCTGTTGCCCTGCCGGACCCTTCCCTGAATTTGAAGTTCCGGGGTGTGCCGGTCCGCACTTCCCAGGTTGAAGCGATATCGGTGAAGCAGGTCCAGCCTCAGCTCCGCTCCCAGGTGCTTCACCCCTTACAGCAAAACTTTATCGATCAGGTGGCCGAATTGCACCGCCGCAACATCCTATTGCGCCTACAACAACGATTACAAGCGGCTAGGGATCGTGGAGACGAGAACCTGATCCGGATGCTGGAAGCTGAACAACAGCAAATGGCCTAGGGACTTTCCTCTTTTCTTCAGCCTGGATGCCTCTGTCCAGGTTTTTAGGGTTGACAAATTTACAGAATGGGCTTGAATTTTTGAATAGAAAGGCCCTGATGAAAATTCATGCCCAGTGGATCGACCCACGACCGCATCACCCTCTGGACCTTACCAGCCATTAGCCTGGCGACCGCCTGGTGGACTCGAACTCCGGCAGCAGTGCTGGCCGTAGGTTCTGCTTACCTGTTCAGCGGTCTCATGTTTGCTGGGGATCTGGATACCTATTCTCGCCAGTACCAGCGCTGGCTGTGGTTGCGTTGGATGTGGTTACCCTATCGCAAGCTATTTCGGCATCGATCCTTTTGGACCCATGGTCCCCTGGTGGGGACTGTCGTCCGGATTCTGTATTTGGGAAGCTGGTTGTTACTCTTGTTTTTAACCGTTATGCTCCTGGGTTCCCTGGCCAATCTCTGGCGATGGCAGCCTCAGGTGTGGTTCACAGCCGCCAGGGCCTGGATGACAACACACCGGATCCATCTTCTCCTGGTGGCTGGGGGATTGGAATTGGGGGCCATGAATCACAGCATCAGTGATTGGCTCAGCAGCCTTTGGAAACGAGGTCGAAAACAGAGATTAAAACGGTTGAAAGCTCTCGCACCTGGCAAGAGGGCAACGTTTTCCACCACACTGATCCCCAAATCCCGCAAGCGGCGTGTCTCCGCTGAGATCCTGAGAAGCCATCGTTGAACATAGGCTGTAGCTCAGATTGATCTCAAAGGATTTATCAGAGCGAATCGCACCATCCTGCAGAATCAGAGTTAAGTTAGGTCATTAGATTGGCCCGCTGAGGCCCGAAGTTACTGCAGGATCTGCCATGACCCGTCAATTATCGCTGGAAGATTTCGAAGGGATTGGCCGTATCGTTCCCACGGATATCTACGGGGAGATGCAACGGTCCTACATGGAATACGCCATGAGCGTGATCGTGGGTCGGGCGCTCCCAGATGTGCGAGACGGCCTTAAACCTGTACACAGGCGGATCCTCTACGCCATGCATGAGCTGGGTCTGACCCCAGAGCGCCCCTTTCGCAAGTGTGCTCGTGTGGTGGGGGACGTTTTGGGTAAATATCACCCCCACGGGGATCAGGCGGTTTACGATGCCCTGGTGCGCATGGTGCAGGACTTCTCCAGTCGCTACCCGCTGGTGTCCGGACACGGCAATTTTGGCTCCGTGGACAATGATCCACCCGCAGCCATGCGATACACCGAGTGTCGGCTTTCGGGCCTGAGTCATCGCGCCTTGCTGTCGGAGATCGGCGAGGACATTGTGGAGTTCATGCCCAACTTTGACGGCTCCCAGGCGGAACCGACGGTGCTTCCGGCTCAGCTTCCCCTGCTGTTGTTGAACGGATCCTCAGGCATTGCTGTGGGCATGGCCACCAATATCCCTCCCCACAATTTTGGCGAGCTGGTGGATGGTCTGCTGGTGCTGATCGATCAGCCGGATTGTACGGTTGCGGATCTGATGAAAAAAATACCCGGACCTGATTTTCCTACTGGGGGACAGATTGTGGGTCCCGAGAGCATGGTGGACACCTACACCAGCGGTCGCGGTCTGATCACCTTGCGGGGGGTGGCGCAGTTTGAAGAGATTCCGGCAGGACGGGGGCGGCATCGGCGCAACGCCATTGTGATTACTGAGTTTCCCTTTCAGGTGAATAAAGCGGCCTGGATTGAGAAGGTGGCTGAACTCACCAACCAGGAGAGCCTACAGGGAATCAGTGATCTGCGGGATGAATCGGATCGGACTGGCATTCGGGTGGTGATCGAACTGCGTCGCGATGCCAATCCGCAAAAAGTTCTGCAGCAGTTATTCAAACGAACCCCGCTACAGACTAACTTTGGGGTGATCATGCTGGCGCTGGTGGATGGCGAACCCCGCCAGATGGGGCTGAAGGAGATCCTGCATCATTTTCTGGATTTCCGCATCACCACCTTGCTGCATGTATTCACCTCCGAGCTGGAGAAAGTCCGGCACAAGGCTGAAGAAGTGGCAGCCATGCTCCTAGCCTTAGCGGATCTGGACACTGTGATTGATCTGTTACGACGAGCACCGGATGGGACCACCGCCAAACAACAGTTGCAGGAGACCCTTGGATGTAATGCTTCGCAGGCCGACACGATCCTGTCGATGCCTCTGCGCCGTCTGACGGGATTAGAGCGGGAGCGACTACAGCAGGAACAGGAGACCTTACAAACTCGTATTGAGGAACTGGAGGGACTGTTAAGTGATCGGCGCAAACTGCTGAACCACCTGAAAAAGGAACTGCGAAGCCTGAAAAAAACCTTTACCGACCCCAGGCGCACTGAGATCAAAACCGCTGCTGATCTGGAGGCCGAGGAGGTTCAGGTTCCCTCTCTCCAGGAAGACACTGAGGCAGAAGTCTTTGTCCAGATCACCCAAAAAGGGTATATCCGTCGTCTGCCTGTTCCCAAACGACGGGGACGCTCACGCTTTCATCCTCGCGACCCTGTAGGAGACGATCCCATCCTGCAGGTGTGGAAACCCCAAATACAACAGGAACTCTTAGTGCTAACCCGTTCTGGGCGGGCCTTTACCCTCAAGGTGGGTGACATTCCCCTGACGACCGGACAGGCACGGGGCACCCCGTTAGTTACTCTGTTGCCCACGCCAGAACCGATCTGTACCAGCTTTTGTATGGAGGGAGAGATCTCATCGACAGAACTGATTGTATTAAGCGAGCAGGGCAGACTTAAGCGAGTGAAGCTTGAAGAATTTACCAATCTCACCAACCGCGGATCAGCGGTCATGCGGCTTAAGGATGGAGATGAACTGGGCTGGGCAATACTTTATATTCCTGACCGGGCGATTGATGCGACCTTGATCATTGCCACATCAGGTGGACGATTTCTGCGGATGGCCTGTGAGGAGGATCAAGTACCCCTCATGGGGCGTACAGCCCTGGGCACACAAGCATTGCGGCTGCACCGACGGGAAACCATTGTGGGCATGGCCCTGCTGCTGCCTGCAACCACCTTGGTGGTGGCCACTCGTCAGGGTTATGTGAAACGCATGGATGCCTCGGTATTCCCTGTGCACGAGCGGGGTTCGATAGGGGTGCAGGGGATCACCTTTAAGCGCAAATCCGATACACTATCGGGAATCACCACCACAGGACCTGCGGATGAAATTGGGCTGGAGAGCAGTTCTGGACAGCTGAGCATCCTCTCCCCCGATCAATGCCCCAAAGGGACCCGCACAGATGCTGGATCCCAGCTTTTTAAACCGGAAGGCGAAGACCATCTAGCCCAGATCTATAGCTTTCCCCCATTGACCTATGAGGGATCGGAGCAGTGAGACTCAGGACTGGCTCAGCCACCGCTGTACCAGGATCCCCAGGAGGAAGCCCAATCCCCCCAACCTCACCACCTGCCAGAAGAGCATGGGCATCGGATTTAAGTCCCCCAGATAGCCTTTCATCCGTTCTTCCAGGTCTTGCAGTTGCTCCTGAAATTCTTGCCAGCTTTCAGGCGGGAGCTGCTCCAATCGCAGTAGCTCTTTGAGATCACTGAGCTGAGTTTGCAAGAGCTGGAGTCGCTGCTCAAAATCCTGGAGTTCCTGCTCAGGAGTGGAGGATGATTCTGGGGGGAGAGAATCTGTCATCAGGACTGTGGCTGAGTATTTTTAAAGCCAGTCTGCACTTCATTAATCAGCTTGGGCTGCAGACTATCGGAAGCAATTGGATCGAGATTAAAGAGAGAGCGGATCTGGTTCTCGACTTCCACCATGGAACGACTGCCAACGGCTTCGTAAGTAATGTGGCCCTCACGGTCATACAAAAGCGTTTTGGGCACTTTTCCTTGATAGTGGGCCGCAGCCCCCCCAGGATCCTGTAGATCGAGGGAGTCAATCGCATAGGGAATAAAGTTGACCCCCAACCCATAGCGGACCTGCAGATTGGCAATCACCGCAGCATATTGCTTGCAATCGCGACTGTCATCAATGTAGTAAACCACCAGGGCCGGAATTTGCTGTTGTAGAGATGCCTCCAGGCTGACCTTGGGGGGAATCATGCCCCCGTTGGATCCGTAAAGGGCAAAAATGTTGCCATCGTAGTGATCATCCTGCAACCCCGCCCAAGCAGGGAGTATGGTCACTAGGAGGGTTGTGAGCAAAATAAGAATGGTCTTGGACAGCCTTTGCCCGGAGAGGATCTGCCTCTGATCGATTGCACGCATAATTGCCAATGAGTTCCAGTGTTACCTCCCATCATATCGGGAGATTAAATGGCTGCGGGCAGGAAAGGATCCCAGCCGCTAGAGCTATTGATGAATGCCTTGGGAGACAATTGTTTGGGGCAAGTTTGCTGAATGTGCACTTCACTCAGATCTGGCATGATGTGCAAAGCTTTTTGGGCGTCGAGCTGAGCATCACAAACCGCCTCAAGGACCTGTTCACCCATGAGAGAGAGGGGAATATCCAGGGTCTCTTCTGGAGGGGTATCTTGATTAAGCTGACGGTAGATGTGAGTGGGTGGGGTGGGAAGTGATGGTTCTGCGGAAGTGGAAGGTAGTGTTTGAGTTGTGGACATTTCCACATTCAGCTCCACCTGAGCAAGTGCGAAACTTCCCAGGTTGAGTAAGAGGACACTAATGGTCAACGAAAAAAATGCTTTCTTCAACATGGAAATCAACCTCCTCGCAAGCCCAGTCCATAACCCCTTTCCTATTCTTTAGAATATCCAATCAGGTAGGCCTATTCACAGGGATAGATGGTGAAGGTTTATGCCAGATCCAGCACTATGGGTAGGCTTTCCTGTTTCACATGTCACCAGATATGGAGTCGGAGGCGGCTCTACAGAAGCAGATTCCAGAAGCCTCTATTGGGTCAAGCAGAGTATGAGAAAGTGAAGATTAGGGGTGTAGAAAAGGGACAGAAAAGATGAAATTTCGTTTTGCTAAGGGGTTAACAATTTGTATCTTTCTCATCACAGGGTGTGGCACCGGATCTGGGGAAGCCACTGCACCCCCAATTGCGGCTATTCCTGAGGAAGCTCCCCTGGTGGCCGATCCCCAAACGTCCTCTCCCGCCAATCCTCTCCCCTCCCCAACGCCAGATCTAACCTCAGTGCCTCCAGATGATCCGGTTTTGCCTCCAATCTCTCCTATTGTTTCTCCCTTGCCCACCCCATCTTCATCACCGACTCCTCAGGTGCAAAACTCCCCTTTTGCTCCCATCCCTTCTCCCAGTTCTCTGCCAGGATTACCCCCCTCTCCACAGATCTCAGTTTCTCCTTCTCCACTTCCCCTGCCTACGCTGACGCCCAATCCTCTGGCCACACCTACTGATCGGGTAATATTGCTTACTCCTTTACCCAGTTCCACATTTGCTGGAGATCTGGGTGTGGAAATCCTGGTTTCTGCCTTTGCTGTCGCTAGCTTTACCATTGAGGGCTTAAATGGAACAGCAACGTTTGCCCCCTCACCAGCCCAACAGTCTGAGAACACCCTTTATATCGTCAACAGCTTGGATTCGGCCCTGGTGAATGTGTCTGGGGTGCAGCAGTTTACAGTGCCCGGGATCAATAACACCTGTGTGCTCGTGCGCAGCCTGATCGGGGAAGGTCTGCCTGTGATTGCTCAGTCAAGTGCGTGCGTTGAGTGAGATCTGATTTTATTAAAACATTAACCTGGTGCTAAACATGTCGCTCCTGTGTTAGGGCAACACCATATCTGAGGTTCGTCACCCTAGTCTTTTGAGAACCCGAGCTGTATGATGGACGGCGTGAGGAGTGAACCGTGTGAGGATTACCTATGGCTGCCGGATCGAGCCGACAGACTCTGCGCCTAGTTGCAGCAACTCTTTCTTTATCAACATTAGTCTCTTTATTAGCATTGAGTTGTGGAACGGACGGCCCAACCAATATTGCCTCCAATCCACAATCGGTCAGTGAAAATGAATCCTCTCTAGAACTCATGACCCGTCCTGTCATTATGCAGCCTCTCTTTGTATTTGGAGAGGAAGGAGGTAGGGTTCGTTTCGAGGGTACTGGCTTCTCTAATGTAACCAGTGTGGTCTTTATAGATCGCTTAACAAGGGGCAGAAGACAGGCCGAGTTCAGCATTGTGACTGACAATGTTTTGTTGGTTACGATCCCTGATGACGTTACTGCTGGCATTATCCAGATCAGTACTCGCTTTGGTACGGCATATCGAGGATTTCGGATCCTGCCCGATTCCTTTCCAACTTTTCCAACAGCCACTCCAACTCCTGCCGATTGCCAGGGTTCTGACGTTAGCGATGTGGACTGCCCACCCAGCCCTAGCCCAACCGCAACACCTACTGCAACTCCAACCGCGACGCCTACTGCAACCCCAACCGCAAGGCCTACAGCGACTCCAACCGCGACGCCTACTGCAACCCCAACCGCAAGGCCTACAGCGACTCCAACCGCAACGCCTACTGCAACTCCTGTTCCTACTCAGATCACTCTTGGGTCCACAGTTCCAGAACAAGCCACTTGCTCTACGATCCAGATCTCGATTCCAACCTCTGGGGCTGGCTCTGTCAGTCCGCAAACATTACCAACTTCTTCAACTTTCACATTGCAAAGCCCTAATGCTACAGGTGGAGTAGTTACGTTCAGTAATCCTTTACCTGCGGGTATTCCTTATGCAGGCTTTATTACCTTTAACTGCACTAATGCAACCCCCCCCAATACTTCCAGTGCATTTAGCTCACTCACAATCAATGGGTTGAACAACTCTAATTGTGTTTATGTCCACGAGGCTGCCCAGGATCCGCTTCCGAGTGTTGACAACCTTAGTCAATCCAATGCCTGCCCGTCTTAAAATCTGAGGGATCAGACAAGATTTTGAAGTGTGTTTATGAGTGGCCTGGAGAGGATCGTTATTTCCACCAACCTATTGGTTGAGCCAAGGATGGCTCTCCTGCCTTCCTGGTGTTGATGGTATAATAAGTCACTGAGTTCCTTGGTGGGTAATGGTGC
>CAYMOX010000005.1:0-119880 GCA_964392245.1 uncultured bacterium
GTCAGGATCCAGCCTACCGAGAATTCTTTTACAAAGAGGCTACTCTGAACCCCACAAATTTGCGGGATAAGGCCGATGAGTTTGAGGCGGGTCTGGTGCAGCAGTTTCGACAGCGTTCTGAGCTAACGGAACTGAGTGGGTTCCGCGAAACTTTTGGGGAGCGCCTCTACTATATCGCTCGGCCCCTGGCGATTGAATCCGAGTCCTGTTTGCGCTGCCATAGCACGCCCGAGGCGGCTCCCCCCAGTCAGATTGCCACCTATGGTTCTGAGAATGGCTTTGGTTGGCAACTGAATGAGATCGTGGGTGCTCAGGTAATTTCGGTCCCCGCCCGTGAAGTCTTCCGGAGTGCTTCCCAGTCTTTCTTCCTGCTCATGACCATTGTGATTGGTGCATTTCTGATTGCGATTGTGCTGGTCAATATTCTGTTGAGCCGTGCCGTGATCCGCCCCTTGAATCGCATGGCAACCGTTGCGGATGAGATCAGTACCGGCAAATTGGAGGCTGAATTTGAGCAGGACTCCGCTGATGAAATTGGCATGCTGGCCGCTGCCTTTAACCGGATGAAATTAAGCCTGCAGATGGCGATGCGCATGTTGAACCGTCCCAATACGCGGGCCCAGCGGACCGATGGGGGAACCCAGGGGGCCTAAGGCAAGCGAGTCAACATGTTCTGGCGGAATTCCTTGGCCTTCTGGGGATGAGGGATCTCTTCGCTTAAGGCATCCACCAGTTGCATTGGGGTGAGACTGGGAGATTGGGCCAGGACCTGCTGCATGACAAGAGCAGCGATCGGTCCCACCAGCTGGGTCAGATGTTGTTCACAGGAGTCAATAAATTCTGACTGCAGGGCAGAGGGATAGGAAGGTTGCGGTGTCGGGGGTTCCGAGGGATAGGGTTGGGAAGGTGGGTACGTTTCTTTCCGTAACAATTCCAGGGCTGCCTGGCGAAATCGGTTTCGATCCCCTGAGGGTATTTCTTGGGTTAACTGCTCCACCAACTCCTGTGATGTGCGGCTCTGATCTAAGGTTTGCTGGAGCAAAATCGGCCCCACCGGCCCCACCGCTTGCACTAGCAGCGTTTGCAGCTGTCCCAGGGTGATCGGTGGCAGGGAGAGCGAGTTTGGTGCCAGAGCAGGGGGAGAAAGAGGCTGAGCTGAGGAGAGATAGGGTTGCCGTTGGGTGGTGGGCAATTGGGCCGTGAGCGTGGAGTTTGCAGCAGTTAGGGGTCGCCCCGGCATTGCACCCTGGATGGCCTGATCAAGGTGAGTTGAGAGTTGAGCCATGCTCTGGGGCCGCTGTCGGGGATCTTTTTCCAGGCAGGCCATAATCACAGCTTCTAAGGCCTCAGGCAGAGGATAGCGACTGGCCAGCTGACTTAGGGGCTGAGGAGCTTTATAATTATGGGCTTCGTACCAGCCGGGAAAGGATTTTGTGGCGGGCTTAAGCGGTAACTGACCACTTAACATCTGATAAAGCACCATCCCCAGGGAATAGATATCGGACTGAGGAGTCAGGAGTTCACCTCGCAGTTGTTCCGGCGAAGCATAAACGGGTGTTCCGAGAAAGCCGGTCTGGGTTCCCAAACTCACCGTCACATCGCTAAGAACTTTGGCAATCCCGAAGTCCAGGATCTTAGCCGTTTCTCCCAAGCTCTTTTCATTGATCACGAAGAGATTGCTAGGCTTGATATCGCGGTGGATCACCCCCTGAATGCGACGACCTTCCGTGGTGACCACAAACTCGTGGGCAAACTGCAGTCCTGCACAGATCTGGCGGGCCAGGTTGACCACGCGGCTGGGGTCCATGCCCCCTTCCACACGCAACAATTCACTCAGGTCCCAGCCCTTGGGCGGTGCCCCCAGGTACTCCATCACCAGATAGGGCTGCTCTTGATCGATGCCATAGTCCATGATGTGAATGATGCAGGGATGCTCCCCCAACATCACACTCACCTGAGCCTCCTCTGCGAAGCGGCGGCGCAGCTCGTCCTGCATCTTGTCGCTACCCCAGAGGGACAGGAGCTTCACTGCGACCGTGCGTTGAAATAGTTGAGTGTCGACAGCCTTGAAAATCTGTCCCATTCCCCCTGCATTCAGCTTTTCAGTTAACTGATAACGGTTGGCGATCAACTGGCCAACCTGACGCTCCCCCATAGTTCCCACCTGCCGAAGTTGTGCCTGTTGTCAACCGTAGAACAAAGAGCTTTCCTTCTTCCATCAGACCTTAACTTAACCAATCCTGCTGTGATGGAACTCACACAGATTGAACGCTGGGAAGGGACCGCGTCGTCTCTCAGTTGCGGCGGCTGGCGGAATCGACAGTGCTCAGGGTACGGCGTTTGAGCACCAGTTGATAGATCTCCATAATGTCGCCGATCACCCAGCTGTTGAAACGATCGACACCAATTCCGCATTCAAAACCAGCCGCAACCTCGCGGGCATCCTCTTTGAAGCGTTTCAGAGAATCAACTCTCCCCTCGTACACCAGTTCTCCCTGGCGGCGCACCCGCAGCATGGCATTGCGGACCACCTTGCCACTCTGCACGTAGCAACCGGCCACCATCCCTTTACCGATCGGGATCACCTGTCGCACTTCCACCTGACCCAGGGATTCTTCCACCTGTTCTGGTTCCAGCAGACCCTCCATGGCCGCTGTAATGTCGTCAAGGAGATTGTAGATAATGTCGTATTCCCGAATATCCACACCATAACGATCCGCCACCTGGAGAGCACCGGGAGCAATGGAGGTGTTGAAGCCCACAATAATCGCCTCACTCGCTGCCGCCAGATCGACATCCGTCTCTGTAACCTCACCAGGAGCTGACAGGAGAACCCGGAGCTGCACTTCTTCCTGAGCCAGCTGCTGCAGGGAGGCCAGGATGGCTTCGGCAGACCCCTGGACATCGGTTTTGATGATCAGATTCAGATCCTTTAGTCGACCTTCCTGGGCATGGGCAGACACCGTACCCAAACTGACACGACGGGCCAGCAATTGCTGCAGACGAGCCTCCCGTTGCTCTTCAGTACGGGTGTCAGCCACTCGGCGAGCCTCCCGTTCATCGGCAAACACGGTAAATTCATCCCCAGCCGTAGGCACATCACTTAAGCCTAAGAGCTGTACCGCCGAAGAAGGTCCGGCTTCCTCTAGACGCTGACCCCGATCATCCATCATTGCCTTGACACGGCCAAACACAGAGCCAGCCACCAGCGGATCCCCTACCTTTAATGTGCCATTTTGCACCAGTAGAGTCGCCACGGGACCTCGGGATTTATCGAGATTGGCTTCCACCACCGTTCCCTTGGCTAAGCGGTTGGGATTGGCCTGGAGTTCACCAATTTCGGCCACCAGCAGAATCATTTCTAAAAGCGCGTCCAGATTCAGATGAGCGAGAGCGCTGACTTCCACCATTGGAATATCACCCCCCCACTCCTCTGGCACCAGCCCATGTTCAGACAACTGTTGTTTAATCCGATCCGGCTGGCTATCGGGTTTATCAATCTTGTTGATGGCAACAATAATCGGCACCTCGGCAGCGCGAGCATGGCTAATGGCTTCTAGCGTTTGAGGTTGCACCCCATCATCGGCAGCTACCACCAGGACCGCCAGATCCGTCACCTTCGCCCCCCGTGCTCGCATAGCGGTAAAGGCTTCGTGACCTGGGGTATCGAGAAAGACAACTCGGCGGACGTCTCCCTCCAATTCCACATCCACATGGTAGGCCCCAATCCGCTGGGTAATCCCTCCGGCTTCACCGGAGACCACATTGGCATCACGGATCGCATCCAGCAGTGTAGTTTTACCGTGATCAACGTGACCCATGATTGTCACCACAGGGGGACGCAGGACCAAGTGCTCAATATCTTCCAGGTCGAGCATCTCGGTTTTCTTGGCCTGCGATTCCTGGGCTTCATGAGTAAAGGTGAAACCCAGCTCCGTAGCCACACTCTCCATCGTGGTCATATCCAGAATCTGGTTGATGTTCACCATCAGTCCCTTCAGGAAGAGAACTTTAATGATCTCCGTTGGGGAGACCTGCATCCGATCCGCCAGATCCTTGACCGTCAAGCTGGGATTCAGCTCAACCGTGGTCGGCTTCTCCGCCGTTTCTACAGCTTCTGCTTCCTGACGACGCAGCCTGGGGTGAGTGGAAGAAGCAGGGCGAGGGCGAGCCGTCGGAGGGGAGGGGTGGGCGGCTGCCGGGGAGGTGGACATGGGTTTAGCAGCAGGCCGGGGCAGCGGTTTCAGGGCATTGATCTCTGCCTGCTTAGCCGCTACGACGGAGGAAACAACATCTAGCTCAACACCTTCGACTTCGCCATCTTCTCCTCCACGGCGACGTTTCCGTTTTGTTTGTGAACGTCCGGGAGCTCGTTGTTTGTTGAGCACGTTGAGCTCATCATCCTCTTCCTCTTCGCGCTCACGTCTGCGTACCTTGGTCCCCAGCCCCGCACCAGGACGAACCGGAGCCTGAGTCAGATCCGCTGGATCCCGTTCAGGTTTAGCCGCTTGGCGAAGAGGAGGACCCACCAGTTCGGGTTTAGCCCGTTGCGGAGGTCTTGGCTTTTCCAGGGTAGAAGGGGAGTCTCCCCCAGATCCCTCTCCTCGGGCTTTGATCTCCGGTGATCTAGGTTCCGGCTTTGTCCGGCTACCAGGTCGGACAGGAGCTCCCACCAGTTGGGGCTTCTGGGGTTTGGCGACTGCAGGCTTGGGACGAGGGGCTTCCGTGCTGATCCGGGAGCGAGGGGTGGGCGCTGGCACAGGACGTTCCGGATCAGACCGTCGGACGGGTTCCTCAACCACCTGAGGTTTCGTGGGCGCTACCGGGAGGGTATCAGCCGCCGCAGGTCGTGGAGCCTCAACAGGCTTACTGGGAGGCTTGGGTCGCTGTAAGTTGGGTTTCTTAACCGCGGGCTGAGCTGGAGCTTCTATAGATTTGTCCACCAGCTTCTCGGGCCCCTTTTCGGGAGCTTTCGCCTTTTCAGGAGCTTTTGCCGCTGGCTTCTCTGGTGAACTTTTTTCTCCAGATGTGGCTACAGCCGGAGAGGATGGACGACGGCTGGGAGGTCGGATCAGCTCTGGTTTTGGAGCGGTTGCAGACTCTTCTTCCTCGGAGCTTCCTTCCTGGCTTAAGGCTGGGATGGAGACTTCTTCCTGAGCAGGCTGGGCCTCACGGTGGGGCTCAGCTCGCTGAGGGTCAGGGGGCTGGATCTCGCTGACTTCAACTTCCTGTACGTCCTGGTCGCTGTCCTCGTCCGCAGCCGAGGGAAAGGCCTGACGCTGAGGGGGGCCAACCAATGTCGGTCTGGAGGAAGCTGCTGCGACATAGGAGAGCCGATCTGAAGCCTGCTCTGCATTCACCAGGGGTGGCTGGGGAGATTCCAGTGGTTTGGGAGGAGAAGAACCTCGCTCTTGGGTAGGTGGCCGGACATTCAGGATCTGTTTGGGTTGTGACCGATCCACCCGTGGCTTCGGCTTCCCTAACTTATTTTCAGCCTTACTTGGTGCAGGAACCGCTGCCTGCACTGTACCAATGAGATCATGCCGGATTCTTTCCGCTTCTTCAGCACTGATGGTGCTGCTGTGGCTTTTGTAGGAGATCCCCAAACGGTCGCAGGTTTCCAGAAGCTCACGATTATCACGCCCCAGCTCTCGAGCCAAATCGTAGATCCGCACTTTGTCTTGAGGACGCCTGTGGGTTTCACTAACTTTGGAGGCATGCGCATCCCCATTTGTCCCAGAGGATGAACTTCCTCCTGCTGTTTCAGGATGGTGGGTGGATGGCGTCGAAGTGGCTGGATGCAGGTCCGTTTGGGTCATAGGTTAAGAGGCAGAGGACAGTAACGACAGGACGAGACGTTCAAGAGGATTCTAGGGTAACAATCTGCTAGATCGAAGGATCTCCGCTCATCACGGCATTCAGACAGATGTGAGTTCGAGAGCAGTAGACGCTAAACGACGTTGCAGGGTTTCATAAATCTGTTCAGGCACCGAGGTTCGCAGTGCCCGTCCCAGGCGATTTTTTTTGCGAGCCTCCTGCAAGCAGCTGGGCCGGGGACAAAGATAGGCAGAACGACCCATGCCAACGTCAAGTTGCACGGTTTGGGTTTCAGCGTCTCGTACGATGCGCCAGAATTGTGACCTGTGAGCCAGAGTACGACAGCTCACACAACGGCGCAGCAAAGAAGTGGATCCAGATGATGGGGACAAGTGAAACGTTGAGAGAAACAATAGCAACTCGAGGGGGTAACAGCATCCTGTGGGGACAGGATCAATTTCTGTAGTCTCTATACTAACGCAACAACAAGGAGGTCGGAGTAGCTGAATGGCTGACCCCGTGGCTTTGTTAAGACAGCGTTATGGCAGCTGGGGCATTCTAGCACGAGACAGCCTCTGTCTATCCAGAGAAGAGAGGTCTGCAGTGAGATCGGCCTGCAAGGGATCGAAGGACAGTCCCCAATCGGCAGCCAGCGCCTGGGTTAGCCCCCTCTGTTGTCCTCCTGGCCAGCGGGCTAGAGCCAGGATTAACTCTGCCAGCTGCGGGGGGTCAGGGATCTGCCCCAGGATGTGCAGGCCATCGCGGATCTGGGCCTCCTTCAGTTCACAGAGGTAGCCATCCATCTGGGCGAGCAGATCTGGGTTGAGTCCCTCAGTAGAAGTTGCAGGCATCAGGTTCTCCTGCTCCATCAGAGTCTTAATCTGGATCTCCAGATGGGGAAGACGTTGGGGATCCAGTTGTTGGGCCTGGACATATTCATCGATCAGACCCTCCAGTTGCAGCAGAGGACCATAGAGCTCTGCGCGGGCCAGGGGTGGGGTGAGGTGATCGATGATCACCGCCTGGGCGCGACGCTTGGCCTGAGCCCCTTCTCCTGGATCATTGACAATAAAGGGGTAGAGATGCGGCAGGGGACCCAGGGCCACTTCAGGAAAACAGGTGGCCGAGAGGGCCACGCTTTTGCCAGGCAACCACTCCAGATTGCCATGTTTACCCACGTGCACCACCGCCTGACAAGCAAAGCACTGCCGTAACCAGGCGTAAAAGGCCAGATAGGTGTGGGGTGGAACTAGATCCGGAGCATGGTAATTGAGACTGGGATCCAGTTCGTAGCCTCGCGGAGGTTGGATCCCAACAAAGATATGTCCATAACAGCGACCAGGAATCGGGATTACTCCCTCTGTCGGGGGATCGCCCCAGCGTTCCTGGATTTCCTTCTGAACCGCAAGAGGAAGGCTGGCGAAAAAAGTCTGGTAATCCCGCCAGGCAAGGGTTTCACCAACTGGTCGAGTCATCTGCCCCAGAGGATCCGCAGTCACGGTCTGGGTCAGCTGCTCCATCAGCTCCTGGCTGGTTTGAGGGTGATCGAAGAGGGTGTACCCCGCTGCCGCCAGAGCGTTTAAAATCTGGACACAACTGGCAGGTGTATCCAGCCCCACACCATTGGCCAGACGACTGTCGCGGCTGGGATAGTTGGCCAGGATCAGAGCCACACGTCGTTGGGCAGCCGGAGTGCGGCGCAATTGAATCCAGTTGGCAGCCAGCTGGGCGACAAATTCCACCCGTTCCGGCAGGGGCTGATAGGTAACAATCTCGGTCTGCAGATCGGGATCTAGTTGCTGACTGGCTTTAAAGGAAATCGCTCGCGTAATCAGGCGACCATCCACCTCCGGCAGGACTACATTCATGGCCAGATCGCGGGCCTGTAAGCCCTGGAGGGAGTTCTGCCAGGTTTCTGCGTTGCCCAGACTACAGATGACCTGCAGCACCGGAACATCCAACCTCTGCCACAGACGGAGATCCGGGACGTCCTGATCCAGGCGGGCCATGGAGAAGCTGGTGGTGTTCAGAATGATCTCCACCCGGTTCTGGAAATGGTCTGTGATTGCAGGGGCCAGTTCTGGATCCTGCCAGCCGTAAATATAGAGGCAGAGGGGTCGCAGCTGCAGGCGGATCAGGGCACGGCAGAGCTCATCCACCGGAGCCGTATTGCCCGCCAGGACATGGGCACGGTAGAGCAGGATCCCCACGGCAGGCCAATCTGGCGACACCGGATCCAGCTGGGGAGGGGTATAGAGACCAATGCGGGGTAAAGGTTGGGGGGGATGCACAGGATAGGAAGTGCCCAGGCAAAGATTAGAGAGATGGCAGAGGGCCTGACTAAGATTGCGGGGGCCTCCCTCCAGAAAGTACCGCCAGATCTGGTGCAGATGGGTCAGATCCAGGCTGGAGGTGGGAACCAGATCCCAATCGGGCTGGTCGTCGCCGGGAAGGATGACCAGATGGGTGCCCCGGCTTTCATGGATCTCCTGGAGAATCTCCAGACCATAGCTCCAGTAGGAACGCCCTCCCAGTAACCGCACCAGGATCACCCGGGCATGGGCAAGCACAGCATCGGCGTAGAGATCCACACTCAGGTGGTGGTGCAGGTAGAGAAGATTCAGGACCCGCAGCGAGGCAAAGGTATCGGGAAGCTGTTCACGGGCTGCCGCGATAACCTGAATGTCCGTATCCGCAGCGGTGAGAACAATGATCTCTGCCCGCTCCTGGGTGACCTCGTAGGCAACGGGGGTATTGGGATTCCATCCCCCAGGTTGTGTGGCAACTCGATGCATAAATTTACATCTACAACATAACTATTTACGTGTGGATCGCTGTCGCAGGAGCAGGGGAGAGAGATCGCTCTCGTCGTAAATATCCCCCACCAGTTCTTCCAGCAGATCCTCCAGCGTTAACAGTCCAGTGGTACCTCCAAACTCATCCACCACGATCACCAGATGCTGCCGCGAACGCAACATATCTTTAAGCAGTGGTCCCACCCGTTTGGTTTCGGGAACAAAACTGGGCTGGGTCATGGCCACCGTCACCGGTTGATTGCCCTTCTCCAGATGGCGCAATGCCTGCTTGAGGTGAATGATGCCGATGATCTCGTCTTTGGATTCCCCCTGCACCGGAATGCGGGAGTACCCTGTCTCCAGGCAGAGATCCACCACATCCTTAAGGGTCTGATCAAAGCTAATGGTTTCCATCTTGACGCGGGGTTTTACCACATCCCGTGCCAGCGTCTGATCTAGCGACAGGGCACCACGAAAGAGACGACGTTTCTGCCAGTCCAGCACCCCCCGCCGCCCCAACACATCAATCAACATTTCCAGATCGCGCAGCGAGGCTCCAGAGGTCAGAGGCGTGAGTTGCAGCAGGTGAAAAACATGCTGTACAAACCACTCGAAGGCCAGGATAAAGGGCTGCAGCACCACCGACAGCCAGTAGATAGGAAGGATCACCAGCTGAAAAACCCACAGGGGATGGGTAATCGCCAGGGATTTGGGTGTAACTTCCCCCACCAGCAGCACCAGGATTGTGGTCGGGATCGTAGCGATCAGAGCCCCAACCTCCTGTCCAAAAAGGCGGATGGAAAGAGTAGTGGTGAGAGCAGCCACCCCAATATTGACGAAGTTATTGGCCAGAAGCAGCGTGGTGATAAAGCGAGCCCGCTGGTTCAGCACCAGACGGTAGGTGTTGCGAGGATCCCCTTCTTCTTCGATCAACGCCTGCAACCGCAGATCATCCACTGCTGTGATCGCCGTTTCACTTCCTGAAAAGACGGCACTCAGCAGCAGGAGAATAATGATCGCAGCGATCATACTAACCATGGATGAGAACTCCTGGAGTTACCAATCCCATCATCGTGAAGATGTACCCATTCATGGTCAGCAGACCAGATTATAACGGATCTGGCCCTTTCACCTGAGCCCACCCCATGTCAACGTCCTTCCCGCCGACTGAACGCAGGCTGCTACAGGGAACGGCTCTGATGGCCATGCTAGCGCTGCTGTTGCTGCTGATCTGGAATTATATAGATCCACTCCCCCCCGCCTGGGATGAGGCTCAACACCTGTTAATGGCCCAGGAGTACGGAGATCTGTTGCAACGGTCACAACTGTCTGATAAGTGGTGGCGGCAATGGGTTTACCTAAGTCAGCGCTATCCTCCCCTCACCTACTGGTTCTCTCTGTTGATCAGCAGCTGGAGGACGTTTGACCGGGCAGGAGGACAGCTGATCAATCTGCTGTTGCTGGGGATCCTAGCGGGGGCGACCCAGAGATTAGGCGCTGTCGGCTGGAATCCGACCGTGGGCTGGCTGGCCACAGGGGTGCTGCTGCTTTACCCAGGGATAACGGGCATCAGCCACGTTTACATGACGGATCTGACTCTTTGCGTAGGGGTGGGATTGGCCTTCTGGGCTGCTCTTGTCTACTGGGTTAAACCCTCCTGGCTTCCGGCACTGGGGTTGGGGATCAGTCTAGGCCTGGTGCTGCTGGCCAAGTGGAACGGGGTTCTCTTTCTCGTGTTCCCTCTGGGGGCGCTGCTGCTGCGGGGCTTGCTCCAGAAACGCTGGCGGTTCCTCCTGCCTCTGGGTCTGACGGGAATCACGGCCCTGCTGATCGGTCTACCCTGGTATGGACCCAACTGGCTGTTTGTCATCAGCAATGGTTTCAACTATGCCGCCACCACCCATTACTACATCACCTGTGCCAGCGGATCCTGGTGCTGGTGGACCACCTATCTGCGCTGGTTGCCGCTGCAGATGTCCTGGGGTCTGTGCCTTCTTCCCCTCCTGAGCTTGATCCCGCTGCCTCTCTCGGGAGTGCAAACCTGGAGGGATCGCATCCCCTGTGGATCGGTGGGATTGGCGGTATGGCTCACCTACCTCTCGGGTTATCTTATCTACACCCTGATCGGGATTAAAGATCCTCGGTTTACGCTGCCGTTGCTGCCTTTATTGGCGGTGCTGTCAGCGGTGGGGATCCTGCATCTCTGGCGACAGGGGCGGGATCACGTCAAGCTGGGATGGGTCTTGCTGATCCTGGCATGCATGGCGCTGATCCAGGCCAGCCAACCCCTGACGCCGGGAGCTTCTTCCCTGGCAGAGGCCATCACTCAGCAGTCCAGGGGCTACCATCCCCAACAGGATCTGCAGCAATGGCTGTCCACGCTCACAGAGCCCGAGAGCTGGCTGCGATCCACCCTAGGGGTCATCCCCAACCTGCCTCTCCTCTCCTCTGAAACCCTGACCTACCTGGCGCGGATCCAGGCTCTTCCTATCGTGTTTGTACCAGCGGGTCAGGTGGCCTCAGCAGAACAGCGGGAGCGGCTGCAGATGGAATTCAATCTTCTGGATCAGTTTCTGCATCACTCTGGGGAGGATCTGGGGAAAGTAGGACCGTATGGCCCTGCAAAATCCTTCATTCTGGAATCTCTGCAAGCCTCTGATCTGTGGACCATGAGCTCTGAGACCCCAGTTCCAGCTCTGGGAAGGTTGCAGGTGTTTACGCGACAGCAGCCTCCGATCCAGGTGGAAATTGCTGATCCACAGCCGGAGGTCACCCTGGAATCAGTTCAACTGGTGCAGGGCTGTGAGATCCTCTCCCAAAGCTGCGATCTGGCCTCCCCCTGGTTCTGGAGACTGGAGTGGCGGGGACCCAGCAGGGATTTAGCCACCACCGTGGTCTGGGTGGATGTGGAGACTCCGACCGGAGAAGTGGAGGGACGAGCCGATCATGTTCTTGCCCACGGACAGCTGCGATCAGCTCAAGGCCGCACTCTCAGGGTAACGGAATGGCTGGATGGCACACTGGATCTGCTTGCAGGGCCTCATGTCTTAAAGATTCGCTGGCAAAGGGATCCCAACCAACCCATGCAGACAAAGGTGATCAGAGTGCAGCTCCCTGACGCTCTCCACGCTGGCGTTCCCCTCCTACCGCAACCCAATGCGCCTTTACAACGCATGGCAGCCGCTGCAGAACAGGGCGATCTGGATCAACTCTCCAGCAATCTCTCCCTCTGGACCACCTTGCGCCACACCTCAGTCCTTCTGGATCCGCAACTGGATCAGCTGGTCAGACTGTTCAGCCAACGCTTACAGGAAGCGGACATGGATCAACGCCTTGAGGAGCAAATTTTCCTCCATTACCAGCTGGCCATGATCGCCGTGGCTCGTCTGGATGCCAGCACTGCTCAGGATCATTTTCTGACCCTGACTCAGATCCAACCGGAGAATATCTGGAATCCGGCCTTTCTTGCCTTCCTGCGCTTACTCTTTACCCATGAGGTGCGGGATCTACGCCAGGAACTGCAAAATCTGCTGTATCCCTTTGTGGAGAGGGGCGAACTTTGCGCTGCCGAAGACACCAGTGATCATTGTTGGCTGCTGCGGCGCTGGCACCTGATCCCCAGTGCAACCACTCCTTAACTTCTCGGCTGCAGCTGTTCCAGGATCTGGTCGTGTAAGGGACCCCCACAGGAGGCTAACAGACTGCCCCCCTCCAGGATCTTTTCCCGTTGTCCAGATAGAGATGTCACCTTGCCACCTGCTTCTTCCACACAGGGCACCAGAGCCGCGATATCCCAGGGTTTCATGACGGTATCCACCGCAGCGTGGATCTTGCCCCGACACACCAGCGTGTACTGGGAACAGTCACCACAGATCTTGAACTTGCCTGCCTGTTGAATTAGCCCCGGTAGATCATAGGCCGTATGACCGTCTTCTAGAAGCAGGGTGGATCCATGTAAACCCGAACTGGAAACCCGCGCATGGCCTAGATCCGTAACCGTCTCCACCTGAATCCGGGAGGGCAAATGGCTGGGGGTTTTGAACCAGCATCCCAGACCCCTGGCAGCGTAAACCGTTTCTTGAACCACTGGCAGATGAATCACCCCCAGGAGCGGTTCCTCTTCCTGAACCAGGGCGATCAGGGTCCCAAACAGGGGCACCCCCAACGTAAACCAGCTGGTGCCATCCACCGGATCCAGAACCCAGTGGTAGGAGGAAGATGCATCCTCAATGCCAAACTCCTCTCCCCAGATGCCGTGAGTGGGGTAACGACTGCGAATTAACTCGCGCATCACCAGCTCCGCCTCCCGATCCGCCACGGTAACCTCGGTGCCATCCGCTTTAAGACTGACAGTGTGGTTAAGGTAATGGGGCATGATCTGGGCTGCTGCTGCCTCGGCCAGATCCAGAGCAAAATCCAGACATTCTTGATAAATGAGGGGATCCACGGTGATGTAAGGGGGAGGAGGATGTGCTTTTGATCCTACATGCCATCTGACTCGCTTCCGGTACAGAAGCCCTGTTTTCGGAGTCTTTTCCGGCAGAGGAGCCCTCCAGAAGAACTTAAAATTGGGGCATATTCAATCTGAGATATTTCTCCCATGGACATACGGATCCCATTGTCAGTCAAGGTGGGCCTGGCTACAGGGCTTTTGTCCGTGGGGCTCACCAGTGGAGGACTTTATCTTTTCTATTCTCGATCAGCGCAACTGTTGACCGAGCAAATCTCCAGTCGCCTGCGAGATATTGGTCACCTGGCCAGTTTACAGATCAGCCCTGCCGATCGTGCTGCGATTCTGAGCTTAAAGCAGCAAAGTCTGGAGAATCTCGCTGTTTCCGAAGCAGAGATTCAGTCCATTGCTCCAGGAGAATTTCAATTAGGCCTTGATCCAGTGGTTTCAGAAACCCTGATGGCCACCCCCCAGTTCCAGCGAGTGGTCCACTTGATGCGCGAGATTGATCAAGCCAGTCTTCCTGAAATCGATCCTCCTGCCCCAACCTATCAGCAACTGGATGGGAGTACAGCCGATTTAGCAACCTACCTGATGGTCACCCTACCCCAGTCCCCCGAGGGTGCGGTGATCATGTTTGTGGGGTCTTCCCGACACGAAGCTATCGGTGACTGGCCAGGAAATCCTGTAGGAAATCTCTACGGGGTTAGCCTGCCGCTCTTTGCCGATGTATTTGATGGGGAAGCCCAAACCAGTGGCATTTATAAAGATGACTTCGGGACCTGGATCACCGCTGCCATCCCCCTCAAAGATCCACAGGGTCAGGTCTATGCTGCGTTGGGACTGGATTACGACCTTAGCAATGAAGCCAATCAGCTGCGGGTTTTGCAACTGATCTGTCTGGGGATCCTGGGGGTGAGTTTGGTGCTGGCTGTGATCCTGTCGGTTGTTTTAGCCCGCTGGTTGGGCAAACCTCTGGCGCAGCTCAAGGATGCAGCAACCCGTGTCCAGGCGCGTGACTTTTCTGCCACTGTAGCTATCAATAGCCAGGATGAACTGGGGCTACTCGGTCAGGCCTTCAACTCCATGGTGGGGGAGCTGCGTAGCTATGCTCAGGATCTGGAAGCCAAAGTTTCAGAACGAACGCAGGAACTGCAGGCGGCTAACCAGGAGATCAGTATTCTCAATGACCGCCTCAAGGCAGAAAACCTGCGCATGGGGGCTGAATTGGAGATTACCCGCCGACTGCAACAGATGATTCTGCCTCAGGATGAAGAACTGCAGGGGATCCCGGATCTGGAGGTGGCGGGGTTTATGGAATCTGCCTCCGAAGTGGGGGGAGACTACTACGATGTCCTGCATCACAATGGTCAGCTCACGATCGGCATCGGGGATGTCACCGGCCATGGACTGGAAAGCGGGGTGCTGATGATCATGGCACAAACGGCAGTCCGAACCCTACAGGCAGCAAATATTAAGGATCCGCATCAGTACATCTCGGCCATTAACCAGGCGATCTATGGCAACATTCAGCGCATGAATTCGGACAAGAACATGACTCTGGCGGTTCTTGATTATCACGATGGCGTTCTCACCCTCAGTGGGCAGCATGAAGAAATGCTTGTGATCCGCAAGGATGGCTCATTGGAGCGAATCGACACGCTGGATCTGGGGTTTCCGATTGGTCTGGAGGAAAATATTGCCAGTTTTATCTCCCAGGTGCGGGTGCAGTTACAACCAGAAGATGTGGCAGTTCTCTACACCGATGGGATCACCGAGGCAGAAAATGACAACCGCGAACAATATGGCCTTGATCGTCTCTGTCAAATCGCCAGTGATCATCGCCATCGGTCTGCTCAGGAGATCCGGCAGCGGATTGTTGACGATGTGCGTGGGTATATTGGCAGCCAAAAGGTGTTTGATGACATTACCCTTGTGGTGATCAAGCAGAAATAACCTCGCTACCAGATAACCCCAAGTTCAAAAAGTGAAACCACTCGTCTTCTGATCTAAATAGCGGCAACAATATCTTCTCTAGGGTGCTTGGGGGAGAGATGGGATGGAACTAGCGCAATTTGGAACGGCCATTGGCAGGATAGCAAGAATCGAGAAGTTTGGATTGATCTCCAGACTGACACTTACCGACGGCAGGAAGATTGTCTATAACCCTTTGATTCATAAAATCTATGATGTTTTTCCGGATCACCTTGCCAACCGATCCTGAGGCAATCAGTTTTATCCCTTGCATTCAGTTCAAGATCAAAATAGTCAAATCTTTTGCGGGTGATCTCAGTTCTCGCCAGCAGGGGGATGCCGGAGAAGATTCTCTAGAAGCATCTCCAATTTTTCTGCGATCTGTTCCTGTCTCAGAATCCTTTGTTCATGATCCCGATGCTGTTGTTCCAACTGTGAGAAACGCTGAGTAGAAACATCAATAAAGCGCTCCACAATTCCTGCCAGCCGATCCAGTTTGGCATCCCCCTGAGCCTGAGTCGAACGTAGATTACTGAGCGAACGTCGTTCCTCTGCAAGAGATTGCTGGATCTGCTCATTGACCTGGAGCTGTACGGCAAATGCTGCCTGGATCTGGTCTAGTGTCATGGTTAAACACTAATATCGGAATCGCATCTACCTTAACGGATGCAAGAGTTTGTAGGCCGCAGGGATCATAAATAGAGCCAGCAGGGTTGACCCTCCTACACCGCCTGCAATCGCCACCGCCAAGGGCGGCCAGAAGTCCCCTCCATCCAGCATTAAAGGCACAAACCCGATCATGGTGGTGAAAGTGGTGGTGAGAACGTGGCGGGTGGAATGACTGACTACCTTCTGGATCGCAAAGGGATCCCCCCAACGGGCTTGAGGATGCTCATCAAGGGATGCCAGCACCACGATCGAGTCGTTAATGGCCACCCCGATCAACCCGACCGTTCCGATGATGGGATTGAAGCCAAAGGGATAGCCAAACAATGCCACCGAAAATAACCCCAAGCCAAAAGCCGCCACCGCTACTCCCCCGATCAATCCCGCTAGCTTGAAGGATCCCAGAGACAACACCAGCGTAGCCACCGTCAAAACCACTAAAACCCCCACCGTGGAGACCAGATTGCCAATCGCCTCTGCCCGTTCTTCTGCTTCTCCTCCAAAGGCAAGGGTATAGCCAGGAGGTAACGTGACTTGACTGCTTTGCAACCGATCCTGAAATTGGGCCAGCACGGTGGCAGGCAGAACCCCTGCGGTCAGAAACCCCTGGATTGTATTGACCCGCTGGCCGTTGTAGTGGGTGATCTTGGAGATCTCCGGTTTGAAGGTGAGCTCTCCCAGAGCAGTCAAAGGGATCCAGCTTTCACCCGAGGAAGTCAGAAGCGGCAGGGCTGCAATTTGATTCAGGTTCGACCGATCCGCCAGCCGCACCCGCACAGGCAATTCCTCCGTTTCTTCTATTATCGATCCACCGGTGATCCCCTCCAGAGTTTGATCCAGCTGCCGGGCAATGGCCCCCTGATCCAGTCCTGTGAGCCGCACCGCTTCTTCCTTCAGGATCCACTCCCCTTGAGGTAGAGTTTCATTGAGGCTGGCCCGTGTGTGGGTGATGCCAGGGATCTGCACCAGTTGGGTACGAATGTCTTCCCCCAGAGATTGCAGTTGGCTCAGATCCTCTCCCGCGATCCGGATTTCAATCGGGGCTTCAAACGGCGGGCCCTGTTCTAACTGCCGGACTATGGCACGGATAGTCGGGAAGCTGGTATCGATCTCGGTCTGGAGCTGGTGGGTGATCTCCGCATTCGAGAGTTGAGTGAGCTGGACCAGAGCCTGAGCGTAGTTGGACTCATTCTCCCGCCCACCTGTGAGGTTGTAGTAAAAGCGGGGAGCGTTCGTCCCCAGGAACCAGTGCACGTCAGCCACTTCTTCATCCTGAAGCAACCGATCCCGAATTCTCTGGGCCACCGCTTGGGTTTGAGCCATTGATGTTGCTGGGGAGAGTTCCAGTTCCATCTGCAGCTGATCCCGATCACTTGCCGGAAAGAACTGCTGCTCCAGAAATGGGGCCTGGAGAAAACCGATGGCAGGCAGCATCAATGCCAGGCAAATCACCACGACAGGACGGCGCAGAGTATAGGCCAGCAGGGTTTCATAACGAGCAGAGAGACCCGGCACTGAAATCCCGTCTTTCCACCAACCCCAAGCTGCAGATCCCGAGTTGAGCTGAGAAGATCGCTGTTCCCATAGGGCAAACAAATGAGTAGCCAGGGCAGGAATGACCGTGATGGAGAGGAGAAAGGAGCAGGAAACGGCCAGGATCACATTCAGCCCAATGGTGTCTACAAATTCCCCCACACTGCCGGGGAGTAAAACAATGGGCATGAAGGCCAGAACCGTGGTGATCGTGCAACTGAGGAGGGGAACCGCTAGACGGTGAACACTGAACTGAATCGCCTCCTCCGCTCCTGTCCCCTGGTTCAGGTGTTGGCGAACTTCATCCACCATGACAATTGCAGTGTCAATCAAGATCCCCAGGGCCACGATCAATCCCGTAATCGAAATCTGATGTAGAGGAATCCCGATCACTCCCATCAAGCCCAGGACCATCAGAAGCGAGAGAGGCAGTGCCATGCCCACAATTAACGCAGACTGCCAGCCCATCATCACCAGGGTCACCCCAAAAACCAGCCCCGCCCCCAAAAGCAGATTCAGGATCAGGGTGTTTAAGCGGGAGGTGACATACTCACTCTGATCAAAGAGAACCTGCAAGCTCACCCCATCCGAGAGTTGCTGCTGAAATTCCTCCAGAACTCCATGCGCCTGCTGAGCCCACTGATCCAGACGGTCATTCGACTGAACAAAGGCCCCCACTACTACCGCAGGTTTGCCACTGGCCAGCGCCATCTCCTGCAAGGGATCCTGTGTCCCCTTTTCCAGGCGGGCAATATCCCCCAACAGGACGAACTCCCCCTCTCCTCCTAGTTGCACGGGGGTCCGCGCCAGCCGCGCCAGCGAATCCAGTTCTCCCCCCACCTCCAGCCCTAGCGTCAGATCAGGTCCTCGCTTTTGCCCAGCAGCAGCCTTGGCATCTGTCTGCACCAATTGTTGGGAGAGAGATTGGGGCGTGAGTCTTAAACTGGCCAGCTGAGCCGGATCCACCAGTACCTGCACTTCCTCCTGCGGCTCCCCAAATAGATCAATCGATTCAGTGCCCGGCAGTCTATCCAGCCGATCCTTTAGGGAGGCAGCCAGGCGGCGCAAAATTGCATAGTTGGGCGGATCAGTGCGATTCCAGGTGAGGGCGGTGACCAGAGCATAGGCTTTGACTTCCACCTCCTCCAGCTCAGGATCAGACGTGCCCTCCGGAAAGTTCACCGCTGCATCCTCCAGCTTGTCTCGCACCCGCGACCAGATGCTGTCAACCTCCGCTGCGGTTACCTGCTCAGACAGTTCAATATTGACAATCGATAGCCCAGCTCGCGAGGTGGATTCGTAGGTGAGGATCTCTTCAACATCGGCAATTTCATCTTCAAGCTTCTCGGTCACCTGGGCTTCGACTCGTGCGGCATCCGCCCCTGGTAGCAGGGTGGTGACAATGGCATTGCGAGAAACCAGTTCTGGATCCTCCAGACGGGGCAGCGTTTGAAATGACGACACCCCCCAGACCAGGAGCAGCATCAGAGTCAGGATCAGGAGTCGCGGGTTGCGGTGGAAAAGGCTAAACATAGGTCGATCTCAAAAGAATTCAGGAGGAAGGTTGCAAACGCACGGGTTGGCCAGGCACCAGACGCTGAGTGCCATCGCGGATCACTGGATCCCCTGATTCCAGAAGACCCCGCACAAACGCCAGCTCTCCTTCGCTGTGGATCCATTCAACGGTGCGCCGTTCCACCTGCCTCAGGTTGGGATCTTCAGGATGCGCTTTCAGGGCGTACACAGCCCACAAGCCTCGCTCCCCTTGCGTCAGGGCCGTTACGGGCAGCCAGAACCCTGCAGTGGAAAGGGTTTGATCCAGGGTGATCTCCGCCAGTTGCTCGGGGGGAATGCTTCGGTCTCCCACGGTCTCCAACTGCAAAACCACCATTTGCGTCCGCGTGACCGGATCAATTTCGGGCACAATCGCCTTGAACTGAGCTGGATAGGAGACTCCCGCGATCCTCACCGCTTGAGCCTGACCCAGGGTTAGAGTTTGAACAACCTCCGCAGGCAGCCCCACTTCTACTTCCACCGGAGCTTGTTCCACCAGGCGCAGAACCGCTTGCCCCGCACCCACGATCGTGCCCTCATCCAGGCGCCGCGCCGTGATCACTCCAGCAAAGGGAGCAAAGATAATACTTTTTTCAATCGCCAGATCCACCTCAGTCATTTGGGCATTCAGTTGCTGGACTGCAGCCTCCTGGGCAGCAATTTGCTCGGACCGCGTGCCAGTCTGTAACTCCTGTAGCTGATTTCTGGCTGCCGTGAGTCGCTCCTCCAGGGCATTGGCGGCAAAGGTAACCACATCGCGATCCTCGCGTGAGATCGCCCCCTGCAGGTAAAGATCCTGGCGCCGCTGTTGCCGCAAGCGTTCCAGTTGCAACTGTGCTTCCAGATCCCGAACCGTGGCCTGAGCCGCAGCAATGTCTTCTGGACGGGGACCATTTTGCAGTTCCCTTAAGCGGGCCATCGCCTGATCCCGTTGGGCCAGTAACTGATCCCGTTGGGCCTGGAGAGTGCGGGTATCCAGTCGGGCCAGAGGTTGTCCTGCCGTCACCCGATCACCCCGATCCACTTCAATCTGGATCAGCGTTCCCCCCTGTTCAAACCCCAGTTCACTGCTGCGTTGGGCGGCAACTTCGCCGGTGTAAATTCGAGAGACCGTGTAGGAGGGTGACAGATCCGCAGAGACTGCCTCCACCCTGAGAACCTGTGTTTCCAGCGTTTCCACATTTCTACCCAGCAGAGGCCGGATCGTCAGAAGCGATACCCCTCCGAGCAGCACCAACAGTCCCACCATGAGCCCAACGGGGGATCTTTTCCTCTGAGGATCAGCCAGATCAGTCTGCACGGGGCGATCTTGGGTTGAAGTGGGGGGCATTGGATTCTCCTGGGTTGCAAGTCAGCAGGTTGAGAAAGATTGAGACCGATCGGTCTTTTTATCAGCAAAAAAAGAGAGGGTCAGCCAGAGTTGGGAGAGATCTTTAAACTCTTGACATACTGCTCTAGGTGGATCTGGGCCTGTTGCAGGTGGATGGGATCCCCGTAGAGCTTGGTCAGCATCAGAGCTCCCTCCAGGGTTGCAATCAAGATGGTGGCCACGGCTTCAGGATCCACATCGGGCTGAATTTCTCTAGCGGCAATCCCCTGCTGCACGATCTGGCGGATCAGATGACGCCATTGATCCATGGCCTGCTGGGCCCGTTGCCGTAGCGCTGGATGGCTGTCATCGCTTTCCACCGCTGTGTTCAACAGAGGACATCCTCCCTTGAGAGGGATCTCATCGGGGGCCGAGCAAAAGGTGTGGATGATGGCCTGCAGGCGTGGGATCGCCCTCCGCTTCTGCTTCACAGCCTGGGTGTACCGCTGTCCCATCAGCTGAGCTGCATAATCAAAGGCCGCCAGGGCCAGATCATCTTTGCTGGCAAAGTGGTTGTAGATCCCTCCTTTCTTCAGTCCGGTGGCCGCCATGATGTCCGAGAGGGAAGAGCCTGAGTAACCCTGCTGGTTAAACAGATCTGCTGCCTGCCGGATGATCTTACTGCGGGTATCTTGAGCTTTTGACATGGTCAGACGCCTTGAGACCGATCGGTCTTTTTTAGAATGTAGCAACAGAGGGTTGGAAACGGCAAGAATCCTGAAACTCGGCGGAGAAGGGAAGGGAGGGTGATATCATGTCGCCTGTCGGCTTGCCAGGGCCAGAGCATGCGTACTGATATTGCCTTTGGGATCATTCCCATTCTTCCGGACTCCCCCCATCGCTATCTCCTCATCCTGCACAACAAAGGACACTGGGGATTTCCTAAGGGCCACAAAGAAGGGGACGAATCGGATCTGGAGGCCGCCTGCCGCGAGTTGCAGGAAGAAACCGGCCTGGAGGTGGAGCAGATCGAAGCCAACGTGGACTTTCAGGAGCAATACACCTTCACCAGTGCCCGTGGGGAAGAGGTCCAGAAAAAAGTGATCTACTTTCTGGGGTGGATTGCCAGAGAGCCCAGTGGGAACCCGCCTGCCATTCACATCCAGCCGGAGGAACTGGCGGATTATCGTTGGTGCACCGCCGAGGAAGCCAGGCAATTCATCTCATTTACCGAAAGCCGTCGGATCCTGCAGGCCTGTGAAGACTACCTCATGAGGCTGGATAGGCCATTTCCATCAGAGCATTGAGAATGGCAGCCGCTACTGGAGATCCCCCTTTGCGTCCCTGCACCTGAATTTGGGGAACCGATAACCTGGCCAAGCTGTTCTTCGCTTCCTCCACCGCCACAAACCCCACCGGCACCCCGATCACCAGGGCGGGATCACAGGTACCTTTCTCCACCGCAGCCGTGAGGCTCAGGAGGGCGGTCGGGGCATTCCCAATCACAAAGATGGCCTGGGGATACTGGGCGATCAATTGCTCCATTCCCGCCGCCGTCAGGGTTTGCCCCTCAGGCAAGGTCTGGGGAATAAAATCCAGAGCACAAAAAAGGGGCACTTGCTGTTGAAGTAAGCGGGAAGCCACCGCCACCGCCACCATGCGGACATCAACAATCACGGGGGTATGGGCCTGAAGGGCAGTGATCCCTGAGGGAATGGCCCCCGGATTGAAGTGAAAGAGGTGATTCAGTTCAAAATCAGCCGTGGCATGGATCGCTCGTCTGACAATCGGGTATTCAGACTCAGACCAGGGGTGGGATCCAATCTCTTGATCAATGAGAGCAAAGCTGTGGGCAATAATGGCGTGAGGGTCCATAGGCATTAAACTTTCCAGGAGACAACTTGATTTCGACCACTGGACTTGGCCTGGTAGAGGGCCGCATCGGCAGCCGCAATCAGATCATCGGGGCGTAGATCTCGACGGGGCTGACAAGTGGCTACTCCCATACTCAGCGTGACATAGGTGCTGACCTCAGAGTTTTGGTGGGGAATTTCCAGATCTGTGATCCGGCGTTGAATGGCTTCAGCAATGTCAGTCGCAGTTGCCAGATCCGTTGTAGGTAAGATGACTGCAAATTCTTCTCCGCCATAGCGAGCGGCCAGATACTCAGATTGGGGCAGCGTGGCAGCCATAGCCTGAGCCACCTTGATCAAACACGCATCTCCCTGCAGGTGACCGTAGTAATCGTTGTAGCGCTTGAAGCAATCAATATCCGCCAGGATCAGGGACAGGGCTGCGGTTTCCCCCATCAGTTCTGACCAAATCCTGGAGAGGTACTCATCAAAATGACGGCGATTTGCCACCTCCGTCAGACCATCCAGATGCACCAGCCTTTCCAGCTTTTGATTGACCTGTTGCAGTTCTGCCGTCCGCTCTGCCACCCGCCCTTCCAGACGTTCATTGGCCTGCTGCAGGATCAAGATGCGCTCCTGTTTGGCCTCCAGCACAGCCGCCAGCCTGCGATCATGTTCATACACCGTCGCCAAAGTGAGGCTGTTCAACCCAAAGGCTGCAATCGCGGGTAAGACAGGGATCCACCAGCCCCAGAGAAACAGAAGATAGCTACCAACCAACAGCCCCAGGGCAACCATCGGGAACCAGAGCATTGTTTGGGAGGGGGATCGACTCAACACGGCCAGCAGGATCCCACCCACTCCCCAGAACAGAATCCAGGCATACTCCACCCCATCAGACCAGACACGAATCAGAGGCCGACCATCCAACACTGCACTGGTCAGCTGACTGACCGCATGGGCCTGCACCTCCAGTCCATAAACCCAGCTGGCTTCCTGATCAAAAACGGAGGACGCGGCCACACTAAAATTATCCGGGACACTGGGAGTGGCGATCCCAATCAGCACCATCCGATCTTCAATCCAGGCCGGATCATAGTTGCCAGTCAGCAGATGATTGACGGTGATGAAACGAAAAGGCTGGGCACCCCTGCGAAAGTTAAGGAGGATCTGTACCGCCCCTTCTCCAGTATTACCTTGCACATAACTGCCAAAATTGGCTCGAAATCGGGGAAACTCAACCTCACCAAAACGCATCGCCGTTTGATCCACAATGCCGTTTTCCAAGCTGAACCCCTCGCTTTGTAGGTAGAGTTCAGCGACACGCAATGACAAAGCAAACTTGAACCCTTCAGCAGTTTGAGTCCCCAAAATCATGCTGCGTTGTCGTCCATCTGGATCCAGCAAAGCATCAGTGATACCCACCTGTTCGGGGGGCAGATCGGGGGGCGGATCCACGGGCGGGGGTAAGGCTTTCTCGGCTCCAATTACATTTTTAGTGGACTGAAAAACCTCTCTCAAAGCCTCATGACCAGGTTCAACCGGCAGATCTCGGAAGAGATCCAAACCGATGACTCGAGGGTGGTGTTGCTGCAGCTCCAAAATTACATCCGCAAGCACCTGATCCGGAAGAGGAAACGTCCCCACAGATTGGATGGTGTCTTCATCAATGGCAATGAGTACAATCCGCTCATCAGGCTCCTCAGGATTTGGCCCCGCGAGGAACGCATCCAGCAATCGCAATTCCAAAAACTGCAGGGCTCCTGCAAATCGCCCACCGATCACCAGCGCCACGATCAGCAGTCCAGGCAGAATCCCCACATTACAAGCGGCTACACCTTGACAAAAGGCTTTCCACGCTTGTAGCATCCTTCTCATCTGTACCCGTATCGTCAGTCAGGCTTGAACCCCATAATATACTGACTTACCTGCTTCGAGCTCAGGGTTATGCTAGAGGTCTACAGTCCAGGCAGAATCGCAAATCTGCATCCCCTGCTCAAAAGCACCATCCTGAGTTTGACAGCCTTACTCCTGAATTGTGGCAGTGCCATGGCTCCTGCTGCCTGGGCTCAATACCGTCCTCCCCAAGGGGATCCACCCCGAGGATCTACGATTGCCAATAGTTCCCGAGGGTTTCGGTACAACCGATCTCATCCCCCCTTGCTCATCCTCGCGCCGATCAGGCATGTCGGTCGCAGTAGCTCTACAAATCCTACTCTTTCCTGGTTCATTTCTCTTTCAGATCCCTACCGGATTGAGATCAGTTTCTACAAAATCCTGGAGGATGGCTCTCTGGATCTGGTGTTTTTGCATGAAGATGTTCAGTCCACCAGAGGAATGATCCGCACTTCTTTTTCAGAACTCACTGAGATTTTGCAAATGGGAGAGCGGTATCGCTGGCAGGTGGCCGTGGCAGAGGATCCTGCTGATCCTGACTATGACCTGGCCTTTACTGCCGAAATGGATCTGGTGGCTCCTGATGTTGATCTGGAGACTCAACTTGCCACCGCTGCTACCCCCGTCCAAAAAGCCGAGATTTATGCCGAAGCTGGCTACTGGTATGACGCTCTGCGGGAAGCAACGGATCCGCAACTCAGCTCATTATTAGAACAACTGGCGGATCTGGAACCTGGGTCGCAGAAACAATTCTTATACCGGATTGCCGCTGATTTGGATTGATCCTGCCTCTAAACATTCAACTCCTCTTGAGAACGACCATCAGGATCCAGTCGATCAGTCCACACAGTGCGAAGTGAGGTGTGTAAAGAAATGAAAGGTGATCGATCACCAGGTTTTAACAGTTTAATCCAGTGACCTTAAGGCAAAGGAGATCCTAGCGCTGGTACTATAAGCCACAACCATCAATTTTTAAGATCAGACTCTATGACTCAGCCGCACCGGATCAGAAGCGCTATCAGGTTTTCAGTTGCAGCGATCATCGCTTCGCTGTTTGGGTTACTAGGGTGTTCACAATCTCATTCTGTCGCTGTCGAACCCTCTGCCCTTGATTCGGCAACACTCAGTCTTGATCAGTCCACCGACAGTTCTCTTCTCGCTAACAACCGACCCTCCGCCAGCTTCCAGGTACTGCAAAGAGATATCTTGATCAACGCAGATCTCTGGACCAACACCCCCGAGATCCTTTCCGCTGGCTTTGGCTTTGATGGCATCTTGGGGATTCCTGCCCCGTTTAACCAGGTAACCGTGCGGGCCGCAGGGGGCACATGGAACAATGTAGCCTGCAGTGATGGCACCACAGAAGGCCGTACCTCCGCAGCCTCAGTCGCTGGGATCCGGTTCGCTTTTGGCTTTGGCTCTACCTATGGCGATGGGCTGCCCGTGGTCTTCAGCTGGCCTGTTCTTCCCAGTACTCTGGATCGCACTGACTTTGAAATTGAACTGAATACAGGCGAGGTGATCGTGCCGGATGCAGCCTCGATTACTCCCAACTTCGACTACAACGAACGCAATACCGTGGTCCTGGTCTCTCCAGATATTGGGAATCGCCTGCCTGTCTCTGATAGTAATGCCCGCTTCCCAGTGCAAGTCAGGGTTGTTGCTGATGAGACTCCTCTCATGCTGGTAGGTCCGGCGGGACCTGTCAGTGCCGTGGGCCTATCTCGCAACAATACCGGTACACCTTATGAAAGCGGACCTTTTTTAGTTGGAGCCAAACTCACTCCGATGAATGCTATCGGGGACGGCGGGCCTCAGCTGTTTGCAGGGGCTACCAGTCCGAATGATGCCACCACTCTCTATGGCAATGCGGCACAGTACCGTCTCCGGATCCTTACCTCGGGTGGATTTTCCCCTGATGGGGTGCAGGCGGTACGCCCGAACGAATTTGAGCGTTATTTTCAACTGGAGGCCATCCTGGATGATGGCTCGATCCTGCAGCTCACAGAAACGAACTTTCTCTATACCCTCGATGGCTATGAACTGCGGATCATTGGCCTGGCGGAACTGGGTCAGCCTGCCTCTATGTCTGCCTATGATGACTGCTATGACGAAGATGCAGACAACCAGATTGACATCGTTCTGGCTGGCGATGATGAAGCCATGCGCCGCATCCGCAATGTGATTATTCCTGCCTCTGGCGCCTACTCCCCTTTCTTTAACCCAGGGGGACCAGGAATGAATCCAACGCCGGGGGTTCGCTACACCGCACCAGGGCCTGCTGATGTAGAACCTGTCACCATTGCTATTGATGATCCTATGGTGGTGAATTATCCCCAGTTTTTGAACTGAGATCTGACGGCAGCGTGTCTATTTCCAACTGATCTTGAGCCCCATCTCTTTTTTCATAGAGTGGATAGTACTTGCGTCTGTGTTTTATGCTGATTCGCCAACAGATTGCAACACCTCAGCATAGAGCCATGCATCAATCCAGAAACCGACTTGCTCAATTAAGGCATCAAGTAACGGTTTGACTTCTTGAATGAAGTTATTGCGCTTCGCGGCAATCAGAATACCCAAAACACCTGTGACTTGTAGCCCTGCTCGAATTGCAGCCGCTCTCCCCAGTCGTTCATCCATGAGGAGGCGATTGGCCTTTAATTCGACAGCGAGAGCGATCGCCTCAGCTTCACCTGGATCAAGTTCGACTCTTAACATGCTGACAAATTCCTGATCGGTTGCAGATTGCCTTTTAATCCAGCTTAAGGTGGGCACAACCCTGGCACTGGCATCGGTGTTGCCGACATTGGTAATCTCGTTGAAAACTGTTGTTGGAATCACAATTTCATCGTAGAGTTGGCGGAGCAAATTGAGATGATCGATGGTGGACAGATAAAAGAGCGGTGATGTATTGCTGACTACGATCATCGCCAATCGTTTACCTCCAAGGTTCTGAGATCTTGCCGGAAGTCTTCAATGTCGTAATGAATGGAGATTTTACGGCTCCCTAATATGCGTTGAAACTCCAGTTGATTCATCTCTGCGAACTGGCTGGCTGTGCCCAAAGTAATCTTTTCCTGTTGAAATAACAGAATAGCAATTTCGAGTTTGAGATCGGCTTCAGTAATGTGTGCCGTTTGTAGAAACTCATCAGGAATGACTAAACTCATAGGCCTAACTTCTGTTGTTTATCGAAAATGGCTGGATACGATGAGCCTGCTGATCTACGCCCAAAATATTCGAGTGTTAATACAAACATGAGACTGTATAAAAATATCCAGAGGTTACTTGGTTGTTGGGATGAACAATGGAAAATCCTGTAGAAATGATAATACCTCCAGTATGTACAACTTACCTAACACGGGTGGGTGCGTTGGCTCCAAGCACTTTTGATATTTCTCGAATTTCAGCAAGTTCAGTATCAATGCTGGCACAGATCATAGAGTAGTTTGGCGGAATAGAGCCATCACTCTCAACATCCACAACCACAATAGACATGTCGATCTCCGATAAAAACGCTATCAAGGCCTGAACCCGAAAGTGTTCCCCACTTATGCATATCAACTGATCCCTCAAGTTAGGCCGTAAGATTGAGAAGCCTCTGTGTCTGGTTAACACCTCTAAGGCTATCTCTCCTCCTCTTGAGATCCTCACCATGAACCCTTCTCAGATCACCGCCATTCTCTGTGCCTCCAGCCTGACACTGATGATCCCCATCTTTAAGGCAGCCGGAGAGCCCCGTTTACCCTTTGATCAACCCACAGCAGGTGAGATCGACTGGGCGAACCAGAGCTGGCAGACCTATGTGGTAGAGGTGCCTGAGGATGCCATTGCTGTTACCCTCACCCTGGAGGATGCCCCCGTAGATCTGGATCTTTATGCCAGGTTTGGGGAAGCGATGGAGGACTACACAGAGGCAGATCACTCAGCCACCAGTATTTACTTCAACGATACGCTGCGGATCTCGCGCTACGACTACCCTGCCCTGGAAAGTGGACGCTACTACATTGATGTGGCTTATCCTTTTCCCGAGGAAGAGCCGATTGTGGGGAAGCAACGCCTGGAGACGATCCCTTTTTCCTTAACCGCTTCCCTGATCCGCTCCCGTGTGGATGCGACCCTGGCCCCCGATCAACGCTATGCTGCCATCACCAATCAGGAGGATGGGTTCTTCCGCACGTTTGTGGTGAATGTTCCCCCCGAGGCCACCAGTCTGCGCATTGATGTGGATGAGGTCAATAGCGACATGGATCTCTATGCTCGCTTTAACGCCCAGATCGTCAGTATTGAGGATGCGGATCATGAGGCTCTCTCCATCCTGGGACGGGAGACCTTGATCATTGATCAGGACTCTCAACCTCCGCTCCAACCCGGTCCCTGGTACATCAATGTCTTTGATCCGTTTCAACTGGGTCCTGTACCGTTTGCGGTCTATGCCAGCTTTAGCGCCGATCCCCCCCAGGCATTGCTGGATATCCCTGCCCTTCAGATTGCAACCGATCCACAGGAGCTGGCAGTCCAGGCCAATGTGCAGATCAGCCTTCCAGATGGATCCGGCAGCGGCACCCTGGTTTCACCCGATGGCCTGATCCTGACCAACTATCACGTGGTGGAAACGGCAGCGGGAGAAGTGGCGGCAGGGGATGATCTGGTGATCAGTCTGACCATGGATCCGCGTAAACCTCCTCTAGAACTGTTTCGGGCTCAAGTGGTGGCTGCCGATGAGTCTTTAGATCTGGCGCTGGTGGAGATCACCTCCGGTCTTTATCGCCAACCCTTACCAGACAACTACCCCCTGCCCTTCCTGCAACTGGGGGATGCGGATGCCCTGACGATTGGCAGTCCGATCACGATCCTGGGGTTCCCGGCAGCAGGTGGAACAGGCAGTCGGACCAGTGTGACGCTGACGCGGGGGGTGGTGAGCGGCTTCGACACCGCTGATATTGGCTCGGTGATCAAGACCGATGCGGACATTAGCAGTGGCAATTCTGGGGGAGCTGCTCTGGATGGATCGTTTCGCCTGGTGGGGGTTCCGACTTTTGTAGTACCTGAGTACGACGGTAATGCCCAGATCGGCTATATCCATCCCATCAGCTTGTTACCCGCCGAGTGGAAACAGATGATCGCGGAGCGGCAGGAATAGAAACACCATCCCCAAGCCCAGGGAACCTAAACCTTATCTACGCATAATTACTGAAAGCAATCAGCATCTATGTACTTGTTTTACCTGAGCAGATCCGGTGAAATACAGATAAGGCTGATTATTGTCATCATCAAGGATCGCAGATGGTTATTCTTGAGTACACCGAAACCAATCATGATTTTGTTGCCTACACTCCCCTTGGCCTGGTGCCTGCCCTCCTCTTCCAAAACCGCTACTTCGTGATCCAGAAGACTTTCCAGAGGCTACAGGAAGCGGTTAAAGACTGTCGAGAACAAGTAGAGAAAGGCTTTGTCAGTCTGGTGGTACAGTTCAGCGATCATGTTGAAATCTGGTCTCAGGTGGCAGATCATGTACGGGTACAGTCTGGGGTACGACCCACTCCTGAGGCACAGTCACGCTTCGTCTCTTTCCGAGGACAAACAACGGTTCTGTCTGGTACTGCTAGGAAGCAATCGCCAACCATCTCTTTTCGGGGACAGCAGTCATCCTGGAGTTCAGGCTCACTAGATCCAGTTCGTTTGCCGGAGTCATTTTTCTACCGAGGTCACATTGTTCCTGGAGACTCAGCGAGGTCCTAGATCTCCTCAGGATCAATACCCAGCTCTCGCAATCGCTGCGCCATTCGTTCGGCTTTCAGTTGAGCCTCTTCCTTCGCCAACCGTTCTGCCTCGGTATCAGTGAGGAGCCAGATTCCCGACCGATCACACCAGCGCAACCAGGAACCTGTCACGCCCTCAAAGATTCCCTGCCAAAGGCCCAGGCCAAGATTGAGATCCTCCATCCAAACCAGAGGATTCTCAGAACGCAAAAGCTGCTCCTCATATTGACCCCCGATCAGCTTAAAGTAGCGCAGACGCTCAGTGTAGCGACTGTAAACTAGATAATGAGGAACACGTAGATACTGCTCATACACTTCTAACTTATTGGGAGTTTTGAGGATCACAGTCTGGCTAACTGCTGACTGAGGTTCTGGAATCTGGTCACTCTCCTGGTAAAACCTTCCCAGATCCTCGCGCTCTGTTTTTGGTGACAGAAACTCAATCACAATGGTGGGGGACTGACCTTCCTGCCAGATTACATAGCTGCGTCGCCATTCACGACCTTCATAAAGGCGGGGGACATTTAAAGCCAGAAACCAGTCAGGGCGCTTATGCCACAAGGGATGGCGGGGATCGTAGTAGAGATTGAGATCAGATCCTGTGAACCAGTTGTCGCGACTATGAGCAGTCAGGGAAAGCGTGCGGCTGAGCAGTTGAGGTTGTAAATCATGATATTCGTCAGGCAAGCCCGGTTCCTCAGGAAACTCGCTGGGCAGATCGTACATGCTGGGCAGGGTCTCCCTGGGAGGCAGGGGGGGATCAGTTTGGGGAATGGAAGGACCCGTTAGGTTGATCATGGGAAGTCAGGCAGTCATCAAGAGTCATTAAGGCTGATCCATAAGTGGGCAATCGGACAGGTAAATCCAGGAAGAAGAGGCGACTCTAAGCGATCTTCACCAAGAGAAGTTCCCACTAACTGCAACGATCCCTCCTGGCGACGGTAGACTTCCACCTGCTGTTGTTGCCAGTCCACGATCCAGTATTCCTGCACACCCCGCCGCGAATAGAGCTTCAGTTTGATTTGCCGATCACGACTGGCATTGCGGGATCCAGGGCTGAGAACTTCGATGATCAACTCCGGCGCACTGTGTAACTTGCCATCCTTCTGCAGAGCAGTTTGCAGACGAGACCGACTGATCCAGACCACATCCGGAGCAACATCATCATCTTCGGCAAAGATCAATCCGGGGGCCGTATTGGCCATGCCCAGACCCGTGTGCTCGCTCCACTCATCCAGAAAGCGATAGAGGCGACTAGCTGCATATTGATGATGCCAACTAGGCTGATGGGTCACGTACAGCTCTCCATCAATAACTTCATAGCGTTTGCCGTCATCCGGCATCAGCGCCAGATCGGAGGATGTAAATCGGTGAGTAACAGCCATGATCTGTATGAGTCTTCTTTAGGCTCATGCTATCAAACGAGCGTCTAACCCTTCTCGTAGTAGGCTGGTCTGAGATCCATACACGACCACAAGGACAGCTATGACACAACCGATTGCCCTGGTCACGGGTGCCTCTGGAGGGATCGGCAAAGCAATTACTGAGACATTGGCTGCGAATGGCTTTTATGTTTTTGCTGCTGCCCGGCGCATGGATCGACTGGAAAATTTACGTTCTGATTCCATTGAACCTCTAAAGCTGGATGTCACCGATCCGGACACCATCCACGATGCGATCCAGCAGATTCAATCCACAAAAGGACGCATCGATGTCCTGGTGAATAATGCTGGCTATGGACTTTACGGAACCCTTGAGGGTCTGCAACCGGAACAGATCCGGCGTCAGTTTGATGTCAATGTTTTTGGTCTGGGCCAGATGACGCAGGCGGTTCTTCCCCTGATGCGATCTCAACAGAGTGGCACGATTGTCAATATTGCCTCGATCGTTGGTAAAGTCTCTCTGCCCTTTGCAGGCTGGTATTCGGCCTCGAAACATGCGGTTGAAGCCCTGTCGGATGCCCTGCGTCTGGAGGTGAAACCCTTCGGGATCAAGGTGATTGTGATTGAGCCCGGTGCGATCAAAACCGAGTTTGATGATGTGGCCCTGGAAACACTTGATCAATGCAATGATCCTGAAGCTTACCAGGTGCAAAAGCAACGGTTTCGTCAGATCATCGAAGACTCCTACCGGGATGCACCAGGGCCGGATATCATTGCCCAAACGGTTCTCAAGGCTGTCCGATCCCCTCAGCCCAGGCCCCGTTATGCGGTTCCCTTCAGTGCCAAGATCTTGATTTGGGGACGACAACTGCTGGGAGAACAATTTCTGGACTCTGTGATCGGAAGTCAGTTGCAGAAGTAGCTACCACCTCAGATCCACAGGTTCACTCTCCAGGGCCAGCACCCAAAAGACACACTCATGCACCTGACCGGGAGCATGTTTGCCAACATTGCGGCCATACCGAAAACCATGATGTGTTATTTCAGCCCAGGTCAAGTTAATTTGGGCAAGGGAGCAGGAACTGTCCTTTTTAGACACAGAGTCGGCGAGCTCTACCGATGGCGGAAGCATGAGGCAACTGGCAGCCAGGGAGCGTCAGAAAAGCACTGCTCAGCATAGTGGCCGGGCGTAGTTCATATTGCTCCAGGACTTCAATCCCCAACGCAAATTCCTGTAGGGCCAAAGATCGCTTGGCTGATAACCCCCTCCATCGCAACCGATCCCGATTCTGGAGCAGAAAATATTCGGGTCCGGAGAGCAAACAGCGACCGATCCCGGTAGGCGGCATAACGAGCCTGTTTATTGCGGATTTTCTTCCCTTCCAGGGGAGGCAGGATCCCGAAATTGGCGGGCATGGGTTGAAAGTGTTTGGGATCGGCGCTGCTGATGAAGGCAAATAACGATCCCATCATCGTTTCTGCGGGCAAGGTTAGAGGAGCGTCTCCCCTGGCCAATCGGGCTGCATTTGTGCCTGCCAACCAGCCACCGGCAGCTGCACAGGCATAGCCTTCTGTCCCCGTGATCTGACCTGCTGCCAACAGGGTGGGACGCTGGTGAAACTGCAGGGTGGGGAGTAGCAGCTGAGGAGCATTCAAAAAGGTATTGCGGTGCATGACGCCCATGCGCACAAATTCTGCATTTTCCAGGCCCGGAATCAGTCGAAACACTCGCTGTTGCTCACCCCAGCGCAGATTGGTCTGGAAGCCGACCAGATTCCACAGCTGACCAGCTCGATCCTCCTGCCGCAGTTGCACCACTGCATGCGGGCGCTTGCCGGTGCGAGGATCCTGAAGTCCCACGGGCTTGAGGGGGCCAAAGCAGAGGGTATCGCGGCCCCGGCGGGCCATTTCTTCAATGGGGAGACAGCCTTCAAAAAACTTGCGCTCTGACTGCTCAAAATCCTTGAGGGGAGCCTGTTCAGCGCTGACCAAGGCCTGCCAAAACTGGTCGTACTCCGCCTCGGTCAGAGGGCAGTTGAGATAGGCGGCTTCCCCACGGTCATAACGGGAGGCCCGAAAGACGATCTCAGGGTTGATACTTTCCCCCAACAGGATAGGACTGGCGGCATCAAAAAAGCTGAAGTACTCTAAACCGGTCCATTGCTGCAGCGCCTGGGCCAGGGGATCGCTGGTGAGGGGTCCGGTGCAGAGAACTGTGATCCCCTCTGGAATGGACTGAACCTCTTCTCGCCTGAGACTGATGCGCGGATGCTGATCCAGTAATGCTGTCAGGCTGGAACTAAAGTGGGCCCGATCCACCGCCAGGGCTCCCCCCGCTGGCACCGCGTGCTCGTCCGCCATGCGAATCACAATTGATCCCAGCTGCCGCATTTCTTCCTTGAGCAACCCGGCGGCCCGATCCGTGGCCATGGCCCCAAAGGAGTTGCTACACACCAGCTCGGCCAGCTGATCCGTGTGGTGAGCGGGACTGGTGCGCACCGGACGCATCTCGTGCAGGATCACATCCAACCCTGCCGCAGCGATCTGCCAGGCCGCTTCTGTCCCGGCAAGTCCACCCCCGATGACATGGATCGGAGTAGAAGAGGTTGAACTGGGATTCGTGCTGCTCATGGGATGGATTGAGCTAAGTTCGGATCCCTCAGCTTAACCTATTTCCTGATTGGGTATCGATGAGCATGCCTCTAGCTAAACTATTCAGAAACAGCAGGAAACAGAAATGGGAACTCATGACACTGATCCTAAAGAATGATGATCTCTTTCTGATCACAAATCAGCTGGGGATGCTGCCTGATACATCCTCCGAACCCCCGTCATCCCCATCCAGCCTGGGGCTATTCTGCCAGGACACACGCTATCTCTCCCTGCTGGAATGGCGAATTGAAGGACAGATTCCTCTCCTGATCCAAAGTACAGCTCAAGACGGGTATACCCTCTCGGTTCTGTGTACCCATCCTGCTTTAGTTCCCGAAAAGATCGAGTCGGGATCGATCAAGATGGAGCGGAAGATCCTTCTCCATGGCGGTCTATTTGAAGAATTGCAGATCACTTATGAAGGGTCTCACCCAGCTTCCTTTGAGCTGAGCCTGAGTTTCGCTGCTGATTTTGTCGATCTCTTTGAAGTTCGAGGCTGGCAGCGTCCTCGCCGTGGAGATCTTCTGAGCCAAAAGAGAGAAGGGCAAGGATTCTCTCTGGCCTACCGGGGGATAGATGGATCGATGATGGAAAGTCGCATCCGCTTCAGGGATCGGCAGCCGGATATGTTGCAGGGGCAAACCGCCCTCTGGCAGCTGCATCTGGACTCCCATGCCACCTGCCGCATCAGTTACCGTGTAGAACTCCTCAGGGATAATGGCTCTGTATCCCAGGTGCCGATTCCAGCCACTTTAGCTCAGGCCAACGCCGTGGAGGCCATGGAAGCAGAAACCTGGAGGCAGCAGATCACTCGCATTCGCACCGATAACGCTGATTTGAACCGGGTGATCGAGCAGGCAGAACGGGATATCGATTTGCTGCGCCAGAGCTTCGGTCCTAGAAAAACAATCTCGGCGGGGATCCCCTGGTACTGCACCCTATTCGGACGGGATTCCCTGATCACGGCAGCTCAGGTGCTGATCCTGGATCCCTCCCTGGCTCGCGAAACCCTGCAGATCCTGGCGGCGTATCAGGGACAGAAAGAGGATGAATGGCGGGAGGAAGAACCCGGCAAGATCCTGCACGAACTGCGACTGGGGGAAATGGCCCGTTGCGGTGAGATTCCCCACACCCCCTACTACGGCACGATTGATGCCACCCCCCTGTGGCTGATGCTCTATGCCGATTACTTCACCTGGACCCGCGATCAGGAGACACTCTCTGCTCTCTGGCCTAACGCCCTGGCCGCCATGGACTGGATTGATCGGCGCCTAGAAGCTACAGGCTATCTCACCTACCAGCGTCGCTCCCCCTTCGGGTTAGACAATCAGGGCTGGAAAGACTCGGGAGATTGTATCGTCGATCGGCATGGACGTTTAGCTCCGGCCCCCATTGCCCTTTGTGAGGTGCAGGGGTATGTGTATGCCGCCAAGCAGGGGATGAGTCGCCTGGCCCAGTGGCAACAACAGCTGGATCGGGCCCAGCGCTGGCAGTCGGAGGCCCAGGATCTGCGGGAACGGTTTAACCGGGACTTTTGGGTGGCGGATCTGGATTACTGTGCCCTGGCGCTGGATGGGGAAGGTCAACCAGTGGATGGGATTACCTCCAATCCGGGCCACTGCTTGTACTGCGGTATTCTCTTTCCGGATCAGGCCCGCCGCGTAGCGGAGCGACTCATGGCTCCCGATCTCTTCAATGGCTGGGGAATCCGCACCCTGAGCAGTCTTTCTCCTGCCTACAACCCCATGGGCTACCACACGGGATCCGTCTGGCCCCACGATAATGGCCTGATTGCCTCGGGTTTGCGAGCGGTGGGATACGGGGGGTCTGCTCTGGAGATAGCGCAGGGATTGCTGGAGATGACGGTGCAACAGCCCTACTTCCGCCCTCCCGAACTGTTCTGCGGTTATGAACGCACGGAAACGGATCCTCCAGTTCGCTATCCCATTGCCTGTTCTCCCCAGGCCTGGGCCACGGGCACCCTGTTTCAACTTCTGCAGACCCTGATCAACCTGCAGCCGGATGCCCCCAGCAATAGCCTGCGCATTCTCGACCCACTGCTACCTCCCTCGATCCGTTGCCTCACCCTAGAAAACCTGAGAGTAGGGGATACAGTTCTGGATCTGGAGTTTCGGCGCTCTGCTGAGACCCAAACCAGTACCACCTGTCGGGTGGTGAGAAAACGGGGCAATCTGCGAGTGGCGGTGGAAGCCTGAGGTGAGGTTTATGGTTCAATCCATCTGCGGCTTGTGGCACGTATTCTGTGTTGGGGATCCCTGAAACTGTACGCGTTAGGCTCTCCAGTGCTTGGGGGCTGGGCTTCAGAATGGGAGCAGCGATCCTGCAGGTTCCTCCCACGCTTGAAAGAAGACTGATTCATTCACGGATATAGACACCTCATGAAAAGCTTCCATTCCTATCTGCCAGTTTTGCTCACCCTGCCTCTGTTGATCTCTACTCAGGGAGCCAGGGCCCAAAATCTTGATGATCTTTGTCTGCGCTATCCCCAGAATTCCAGCTGTGATCAGCACCAGATCGGTTCGGCTGGGGGCGAAAAAGCGAAAAAGCTTGGACAGGGGGAAGCCATTGCCGAGCGTCAAGAGGATCGGTTTACTGCTCAGGTTTTGATCCCAGCCCCCAAAGAGGAAGTCTGGGAAGTTCTCACGGACTACAATCGCTTTTCCGAGTTCCTTCCTGGCGTCGCCGAAAACCGTGCCACCGTGATCAAAGAAGAAGGGGGGCAGCGCACCCTGATCATGGAGTCCACCAATGTCACGAAGGTGTTACTCTCCCAGATCGAAAGTCAGGTGCAGCTACAACTGCAGGAGCGCCCCACCTCCCAGATCGCCTTCGTGTTGCTAGAAGCCAAGAGTCTGGAGCAGTTTGAAGGAGAATGGCAACTGGATACAGTGATCCCACCGAATACGGAACTCTTTACTGATGCAGAGACTGCCACCCTGGTAACCTACCGTGCCGAGGCTATTGTCAGTGGCGGTCCCCAGGCCATTTTTGCCCAGATTTTTGAAGATCAGATCCGACAAAATTTAGCGGCCATCCAGGCAGAAACGATCCGCCGCGTCCCGGGTTAGTTTTCAGATCTCGTCTGGATCAACTGGCCGTAATTGATCAAATGCCTCCGTCATACCTCCTCAATCTGTGAGAACAGACTCAGGGTTAGCCTCTAGATCTGCCTCTGAGAATTGAACTTTACGGTAGAGATCCTCCAATGTAATGGTGAAGGGAATGCTGGTTAACTGCAGCTGAATATCTTCACTATCCAGATCCTGCAAATTCCACTGTTTTACAGCTCGTTTGCTGTAGTGTTCCACATGAATACGGATCTGGCTAATCAGAACATACTCCTCAAGGCTGGGAATGGTGCGATAGAGTGAAAATTTCTCTAGCCGATCATAATATTCTGTTGATTTAGAAAGAACCTCAATGATCACTCTGGGATTACAGATAATATCAGTACGGTCGTTGTGATACTCGACTGCACCTGCGACAACCATGACATCAGGATAGGTGTAGGATTGTTCCTCTGGGATCCAGAGCTTGACATCTGCCATGAAAACTTCATAATCTGCCTCAGTAAAGGCAAGATTCATCCTGCCTGCGAGATTGAGGGAAAGGCGATTGTGGTTGGTTGTTCCTCCTGTCATGGCAATGATCTCGCCCTTAATATATTCACTTTTGCTCTCGGCAGCATCATCCAGAGCAAGATACTCTTCCGGACTATAGCGATGTTTTTTGGTGAGATCTAATACTTGCATAGTCTGATCCTTCCCTCCTGGAATAAAAAGTGATGGAGATGAAAAAGATCTGGAGAACCCTAATCCTCTTGAGCCATGGCTGAGGCCACTGAATTGTTCGTTTTTTCATCCAGGATCTGATGAATCACCTCAAGGGGACGACTCATATTTTCGGCAAAACCCAGAATGCCCCGATCACGATATTCATAGAGTAATTCACCCTTTGAATCAAATAAAAAGGTGCCTCCCCGCTGAGTTAAATAAGCCGCGTCAGGTACATAAGTACGCCAGTGGCCGAGCACCTCCGCCATGTTGCGCAACCGCAGGGTGGCCAGTTCCAGGGGGCGTTGGGATCCGCTCTTGCCCACCAGATTAAAAAATGATCCCTGTAACGGTGGGAGGGGAAAGGCACGCACTTCTTCCTCGTCCCCGATCAGCTGAGGTGCCCGTCGATCCCCGATATACCCGCGCCAGACCTCCGCCAGAGTCCCTGGACTTTTGATCCCAGCGCACATGAGCATCAGGTTCACCCAGGCTCGCTGTCCTACTTTCAAGCCGGGCAGGTTTAACGTCAAGCCAGAATACAACCCCAGCTCCTGATGGATCCTGGCTTCGGGATCCACAAACAGGTGTTCGGCAGGAAAGCCAGTGTAGGCAGAAAACTGCTGGCCGGACTCGCGGTTGCCAATGCCGACGGCCCGGATCTCGACCCCCTGAGCGTTGAGGGACTGCGATTCTCGTTGGACCCACCAGGCATATTCCAGGCTGTCAAAATCCCCCAGTTGCGGCCAGATCAGGATCAGGACATAGGGGGAATTGCACCCAGTGAGCAGAGGATGCCATAGACCATCACTTACCCGTAGACGCTGGGTGGTGGAAAGCTGAGTATACAGATCCATAAAGGGTACAAGAAACGTGGGCAGTGCTTGCCGCCAGAGGTCTGGCAGGGTAAAACAAGATTGACGCATCAACTGGATTCTATGACACTCGAGCTAGAGCCTGCTGCTCCTGGTGAAGTTGCCGTCTACCAACCCTATTATGCGGTGGGTCGCCGCGCTTATCTGGCTCGGGCTGTGAGCCTCTACAAGAAGGGCAGTTTTGAAGGGGAACGTCAGATTGAAAATGATGAGCCCATTCCTTTTATCGCCAGCTGGGTCAAAAAGCCGTTACCTTCGGATCTGACCATGTGTAGCGTCATGTTTAGTCAAGATGCCGACCTCACCTACGAACTGTCAATCGCCAACTATGAGCTGGTGGAACACCTGATCGATGTCATCGGGCTGGATGATCGCGGCATGTCTCCTGACTTCAGTACAGCCTTTTATAAAAAGCTGATGCGCTACGACGACTAGCTCGCCAGGTTCTGGTGGCTTTCCTCTGGCTGGAAATAGGTGGCTTTCCAGATCTGACGCCCCAGCAGGAGGATCAGGGCTGTCATATAGACCGTCAGTGAGCTCCAGAGGAGATGATTGCTGTGAAAATGCCAACCAGCGATGGCCACAGGGACAAATCCTACAGCAAAGGCCGTTACCGCAGAGTTACGCAGGATCACCCCCTCTTTGAGGCCAATAAAAAACCCTTCCAGAATAAAGGCGATCGCAGTCAGGCTTAGCAACGGCACGAGCCAGATGGTGTAGTGTAGCATCTCCCCATTCAGATCCCCGTGACTGCTCAAGAGTCCAAAGACCTGTTGGGGAAAAACGTAGGTTCCCAGAGCAAAGATCAGGGCGATCAGCAGACTGTTCCAGAGGGCCGTGACCACTACAGGCCGCATCTGTTCTCGTTCTCCCTGTCCCTGGAGCTGCCCGATCAGGGTTTGGGTGGTCATCCCCACGCCATTGACCGTGAATTGACTTAACAGGGCGATCTGAAGCAGGAGCCCATTTTCGGCCAGCACCGTGGTGCCCAGGGTAGCACTCAGATTTGTAAAGATCGCATAGGCCGAAATCAGGATGGTAAAGCGGATCAGGATATTACTTTTGAGAACCACGATGGAACGCAGAGACTGCCAATCCCCGATCTGCGGCCAGATCTGCGGTAGAAGGGACCATTGCACGGTCCAGGCAGCGATCACCAGATTGAGTCCTAGTGCCAGGTACTGACTGAGGGCGGTGGCCAGTCCGGCTCCAGAGCTGCCCCATCCCCAGCGACTGATCATCCAGTAATCCAGCACCACATTGGCCCCATTCCCCACCAGGGAAACCAGCAGCACGACTCCCGTTTTTTCCTGCCCCAGAAACCAGCCAAACAGAACGAAATTGAGTAGGACAGCGGGTGCCCCCCAGATGCGGGCGTTAAAGTAGTCAACTCCAGCGAGCTTGATCTCCTCCGAGCCTGCTAAGAGGGAAAAACCTAGAGTCTGGATTGGGTACTGCAGGATCAAGATCACGGCAGCCACCAGGATCGCTACCAGGGCACTGCGCACGCCTGCGAGCAGAATGGCAGCAGGATCGTTTTCCCCCACCGCATGGGAGGTAATGGCATTGGTGCTGTTCCGCAGAAACTTGAGGATCCGGTAGAGATAATCAAAGAGAATGCTGCTCAGGATCACCCCTGCCAGGTATTGAATATCGTTTAGATGGCCGAGAAAGGCAATATCACACAGCCCGGCCAGGGGCACCATCATATTGGAGAGCGCACTGCCCAGAGCGAGCTGATAGAAGCGGATCAGGTTGGGTTGCTGTAGAAACAGAGGGGATTGAGCCATAGAAAAGGTTGAGCAGAGGGATGACCAGGGTGCAAGAGTGGATTGGACATAATGTAGCTGAGAAGCGCAAAGATCAGGTGGAGTTGGCAATGTTCCAGGCTGATGAATCGGTAGGGAAACTCTGGAAGCTTAATTCCGGGCTTCAGTAAAATGGGCTTGTCGTCATCCCTATCGTTGATGAATGATCCTATGGCTGTGACAACCCCAACCGATCAGCAAGATCCCGCGATCCAGGTTACGGGCCTGACCAAAACCTATGTCATGGGCTTCTGGTTTAATAAGCGGATCAACTCTCTCGAAGATTGTTCATTAACCATCCAGCAAGGGGAAACCTTTGGTCTCTTGGGACCCAATGGGGCCGGTAAAACAACCACGATTAAATGTCTGTTAGGGATTGTGGAACCCAGTCGTGGCGAGGGAACCCTACTCGGTCATCCTTTGGGAGATCTCTCGATCAAACAGCGGGTGGGGTACTTACCCGAGAATCCTTACTTCTATGACTACCTCACCGCCTGGGAATTTCTGGAATTTGCCGGAGAGATCTTTCGACTGCCTGCCAAACTGCTACGGGAGCGGATCCCGCAACTCCTGGACTTGGTGGGCTTATCGATCGACACGGCCCGCAAGAAGCAGCTCCGCACCTACTCCAAAGGCATGTTGCAACGCACGGGACTGGCGCAGGCCCTGATCAACGATCCCGACCTGGTATTTCTGGATGAACCCCTTTCCGGATTGGATCCCATGGGTCGCTATCAGATCCGCGAAATTATTCTCTCCCTCAAGCAGCAGGGCAAAACGGTGTTCTTTAACAGCCATGTACTGGCGGATGTGGAGGCCATTTGTGATCGGATCGGGTTGATGGTTGCCGGAAAACTGGTGAGTCAGGGCAGTTTAACCGAGGTGCTGGGGGTTTCAGAAGCCTACCAGGTGAGAGGTCATGGAGGACAACGGGATCTTCTGGCGGAGAAGCTTGAGCACTTTCAGCAGCAGGGGGATCACTGGCAGGGGGAATGGCACGGTCCACCGGAACAATGCTGGTCTATTCTCAGCCAGGCGGGGGCTACAGTTACGGATTTCAACCTGCGTCGCCAAACTCTGGAGGAATACTTTATCGATACGGTGCGTGCGGTCCAGGCAGACAAGAACACTCAAAAATGAAGCGGGGGAGATTGGAAAGGAGTTGCCTTGTACGGCTGAATATCGAACTTTAGTAATATCAAAGAGACTCTGTATCGTGGAAAACATTAGTTTCGCCCCAGATCCCAAAACTGAGCGCTTGGAGGCACGGCTGACGGCCAGTCAAAAGGCTCTCTTTCAGAGGGCTGCGTCTTTGATGGGGGTTTCCATGACTGATTTTATCGTGCAGGCTGTCACCACTGAGGCTCTGCGTGTGATCCAAACACATGAGCTCTTGAGCCTGACCGCACAAGACAGTCAACTGTTCGCAGAGGCCTTGCTGAATCCTCCAGAGCCCAATCAGGCTTTGCACCAGGCCGCCGCACGCTACAAAAGTGTGATAAGTCTGGATCCTCAGTAGGATGGATTTTTCATCATTGATTTTCGAGCGGCTGGGGAAAAAACATGCTAGGAAAAGTTTTTCTTGTGAGGTCCCTCAACTCAATGAATATCTTCAGACAAGAGCTAACCAGAAACAGAAGAAAAGTATAGCAAATATCTTCGTTCTCACGGATAGAGGTGGCACCGAGATCAAAGGTTACAATACGCTATCTTCCTATGGCTTGTTATTGCGCGATTTGCCAGAAGACATCGCAAGAAAATTGCCACGGTATCCCCTTGTCGGAACGACTTTAATCGGGCGGCTAGCCAGAGACCTGCGATACAAGGGCCAGGATCTTGGCGAACTCTTACTGATGGATGCGTTGTCTCGTTCTTTTGATGCCAGTCACAGTGCTGCATCATGGGCTGTCGTTGTCGATGCCAAGGATGACAAAGTGAAGTTTTTTTTATCAGAAGTATGGATTCATTCCATTGGTAAATGAGCCTATGAAATTGTTTTTGCCTATGGGCTCTATTGAGAAATTATTTTATTGAGAGGGTATTGTTTTCGATTCTCTATCTTTAACTTAAAGTGATTTGAGACCGCTGACCTAACAGCATCGATATAGTGCAAATGCCCCTACTGATCCCACTTTTGCCAAATTCACGAAAACGGTAGGATACTCTAAGTATTTCCGGCTGTAACCTGTGTCATCCCTCCTTTCTCTTTCTACAACTGATGCTCTGGTGCTTTCTCCCTCTCCTCAACTGCGAGGCACCATTACAGTCCCCGGCGACAAATCAATTTCCCACCGGGCATTGATGTTGGGGGCTCTGGCCCAAGGAGAAACCTTGATCCACGGACTGCTGGTCGGAGAAGATCCCCAGAGTACTGCCGCCTGTTTCCGTGCCATGGGTGCCGAGATTAGTGATCTCAATAGTGAGAAGGTGCAGGTGCGGGGGATCGGGTTGGGGCAACTGCAGGAGCCTCAGGATGTTTTGAATGCAGGCAACTCAGGCACAACGCTGCGATTGATGCTCGGTTTGCTGGCCTCCCAGCCGGATTGCTTTTTTGCGGTAACTGGAGACGCTTCCCTGCGCTCGCGACCGATGCGGCGAGTGGTGGATCCCTTGCGGCAGATGGGGGCTGAGATCTGGGGACGGCAGGCAGGAACCTTAGCGCCTTTAGCTGTGCAGGGAAGAAGGCTCCAAGGGATCCATTACCACTCTCCCATTGCCTCAGCTCAGGTGAAATCCTGTCTACTGCTGGCGGGCTTAACGGCAGAGGGGCCAACCACCGTGACGGAACCCGCCCTATCCCGAGATCACTCGGAGCGGATGTTAAAGGCTTTTGGAGCGGATCTGGAGGTGGATGTAGCCACCCGCTCGGTCACAGTTCGCAGTGGATCCCCGCTGACTGGGCAGACGGTTACTGTGCCAGGGGATATCAGTTCTGCGGCCTTCTGGCTAGTGGCGGCCTCGATTGTGCCGGAGGCTGAGCTGGTGATCGAAAATGTGGGCCTCAACCCAACGCGCACAGGTGTGCTGGAAGTGCTGCAGCAGATGGGTGCCGATATCACGATCCTGCGACCTCGAGAGGAGGCGGGTGAGCCCCTGGGAGATCTGCAGATCCGGTCTGCACAACTCCAAGCCGTCAGCATTGGTGGAGATCTGATCCCGCGTCTGATTGATGAGATCCCAATTCTAGCGGTGGCGGCAGCCTGTGCCTCTGGAACCACCGTGATCCGGGATGCGGCTGAGTTGCGGGTGAAGGAAAGTGATCGGCTGGCGGCAATGGCTCAAGGGTTGAGCCAGATGGGGGTGACGGTGCGAGAACACCCGGACGGATTGGAGATCGATGGGGGTGCTTCTCTGGTTGGGGCTGAGGTGGATAGCTACCAGGATCATCGCATTGCCATGAGTTTGGCGATTGCATCCCTGGTGGCTCGGGGAGACACGGTGATTCGGGGATCGGCCTGTGCAGCCATCTCCTATCCCACCTTTTTCCCGACGCTGCAGCAGGTGACAGGTCAGTAGGTGTGTGGCTAGTCGTCGCTCCAGGTTTCGGGTCCCAGTAGATCGATGACATGATCCCTGAGCAGGAAATCGCGCTTCTGTAGTTCTTGTTCTACCGCAGGCCATTCTCGGGCTGGGAAGCAGTTACAGAGCTTGTAGATGGGATCACACCGACAGATGATCCCTGCCTGCACCAGATGGCGGACTTCCTCCTGGATGACATCGAAGCCAATCGTTACGGTTGTAACAGCCATGGCAACTCCTTTATGCAGTCGAGCATCCTCACTCCTATTCTCATCTGCTGAAGGGAGAAAGATCCTGAAGATTTCTGGGTGAACCTTAGTTTGTTCATAACCTTTTGTGAACCTGGTTGGCGCGGGATCTGCTTTCAATCACACAAACTGGGCCATTACACTCCAGTGGAGGAACAGCAGGATCCCTGAACTCAGGATCTCCCAGACTTTCTGTATAATATTGAGCATCCTCAGGCTGGCTTGGGGTCTGCCATCATGCCATCGTCTTATCCTTCAGCACCAAAGGATTCTGGCAATGAGTCTCAATGTTGAGATCCAGTCCCTGCATCTAGATGTAAACCTGCTGCAGCTGTCCGGGCAACTGAATGCAGATACGGTCATTCCACTCAAGGCAAAGCTATCTGCAACCCCATCCAACAGCCACTGGATCATTGATCTAACGGGAGTGGGATTCATAGACAGCCGTGGCATTGCTTTCTTAATCTCTATGTATAAAACTTGTAGATCTCAGGGAAAGCAACTTTTCCTTTCGGGCATTCAGAAGCATCCCTTTGAGGTGTTGTGTCTCTGCTCTCTTGATCGTGTTTTCCAATTTGTCTCCAATCCTAGCTATGCTCTTCAACTGTTGAGAAATGCAAGCTGAGATCCCCGAGTACTGGCAACGGGAAGTTGATCTGCTGGAACAACTGGCCCAGAACTATGCCAATACTCACTCCATTCCGGCCCTCGATCTGCGCTTCATGGCCCATTGTGTTGGGTATGAGCAGGGCAGTTCGGAGGAGTTTTTCTTTCTCAAGATTGAGGATCATTTGTGGACCCTGATCCGCCGCGATCTGGTGGGGATCAGCTGGGAAATTCAGAGCCCTGATAAAGTCATTGTCCATGCCACCAATTCTCAGGTGGAGGATCGGCTGGATCGGGAGGTGCTGGACTTTAAGGCGCGGTTGCTCACCAGTCAAAAGTGGCATGAAGAAATCGCGCTGCTGAGAACGCAAGGCTGGACCTGGCCTGCAGGTCAAACCCTCAAGCTTTACCGCGTGGAGTGGGAGGGTTTCCGCAAAGATGAAATAGCTTGGGCAGCCGATCTCACCCCCGATGAAGAGGGATTCATCAGTCTCTGGCAAGAGGATGCCTGGATCGGGGTACGGTTGTTGGAAACCCGCCACTGTCTGACTCGCCGTATGTTTGACCGGTTGGCAGATTTACCCCCACAGCTAAAACGACCGAGAAGCAAAACCCTGCGGGGAATTGGGATGCGGGGACAGTTGATCATCGAGGAGGTGGGTCAGGAATTGATCGTGCCGTTAGGGGATGAACCGGTGCCCTGGGTTAAGGATCGGTTGAAACAGCAATCCTGCTGCTATCCTCCCAGGGACTCATTTCGCTGGTAGTACAAGGCAGTGATCCGTCTCTTTTGCCTCTTGTATCCTGCTCCAACCGCTAAAGTAGAAGGTAACTCTGACAGGATTCTGGGGGGGAGGTATGACTGCAGCCAGGATCCGTTCCTGGTCTTTACCGGAATATCACCGCCTGATCGAGCTTGGTATCCTGACCTCAGCGGATCAGGTGCAACTCATCAATGGACAGCTGGTTGAGATGAGTCCCCAGAACTCCCCCCACGCTTCCACCGTCCAGCGGGCGACAGAGTATTTGCGATCTCTAGTCTGGCAGCAAGCGAGTGTCCGATCTCAACTTCCGGTCTCCTTGCCACCCAATTCAGAACCTGAACCGGATATTGCCATTGTGCAGATCAATGAAAACGAATACGTTGATCACCATCCAAGAGCAGAGGATATGCTGCTGATTGTCGAAGTTGCCGATACATCTCTAGATTTTGACACCAACGAGAAGGCTCAGCTGTACGCAAAAGCTGGGGTTGGAGACTATTGGGTGATCGATATCAATTCTGGCGTTGTCTATATTGCTCGAGATCCAAAAGATGGGAACTACCAGCAGTTTTTCTCTCTCAATCATTCCGATACTGTTGAATTGCTGATGATGCCTGGGATCACTGTTCATATCGCTCAGCTTTTTCCTGCTCCCCTTCGCAGACAAGCTCCATCCTGAACATGACGATGCGGATCAGCTGGCCCGTTACCAGGAAAGATCTGGAAAGATAGAGTAGTGCAATTTGAGGGATGTGGTGGAGCGCCATACGTTGCAACTCCCTGATCTGACCCTCTCTTACCTCATGTGGGGGGAGGATGGAGATCCCGTGTTACTTCTGCACGGATTGGCGGATTCTGCTGTGGTGTGGTCCAGGTTGGGACCGGATCTGGCGGATACCCACCAGGTTGTGGCCCCAGATCTGCGAGGACATGGGGAGAGTGGCAAGCCTCTCTCGGATTATTCCTTTCCTACCCTCATCGCTGATCTACAGGCATTAGTCGCGCATCTGGGCTGGTCCGGCTGCAGTGTGGTTGCCCATTCCTGGAGTGCCAAGCTGGCCGCCCGTTGGGTGACTGCCTCTCCTGCACAAATTCGCAAACTGATCCTGGTAGATCCCTTCTTCATGGGCCGTTTCCCAGCCTGGTCTCGCTGGACCTTTCCGCTGCTCTATCGCGTACTGCCCTTCCTGAAGGTGGTGGGATCCTTTAAAACCTATGAAGAGGTGGAGCAAATAGCTCGACAGCTAAAGCAGTACCGCGAGTGGACTCCCTTACAACAAGCAGTATTCACCGCCAGTGTGGAACAACAAGCCGATGGATCCTGGCGGAGTAAGTTTCCTCCTGCAGCCCTGGATCCGATTTTTGATGCCATTCGCCTCACCGAAGGATTGACCCATCCCATTTCTACCCCCACTCTCCTGATCCGGCCCACGCAGGGCTTAAATCGCTGGTCATGGCAGTTGCGGCCCTATCAGCGCTACTGTAAGCATCTGCAGATCCAGTCAGTTCCTGGGAATCACTGGGCATTGCTGGGGCAGCCACAAGTCTTTAATCAGGTGGTCAAGAGGTTCCTGGCAGACTAAGAAACTTCCCCATGGGATGAAACTTCATGACACACTATGGCCTGATCTGCCCTAATATTGGCGGACATTTCAACTCAATGATCGCAGTAGGTCAAGAGCTACAGAAAAGGAAGCATCAAGTTACTGTCATCAATTTGATCGATTCTCAGGAAAAGATCATTCGCTCTGGTCTTCCCTTTTGTCCGATTGGTGAAAAGGATTTCCCTATTGGATCAACCGAGGAGCATCTCAACAGCTTAGGAAGCTTGACAGGGATCGAAGCCTTTGAGTATATGATCACACTATTCCTGGCCTGGGATAAAGTTTATCTGAATGAACTGGCTGAACGATTAAAACATTTAGATATTGAATTCTTACTTATCGATCAGACTCAACTAGCACCTTGCTCGGTTGCAGATTGTTTAGATCTCCCCTACATCAATATCAGCAATGCACTGATCTTGAATTATGAGATCTCCATCCCCCCAATTCAGACCTCATGGAACTATCGTCCTGCCTGCTGGGCAAAGTTGCGCAACCTTTGGGGTCACTTCTATTTCGGGGCAAGGATCAAACCCATTTATGATCAGGTGATTGCCTATCGTAGAGCAAAAAATCTGTTTGAATACAAGACTCCCAATGACTCGTTTTCGAGATTGGCCCAGATCTCTCAGCAACCCGCTACTTTTGAATTCCCCAGAACACAGTTACCCCGACAGTTCCATTTTTGTGGTCCTCTCCATGATCTAAATGGCCATCAGTCCATGGATTTCCCCTTTGAGCAACTGACAGATCAGCCGCTTGTGTACACATCACTGGGAACGATCCAAAATCGACTTCTTTACCTTTATGAAATGATTGCTACCGCATGTGCTTCTCTGGATGTGCAACTGGTGATCTCCTTGGGAGGATCCACTCAACCTTCAGAATTGCCGTCGCTGCCTGGATCTCCCATTGTTGTGGAGTATGCACCCCAATTAGAACTGATCAGACGGAGTGATCTGGTGATTACGCATGGAGGGTTGAATACCACGCTGGAAAGCTTAGCCCATGGTGTGCCCCTGATTGCCATCCCGATTACCAATGATCAGCCTGGGGTTGCCGCTCGGATTCAATGGACTGGAGTTGGTGAGTTTTTGCCGATCAGTAAGGTGCATGTGCAGAATCTGCAACAACAGATCCTCCAGGTTTTAACAGATCCTAAATATCATCAGAACGCTAAGAAAATCCAACAAGATATACAAAATTCAGGGGGTGTTAAGTTTGCTGTTGATATCATTAAGAAAGCTGCAGCCTCCGGAAAGGCCGTGGAATCCAGATCCCCCTGATTCCTGTGCGAACGGGATCCCTGGCTGGCATGATGGTATCCCTGAACAGGCAGCGGAGGGAGTCAGGGTGCAGAGGCTACACTAGATCTATAGCGTGCCCATTGTCGAATTAGAGAGGTATCACTATCGCTAAGACACAACTCATCAACCACCAAATCCGAACTCCAAAGGTCCTCCTGATCGATCAGGACAACAGCAACCGCGGTCTGATAGACACCCAGGAAGCGTTACATCTGGCCCGTACCGCTGGACTGGATCTGGTTGTGGTCTCGGAAGGGAAAGAGGCTCCGGTTGTCCGCATCCTGGATTACGGTAAGTTGCAGTACCAGCAAAAGAAGCGGCAGAAGCAGAGTGCCCGGCCCACGGTTAAGGAAGTCAAACTGAGACCCAACGTGGGTGAATCCGACTACCAGATCCGGATTGATAAGGCCACCGAATGGTTAAACAAAGGGAACTCCGTCAAGTTTCTGGTGCGTCTGCGAGGCCGTGAGAATCAACACCGTGATCGGGCTGTCGAACTGCTGGATCGAGTCATCACTGATCTGGGGGCAGTGGGAAAAGTTCAGTCCCTCGACAAGCGATCTCTGATCGTGCAGGTGATCCCTGCGTGATGGCTGACAGTCCCTCAAGGATCACTGTCTTAAAAACTTTTCGCTAAGCTTGCCTAAATGATGAAGGTGAGGGAGGGATCGAAAACAGGCCCTCCCTTTTTATTGCCAACTTGAGGATTGCAGCTGTGTTGTCGGTGCCTATCTGAATAGCTGCTCACACCGATTCAATTCATAGTTCTCCCTGGAGCAATAACGGATCTGGGGGTAAAACTCTCCCATCCATCGTTGCAACGCTGCTGCTTGGGTCAGACAGGAGTCATCGAAAAATTCACAGATATCTTCGTAGTAGGCAGGAGATTGCCGAAAACTGCGGGAGGGCAGGATCTGGCGGTGGGTAACCAGGGTTACAGGGGTGATGAAGGGCAGCCAGTTCTGAGTTGGGGCACCCGTCCCTGGATCGAGAGGACGTTGACTGGGCCAGGAAAAGGCGAGGGTAACAAATCCATCTTCATCAACCTTGAGGTCCCGGTCCACCAGGCAGTCTGCGGTGTAGGACAGGGCGGTGTTATAGATGCAAAAAGACCAGTATCTCACCTGGGTTTCATGAATTGGCAAAGGATCGGGCAGAGAGGGATCAGGAAAGGTGGGGGGACGGAAACGGGTCACAGCGACATCGCCATAGCTGGAGTTGAGAAAAGTGGAAATGTAACCACTGGCAGAATTGGGGTAGGGCGTATCGTAGCCAGCTGCTAGTAAAAACTCCTCAACAGTGGCTACGCCTGTCTGAATGATCCCTCCGAGAATGGGATAGTTTGCCAATAAATTCTGGGCTCCGGCTGAAGCGGTCAGACCCACAAACCAGGCGGGAGGATTGCTGGCTAAACGCAGGGCATCTGGCTCAGTTAATGCAAAAAAAGGATTCACTTTATTCTCGGCCAGATCGCTGAGATTGGTGAAATAAGCATCGGTCACATCTCCTCTTCTGATCCCGCGGATATCTGCGCAAAATTCCTCAAGTGTCTGATATTTGGGCCGAGATCGATGATCGGCAACATAAAAGAGCTGTGGCAGTTCCCTCTGTCCCTGAATCTGCCATTGGAGGGGATCCTCAGCAAATTCGGGTGGAACAGATCCATTCAGTGTGAAGCCGTCGTAAATCCTGTAGATCAGAGCGTAGGCGGGTTGGGCACGAATGGCAAAGCGGTTACCTGCAAAGAGCTCATTGCTCTGCTTCTGCAAAAAAGTGGGCACACGCACTGGCCGTACATTAATGGTTGTCCTCGGAACCACTCCCCTGACCTGAAAACGGATTGAAGGAACCCGGATCCGGCTGAACGTTCTTGTCGACTAAAATATCGATTGGTCCCGGATCGTAGCTCTCGAACGAGAAGAATCTGGCTTCAACGTAATCCCCTCTGATTTCGTAATATCCCTGTCCAGCTGATAGAAAAGGTAGGATCCCCTGCCAATTGGCGGCGGCTTCGTCTGTCCAGTAAACTCGATCTTCTGCACCGTAGGTTTGGTAGCGCCAAAAAGGTCCCAGATCAGGACATTGGCTGATATTAATTTCTATCTTGTTATCCTCAGGATCCGAATTGAGATTTCGATGGATTCCTAGTAAAGAAAGATTCTCTGCAGGTTCAGGATTCAGATTTTGTGTGATCGTGGAGGGTGGGGCCGTATCCGCAGAGGCACATCCGATCAACAGTGAAAGTGTGCAACCAGACATGGAGAGGACAACCATCTTGTGACGTTTCATGCTTGTGTCCCTTAAGATTTCTTGGCAAATAGAACTCCCCAGATGGCAACTCCCATCAACGTCAGATACATCAGTACCGTCACCCATTCCTGCCAGCTACCCTGGATCAGGGCGATGAAGAGGGCGGTGTGGCCAGCGTTGTATTTCATCATGTCACCAAGCGCTTTGGGGAAACCGTGGCGGTGAGGGATCTCAACCTGGAGATTGCCGAGGGCGAGTTCATTGTGTTTGTCGGTCCTTCTGGATGTGGCAAAACCACCTCACTTCGTATGCTAGCGGGACTGGAGACGATTTCCTCCGGGGATCTCTTTATTGGGGAGCGCAAAGTCAATGCTATTCCTCCCAAGAATCGTGATATTGCCATGGTCTTTCAGTCCTATGCCCTCTATCCCCACATGACCGTGGCCGAAAATATGGCCTTTGCTCTGCAGCTGCAGGGAACCCCCAGAGCCGAGATCCAGCACCGTGTGCAGGGGATTGCCAGACGACTGGAGATCGAGTCACTGCTGCAGCGTAAACCCAGAGAACTGTCAGGAGGTCAACAGCAACGGGTCGCCCTGGGACGAGCGATGATGCGCAATCCGGCGGTCTTTTTGATGGATGAACCCCTTTCTAACCTGGATGCCCGCCTCCGAGTACAGGCTCGCACCGAGATCTCGCGTCTTCATCAGCAACTGGGCAAGACCTTTGTCTACGTCACTCATGATCAGGTGGAGGCTATGACCATGGGCAACCGCATTGCCGTGATGCAACAGGGGATCCTGCAACAGGTGGCCAGCCCCGAGACTTTGTATCGCTATCCTGCGAATCGGTTTGTGGCGGAGTTTATCGGTAGCCCTTCCATGAACTTCTTTCAGGTCCTGGTCAGTCAGGAGGAAGAACAGATCTGGCTGAAAGGAAAAGGATTCAAGTTATTACTGCCGGATACCCTGAGAGCTTCGTTACAGCAACTGGATCCTCCTTCCGCTGGGGAGATGATGTTGGGGATCCGTCCCGAGGATCTCTACGATCCAGCCTTTCTGTCCCATCCCATTGATGCTGTTCCCTTACAGGCAAAAGTGATCAGGCGAGAGTTACTGGGGCATGAAGTGATCCTGCATCTGGCTCTCGTTGGGGGAGAAGAATTCCTGATGCGAGTTAATGCCCGTACCCAAATGCAACCGGGGAATCCGGTGGAACTGCTGCTGGATCGAGAGCGGATCCATTTGTTTGATCCAGACTCACAGCTGCGGATTGCTTGAGCTGATGGTACAACGTGCTCCCCAACCCCTAGAACCTGAAACGAGTCCTTACCGAGTAGGTAGGGTGTCATGGGTAAGATAGTTGCTAAGAGTTCAGAGAAGCAAAGCTTCCTCTGTTGCTAGCTCCTTTCCGGTGGTGCAAGTTCGATGACTGATTGGAGACAAGGCAGAATAATCATCACTTTCTGCAGAGGATTTGATCGATGACCACATCAGAAATTCTAAAAAAAAGCAGAGAACTTCTGTTCGAGGCAGGAAACTCTGTTTCCAAACTAATAAGTGATTATCAAGATATTATTGGTGACTCCTTAATCATTGAGAAGTTCGATCACTTTAAGATTGCCTACGAAGAAGCAGTACAAAGACTTGAGAATCCTTCGCTACGTTTAGCTACAATTGGAACAACTTCTTCGGGAAAATCAACCTTAGTTAATGCACTTATTGGAAGGAAAATAGCGCCTATAGAATCGGAGGAGATGAGTGCTGGTGTTTTACTACTGAAGCATGGGGAATAAGCTGAGTTAGTTATAAAGGGAACTCAATCAGAGCTCTGGGAGCATGGAACTTGGTCTGACATAGATGATACTGAAATCTATAGCAGAATCAAAAGTGTCATGCAAACTTATCATATGAGGTAAGGATTCAGGTCTCCCTAAATCAGCTGTAACTCTTGCCAGTAAAGAGTTTGGGCCAAAAGTCGAATTTTGGATATTCTCAACAACGATCGCTGCAATCCTCAATCCTCCTCGCTTATTGACAATTCAATACTCAATTTCAATATAGTTTAAACGCAGAAGTCTCTCTGAGAAAGGGTTTCGACCACCTGAATCCTTACAGTCAAAACATCTAAAGTCCCTAGGGATTGCCCTTGCACTCGTTTACATGGGTCTCAGTTCACCGTCGGATTCTCAGCAAAGTTATCCGTAGCATTTAACAGGGCGGTGCGGATCCCAGGCTCAAACATGGAATGTCCTGCATCCTCGATCACCTGCAAGGTTGCCTCCGGCCAGGCATGGTGGAGTTCCCAGGCACTGATCATCGGGCAGACCACATCATAGCGACCCTGCACAATCACAGCAGGAAGATGCCGGATTCGATCCACGTTTTCTAACAATTGCTCCTCTGGATCCAGAAATCCACCATTGACAAAGTAGTGGCATTCGATGCGGGCAAAAGCAGAAGCAAACTCAGCTTCTCGAAAGCGGTCCTGTAACTCCTGACTGGGCAGAAGTCGGCTGGTGCTAGCCTCCCAAACTGACCAGGCTCGCGCGGCTGCCAACACCACCTCCGGCTGGGGACTGGTGAGCCGTTGATAGTAAGCCCGCACCAGATCATGGCGCTCCTTAGGAGGAATCGGTTGCAGATAGTGCTCCCACGCATCAGGAAACAGATAACTGGCTCCTTCCTGATAAAACCAGTGGATTTCTCGTGGGCGCAGGAGAAAGATACCCCGCAGGATCAGGGCGGTACAGCGATCGGGATGGGTTTGACTGTAGGCCAGGCCCAGGGTGCTGCCCCAACTGCCCCCAAAGACAGCCCAGCGTTCCACCTCCAGATGGGTGCGCAGTTTTTCAATGTCAGCCACCAGATCCCAAGTGGTGTTCTCTCGCAACTCGGCGTGAGGGGTACTCTGGCCACAACCCCGTTGATCAAACAAAATCACTCGCCACTTCTCGGGATCAAAATATTGCCGATAGCTGGGATTGATGCCGCCCCCCGGACCCCCATGGAGAAAAACTACGGGTTTGCCGAAGGGGTTACCCACCTGTTCGTAATAGAGCGTGTGCAGATCGGATACGGGTAGAAACCCCTGATCATAGGGTTCGATAGGAGGATAGAGGTCGCGCAAGCCCATGCCTTCAATCCAGAGCCATGGTTGTTATTCTAGACCGATCTGAAGGGGAGTTTGATCAGAGTCCCCCTTCCTCAACCCATGCTAGGGTCGGCTGGGATCGAGAATACTGTACAATTTGTGTTAGGACTATGCTAAAGCTAACTCTGCCAATGAAGACATGATGAAATCTCCGCAGTCGCAAGCCCCAGATACTTCGCTGGACTGGAGTGCGGCAGAGGCTGCATCCCGAGAACCCTGCCTGCCGATCATTCGCGAATTGGCCCAGGCATATCAGGCCTTCTCTACCTACTCCGATGCCCATGTGCGGCAGTTGGGACTGACGTCTCCTCAGTTTGATGTGATTGCCACCCTGGGAAATACCTCGGGCATGACCATGAACCTGCTGGCAGAGCGGACACTGGTGACCAAGGGCACCCTGACTGGAATCGTGGATCGCTTGGAGCAAAAGGGCCTGGTACGGCGAGAAGTACCCCCCGAAAATCGGCGCTGTTTTTTAATCGTGCTCACTCCCGCAGGCGAAGAGGTGTTTACCAGAACCTTCCCCATCCACATTGCCCACCTGAAGGAAAGGTTTCAGCATCTAACTCCAGAGGAATTACAGGAGATCCGCAGCACGCTACAAAAAGTACGGGATTTGTTCTAACCCCCTGCCTGAGTCTGAGAATGGCCAAATCTCAAGCGATTTTCATATAAAATTGTTTGAATTAAGACAATATATAAGCATAGTGTAGTCAGAGGAACTTTCTTGACATGGTGCCTACTTCCGAAACGGACTGTCAGCAGTTTTCGGACCGATCCAGCTCTCTACCTACCCAGGATCCAGTTCTGGGGGTGGTGAAGGAGTTGGTGCGGACCTACCAGTGCTTTTCGCAGTATTCGGATTCCCATATCCGGCGTCTAGGGTTGACCCCAGGACAGTTTGAAGTGATCGCCACGTTGGGTCAGACCTCGGGGTTAACCATGAATTGTCTAGCGGAAAAAACGCTAGTGACCAAGGGGACATTGACGGGGATTGTGGATCGCTTGGAACAAAAAGGGCTGGTGCGGCGGGAGGTGCCCCCCGAAAATCGCCACTGTTTTCGGATTGTCTTAACCCCCAAAGGTGAAGCCCTGTTTGCACGGGTGTATCCTCAGCAGCTGGCTCATTGGCAATCTGCTTTTGACCCCATGACCGAGTCAGAGTTGCACCATCTCTATCAGGTTCTCTCCCGTCTGCGTCATCTATTCGTCGAGACTCCGGCGGAGGGCGTGATGCCAATGTAGAGGGCTAGCCACTGGTTTTAACGGGTGGAGGGCACCGTGATCGTGCCTGCCAGGATCTCCTGCCGCAGGGTTTCCACTTCTGCAATCAGCATCGGGGAGAGGAGGGGACGATTGTACTCATCTAGGGCATACCCCACCCCATCATTGGCCAGCCCAAACGTATGGATCCCGCCCCGAAATTTGTTGGCTTGCACCGCCTCAATCATTTCAAATGTCGCCACATCCACTCGCTTCAGCATCGAGGTGAGACCGTGGTTCAGAGTTGAGGGATCCTGATCACTGTCCCCCAGATAATTTTGATTCGCATCCACCCCGATGAAAAAAACTGGGCGTGCTCCCTCCGGGCAATTCTGGCTGTAATCCTCTGGCTTGGGAATGGTGGCAAAGGGATCTCGAATCAAGTTGACGCTGGCAGGCAATGCCCTCGGCTGCAGGCACTGGGTGTCCAGAACTTGATCAATAACTCCCAGCCCCGATCCTCCCGCAGCGGCAAAGATGATGTCGGATCCCTGGGCCAGATGGTCGCGGGCGATGGCCTGAGCCTTGAGGGGTTCATTCCAGGCGGCTGGGGTTGTCCCCACGTACTCAATCAGTACCTCACAGTCAATGGAGGCTGCAGTACAGGCGTATTCCACCCCAGCGCGGTAGCCCACTTCAAAGCGATGGATCAGTGGGATATCCATGCCCCCTACAAAACCCACCACCCCCGTTTGAGTTAGGGATCCTGCAATGTAGCCCACCAGAAAGGCACCTTCTTGTTCCTCAAAAATCAGGCTGGCCACATTCTCGCCATTGGGGGACTCAGCATCGATCACGGCAAAGCGCGTATCTGGATAGATCTCCGCTGCCTCGGTGATGGCGGGTTCTAGGGCAAATCCTACCCCCACCACCAAATCCGTTTCTGCTTGGGCCAGATCCGCCACGCCCCTATCGATTTCTGCGCCATCGGTGGGCTCAAATTCAATCATCTCAACCCCTAACTGCTCCTGGGCTCGTATGGCGCCTGCTGCCACTGCTTGATTGAAGCTCCTGTCATTTTTCCCCCCCACATCAAAGACAATGCCGATCCGTAAAGGACGCTGCGCCTGACTGGGAACGAGAAAAACCAGCACCGTCAACAGGCCACTGATACTCGCAAGGCAGAATTTCATAAGCGACAGAGGTAACCACACTGCTCTCAGAATAAGAAGCGCAGGTCTCTGACGTCCAATCCCACGGGTCGAACCTCAGGTCCCCCTCCGATTGCCTCACGGTTGATAGAGCCAGAGGGGAAGACCCGCTGTAGACAATTGAAACTCTAAGTGAGAGAGGCCTGCCTGTCCGGGGAGTAACCGCATCAGACCCTGAGGACGGGTATTGAAATCATAAAAACGTGCCTCTGGATCCAGACCCGCCATGTCTGCAGCCCAGCGTCGGGCATCAGCCTCCGAGCCCAGTCGATCCACAATCCCCAGATGCATGGCCTGCTCCCCGCTAAAGATGCGACCATCCGCAAAGGTCCGGATCGTAGGCACAGGGAGATGGCGAGCCTGGGCAATCGTCTGGACAAACTGGTTGTAGGTCACGTCAATCAGCTCCTGCAAAATTAGCCGCTCGGATTCCGTCAGATCGCGGTCGAAGGCGAGAATATCTTTGTAGGGACCAGATTTGATCACCTGGAAGGACACCCCCACTTTTTCCAGCAGGCGAGCCAGATTGTTGCCTCGAATGATTACCCCAATGCTGCCCGTGATCGTGCCCGGATTGGCCATGATCTTGTGGGCCCCCATAGCCACGTAAACGCCTCCGGAGGCGGCAATATTGCCCAGACTGGCCAGGATCTTGATGCCGCTGCTGTGCAGATCCCGCAGGGCCTGGTAGATCTCCTGGGAATCTCCGACGGTGCCCCCAGGACTATCAATGCGCAGGACCAGAGCGCGAAAGCCGATTTTCTCGATCTCCTTCAGGCATTTCAGCACTCGCTGCCGCAGCTTGCTTTCAATCGGTCCAGTAATTTCCAGCCGCGCAATCCGCCGTTGGGGTCCGGTAATCAGTCGCTTCAACATAAATGTTAGAGATGATCCGATCGGGCTTCTGCTCTCCCATCATCCCTGGTGTCAGACTGAGGGAGGAAGCCTGTGAATAAAGAGTCCGCTTGCTTACTGTAGCAAATTGCCAGGTTTTCTCGGGTGGCCCATGAAACGCAAACCCAGATCCCCCCGCTACCCTCATCTGCTGGGATCCCGTTGGACCTCAGTGCAACCCCAATGGGGCTGGCGGCACTTTCAGGTGCGGCAACGCCAGGATCAAAGGCAGGGATTGGTGTTTGCAGAACTGGAAGCCGTGTGTGATCGGCAGGTGCGTTTCTGGCTTAATGCCGATCTGCTACAGGATCGCACCCTCTGGCAACCGGGCTGGCACCCCCTCAAGGAGGAGGAGGCTAGTTTTCCGAAGTCGTAATCACAGAGCAGGAGTATTGTTGCATGGAGTCACCATCAAAGATGGCTGTCAGCTGCGAGCCGTTTTCATCCTGCCATGTATATTCCTGCAGGCCATTGGTTTCCGCTTGCTCATCAGCGGGCCCAACCTGAGCCTCCAGATCGGCAAGACTCAGATCAGTGCTGAGCTGATCACAAAGCTCCTCAGTGAGGCGCTGATCCCGGGGCGGTGGGGTGTTATTAGGATCGATGGGGGGAGTAGATTCTGTTGCCCCTGGAGCGGTAGAGGTCTCAGCTGGAGCAGTGGTGTCATCAGTGGCGGGTGGAGGCGGGGCAGGAGTCGGGGTGGGGGGACGCAGTTCTGCCAGTTGTTCCTGGGCTACCACATTGTTTTCATCCAGTTCCAGGGCCCGCTCAAACTCAGCAATGGCAGCAGCGTTGTTACCCTGAGCCCGCAGAACCAGACCGCGACCATTGTAGGCTCCTGCCGCCTGAGGATTCATGCTCAAGGCCAGATTAAAGTCTGCCAGGGCTGCCTCGGGTTCGTTGCGATCTAGCTTGGATTGCCCATCCAACAACAACTGATTGACCACAGCCTCCTGAAGGGGTGTGGGCGGGGTGAGGCGAGAATCCAGACGCAGGGCCCTGACAAAGTCTGCAATCGCGGCTTCCTCATTGGCCAGGGCCTGGTAGACCTGTCCGCGCATCTGATAGGCCTCCGCCAGATTGGCATCCAGCAAAAGGGCCTTATCCAGCTCATCCAGCGCCGTTTCGTAGTCTCCCTCCTCTAAAGCCACCTGACCCAGGATCAAGAAGGCTCCAGGCATAGGAACCTTAGGATCCGCCACCAGAGACTGTTCCGCATCCGAAAAGGCGGCCTCCAGATCACCGTAGGCAAGATTGATATTCCCTCGATGGATGTAGGCGATGGCCAGGTTGGGATCAAGAAGAATGGCCTGATTACAGTTCTCCAGCGCAACACGACCGTTACCCAGGGCAAAGTAGGCAGCGCAACGACCACTATACCCGGGTGCGTAGCGAGGATTTTGCTGCACAACCCGATCAAAGGTAGCCAGAGCCTGGGAATAGCGCTCCGACTGCAGCAGCTGCACACCCTGGCGGTAAAGCTCAGGACCACTCGGTTGGGCAGACACTCGCAGACCCGCAACCAGGGATAGTACAGTGAGGACGGTAGCGGTCAAGATAGAGGGCGACTGATACATGGCTTGGATCCTTGGGAGCTGTGGAGGGAGCAAGGGCTGAGAGCCATCGGACACACTTGCTAGATTACTCGCTTGCAGCCAGAAGACAAGACTATTCGTTCATTCAGTTGCCAAGACAAGTCAGGGAACGAGGAAATGGGATCACGAACACAGCTATTGGGACTGTTTTTGGCCATGATGACCCTGAACATTATCTACATGCAGGGACAACAGAGCCTCAATGCTCCTGAGCCCTCACCCTCTCCGGAGGAAGTAACCCCTGCCCCCGCTTTGAGTCCCACAGGTTCTCCAGCCCCAGGATCCCGTTGAGCCCTTTCGGAGGGAATCACACCTGTCAGCACAGCTGGGGATCCAAGGCCTGCAGCAGCAGTAACAACTTGAGGTCTGTGGGGATAGTGCTACAGTCAGTCCTGATGTGACCTCAGGCGAATGGGTGACGCCGATGTTAATCCGGTCTGCTTCTACAAGTCCGCTCATGTCTCCGGCAGAGGCCAGAGGTGGGCAGAGCTCCCATCCCCAAAAAACGGTGGGCCATGGGTGGCGGGGTGTGCTGTTCCTCCTAATCATGACTTCGCTGCTGTTACTGGGGCTGGGGATGCGACTGGCCTATCTGCAACTCATGCACAGTGGCTACTACCGACAGATGGCGGATACCAACCGCATACGCCTCATTCCTAAACCGCCGGAGCGGGGCCGCATTCTGGATCGTCACGGGGCTCTGGTGGCCGGGAGCCAGTTGTCTCACTCCGTGTATATTTGGCCCTTGGCCCAAAGTGCTTCGGCCTGGCAGGCTTTGCTGCCTAAACTTGCCCATCACCTGAAGATCCCGGAAACTGAAATCCGCCAACGGCTGGAGCAAGCAGGGTATCGGTCTCCTTTTCCGATTCGCATTTTAAGGAACATCAGCCCTGCCCTGGTGATTCAACTGGAAGAACTCAGCCGTGAGTTACCTGGGGTGATTGTGGAGGCCGAAGCGGTCCGCTACTACCCCAATGGCGATCTGGCCGCTCATGTTCTGGGATACACCGGTGAGATCTCTCCGGACCTACTGCAGCAGGCTCCAGCAGAAGCAGGTTATCGGCTGGGGGATATTGTCGGGCTGATGGGGGTGGAAGAGCTCTATGAACCCCTGCTGCGGGGACAGTGGGGGGGACAGCAGGTGGAGGTGGATGCAGCAGGTGAAGTGCTCCAGATTTTAGGAGAGCAACTAGCTCAACCCGGACAAACCCTGCAACTCACCCTGGATATAGGATTGCAACGGGAGGCAGAGCAGGCATTGGCAGGGCGCAAAGGGGCGATTGTGGCGCTTGATCCACGGGATGGATCTATTCTGGCCATGGCCAGTTATCCCACTTTTGATCCCAATCTCTTTTCCAGTTCCATCAGCCAGGAGCAGTGGAGTTTACTTCAGCAGCAGGAGTTTCCCTTCCTCAATCGCAGTCTGAGAGCTTACCCCCCTGCCAGCACATTTAAGATCATTACCACCGCAGCGGCGCTGGAATCGGGGAGCTTTTCCCCCGCCACTGTCCTGTCCACAGCTCCCTACATTCAGGTGGCGGGACGCCGATTTTGGGACTGGAATCGAGCGGGATTTGGCGCGCTGGGATTTACTCAGGCCATGGCCTGGAGCAGCGATACATTCTTCTATCAGGTGGCCATGCAAACCACCGCTGGCCCGATTCAGGAGTGGTCTCGTCGCTTTGGTTTGGGGCAACCCTCGGGCCTGGGGTTAACGGGAGAGGCTACAGGGCTGGTTCCGGATCAAGATTGGAAACAAACCCATTGGGGGGAACCCTGGTATGTTGGCGATACAGTCAACATGTCCATTGGTCAAGGCTTTCTCACCGCTACCCCCCTGCAGATGGCTCTGGTGACCGCAGCTGTTGCCAATGGAGGCTGGGTTCCTCGGCCTCGTCTTTCTCAACAACTTTCCCCCCGCCTGCCAGCAGCCGCTGATCCTGGGTACGAACGACGCTCAGTAGGGCTATCCCCCTCTACCCTGCAGATCTTGCAGCGGGGATTGAGAGAGGTGATGCTCTACGGTACCGGTCAGGCTCTCTCACTTCCCCCTGGCTATCCTCTGCTGGCAGGTAAAAGTGGTACTGCAGAAGATCCGCCCCGCCGATCTCATGCCTGGTTTGTTAGTTATGCGCCCCACGACAGCCCGGAAATCGTGGTGGTTGCCTTTCTGGAAAACAGTGGGGGGGGAGGATCGAAGATGGCAGGCCCCCTCTGCCGCCGTGTGCTGCAGGCCTATTTTCAGCTCCAGCAAACGGCATCTCCCTGAGCCAGGCAGGGATCCCTCTCCTGTATTATTGGGCACGAAAGTGCAGATATCTGCGAAAAAGCAGACTGGAAGGGCCTTTCACGCCAACTAGGCTGTAGAATGTGTCAGTGAATTTGAAGCCAATGTTGACTACGCCGATTGCGACCTGATGAGGAGAACAGGATGAATAAGGCCGAACTCGTGGATGCTGTTGCTCACCGCGCCAGCGTGACTAAAAAAGAGGCTGATGCTGTCATTACTGCCGCTTTGGAAATCATTGTGGAAGAAGTGGCCAGCCGTAATGAAGAGGGAGAACCCAAAGGCAAAGTCACCCTGGTTGGCTTTGGGACCTTCGAAGCCCGCAAGCGTAAGGAACGGGAAGGTCGGAATCCCAAGACCAACGAGAAGATGGTGATCCCAGCCAGTATCGTGCCAGCCTTTACTGCGGGGAAATCCTTCCGGGATGCGGTCGGGGGAACAAAGGGCTAGGATCATCGGGGTGCAGCACCTGAGGTGCCCGCAGCTTGAGACGTCTGCTGGGGTTCACTTAGGCGACTCAGGGGATCCCTGTTGCAGAGGCTGGGAATTGGGGCAGGAGGCTGGCGGTATGACCGAGAATGGCCTCCCTCGCCATGGGGGGAATCGGCTTTGGGCAGCGACTCTAGCGGGCTGCTCTCCAGAGGATCTGCTTGATTTCTCAGCGAATGTCAATCCCCTGGGACCACCCGCCGGGGTACGAAGGGCTCTCCAGCAAATGCTGTTGCTACCGCAACTGGACCCCATCGCCGGTTATCCCGATCCCGAGTCTCGGCGGTTGCGCCGTGTTCTGGCCGCAGCCCACCAGTTGGATCCTGAATGGATCCTGGTGGGCAATGGGGCTGCAGAATTATTGACCTGGGCTGCCCGAGATGCCGCCTCATATGGGTGTGCTGTCGTACCCGTTCCAGCCTTTGCGGACTACCCGCGAGCTTTAGTGGCTGCAGATGTGCCGGTCTGCCCTTTGCCTCTGCCCCTTGGGTCTCCAGAGCCGTGGTCACTGTCTGCGTTGCTGGAAAGGATTCCTGTCGGGCAACGAGGTGGAAGCCTCTGGATCAACAATCCCCATAACCCTACAGGCTACCTCTGGAGCCAGCGCGAGATCCTGGAGATCTTGCCTCAGTTTCAGCTGGTCATCATCGATGAAGCCTTCATGGATTTTCTGCCCCCTGTCCCCGGCCCTAACGAGCAGCCCCAAGCCCAGTCCCTGCTCCCGTGGATAGAAAGCTACCCGCAACTGGTTGTGATCCGTTCCCTGACGAAGTTTTATACTATTCCTGGTCTACGTTTGGGATTTGCGGTTACTCATCCTTCGCGCCTGCAACGCTGGCAAGCCTGGCGGGATCCCTGGAGTGTGAATGGTCTGGCCCAACTGAGTGGGGTGGCTGCTCTTGAGGACCAAGCCTTCAGGATCCGAACCTATCAATGGCTCCCCCCTGCTCGCCAACATCTCCACCAGGGACTTCGAAGTCTGGAGGGCTTCTACCCTTATCCAGGAACAGCCAACTTCTTACTGGTGAAGGCTGACTTTTCTGCGGTAGGGTTACAGAGGCGTCTGTTGCAATCAGACAAAATTCTGATTCGTGATTGTCAGAGTTTTCCTGAATTGGGAGACAATTACTTTCGGGTTGCAGTGCGCACTCCCCCTGAGCACACCCGCCTGCTTCAGGCTTGCGCGGAGATCTGTGCCAGCAGAGTATCTTCATAAGCCCTCTTCTTGATGAGCTCGATGCCCTCTTCTACCCAAGGTCCTGAAGATCGGGATCAATGTCCCTGGCCGGAATGTCGTTCGTCTCTGGTGCGGGGCCTCGGCATCTATTCGGATCAAGAACTTGTGACCCATCTGCAGAATCATCCTGAACAGGGGCGCTACTTCATCGCTCTCTTTTGTCGGTTTGAGCGCCAGGTGGATGCTCAGATGCGAACTCGCCTTCCACCGCTGTCAGAATCCCAGCGCCACTGGATCTGGGAGCAACTGTTTCTGGGCTTGTCTCAGCTGCAGGTTACAGATCCGGGAACCTTCTCTCTCTCAACCTGGATGGAACAGCAGGTGAACATGCGGATGACTGAGGTCGAGGTGTCCTCCCAAGATCAGTCGGAGCGAGAGTTAGTCTCTGAACGAGAACAGTCCCTGGCGGCGATTTCTCCAGTACTCCATTGCTATGTACAGCAGGCTCTGGCCAAGCTACCTCCAGACAAACGATTTGTCCTGGTTTTGCACGACACCTTTCGTTGGACTGAACACCAGATTCTGACACAGTTAAGGCAAGAAGGGATCTCCCTTTCTCCCCAGGCAACGCTGGAGTTCATTCAGTCGGCTCGACAGACGCTGTTTCAAGAGTTGCCGGGCGATATTCGTGCCCTTTACCTGCGGACTCGCCCCTAGCATAGAGTAAGGTGTTGGTAGCATCCATCCCCAGAGGATCTTGCTGGAGGCTTTTTATGTCATCATCTTCCCCTTTCCCAGAACAGCAGCCCGACTCGACTCCCGAGCCGAGTAATCCCCACTCTGGGTCGGGGCTGGAACTTGATGCAGGTCAAGGGGGAGGACCTCCCGGTTCATGCCTCTCCTCCTATTCCCCAGATCCTTACAATGGACGACTGACTTATCACTCCCTGGACCACCTCCTTTCCCTGCTGGATTTGGATATCCTGGAGGAGTTGGAGCACTTTCGCACCCATCTCGCCGATCTGACCTCACCCCTGACCCTGACCGGATCTGGTTCTCAAGGTCATTCCTCGCAGCCCCTGCAATTGTCCTCTCCCTTAGGATCTCAGTCGGCAATTCCTAACACTGAAATGGCGCATCCTTACCGCTCAACACGTGGAGCAGCTGTATCCACCCAAGACATTCTTGAAGACCTAGAGCTGGAGGAGGGGAACTTCTGGTCCGGCTGGCTATCCCCCCTGTTTGTGCTTTTCCTCTGGTTTGCCTCCTGTGCAGGGATTGGATTGGGGATCTGGTGGTTGGTGTTTCCCGGAGAGCCCTATCGATCTCCCGTCCTCAATTCTGGGGCTGAGAACCCTGCAGCTTCTGCCCGATCTCCGGAGCCGACCCCAACACCTCTACCTCCCCTTCCCGATCTCCAGTCGCTGCCTCTGATCCCCGTTCGCGTGGCTGATCAGCCTCTGTTTCGGGATGAGCTTGACCGTGCAGAATCCGAGGAGTCTAGGCCTACCTCTTTCTCCTCCACCCGGCGGCGTTTTCTCGACACCCTGCCTGCCACTGAGGTGGTGCAACCGCTGCAGGAAACGGTGAACTGGTTGGATGCCCTCCAGCGGGAAACGTCTTATCTGGCCGGGTCAGTTCCCCATTCAGAGGCCCCGGCAGGGATTTCGCGGCTTTCCTTATCGGCTCCTTCTTCTGTCCAGGCTCTGGCCTCAACCCCGTCTCCCCCCACCCAGAGGCCAACCCTAGCTGCTGAGCGGGGAGCGGAAAGTCTGCCAACGGTAGCAGAAACCCTGGGGCCCAACCGGGGAGAAGGCACATTTGTTGTCCTGATGACCTACCAGGGAGACAACAGTTTAGAGATGGCCCGACAACTGTCTCAGGATGCCTTTGTTAAAGATGTGGCTGGGGAAAAATATGTGCAATTGGCAGCCTTTCAGCAACTGGAATATGCTCGCTATATGGCGGAAAACCTCAAAGAACGAGGGCTCCCCGTAACGATTTCTCAATTTCAATGAATCCCGGTTCCCCCTGAGGATCGGGACGGAGTAAAAGTGTGAAGTGCAGGGCTCAAGAATAGGCCAAGAGGCTGATCAGGATCTGACTGGAGCTTGTGTCGAGAGCTTGGAAGTTCAGATCTGCCTGCATTTCTTGCAACAGGCGCTGGCCAACTCTCCAGGTGAAATGTTGCTGTTGTTGCTGCTCCGCTGAGTGGCAAACGGGCAGGCCCCATAGCTTGAGCGTTAACAGGGTTTGGGGCGGTTGGGATTGGATCTGGATGTCCAGCTGGCCGCAACGAAGCTGGGCGAGGCTCCAGCGACAAAGTCCCAGTAATGCCTGCAATAACCCATGGGGGTCGGCATAAACCCAGTAGTCAGTGATCTGGGCTTCCTGTAGGCAGGACCAAGCGTACCGCACCCCTCGATCCTGGGCCTGAAGCAGGGTGAGCGCTGCCACATCCCGCAGCAGGGGAAGCAGCTGGACCGGTTGCAGCTGCAGACATTGAATGGGAATTTGATGTTGAGCCAGGCGAGTGTACTCCTCCAGTAGGCGCAGGGAATTTTCGACGGCGAGCCGAGCCGTATCAAGGCACTCTCTCTCCTCCTGCGGCGAATCACAGAGATCGGCAAGAATCATTTGCAAAGAACCCATCTGGCTGCTCAGGGGAGTCCGTAACTCATGTCCAATGCTGGCCAGCAATTCAGCTTGAAATTGCCGTAACATCTCAGCCCGTTCAAAGGCAAATTGCCAGTCCATCTCTGGCTGATCATGGGGTCGAGGCCCTAAGCCGACATCCTGCTTCTCCGCCAGTTGTTGCCCTACCATAGTTCTGATTCCAACGCTGTGCCCCTGAAGTTACAGATCTCCACTCCCGCAGTAGACCCCACTTCACTTTAGCTTCATTAAGCCACAGTAAAGCATGTTGAGGGGGGAAGACAAGCGCTGACAAAGCGGGGAATCCCACTCAGATCCGGATGGATGTGGATGCTGGTATAGCGGTGGTCCTGCTGCAGAAGGGTTGCCACCACCTCCGCCTGCCCCTGCATGACCTCAACTGCCCAAAACCCCCCGGGTTGCAGATAAAGGGGGGCCTGATCAATGAGATGCAGTAGGGCCTGCAGACCCGACTCACCCCCGTCCAGGGCAAGGTGAGGTTCATGCCAGGTAACTTCGGGTTGTAACTGAGGCAGCTGCGAGCTGGGAATGTAAGGCGGATTAGACACCATTCCCTGAATCCGACCTCGATAGGGATGGAGGGGGGTAAACCAGGATCCCTGCAAAAAGGTCAGGGGAGCAACTAGTGTCTGCTCCGCGCGATTGGCCTCGGCAATGGAAAGCGCCTCTGCGCTGACATCCACTCCATAAACCTGACTGGCCACACCCATCCTGGCCAGGGCCAGGGCGAGAATCCCGCTGCCCGTGCCCAGATCAACCCAGAGTCCAGGGTCACGCTCCTGCGCTTGCCACCACTCGGCAGCGATATCAATGAGCAGCTCGGTTTCTGGTCGCGGAATTAAAACCGCCGGACTGACTTTGATGTCCATATCCCGCCAGGCCGACTTTCCCAGAAGATACTGCAGCGGCATCCGCTCCTGCAGTCGCCGTTGCCAGAGATGAGTCAGGACAGAGAGATCAATATCCAGGGGGAGCCGATCCAGACGCTGATCCAAACGGGACCATCCGCCTGCTTCCAGGAGCAAGTCCACTTCCCGAGGCGAGATCGAAGCAGACCTGGCCATGAGTTGGGCCTGATGGCGCCATAGACGGACATCAGTTTCTGAGAGCGCGCAGATCGAGAGTAGGCTACTGGCCAGCATCGGGAACGGTAATGGTCTCTGCTCCCTCAGCTGGGAGCTTGAAGAGATCTGGATTCAGATCCTGGACATACTCAAGCGAATCGCGAGAGGGCACAAAAGCAATTTTCTCAATGTCAGCAGCTGCAGTGCTATCCATCATGGAATCCACCACCTGTTCCAGGGTGGTCACTTCAATTTTAGTGGCCTGAGTCACGTCGGGGTTCTCTGCTGCTGCCCGATCCAGGGTCAATTGCAGATCTTGCTGGGCAAAAAAGAAGGGCACCACTTCCACACCATCCCGCTCAATAGTCAGAATCCCCTGGTCAGAGACGCCATAGAAAAGAGGGATGCCTGGGAAATCTTCAATATCGGTTTGGCCATTCGCCTTCACGATCTGCATAGCTGACTCAACATCGCCGGGGCGAGGTAACACCTGAAACACCAGATTTTCATTCTGCTGCCGCTGTTGTTCTGCCACCTCATAGGCATAGCCCAGGGAGACCGGAATCACTTGCGCCTCAGCCGCAATGTCAGGGTTGGCGGTCTGGATCTGGGTGATGGCTTCCGTGGCTTGTTCTTGTCCCAACCAGAAACTGGCTACCTGCAGTGTGGTTCCTTCCCGATCGACATTCGCCAGGATTGGTGTCCCATCCTTAGAAACCACCGTAAATACGGGAACAATATTTAACCGCTCTGCCACCTCTGAGCGGGAAAGTCCCGCACCTGTCCCCTCTGCGGGTGCCGGTGGTGCCGGTGCCTCCTGGGCATGAACAGGAAGTACCGTTTTGGGCAGGACCCATGCCCCCGCACTTGTGAGTCCATAGACCAGAGCAACCAGACCTAACCGTTGAATCCCCTTCATCCCGTCTCCTGGCATCCCGCCATTGATCATCACCCACACATGACCTGTAGATTCCGCTAGAGATCTCGTAAGGCCAGCTTTTAGCGATCATATTTAAACATGCTATGGAGTCAAGGCTAAGCGATGATCTGAGGACTTGTCGAGAGGGAAAAACCTGGACTTGGGAGTCAATTCTGATCCTGAGGCTGCGGATATGTGCATGAATCTTCCCTTGTCAGGGGAAATGAGCCCTCTAGACGAAGACCATCGGTTTGTGCTTGATCTGTTCGAAGGCCTCGGCATCAAATGAATAGAGTGTGGCCGGTCGTCCAGCACTCTGACTGGTTTTTTGGCCAGTATCCTTTAGAATCCCTAGTTTCAAGAGCTTAGCTCGAAAGTTGGAGTAGTCGGAAAAGTTTTCCCCTAAGACCGTGCCGTAGAGTTGATAGACCTGCCCCAGGGTAAACTGTGCAGGCAGAATATCGAAAGCAACCGGGCTGTACTCCAGCTTATTGCACAGGCGTTGATGGGCATAACTGACAATCTGATTGTGATCAAAGGCCAGCGGGGGAATGTCCGGGATCGGGTACCAGGCAATGCCCTCGACTCCATCCGCCAGCAATTGAGCATCTTGAAAACGAACCAGGGCAAAGTAGCTAACAGAGAGATATCGAACCCCATAAACATCCGGACTTTCGCGCGGATCTCGATCGGGGCCTCCAAAGGTGTAAAGCTGTTCTAAGTAAAGTTGCTTGACCCGAATTTTTTCGGAGAGAATCCGGTAGGCAGCATCCTCAAGGGATTCCCCCTTGCGCACCAGAGTGCCAGGCAGGGACCACTGACCGCTAAAGGGATCTTCCCGGCGACGCACCAACAGAATCAGCAGCCTGTTTTGTTCACTGTCCACAGAGAAGATGGCAGTGTCCACACCGACCCTGAACTCGGCCAGAGGAGATGCTGGTGTAACCTTCGCCATGCAGACAATCTCGAGACTTGAGGTCAAACATGCTGCCAGCCTGGCTGCTGGGTTGCTCTGCCCACTTCCATCAACGGGGAGAAAAGGGATGACCGGATCGAATGGAGGCTACAGTCGCCAGACTCTGGGGAACCCCTGAAGGAATCAAGCTCATACTCTGCAATGTTTCCAGGATAGCCTCCCGTGCCACATCCACCCCTTCGCGCTCCAGGGCCAGTCGCAGATAATCAGTCACCAACCGCAGTTGAGCGGGCTGCACCTGCTCCTTTTCCAGAACCGATTGCACTTGGCGGACTCCGCTCAGTCGCTGGAAAGGATCGGGAGAGGCGATGGCACTCAAACACTGCTCAATCGTGGTCCGCTGTTCCTGATGACGACGGTGGAAGCTTTCCCAGACCAGCAGGCTGAGGATCCCAAGAGTGGCAATTCCCTCCAGAATGGCCGCCGCAGCCAGCCAGTGTTGCTCTGTCTCCATCCACAGGGAGAGGGAGCCATAGAGAAGCAGGGTAGCAATGGCCCCACTGCTGGTTGCCCATATCCAGGGACGTGCGGAGGGGGTTAGCCACTTCGACCAGCGTTGCCAGGGGCAAAGTTCGCGTCCAGTTTGTCGCAGATAAACCCAGAGCATGACTCCCGATCCTGTCAGCAGTGCCGCTCCCAGAGGCCAATTCCCCACGAGCAAAATCACCAGAACCAGAAGGGTGATGATCGACAAAAGTGTCCTGGCTGTGGTGGAGTTCGACTGAGAGACATCCCCCAAGCGAGAGCCGCGAGCAAAGAGGGTGCGCACTTGGGCGCTCAGCTGACGTCGGTAAAAGGACCAGGGGAAGCGGGAAAGACGAACCCACCAGGAGGGAGAAGTTGGCTTCACAAATGGCAGCAAGCAGTCAAAGAATCACCTCAGTTTATCTCACCCCCGGTCCGGTATCGACAATCTTACTTGCTTCACTTCGTTTCGTTTTCCTGCTCTTAGCGGATCGCTCGCCAGAGAGCAATAAACACCATTAACTCACTTGCCCTCAGAATCGTTCTCCCCAGATCTTGCCAGGGCTCTTGATGCAGCAGGGGGCTCACCAGGCTATTCCAAGAATGATAGACGGAGATCCCGCCCAGAAGGCTTGCCAGCCCGATCCAAAGGACAGTGCGAACAAGATGAGATGGCGGGGTAAGGTCGCGTGACCTCAGGGGTCTTCTTCCTGTCTCCATGGTTGTCACTCCCATAACCACCATCATTTCTTTAGCCCCAGGGCTTAATTTCTGGCACAAAAAGTCCTTTCCGCTTGTCTAGGCAGAGTTGAGGAGAGCCTAAGTAAGCAGATTAGGGGATGGAGGGACTGGAGATTGCAATTTTTTACGAACTCTAAAGAAACTCGCTGGCCTGATCTTCTTCTGAGAGGATCAACTGCAGACCTGGATCACCCCGGAGCAGCCCCGTGACCACCAGACTATATACCTTTCCGGCATCCAGTTCCAGATCAAACTCGTCCAGGACCGTCCCGGCCACAGGATCGGTGAAGGCAGTCACCTCATCTGACGGTGTCGTCAGCAGGAGGGTGGTGAAGCCTGGATCAAGGGCAACGTAATTGGACACCTGACCGAACTCCAGTCCAGCCACAACAGAGGAGGTATCGGTATTCTCCCACGCCAGGGCAGGGGCATCGGGAACCGCGTGGACAAAGCGAACGGTGGCCATCCCAAACTCTGGGGGTTGGCGATCCTCAAGAATCAATGCAGTCACACGCGAAGGTTCATCCACGGCTACCACCGTAAAGTTGCCACGCTCAGGAAAGTCAATCACGGTGCTTCCCACTTGACTGTTGGCAGGGATCAGCTGATCCAGGCCGCGACTCCCTGCTTGAAAAGCCAGATCGTAGGTGCCAGTGAGGATCCGCTCATAGCTACTCTGGTTCCCGTATTCAACACCGGGAAAAGTTACCCCTCCCACCACCAGGCTCAAGGGAGGTGAGTTAGGGGAAGCGTGCACCATCCGCAGCTCAATTTCGTCGGTTTCGGTAGAAGCTGAGGGGGATGAGACGGAACAACTACTGAGCCCCAAAAGACCGAGAAGAAGGAAAGATCCTCCCCGAAAGAACAATCCTACGCCTGAAGCGCAGCGGTTAAAACTCATGATTTAACTCCACATCCTCACACAAAATGTGCTGACGAAAAAAATTGAGAAATAGCTGGCCCGTAGACCAGCCCCTCAATCGGCAGCCAAGACTAACTCATTTTGTAGCCTAAATCAGGAGAGGAAGCCAAACCGCGATGGCAATTCCTGCATATCCTAAGTGCTCAGTGTTAAGCCGAAAGCGCCTGCCATGTTTACTGATCAGAGAGGGCCTCAATCCCGGGCAGCTCTTTCCCTTCCAGTAACTCCAGGCTGGCGCCTCCTCCGGTAGAAATATGGCTCATGCGCTCCGCCAGCCCCACTTTTTCCACAGCCGCAACGGAATCTCCGCCCCCAATGATGGTTGTGGTGCCGGTGCCTGTCAGATCGGCGAGGGTATGTGCGATGGCCTCGGTTCCAGCGGCAAAGCGATCAAATTCAAAGACACCCATCGGACCATTCCAGATCACAGTCTTCATCCCCTGCAGGGCGGCTCGGAAGGCATTGACCGATTCTGGCCCGATATCCAACCCCATCCAATCACTGGGAATGGCCTCCACGGCGACTGTTTGGGCGGCGGCATCGGCAGCAAACTTATCCGCCACTACCACATCCACAGGTAGAAGCAACTCCACCCCCCGGTCCTGGGCTTTTTGCATCAGGGTCTTGGCCAGATCCAGTTTGTCATCCTCAACCAGAGATTTGCCGGTATCCAACCCCTGGGCCTTATAGAAGGTAAAGATCATGCCCCCACCCAGAAGGAGCTTATCCACCTTCTCCAGAAGGGTTTCAATCACACCGATCTTTGAGGACACCTTGGATCCACCAATAATCGCGGCGAGGGGGCGTTGAGGATTGTCAATGGCCCCCTTGAGAAACTGTAATTCCTTCTCCACCAGATACCCGGCTACCGAAGGCTTCAGGTAGGCAGTGACGCCAGCGGTGGAGGCATGCGCGCGGTGGGCGGTCCCAAACGCATCATTGACGAACATCTCCGCCAGACTAGCCAGCCGTTGCGCAAACCCGGCGTCGTTGTCTTCCTCTTCTGGATAGAAGCGGACGTTCTCCAGCAGAATCACCTGTCCGTTCTGGAGGTGTCCGACTGCGGTTTCCACCTGTGGCCCGACACAATCTTCCACAAAAGCCACCGGATCCCCCAGCAGTTCCTGCAGGCGAGTGACCACCGGAGCCAGGCTATTCCCCGCTTTGGTAATCTTGATCTCACCCGTGTCTTTATCCTTCTTAATGGGGCGACCCAGGTGGCTGGTCAGAATCACCCGCGCGCCTGCCTGGCAGAGAGCCTGGATCGTGGGGAGGGCAGCCCGAATCCGAGTGTCATCGGTGATCTGACCCGCATCGTTGAGAGGCACATTAAAATCCGCTCGCACAAGCACTTTCTTCCCCGTCAGATCGGTCCCGGCTTCCAGCAACGTTGCCAGTGATTGCTTGGCCATAGCAGTGCTCCTCAATGGGTGATGACAAAATGGTTGTCCGCATTTTACCAGGCTGCGATCCTGGCGTAGGACTCTGGGTTAAGTCCTCTCTACATACGCTCTTCTCAAACGTCCTGGGCCTCCAGTGAGACCTTTTCCAGCACCACACCCATGCGTCGGTATTTTTGATAGCGCAGATCCCGCAGCTGACGGCCACTGAGTCCCTGCAGATCCTGAAGTTGTTGCAATAGCACTTCTTTCAGGGTGGCAGCCATCTCCAGTGGAGCACGATGGGCTCCCCCTACAGGTTCAGGGATGATCTGATCGACGATATCCAGCTCCTGGAGAGCATCGGAAGTAATTCGCAAGGCGGCAGCTGCCTGAGGAGCCAGTTTGGCATCTCGCCAGAGGATAGCGGCACACCCTTCCGGAGAAATCACAGAGTAGACCGCATGTTCCAGCATCAGCAGTCGGTCAGCAACCCCAATCGCCAGGGCTCCGCCCGACCCCCCCTCCCCAATCACCGTTGTAATAATCGGGACTTCAAAGCGGAACATAGCCTGCAGGTTAACGGCAATGGCCTCACCCTGTCCTCGCTCTTCAGCTTCCACCCCCGGATAAGCTCCAGGCGTATCCACAAAGGTTAAAATCGGCAGGCCAAAGCGATTGGCATGTTCCATGAGACGAAGGGCTTTACGATAGCCACTCGGGTTGGGCATCCCAAAGTTACGGGCGATATTGTCCTTCGTGTCCCGACCTTTCTGGTGCCCGATCACCATGACCGACAGACCCTCGATCTCGGCCAGCCCCCCCACCAGCGCGGGATCATCCTGTCCATGGCGATCTCCCCGCAACTCAAACCAGCTATCACAGAGGAGCTGAACATAGTCCAGGGTACTGGGGCGACGGGGATGTCGAGCCACCTGCAGCCGTTCCACCGGCGTCAGTTGCCGGAAGATCTCTTGTCGTAACTCCATGGCTTTGACCTCTAACTGCCGAATCTGCTCCGCCGCCTCAATTTGATTGTCTTCTGCCAAAGACCGAATCGCGTCAATTCGTTGCTCCAAGGCAGCCACAGGTTTTTCAAACTCCAGCAAGTAGCGGTCGTTGGATTGACTCATTGTGTCCTTCCCGTGATTACGGGGCCAGCCGTACCGAGTCTCTCATAAAAAAGCAGCTGATGGGAGAGGATCCGAGTGAATCGAAAGGGTTCGCAGAAGCGCAAGGGTAAGGAATACTGAAAGCAGCTTCTCCAGCAGACATTCCCTATGGTTTGGCAACGTCCCGATGGTCGCCCCCCTGAGGCTCTCCGCCCCATCAGTTTCCAGCGGGCTTACACAAAATTTGCTCCTGGCTCAGTCCTAACCCGATTTGGGGAAACGACTGTCCTCTGTACCGCCTCAGTGACGGAAGAGGTGCCCCGCTTTCTTCAAGGGACCGGCCAGGGATGGCTGACGGCGGAGTATCGTATGTTACCCAGCTCAACGCAACCGCGACAGCAACGGGAAACCCTGAAGCTCTCGGGGCGCACCGCTGAGATCCAGCGCTTGATAGGACGTAGTCTCCGCTGTAGCCTTGATCTCAAGCAATTGGGTCCACGTACCATTACGGTGGATGCTGATGTGCTCCAGGCGGATGGCGGGACTCGCACGGCTGCCATTACCGGGGGATATCTGGCGCTGGTGGATGCGGTGTCCTGGTTGAAAACAGAGGTGGGTCTTGAACATCCATTGCTGCTCAAACAGGTAGCGGCAGTATCTGTGGGCATCGTTCACTCCCAGGCGGTGACGGATCTCTGCTACGAGGAAGATGTGCAGGCCAGTGTTGATCTCAATGTTGTGATGACCAACGCTGGCACCTATGTGGAAATTCAAGGCACTGCTGAGCAGGATCCCTTCAGCCCTCTTCAGCTCAGCCAGATGTTGACGTTGGCGGATCAGAGCATTCAGAAGTTATTAAGACTACAGACGCAGGCGCTCTTGTCGGATTAGGACTGAAGGCATTAGAGTCAAGGTCATCGATCTGTGAAGCAAACTTTATTAAGCTCTTGTGTAGACTAGATGAGGGTGGCATGTTGAGAGGAAAGCAGGCGGATAGGTGGGCTTGAGACCTGCCCAGGAGCCTGGTTGACCGAGTATCTGGCCAAACTGGAGAGTGATGCATGTCACGATATGTCTTTGGTCCTCAGGAACTGCCTGGAATGTTGCGGCAGAATGCCAGCCACTTTACCACTGGCTATCTCCGCTTTAATTTGCGCGCCCCTGACCAACCGGAAGCGAATGAAGTCTGGATGCTGGCCTTTTACCGGGGCCGTCTGATTTTCTCAGCAGATCAACCCTTGGGGTGCAAAATTTTCCTGCAGCGGCTCTCCCGCTTTATCCCTCGTCTGAAGCTGGGATGGTCCCGGCGGGCATTACGGGTGATTCAGGAACGCCTGATGCGGGAAAACTCTCTACGGGAGTTGATCGAGGGCATGACCCAACTGGCCCTCCTCAAGCCGGGGGAGGTGGAGGATGCCCTCTGGTTGAATTTAATGACCGACTTTGATCGGTATCTCTACGATCGCTCCGGTACCTGTCGATTTGAAGTGCACGATATTCTGGCCCGCGAAACCCCGATCGCTGGGTATGAACTGGATCCCTGTCTGCAGCAGGCAGCTGAGCGTCGTGATCTGTGGACCGAGGTGAAGGTGGCGATCCCGACCATGACGGCTGTCCCGGTCATGAACTGGGAGCGACTTAGCCGCTATAAATTAACGGAAGAGCAGCGCCAGAAGTTGCATAATCTGACCAAGGATGGAGAGACGTTGGAGGCGATTTCCACCCGCATTTCTCGGGATCGTCTGGAGGTGGCCCAACTGTTTGCCCCCTGGGTCCGCAAAGGGCTGGTGAGTCTGCAAACCCCAACGGCAATGCTCCGCTCAGATCAGCGCGCCCTCAAGACGATCCTGGCGGTGGATGACAGTGTGGTGATGCAGGAAATGCTCCGCCAGACCCTGCCTGGCTATCGGGTGATTACCACGGGCAATCCCTCGGAGCTTCTCAATCTTCTGTTTCAACACAAACCCGATCTGCTGGTTATGGATGTCACCATGCCCGGAATTGATGGTCTGGAGTTGTGTCGGATTGTGCGCAATTTAGAGGAATTTAAAGCGATTCCCGTGGTGATGTTAACCTCGCGGGATGGGTTCTTCGATCGGGTAAAGGGGAAGCTCTCGGGGGCCACCGCTTATCTCACCAAACCCATTGATGAGGTGAAGTTAAATGCAGAGATTGAAAAACTGCTGAATCTTCGCCCGGCTGTGGAGCGCCATCCCCCCAGGATGTCTGCAGCTACGGCTGAACTGCCCACGGAATGGTCAGATCCTCTCCTGAATCCCAGTACAGAGTTTTAGAAAGTAGGACTGTAGATCATGATTGGCATTTTGGGGGCCATGCCCGAGGAAGTGGCCATGCTACGGGCTGGGATGGAAACTGTGCAGGTCTCTACCTACTTCAATCGCCAGTTTTACCAGGGATCTCTTTACGGTCATCGCGTGGTGGTGGTCCAGGGGGGAATTGGCAAAGTGCGAGCCACAATCACGGCGACGGCTCTGGTGTCCCACTTCCCGGTGCAAAGCCTGATCTTTACCGGGGTGGCAGCGGGGTTGCGGCCAGAGCTTAAGCAGGGGGATGTGGTGCTGGCTCACCGTGCCATTGAGCATGATTTTGGCATGGCCAGGGACGAAGGATTTTCGCTGGGATTGGATTTTTTGCCTGAGGAGGCGGCCCAGATTTTGGAAGCCGATCCTACCCTTTTTCAGCTGGCAAAACAGGTCCAGCACCAGGCGCAGCTGCAACCCATTCTTTCCCATGCTCCCCAGATCTACCCCGGACTGATTGCCTCTGGGGATACCTTTGTGGCTGGAACCCAGGTGCGGCAGCAGATCTATGAACGGACTCAGGCGGATGTCGTGGAAATGGAGGGGGTGGCCGTGGTACGGGTGGCTCAGGATGCTGGCCTTCCCTGCCTGTTGGTGCGTACCGTTAGCGATGATGGCGACAGTCATGAATTTCTGAGCTGCTTTGCCACCGTTGCCCACAACTCTGCCGAGATCGTTCGCATTCTGCTCCAGGGAATGGCGACATAATGAAAATCGACTCAGCGACAGGGGTACTCCCTCTCTCATCCTCTACAGACTCATGGATCCGATTGCCGAGGGAGGTGATTCTGGTCACAGGCTTGTTCTGATCTGAGCTCGTCTCTGGGCAGAATACGGGTTAAATCGGTATTGCCTGCATACAGAGAATCCTCACAAAATCCTCAGGCCGCTGCCCTAGGATCAAGGTATAGAGCTCAATTCAGGGCCAAATTAGACCCAGGAGGATGCCATGGCAGCCAGACTGACGAATATATTGGAATATCTAGCATTAGGAGAGATGGAGTCCCAGGCCAGTTCCTCCTATCCCCATCAACCGCTGTTCTACAGCACCCAGGACCGATTGGAAACCTTACAGACCATACTGAACCGCATCCACCCGATCTATCGCAGGATGGAGCAGGGGGAGGATCCAGATCCGGGGGAACTGAGCACAGCGGAAAGAAGCGAGCTGCAGGTGGTGGTTCGCCAGGTTCTGCGGGAACATCTGGAAATGCATCCTCCTGATAGCCCTTATGATCTGTCGATCACAGGCGTCTACTATTAGCCAAAGCGGCCACTGACATACTCCTCTGTTTCCCGTTGAGCCGGAGCATTAAAAATCTTTTCAGTGCGATTAAGTTCCACCAAACGCCCAAAACGCACACCCTGTTCATCCAGCTCAGTGTTAAAGAAAGCAGTGAAATCGGAAACCCGTGCGGCCTGTTGCATGTTGTGGGTGACGATCACAATGGTGTAGCTCTGCTTTAGTTCCTTGATCAGTTCCTCAATCCGGAGGGTGGAGATAGGATCAAGTGCGGAGCAGGGCTCATCCATCAGCACCACTTCTGGCTGTAGGGCCAGAGTACGGGCAATACAAAGTCGCTGCTGCTGACCTCCCGACAGGGACAATCCACTGTCTTTTAACTTGTCCTTGACCTCTTCCCAAAGAGCAGATTGCCGCAAACTCTGCTCCACCAGATCATCCAGATCCCCTTGATACCCATTGATGCGAGGACCGAAGGCAATGTTGTCGTAAATGGACTTGGGAAAAGGGTTGGGCTTCTGGAACACCAGACCAATGCGACGCCGGACATCGGCAGCATCCACGTCGGGGGCGTACATATCCTGCTCGTTGAAGGTGACGGTTCCCCGCACAGATGCGCCAGGGATGAGGTCGTTCATGCGATTAAAGCAGCGCAGGAGTGTACTTTTGCCACACCCAGAGGGGCCGATAAAAGCCGTGACATGAAACTTGGGAACCTGCAGAGAAACCTGACGCACTGCCGCATAGTTTCCGTAGAGGACATCCACACTTTTGGCTTCGAGCACAGGGGTCAAAGCAGGTTGGGGCACTGGAGATGGAGATCGCATGTTCCTAGCATCCTACAACAGCGTCACTGGCCAGAACTGACGCACATCTTGCAGCGTCCGTTAACACTTAACGATACTGTTCTGATGTCTGTCAATCGCATCCTACCAAAAAGGGTGGTGAAGGGAGGGGATCCTCTTCAGGATTCTCCTGTACCAGCCATTGCCAGGGGGAGTGGTGAAATGATCAGAGAATGGAGAGAGAGACTTAGACTCGACTGAGGCTTTGATAGTTGACAATACGAGCAAACTCCTGGGGATCCAGACTCGCTCCCCCCACCAGGACCCCATCGATCTCAGGTTGGGCCATCAGTTCATCAATATTACTGGCTTTAACCGATCCCCCGTATTGAATGACAACCTCGGGATAGGCCAGATTTTTCCGGATCAGCTGAATGACGCGGTTGGCTTCCTCGGCGGCACAGGTATCCCCCGTTCCAATCGCCCAAATGGGTTCATAGGCAATTACTAACCGTGTCAGATCCACTCCGACGAGAGCATAACGCAGCTGTTGTAAAATCCAGCCCTCCGCTTCACCACGATCACGGACATGCTTGGTCTCTCCTACACAGAGAATCGGCTGTAACCCGTGCCGTTGAGCTGCCAGCAAGCGACGGTTGACCGTTTCGTCGGTTTCCCCAAAATACTGCCGTCGTTCGCTATGCCCCACAATGACATGGCTGACGCCCAACTCGGTCAGCATGTCTCCCGCGATCTCGCCGGTGAAGGCTCCCTGATCTTCCCAATGGATGTTCTGGGCTCCCAGAGCCACCCGAGCGGGAGATTGTTGTAGGGATGTCTGCACCACCTGCAGGGATGTGTAGGGAGTACAGAGGACAATGTGTCGCCGTTGATCGGACTGATCAGCCCTAATCAGGGGAAGGAAGGCCTGTAAAAAGGCGCGAGCCTCCGCCTGGTTCTTATGCATTTTCCAGTTTCCCGCAATAACCGTTGGGCGCAAGGGGTTCCTCCCAATCGAAACGTTACCGTTCTCTGCACTGCTCTTCTGCTAGAGAGTTTGCCACCGATCCCCAGACAGATCATGGATTTCAACCTGGGAGAGGATTGACGGCTGGGGTTTGCGTATGACCCAGTTTACAGTGCTTTGCATCCGGCTGCGTGGCCACATTCACCTGAGGGCTCAATGAGGCTGCCCATGCGTACCAGCCAAAATAACCCTATTGCATTACAGTCTAAACCTCGGAAGGCAGAACCCTCCGAGGCAAATCAATAAATTCGTTTTTATTAGGGCTTTCAATACGCACGAGAATATCGCTGTCTGTCGCGTTTTCGCAAGATTTTCCTCAGTTTCTCAATCTTCTGAAATACTGCTTAGCAAAATTACATATAGCCGTGGCGAGGCCAAGGGGCAGACGCTTAGGGAAAACTCAGAACTGGCTCAGTTTTCGCATGCCAGCCTGGATCGGATCAAAGGCGGGATCAAAGACAGTCAAATGGTTATAGGTCGCACATTCTAGATCACTGTCCATCAACATGGTTTGGGTGAGATCCGCACCTTGCAGATTAGCAGCCCAGAGATTGACCCCACAAAGATTGGCTCCGCTGAGATTAGCCTGCGTTAGATCAACACTGCGAAGGTTCGTACCCCAGAGTTTTGTCTGTCGCAAATCCACCCCCATCAGCTTGGCACCCTCCAGATCCGTTGCACTCAGGTTGGCCCCTCGCAGATCCACTTCCCGCAGATCCACTTCCCGCAGATTGGCTTCCCGTAGATTGGTTCCCTGCAGGTTGGCCACCCGCAAATTGGCCTGTTGCAGATTGGCCGCTCGCATTCGCGCTGCCTGCAGATCGGCTCCTCGCAAATCCGCCCCCTCTAACCGCGCTCCACTCAGGTTGGCCCCCTGCAATCTGGCCTTGCCCAGCTGAGCTCGAGTTAGCTCCGCCTCACTCAGGTTGGCCCCCTTGAGATTGGCCCCCCGCAGATCCGCCTCCCAAAGATTGGCCCCTGTTAATTCCGCTCCTCCGAGCACTGCCCGGATCAGAGAGGCCCGCGTCAACTCGGCTCGACTCAGATAGGCTTCATAGAGATCGACGTTGTTCAAATTGGCTTTAACCAGGTCGGCACCCGTTAAATTAATACTACTGAGAGAGGTGTGGGATAGATCCGCATGGCGCAACTGGGCCCCGATGAACTCCCGTTCTCCGGATGAATATCTCTGCAATAGTTCGGCAGCGCTTTTAACCTCAGACATGATCCTTCAACCTTGAGCAGTGGCAGGCGGAGGACTCCCATCTCGTGAAATAGGAATCCGCTCGTACTCCTACCATATCTTTTTGGTGGGAAAAGCTACCTCTGTGTATCGAAATGATCATCCGGACACCATGCCCAATTGTTCAGGATGGATCCCAGGATCAAATCGAGTATAGTCGTTGAAGCGGGCTAGTCGGAGGTCCGCAAGTTCTAGGTTGGCTTCCCGCAGTTCTGCCACCTGCAAACTGGCCTTCTGGAGGTTGGCAAAGCTGAGATTAGCTCCAAACAGATCGGCCCCGAAGAGATCAGCGCTCTCTAAACACGCATGGGTCAGCGTGGTAAAGGCCAGGTTCGCGCCTGATAGATAGGCATCTCGTAAATTCACTCGACTCAGATCTGAACCAAACAGGTCGGCCCCACTCAGATTCGCTTCATTGAAATTTAACTCGCTCAGGTTCAGTCCGGTTAGTTTAACCTGAGATAAGCTAGCTTTGCGTAAGATAGCCCCCCTGAGATCGGTGAGACGGAGATGGGATTCCGAGAGATCTGCACCGACCAAATAAGTTTTGTGGAAGCAGACCTGACTGAGATCTGCCCCGCGCAAATTAATCCAGCTCAGATTGGCCTGACTCAGGTCAGCTCCGCGCAGATCAGAGTCCTGAAAATCCCGCAAGCCAGCTGCATAGTGCTGCAGGAGGTCAACTGCATTTTTCACTTTAGGCATAGGCCTACTTTACCCCAGGACCCCAGTGAAAAAACCGTCCAGAATCCCTTACCAGACGGCTCAGACCGAGTTTTTCCCAGATCAACCTCTCACTTGGTTTGCAGTTAACCCCTGGCTGCAAACTCGACCCTAACCCACCTTACGGGTTGTGGCAGGGATCCTCAGAGCGTCTTTAGCTCAGGCTTTGCCAGGCCACATTAATGTCCTGAAGCAGGAGAGAGCGATTGTACAGTTCCAGAATAATCAACAGAAAAACTAGAAACAGGCCCATAAATACGGCCATTAGCGGGGTTGTTCCCCAGCCGGGGGCTACTTTGCCATATTCAGAGTTGAGAGGACGCAGTAAGTTACCCAATCTTGTCTTAATTGCCATAGTTCTCGGATCCTTAATTAGGGTTAGCCCAGCACCAACAGCACGGCAAGCTCAATGTAGCAGAGAGCTCAATGGCACTGTTGCATCTGACCTCAAATTGTAAACCTGTGTAATATCCTAAGATCATACGGAATCACTCTAGGTCTGGAAATGGAACCCACTCTGTCCCTGGTCGTGGCGATTTCTGCGGTCGTGATCGCCATTACTGCGTATGCCGTCTATGTTGCTTTTGGTCCTCCTGCCAAGGAACTGCAGGATCCCTATGATATGCACGAAGACTAAGGCTTTTGCTCTTTTGCTCCTGGTAAGGAAGGCTCGGTTATGGTGCAGGTGGTGCTGGTAGCGCCCGAGATCCCCGCCAATACAGGCAACATTGCTCGCACCTGTGCGGCGACAGGGACACCGCTTCACCTGATTGATCCTCTCGGATTTCATCTCACGAACCGACATTTACGCCGTGCCGGACTGGACTACTGGGAGGCCGTCAGTCTGCAGCGCCACTCCTCCTGGAATGCTTTTCGCCAGCGCTATCCCGAGGCCCGCTGTTGGTGTTTCAGCGTTCGTGGTCAGAAGGATTACATTGAGGTGAATTACCAGGAGGATGACTGGCTGATCTTTGGGAGCGAAACTCAGGGATTGCCGGATTCCATTTTGCAGGCTTACCCCAGCCTTCATATCCCCCTTTCAGGACCTGTCCGCAGCTTGAATGTTGCCAATGCGGTTGCCATCGCCCTGTTTGAGGCGCTGCGTCAACTCCGATCAACCGACAGCAACAGGATCTTAGCCTGACTGACCCATGACCTTCTGGAAGGCAGGTCTCGCATCCATACGCTGTAAGTAAGCCATCAGGGAGGGGTAGGCAGAAAAATCGGTTTTCAGCATCGTGATCGAGAATCCCAGCAGCGAAGCAACGGCCACATCGGCTGCTGAAAAGTCTTCCCCCAAAAGAAAAGGCTGCTTCTCCAGAATCTGATTCAGGGGGGGCAGCAGCTTAGGCATCTCTTTGTCGCGACTGGATTCTACAAACAGTCCGGGACCCAGAGTGGCATTGGCAAACAGAACCCATTGGGCCAGGAGAGCGCGGTGCTTCTCGGTGAGCGGGGGATGATGGTAGCGATCGCTGAGGTAGAGCAAAATTGCCCCCGACTCCCAGAGCTGTAGATCCCCATCGACGAGAGCCGGGACTTTGCCCATGGGGTTGATGGACAGGTAGGGGGGCTGGCGATGCTCACCCGCTTGCATGTCTAGCGTGACGAATTCATAAGGAACCCCCAGTTCCTCTAGATACCACTGCACAATTGCAGCCCGACTCCGCTGGCCTCCATAGAGTTTGAGCATGGGTGTCCTCCTCAATGATCAGTGCTCCGTCCACTGTACGCAGTTTGGGTGCCCAGGAACTGCCTAGCTCATCTGTCTTACCCAATCCAGCAGTTGATGGGCCATCTCTCGCTTTGAGCACAGGGGGATCTCCCGTTTGACTCCCTCGAGAGTCAGGAAAACAGCTTGATTCTGATCACTGCCAAACCCCCCCTGCGGTTGATCGATCGGGTTAGCAACGATCGCGTCCAATCCTTTTCTTTTTAATTTGGCGAGTGCGGCAGGGATGATATCACCCTCCTGCGCAGCGAACCCAATGAGCCGTTGCCCTGGACGTTTGCGTTGACTGAGCTCCTGCAGTAAATCAGGGATGATTTCTAGTTGAAGCTGAAGCGGCAGATCTGCCTTGGCCAGCTTTGAGGGTGCGATGGATACGGGTCGTACATCTCCGACTGCTGCCGCCATCAGAACCACATCGGTATGCGGAAAATGGGTACTGAGGACCGCTTGCATATCGGCTGCGGAGGTTACCCCAAGGGTTTGCACATTGGACTGGAGCGGGATCAGGTTCGGATCCAGGGGTCCGTGGATGAGAAGGACCTGAGCCCCTCGGTAAGCCGCTGCTCTGGCCAGAGCAATGCCCATGCGACCGGAGGCAGGATTGCCAATAAAACGGACGGTATCCAGGGGTTCTTGTGTCCCCCCCGCAGTCACCAGCACTCGCTTTCCCTGCCAGTCTTGCTGGCCCTGCGTCCAACACAGAGCAAAGAGGGCGTCCTCCAGATCTTGAGGTTCCACCAATCGTCCATCCCCAACGGTGTCACAGGCCAGGCGTCCGGAGGTGGGAGGCACCCCCCAGTAACGTGGATCCTTCAAAATCTGGGCCCAGTTCTGTTGTACCGGAGCGGCTTGCCACATCTGCGTGTTCATCGCGGGAGCAAGCAGAACGGGCGAGGCTGAGGCCAACAGCACACTGGTTAGTAAATTATCTGCCAGTCCGTGGGCAATTTTAGCCAGGGTATTGGCGCTGAGGGGAGCAATCAACAGAGCATCCGCCCATTCCGCCAATTCAATATGCAAGGGGCGATCTTGACGATAATCCCAGTATTCCCTGTCCGTATAGACCGCATGGCGGGATAGAGCCGCAAATGTGAGTGGAGAGACAAAGGTTTGCGCCTGGTGAGTCAGAAATACCCGCACTTCTAGATCTTGCTTAGCCAGAGAGGAGATCAGAGCACAAACTTTGTAGGCAGCAATCCCCCCACAGACCCCAATCCCAACACGTTGATGGTTCCAGATGGTTGACACCTTTGCCCTCTGCTTGCGTTCTTTCCCTCAAAGATCCTAAGGGATTAAAGCCTCCCAAACGCAAGGTTTAGGACTGGGGGCATACGCTCCCTGATGTTGCCCATCGGCTCTCCACCCTCAAGGATCCCCCAGGGAACCTGAAGATATCCAGACCGTGGAAAACCCGTCTGAAAAAAACAGGAATCTCCAGGTGTAGACCCATTGATTTCATCCATAGTAAACATTGCTCCCCCCATTTTCCCACTGAGAATTGATCCGATCGTGCTGATCTGGAGGATGAAGTCACCAGCGTAGTTTGAGAATGATCACCACCGATTCATATTTCGTATTTTTCTCACGATCTTGCACCAGTTCCAAAATTATCGCTAAACTAAAGTTGTTCTCTTAATTGTTGAATATGCCTGCAAATACTAAGGTGAAGCCTCTAACCGGCAAGGAGCTTCTCGACAAAGTAAAATCGATGGACAAGGAAGATCTCAAGGAAAAAGCCAGAGCCTGTGGTTATGTAACAACGACAAAAAAGGGCCAGGAGCGGGTCAGCAAAATGCAGTTCCTCAATGCTCTGTTGGAGGCTCAGGGGCTCAACCTTGATGCCACAGATGGCTCTAGCTCTCGCGGACGAACCCCGACCTTCCGAGTCTCAGTGCACAAGAACGGGAATCTCCTGATTGGAGCGGCCTACACCAAAGAGATGGGCCTCCAGCCGGGTGATGAGTTTGAGATTAAGCTGGGTAACCACAGCATCAAACTCGAACGGATTGAGGAGAAGGATGAGGAGCTCTCTGAAAACTAGGCGACCGTAGATCCGCAAAAAAGCTCCCCCAGGGGAGCTATTGATATTTCCTGATTCGATTGATCTGGTGAACTTTGTGCGCTTTTCAACATTGCATTTTCGAGTCTGTCAAGACTCAGTGCTGAGACTCTTATTCAAGACAATAACCAGATCCTTGGGCCTAAGCCTTCCTTCTGAATAGCCACTGAGGGGAAGACGAACCTCGACCGCACCAGATTGGGACACCTTAACTTTATTCGGCTGTCTTCATCAATCCTGTAGCCTGCAGTTGTTCCGTCAGGCGAAGGTTGTTTTCAGCTAACACTAGAACCATGGCAGCACAGGCAAGCTGCACCCCAGCTCGGAACTCAGCTGATGCTTTGTATTGTTCTAGGACGCTATCCTCCCCTGGACGAGCACTTAAGATTAACTGAACTGATTTTTGAGTCAGGTCTTTAAGTTCACGTTGAGATAAACCAAGCTCCACAATCAAGCCTCCACTGCTCTGGGTCTATGGGATTCGTGAGAGATCTTAAATAAGATGCCACTTGTTTGATCCTACCCTGTCCTGGTCACATCATTGAAGGAGAACAACCGCTGGATTGTTGTTGGGCTGCAGGTGGGATCGAGAGCAATGGATCCAATTTGCCGTACTATGCATATGGATATCGTTTTCTGTTCCAGAGCTTCTCTGAATTGTGGGCTCTCATGTGCTTGAGTTGTGCTGTGGCATAGCATTCTGGCGAGAGTTTGAGTTCACAGACTTGAGAGGCTACACAGGCCACTATTTCATTACCTAGCTTCTTATGAGCACATTCATCAAACCTGGAGATACGGTTCTCGTTAAGGCAATTGCAGAGAGAGGGCAAGGAGAGCTGAATTCCCTGCAAGGTAAACAGGGAAAGGTTCTGGCCCGACGTGTTGTCGATGGTAGCGGTGTTGGCTATATTGTGCAGCTGTCCGACCAAACCACCCACTGGTTCTTTGCTCAAGAATTAGAGCGCCGCTGAATGGGGTCGGGCTTAACCGATCAAGATCTGTTCCTCAGGATAGACCACGAGCTGCCGCGGCTGTTGCTGAGCCAGGGCCAGAATAATCGTCAGCGCTCCCAGCCGTCCCCAAAACATGACCAGAACGATCACAAGCTGACCAAAAAGGTTGAGTTCTCCCGTAAATTGGAGGGACAGACCACAGGTGGCAAAGGCTGAGATCACCTCAAACAGGACGGGATCGAGGTCCACAGAATGGGTAATTAAAATTAGCCAGGTTGCCAGCAGAACCACAAACAGTGAGACAGTTAAGACCGCAGCAGCCTTACGGACCATATCTGGGGCCAGACTGCGTCCGGCAATTTGGGCACTGGGTAAGCCACGGGCATAGCCCCAGAGTGCCAGGACTAAGACAGCAAAGGTTCCGGTGGTGATCCCTCCCCCCATGGAGGCGGGAGCAGCGCCAATGAACATCAACCCCATGAGTAATAACTGTCCAGGGGGTGAGAGGGATTGCATCGACAAGCCAGCGAATCCAGCGGTCCTTGCAGAAGCCGATTGGAAAAAAGTCAGGATCACCCGATGAAACCAGGACTCTTGTTGAAAGCTTTCGTTCAGAAGACTTTCGGAAATCAGAAGGCCTACACCCCCCAAGCACAGGAGAGAGGCCGCAACCCCCAAGGTGACTTTAGTATGCAGAGAAAGACGGATTTCTCGTCGCCACACCAGAAGGAAAATATCTCCAATCACCGGGATCCCCAGGCCTCCAATCAAGATAAGAGAACCCAGAATGATCAGAGTCAGGTTGTCAGTGGGGATGCCTGCGGGATACTCAGGGAGGCCAGTAAACAGGTCAAATCCCGCATTACAAAAGGAAGAAATCGCATGGAAGAGAGCAAAGAATAGAGCCCGTTGGTCACCGAGCTGCGCCCTCCAGTTCACCCAGAGAAAGGAGGCACCCATCAATTCCAGGCTGATCACCGCGATCAGGACTCGTTGAGTCAGGTGCAAGATGGCCTCAGGTTCCAGCAACCCCAGGGAATTACACAATGCCTGTCGATCCACGAGAGAAATTCGACGACCCAGAAGGCGAAAGATCACAACCGCCAGCACCATGAACCCCACACCCCCCATCTGGATCAAGGCCAGCAACACGATCTGGCCACCTAAGGTGAGATCCGTTACGGGCGTGATGATGGAAAGCCCGGTCACACTCAAGGCAGAGGTTGCGGTGAACAGCGCTTCCATCAGACTCAAAGGGTCTTGAGCACTGATCCCGGGAAGCAGGAGACAGCAAGTCCCCAGGATCACGAGCATGGCCAGACCCAACACCAGCCGTAGAGGAGCAGGTAAAGGACGGTACCGACCTAACCTCAGCCGCTCCAGGGCAACTTTCTGAAAACGGAAAACAGAGTAGAGCACTGACTTACATTTGATGTAGACGGGAAATATTGGAATTGGCCCCGAGTACCACTAGCAAATCTTCATCTGCCAGGGTGTAATCCGGAGGCGGAGACACCACCAAAGACTGGTTGCGTTTGACCACCAATACAGTGATCCCAAAGCGGCGACGCAGATCAGACTCCACCAAGGTATGTCCCACCATAGACTTGGGCACCTGCAACTCAGTAATACTGTAGCCAGGCTCCAGCTCCAGCTGATCCAAAACCCCCGGCGCTGTTAATACCTGGGCCAGCCGCCGCCCCGCTTCCTGTTCGGGCAAAACCACCCGATCCGCTCCCACCTTCAGCAGGATTGACCGCTGTCGTTCTGTTGAGGCTTTGCAGACCACATTGCTAACCCCCAGGCTTTTGAGGGCAACGGTGGTCATGACATTGCTTTCAAAGTCGCTGCCAATCGCCACTACAACCGTATCAAAGGAGAGAATATCCACTGCCCGTAGGGCATCCTCGTCCGTAGAATCCAGCAGGACAACCTGGGTAATCTGATCCGCCAATTTCTGCACCAGATCACGGCTGCGGTCAATGCCCAAAACCTGATGTCCTCGTTCCACCAGCGCTAGAGCCAGACTCGAACCAAATCGACCTAACCCGATCACCGCAAACTCATGGGTGTGTTGCTTCTGAGGCATAACGATAGATCAGAGACCCCCGCCAAGAGCACTAATGATCAGGATACTCATTTTTGTCCGGTTGATTAGGGTGATCTTCTTAAGTCAGCCAGTGAGATCCCATCAAGTACTCTCCTATGCCTCTCAATATCCATCGTCTGCTAAAGAAGTTTAGAGGTGAGGAGATTGAGGAAGAGCGGGTAGGGTAGACTTTCTTCCCCAGGGCAGGCGAGGAAAACCTCTAAACCAACGGGGCTGATCCAGAACTTCAAAGTAATGCTGCTGCAACTGTAAACTCAGATCCTGAACATCTGAGCGCAACTGAAGATTTTCTTGCTGAATAGCACGAATCCGTTCCCGGATGGGGTGTACCCGCTCTTGAAACTTGCGACGGTAAATCTCAGGTAATTCTTGAATCGTATGCTCCAGAATCTGGTTATGGTGCAGCAACTGCTCAATCTCTAATTCATAGTTGAGGACTTGCTGCCGCAATTTTTCTTCCCGCATTTGCAGTAGATCCACTTGACCCTGCAAGGTACGGATCTCTGAAGGCTCTCCCTGGGTAGTCGATTGGGGAGAAGGAAGAAGATCAAATTGCTCGTTGCTGTTCACCACCATCTGCCTGTGCCTACCGCTCAGTTCGCCATGGGTTAAAGAGCATTTTAGTACTGTCAATACTCAAATCCACTCTATCCGCCACTAGGGCTAGGGGCAACTATAATTTCATAACACTATCTGTAGGACGAACAGGATCGACATCAGCATCTGTTTCCCGACACTCGCACAAAAGTATTGCTGGGGCTGAGAAGATGTTCCTTGGCAGCCATTGTTCAAATCCTCATACTGGAAGTGTCATCTTCACTTCAGCCATGTTGAACAGTAACCATCCCAGTCAGCTCCTACCTGCCGGGGGCCAGATGATCCCAGACTATCTACTTTTTGCTCAGCATGGTTGGGCCGATACAGCGGCAGCGATCCGGTCTTTAGCCCTGGAACTGGCGGTGGATCACACTCCCGTGATTGCCCCCGATCTGGGCTGGCTAGACACCTGGATGCGAATTGAGCCCCTGATTCAGAAAGTTGAAACGGTGGCGGCTACATGGCTAGTCAACTATCCCTCTACCCCCTGGAGAATCATCGGTCACTCGATGGGGGGACTGATCTGGATCGAGCTACTGCACCGACATCCAGAGTGGCAAGAGCGGGTCCACTCCCTGGTGCTGATTGCGTCTCCCGTGCGGGGCTCGGGTCTGGCTCGGGTGCTGGATCCCCTGAGCTGGGGGTTGGGGATTGCTCGTGATCTGGGGCAGAATCGGCTGGTGTTGGCAGAAGCAATTGCCCTCACCATTCCCACACTGGTGATTGCTGGAGACATTGACAATGGCAGTGATGGAACCGTGACGGTGCAAGCAACACGATTTGACCCCTCTCACCACGTGATCCTGCCACGCTCTCACCCCCAGCTGAAGCGGCATCTGGATCTAATTCCGGTGATTCAATCCTTCTGGCAGTCACCTACGATTCCTGCTCTGATCAACCCTGATCCCTGCCGAGCCATCATTCAGGCAATTGAGGCCTTACCGGGAATCACCCCTGCCCATCCCCGCGATCTGGCTCAGGCCAAGCTTTATCTGAGGCTGCCCAATGGCGTTTGTCTGTGGACCCGGCGCAATTTCTGGCTGGCGGATCATATTTTTGTCACGGATCCAGAAGGACGCTGCCGGTTCAGTGGATTTGTGGGATGGCAGGACCATGAGGGCTTTTGGGCGGGGTTGCAAAGGGTCAAAGAAACCTGTCTTCAACCCCGTCAACCTCAGGGAGGGGGTGAGCGATCGGGCCGAGACTTGAAATAGGCAATCCCTGTGAATATCGAGGTTAGGAGAAAAAATAGGGTGAGGCTTTCAAACACAAACCAGGATCCGAGATTGTGGCTCTCATCTTCCAGGGCGGCACAGTTCGAGAGTAAACAGCGGATGGCCACCCAGTTCAGGAGCAGAAAGGGGATGGCTGCCACCCCACTGAGCAGACTGGCCCCCAGCAGATAGGATTCAGGTGCGATCAGAAAAGAGAAAAGCTGCGGTCGCGGCTTGAGAACGTCTAACAATCCATGGCTGGACTGGGGGGCATTGTCACTGTCAGGATCATGCATGGATCAGGAGGATCGTGAATGGGCAGAGTGCATGGGATCAGGATAGAACCTTGATTGATTGAAGTCTTGCCTTCTGATCTTAATAGGTGGGGCTGGCGTGACCCAGCATCCAGGGCCTGCCTCCTTTGTGCTCCTGATGTTTGGGAGTTTGGGGTTGCCGTTCCCGCGTTTCCAGGCGGGGTTCCCGACGTTCCCGGCGCTGTAGCGAAAAGCTGCCATTCAGCACTACGTTTGGGGGCGAAAACAGACGCTGAGCAGGAGCCTGGCAGGAAGGGCAATGCATAGGCAGAGGCAGATCTGCGATGCTACGCCAGGCTTCAAACTGACCACATTCAGAACAACGATAGTCGTAAAGAGGCATACGCAATTCCAGTCACAGTGAGAAAAACAGATCCCCCCAGCCGATTGGGGGGAGAGCAGCAATCAGACGGGCAGGATATTTTTATCAAAGATCTCAGTGGGGAGCGCCAGAGTGCAGCAGGCATTGGGAATATCTACGATCCCGCTGATGCGACCTTCGACGGGGGCACAGCTGAGAAGCAGATAGGCCTGTTCTCCGGTATAACCAAACTTCTTCAAGTATTCAATGGCATTGAGGCAGGCACGTCGGTAGGAGACATGGGCATCCAGGTAGTACTGCTCGCCGGAAAACTCATCCACGGAGATCCCTTCAAACACCAGATACTCGGAGTAGCGGGGTTCTACGGGACCCGGCTTAAAGATGGGGTTGATCATGCCATATTTCTCTACCCCACCTTTGATCAGATCGACGTGCAGATCAATGTAGCCAGACATTTCAATCGCGCCACAGAAGGAGATCTCCCCATCTCCTTGCGAGAAGTGAATATCTCCCATGGAGAGCTTGGCTCCATCCACATACACCGGGAAATAAATTCGGGATCCTTTGGAAAGGTTCTTGATATCGCAGTTGCCCCCATGCTCTCGGGGAGGAACAGTTCTGGCCGCTTCGGCTGCCACCCGCTCAAACTCAGCACCTTTCAAGGTGCCCAGGACTGCATTCTCCGGATTGGGGAGGGCCGCCAAAGGCGGGATCTGAGGCTTCCACGGGGGACCCCCTTTCTCCACCAGGGCTTTCTCACGCGTATTCCACTTGGCCAGCAACTCAGCGGAAGGGGCACAGCCGATCAGACCGGGGTGAGTAATGCCTGCAAACCGAACCCCAGGAATATGCCGTGAACTGGTGTAGATCCCCTGCAAATCCCAGATAGCCTTGGCCGCTTCCGGAAAGTGATCGGTGAGGAAGCCACCCCCATTCTTGCGGTCAAAAATGCCGGTAAAGCCCCACTCATCCCCCTGGAGTGCTCCGATATCCAGCAGATCCACCACCAGGATATCCCCAGGTTCGGCCCCCTCAACATAGATGGGACCGCTGAGGACGTGGACTACCGTTAAATCGACATCACGGACATCACTGGGATCATCATTATTTTTGATCTGACCGTCTGTCCAGTCCTTACACTCAATTCGAAAGATATCCCCTGGCTTCACGGAAACGACAGCAGGGATATCGGGATGCCAACGGTTATGGCCGGGCAATTCCTGCTCCTGCATTGGCTTCGTCAAGTCAATCTTAAAAAGTGTTTCTGGCATAAGCTCACTCCTGATCGTTTGCCATTTGAATTTTTTGCAATACCTAAACCAGGCGGCAAAACCCCAGCAATTCAGCTGAAGAGATCGCCACTGACTATGGCCTGAACAGAGGTCAATTTCTCAGGCAAAAATACTGACGGCTGACAACTCATTTCGGCATTGCAGGGTCACAGTATCCCAGTCTCCCTGGAAATATTGTTGCAGATGACACCATTTTTTATTTTGCTTATGGCGAACATCTCCATCCGATCAACACGAGTACAATAATCATTCTCATTCTAATTTTGCCTGGATTCGAGGGGTAAGGCTAGGCTTCTGAATGCCCTCTTAATCGGCAGAACGAGCGGTGGGAGGGTGCCTGAGAAAAGCCTGAATTTTGTATCGGCAGATACTTTATTGTTTGTCGTAAGGCCTTACCTTTAAATCCCAACATGGGTATTGCTGATTTCCTATGTTTTTTATTGCTGGGAACAAATGATCAGTTTTTTGGATCTCTGCAGCAAGGATATTTGCAATTAAGGTGGATGCTCTTTAATTGTGAATACGTGTTTCACCAGTTCATGAGTCGGATCGCGATTTGTTCTGCGCAACGATATACTCATCACTGGTATTTGATCGCCATCTAATCCTCTGGAAATATTGAGACAGGAGACAAGAACGTGATAACGAAATTTAGTCGGCGGCAGATTCTCAAGACGGGTGCTGTCTTGACTGCAGGGAGCATTGTTGGCCCACAGCTGATCGTGAAAAGGCCCTTGCCAGCCTATGCCCAAGGAGAAACTGTCAAGATCGGAATTTTGCATTCCCTCAGTGGCACTATGGCCATCAGCGAGGTGTCCATCAAAGATGTCTGTGTGATGGCGGCAGAGGAGATCAACGCCGCTGGTGGGGTCCTGGGCAAGCAGATCGAGTATGTGATCGAGGATGGGGCTTCTGACTGGCCCACGTTTGCGGAGAAAGCCCAGAAGTTGATTGAAGTGGATCAGGTGGCGGTGATCTTTGGCTGCTGGACATCCGCCAGTCGGAAAGCTGTGCTGCCCGTTTTCGAGCGTCTGGATCACATGCTCTGGTATCCCGTGCAGTACGAGGGGAATGAGTGCTCCAAAAACATCTTCTACACCCCCGCTGTTCCCAACCAGCAAACCAAAGAGGCCCTGTCCTACATGGTGGAAAAGCTGGGGGTGAATAAGGTTTACCTCGAAGCCTCTGACTACGTTTATCCCCGGACCGCCAACCAGATCGCCAAGGCCCAGATTGAGCAACTGGCCGCTGAGGGTGTGGATATCGAACTGGTGGGCGAAAACTATCAGCCGCTGGGGGCACAGGACTATGCCACTGCCGTGGCCAAGATTGTGGCTTCCGGGGCCAATGGCGTGCTGAACACCATCAATGGGGACAGCAACGTTGGCTTCTTCAAGCAATACAAGGCTCAGGGCCTCACGCCTGATATCTGTCCGGTAATGTCCTCCAGTCTCTCGGAAGATGATGTCCGCGGGATTGGCGCAGAAAACGTGGTGGGCAACTACGCGGTTTGGAACTACTTCCAGTCCCAGGATCGGCCCCAGAACAAAAAGTTTGTGGAAGCCTTCAAAGCTAAGTATGGGGCTGACCGCGTCACCGGTGACCCGATTGAGAAGGGTTACGTCGGTGTCAATATGTGGAAACTGGCCTGTGAAAAAGCTGGGACCTTCGATATTCCGGCGGTGCGGGAGGCTTGCATTGGGGTAGAGTTTGATGCCCCTGGTGGTACCCATACCATGCGTCCCAACCACCATACCCTTAAGCCCGTGCTGGTGGGTAAGCACCTGGCTGATGGTCAGTTTGAAATCCTTGATGATCTGGGTTATATCGAGCCCCAAACCTGGGATCCTTTGATTGCGGGTAACAATGTCTGCAACTGGGTAGAAAATCCAGAGGTGGGCACGGTGGAAATCCCAGACTACCCTGCCGATCAGTTCCGCTAAAGCCTGGTCGCTCCTGACCATCAGGTTCAACGGCAGACTCTCAGGTGGGGACAGGTTCTCTGCCTGAGATCTCCCTAAATATTTCGGCTCTACCACTATTTTGTCAGCCTGCCTACAGGAAACCCTATGTTGGATCTTCTGATTGCACCCTATCCCCTGCTAGCTAAGGCGGAGCTTTTCATTGTTGAAAATGGCATCGAAGTTCTCTTTCAGCGGAAAGGCTTTTTTCTGATCACACAAATTTTTAATGCCATCAGCGCCAGCTCCATCTTTCTCTTAATCGGACTGGGCCTGGCCATCACCTTCGGGTTGATGGGAGTGATCAACATGGCCCACGGTGAGTTCATCATGTTGGGCTGCTACACCACCTATGTGTTGCAACGGTACGTGTTTGGCCGTTTTTTCTGTCTCAACGGCTGCGGCAGTTATGAGGCTGGCAGTATTACCGACTACGGCAGGGCGTATTTTGAGGCCTTTCCCATCGCCTATGACATCTCCTATCTAGTTACGATCATTGCTGCCTTTATTTTGGGGGGGCTGTTGGGGATCCTGCTGGAGCGTCTGATTATTCGACGTCTCTACGGTCGGGCTCTGGATACCCTCATGGCCACCTGGGGGGTAAGCCTGATCCTGCAACAGTCAGTCCGGATGATGTTTGGGGCCCAAAACGTGGATGTGAACAAGCCTACCTTCCTGGGCAATCAGTTCCGTATCCCTGGCACACTGGTGGTGCTTCCCTTCACCCGCATTTTTATTCTGGTGGTGGCGATTCTGGTCTTAGTTGGACTATTCCTATTCCTGAGTCGCTCCAAGTTTGGCCTGCGCATCCGAGCCGTAACTCAGAACCGCGCCATGGCTGCGTGTGTTGGCATTCCCACTGACCAGGTGGATGCTCTCACATTCGGGATTGGATCCGGTCTGGCGGGGGTCTGTGGTGCTCTCATTACCCTGATCGGTTCGGTGGGTCCGTCCACAGGACAGAACCTGATTGTGGATTCCTTTATGGTGGTGGTGATCGGGGGGGTGGGTAAGTTGATCGGCACCCTGGCCGGAGCCTCGATTCTGGGATTCCTGAATACTTTTAATGAATCGCTACTGAATGGCAGTCTCGGGAAGGCGTTAACCTTTGCCATCGTCATCCTGGTTTTACAGTTCAAGCCCGCAGGTCTGTTTCCTCAGAAAGGTCGAGATATCGAGTAATACACCCATAACCCTTCTGGTTCCCTTATTGTTCCTTGTTTGAGGTAGATGCCCATGGACACATCAGTCCCTCAGTCCTCCAGTTTTACCCAATCACTTCTGTCGAAAAAGCTCCTGATCGAAGTGATTACGGTTGTAGTGATTGCCATCATTGCGATAGTGATCCTGCCCAACGTGATGAGTGCCTTTCGTCTTAATCTGCTGGGACGCTGGCTGGCCTTTGCGATTGTAGCCGTGGGTATTGACCTGCTCTGGGGCTTTACAGGCATGCTCAGCCTGGGCCATGGGGTCTTTTTTGCCCTGGGTGGATACTGTTTGGGAATGCATCTGAAGCTGATGGCTCCGAACCTGACAGGGGCCAGTAATCCATCGGGAGAAGCGATTCCAGATTTTATGGCCTACGGAGGATTAGAGTCTTTGCCTTGGTGGTGGGAACCCTTCTATAGCCCCTGGTTTGCGATGGCAGCGGTGGTCCTTGTCCCGGGTATTGTGGCGGGGATCCTGGGCTATCTGATCTTTCGTAACCGCATTAAAGGGGTCTACTTTGCCATTATTTCTCAGGCCACCTCGCTGGTGCTGAGTGTGCTGCTGGTGGGCTATCTGGAGTACACAGCAGGTACTAACGGCTTAACCGATTTTAGTACCTTCTTTGGAGCCGATATCAATACGCCGGAGGTGCGCAAAGTGCTTTACATTGCCACCTGCTTGATCCTGCTGGCAACCTACATCTTTAGCCGCTGGCTTACCTCAGGTAAATTTGGTCGACTGATGATCGCCATCCGCGATGATGAGTTTCGGGCTCGCTATGCGGGCTACAATGTCAGCTTTTACAAACTGGTGGTTTACGTGATTTCTGCCATTCTGGCGGGCATTGGGGGGGCTTTGTTTGTACCGCAGGTGTTGATCATCAATCCCACGCAAGCCGGAATTGTCCAATCCATTGAATTTGTGATCTGGGTCACAGTGGGGGGGAAAGCCTCCCTGGTGGGGGCCATCCTGGGTGCACTGCTGGTCAATGGCGTCAAGACAGCTCTGAGTGAACGCCTGCCGGAATTCTGGATCCTGGTGCAGGGACTGGTGCTATTGCTGGTGGTGGTCTTTTTGCCGAGAGGGGTCATTGGTGTGATTCGAGGGTGGTTGACCCAGCTCTTCGTGCGTCCTGCCAAGACCACTTGAGAGCGTCAGCACCCCTGTCGATGCAGAATCCGTTTCAGAGTTCCTAATTATGGCTAACGCAATTGTTCAACTGCAGGGTGTCACCGTCAGCTTTGATGGATTTAAAGCCATCAATGATCTCAACTTCTCCATGGAAGAGGGAGAGCTACGGGTGGTGATTGGTCCCAACGGAGCGGGTAAGACAACCCTCTGTGATGTGATCACTGGCAAAGTCAAACCCACCCAGGGCAAGGTTTATTTTCACGGCAAAGACATCACCCCCGTGCCGGAGTACAAGATTGCTCGGCTTGGGATCGGACGCAAGTTCCAGACCCCACGGGTCTTTCTGAACCTGAGTGTCTTTGAAAATGTAGAGCTGGCCTACAACAAAGAAAAGAATGTCCTTAAAACCCTATTCTCCCGCCGCACCCAGGAGGATCGGGAGAGGATCTATGAGGTGTTGGATACCTGTGGATTGAAGCAGGTGGCAGAATGGCCTGCGGGTACCCTTTCCCATGGTCAGAAGCAATGGCTGGAAATTGGCATGATGGTGGCTCAAAATCCCGATCTGTTGCTCTTAGATGAATGTGTGGCTGGGATGACCGATAAAGAAACGGAGGCCACCGGAGAGCTGATCGAGACCCTATCCAGGGATCACGCCATTCTGGTGATTGAGCACGACATGGTGTTTGTGCGGCAGATTGCTCGTCAGGTCACGGTTTTGCATCAGGGCATGACCCTCTGTGAGGGCAACTTTGAAGAGGTCAAAAATGATAGTCGGGTGATTGAGGTTTATCTGGGAACTCACAAAACCGCTGAGGCCGTCTGAAAACATGCTGTTCGTGCTTGTCATTGTTGCGTGGAGTTTGGGAGAGGAAACCGATGGGAAGAATGAATGGCAATGGTTCCAAAGCCCTGCTGGAGGTGGAGGATCTAAATGTCTATTACGGCGAAAGCCATATTGTGCGGGGTTTGTCCTTTAAGGTGCATTCAGGGCAGGCGGTCTGCCTTCTGGGACGAAACGGGATGGGCAAAACCACAACCCTCAAGACTATTATGGGCCTCCTGCGGCAACGACGCGGCACGATCAAACTGGAGGGGGAGGTGATCTCGTTATTGCCCCCGAATGTGCGAGCCTGTGCGGGGATTGGATATGTACCTCAAGGTCGCGAGATCTTCCCGCGATTGACAGTGCAGGAAAATCTGCAGGTGGGGCTAGAGGCAGCCGCTGGGAACGTCAAAACCATCCCCGACTATATCTTTGAGTTGTTTCCCATCCTCAAGTCCTTTTTGAAGCGCCTGGGGGGGGATCTGAGTGGGGGTCAGCAACAGCAACTGGCCATTGCCCGCGCCCTGGTGTCCAATCCCAAAGTATTGGTCCTGGATGAGCCCACCGAAGGGATCCAGCCTTCGATCATCATTGAAATTGAAGAAGCCATCACCCGCATCAAGCAAGAGCGAGGTATCTCAGTGCTGCTGGTGGAGCAGTATTTCCAGTTCGCCCAAAGCCTGGCAGACTACTACTATCTGGTGGAAAACGGAAGCCTGGTCATGGAGGGCCTCACCGAAGATATGGATGAAGAAAAAGTTCATTCCTATTTATCTGTTTAACGATGATTCAAACTCCTCACCCCCAGCACCCATCATGTCCTCGATCATTCGTTTTCTGCAACTGCTTCTGGCCTGTGTTGCCTGCTTGATGCTGGTGAGTGGCTCCATGTCAGAAACCGCATTCTTCTGGATCTTTGTGTTGGTTTCTTTGCTGGGCTTTGCTGCTCGCAAGCGATCTGCTTAGGCAGGCATACCAGGTCTTGGAACAGAAGCGATCCCCTGGATGGGTTTAGATTTACTCCTGAAGTTGGGGGTGTTTGAAAAGTTCAACCAGGCCCACAGTCCCCACAAAGAAGGTATAGATGCTGCACCTGAGAGGTGACTGCTGTCGGGAAGGGGCAAGGCCTGCCGCAATCCATCCTTCAATGGCATGACTGATCAGGGCAAATCTTGCAAAGTAGACAGCGATCTTAAACCCTGGAATCGGTACATCAGGGAGGGATCCGGAAGCAAAGATCCACAACTCCAGTCCCAGTGCACTGGTGATCAATAGGGTTGAGATCACTTTGATCAAGAGGCTGAAGGTGTGATCAAGACGATAAATCATAGGGATATGTGCAAGGATGATGGCATCGAGACGCAGCTTTCTTTCACCACCTTAAAGGTTTCATGGATCCGTGGCTACTCAATACTCTCATGCGGCTCTGGCTGGGTCAGAAGACGCTGGAATGGTATCAGCACCTGGATTGGGAGCAAGCCATCCAGACCTGGCAACAGCCGCAACTGATCCTGCCGGACTACTACAGACTTCAGGACTTTCACGGAATCCGGGGAGGGTACCTGAATCCAGTGGCTGCCATCACCTATGATCCTGTAACAGCAATCCCCTCCCCTCCTCACGAGGGCTGGTTACGCCGCCAACTCCTGAGCTGGATCAAGGAACAGCCTGAACAGATCCTGGATTTAGGTTGCGGCACAGGATCGTCTACCCTCTTACTTAAAGGACATTTTCCGCAGACATCGGTTGTGGGAGTCGATCTCTCTCCCTATATGCTGGTGGTAGCTGATCAAAAGGCCCAGCAGGCGGGCTTGTCCATTCACTGGCACCATGGGTTATCCGAATCTACACCGTGGGAGGATCAGTCTTTTGATCTGGTGACGGCTTCATTCCTCTTTCATGAAATGCCTCCCACCATCAGTCAGGCCGTCTTGCAGGAAAGTTTTCGCCTGCTTAAACCCAGAGGACAGATCCTGATTCTGGACGGAAGTCAACCGCTTCTGCGGCATCTAGGTTGGCTGATTGATCTGTTTCGGGAGCCCTACTCTCGGACCTACGCGGCGGGTTGTGTAGAGGATTGGTTAACATCTGCTGGGTTTGGGGATGTCCAGTCTCAACATTTGGGCTTGATTCACCAGATTACAACTGGCTACCGTTGCTGATGATCCATCGAGCAGACCCGAGCAAGGTAAAGAAGGATTGCTCCCTGTAAACAATCCCGTTCAGTATATGGATAATGTTTACTAATCCTCAGGCAACTGTGAACTAAAATCCTGGTGACGGAGTGCATCGAGAGGAGACTGCCATGATCAAGCGTGTGTTCTTAGGGATTAGCACCAGCCTGGTGCTGCTAGCGATCAGCAGTATGCAAGGGTTAGCTCAGGAAACTTTAGAAACGGGGATCAGAACAACCCCTGGCGCCGCCACATCCAGATCCTCAGAAGTCTCATTCAAGGGCGACGTGGAAGAGGCCATCCCCCAGGTGGCTGAGATCTTTGGGGATTCTGAGGCCACGATCGAGCAAGCTCTAGAGCTATCAACTCAATTAGATCAGATTGGGATTGGTCAGAATAGCCCCGTCTCCATCACGCTCTGTGCCATTGGCAATATCGAGGTGGTCACTCGCCGTGAAAATTTAGAGGCGATTAAGTTCCACATCAATAAGGTGCAGTCTCTGCTTTCAACCACCCAGGTGGCTAAAGGATCCCAGATCGGTGCGGTCCTGAATCAAACCTTCGACTCGAATCCAGATGCTGTATATCTCTACATGCATTCGGCCATGGCAGTGCGTGGATGTGTGCCTGCCGAATTCTTGCGAGTGGTGCAGGAGGCGGAAGAGGTCCGGTTAGAATCCGTGGACAGGATCCGTTAGATTACCCTTTAGTGTTGCCCGGTCCAGTCTGCACCAGAATATGTGTAGACCATCTTTCTCAGCCCCTGGGCATTGAGGTTCATATATTGCTCACGGGGGATCCCTACCCGACTGCTGATCTTCCGTAGTTCATCTCGGGTTGCCTTATCCAGATCTCGGATTCGCAGCTCCAGCATGGCCCTAATTACCCTGGGATGTAACTGTTCATCGGGAGGCTGATTGGCTTCCACCAGAGAAAGTCGGGCCAGAATTTCTGCCACCTGATCCTCCACTTGGGCCACCCGTTCCTGCAGTTCCGCACTCTCTCTGCCTCTCAAGTAGCGGGCGTAATGCTGAATCGCCTCGATGACAATTTCTGTCTTGGTCTTTCCCACCTCATAGGCTAGATCCTCCACAAGATCGTAGAGATCCTGCCGTAATCGGATGTTGAGGACCTTGAGGACCTGCTTGGGCTCTGTCATGATGTCCACTTTCGCATCGATCTGTTCCACCTTCCACCACCTGACAGGATGAGATCCACCGCCAGTGAGGACAAAGGAGCCCCAAAAAGGCTGTATGTCGATCCTGACCCACGGCCTCCTGTATAATTCTTTGCTTGCCTTCATGGGGTTTGAATCTCAGTGTGTTACCAGGGTCATGCTCAGTTTTCATGGGTCTCCCAAATCCGATAAACACAGCGCCGATCCCCCTGCAACAAATGTTTAGCCCGTTCCACCTGCACCTGAGCTGGTAAAGATCCTGTTGAGGAGAGATGGGCTTGATAGTCCTGAATCTGTTGCTGGGTGCGCACCTGGAGCAATTGCTCTAACCCTGCCTCACCAAACGTCCTCACAATCGCTTTCAGTAAACTCAGGGTCAGCTCTGCACAGGTTTCTGGAAAGTAGGAATCCGCCGCGACCAGATTTGTTGACCATCACGGATCAGGAGTGGCTGGAAAATTTTGAGATGTTGTTTCTCAGTGTGGTGCGGTTGGCTCGTCTGGTCACGCCGATCATGCAGGCTCAGGGGGGAGGGGTGATTGTGAATATTTCTGCCTGTGATTCTCAAGAGCCCAGTTTAGGTACCCCGTACAGTGGCACTTTGAGGTTAGCCATGGAGGGATGGACCAAACTCTATGGTAAGCGGTATCGCCAGGATCGTATTCGGATGATTGCGCTAGCCCCTCATTTCGTTGGCGATCATCCCGATGAGTTTGCGGGTTGGACTTTGCCTTCAGATTTTATGTGGGGACGTCCGTCTACCTATGCAGAATTTGCACGAGTGGTTGCTTTTCTCTTGTCTGAAGACGCTAAATTTATCTCTGGCACCACTCTCAAGGTTGATGAGGCTTACTCTGAAGCCCTTTAAGGGTTGCCCCCAACGACCTAAACATCTCCAACCATAGCGAAGGTTGATTGGATGAGGGTCAACTCAACCCCATTGATTCTAGGGTCTGAGGAAGTCTAAAAATCGCCTCAGGGTGATCTTCCATGACAACTTGTCCTCGATGCATGACGACAACCCAATCGGCCCAGTCATTGACAAATTTAAGATCGTGGGTGCAGATCACAAGGGTGGTTCCGGTTGCCTGGATCGTGGTGAGGAGCTGACGTAAGTGACGAACTTGTCCGGGGTCAAGGTAAGCCGTGGGTTCATCCAGCAGAAGCAGTCGGGGACGAAGGATCATGATATCGGCAATCGCCAACCGTCTCTTTTGTCCCAAGCTCAGGTAATTGACCGGACAATCTGCTAGCTCTGTGAACCCAAACGCTTCAAGGGTTTCTTGTACGCGCTGCTCAATTTCTGTGTCCGGTAGCCCCAAATTGCAGAGCCCATAGGATAAGTCTTCTTCCACAGTTGCAGCCACCAGTTGCTCTTCTGGGTTTTGAAAGACCAATCCCACCTGTTGGCGGAGCTGGTAGAGGGCAGAGTGATCGTAGCGCAGAGCCTCGTTTTGCCAGTACACCCTCCCTGCTGAGGGGCAGTACAATCCATTGGCCAGCCGAAAGAGCGTGGTTTTGCCGCAACCGTTTTGCCCAATGACCGCATAGCGCCGATCGGCATGAATACCCAGAGAAAGGTTCTGGATCGCGGGGTTAGGGTTACAGGGATAGGTGTAGCTCACCTGCTCAAACTTCATCAGCATAAAAAAGAAGAGCAATAGTGTAATCCGGTCAGAGTCAGCAACAACAGGTAACCACCGATGGCTTCAATGGCATAGCGGGGACTGCCTCTATAACGGCGGCTATGCCACACGCGCAACTCCCCAGTGTAACCCCGAGACGCCAGACCCAGAGACAGTTGCCGATAATTGTGCAGGCTGCGTTGCAGTAGCTGCCCTACCAATAGGCTGAGACTTCGCATGCTTGCGCGCCATGTGCCATAGCCCATGCGAGATTGTTGGGCAGTGAGTAACTCGCCAGCAGTATCGGTGAGGATGAAGATAAACCGATACATGAGTCCCATGAGTTCGGTAATCAGAATAGGACATCCCAGTCCATTCAAAATGCGAATGATCTCGAAAATAGGGACAGTGAGCAGGATGAAGTAGAGGCAGGATGTCAGGGTAATAGACCGCAAAAACACACTCCTGATCTGTTCAAGACCCTGCTGACTCAGGTAAAGATAAATAGATCCGATGGGGACACCCCAAACCACATCAGTTTTGAAGATCACCAGGTTGTCTGCCATCCCAAAACCTATGAGAAAGGCAGGCAAGCTCAAGAGTAAGAAACCCATGGGCAGTAACAATAGTTTCAGATAAATAGAGGCGGGAATTTGAGCATATTTCACGATCCAGAGAAAGATCCAGCACACCATTAAAACTTGCACATAGATAGGTGCTAAATAGCCTAAGAGAAAAAGAGCGACTGCAAATCCTAACTTGTGTTCTGGAGGAAGCAATCGCAATTGATTGGTGTGCGCTAGCGTATCAATCTGATGGTGCATTCATTTAAATCAGATTAAGAACTGATTGCTGCTGCGGAAGGGTATTATTTCTTTGTGGATTTACGGCCTTTGTATAATCCGATGACATAACCAATAATTCCTGCACCAATGGCAGCCTGGGAGACAAAGAGAAGACTTTCAATCTCGCCACTGGGTGGCTCAAAAACAGCTCCAAACCAGGGTTCGTAATCGGGTTGAATTTCGGCGATGACCTCTTCAGCTTCACCATCTGAGCCACCGTATTCCCCCTGCACAAAAATGAGAGGCAAAATAGCCAGTATAACCACAGTCAATACGATCAACCAGTTGCCTTGATTGGTGGACGGCGAAGGCTCAGATGTTGTTGCAGGTTTTGATGTTTCGTTCATGATCAGACTCTATATGTCAACAATCAATGCAAGAGAGACCTATGCTTCGGAACGCAAAAGTTTAAGAGTTCGCAATTCATCAGTGGCGTAGGAATGGAGCCAGTTCCACACCAGCACCGTCAGCAAACCCTCGCTGATGGCCAATGGGATTTGGGTTAGTGCAAAAATCCCGGCAAATTTTGCAAATGCAGCGAAGAAACCACCCGTGGCGGCAGGAAAGGCCAGGGCCAGTTGGATCGAGGTAACTATATAGGTGACCAGATTTCCCAGAGCAGCCGCCAGGAAAATACCCAATTTTTGTTTGCCGCTGCTGGCGAGGAGTCGATAGACCACATAGGCCACCCAGGGCCCCACGATCGCCATGGAAAAGACATTAGCTCCCAGCGTGGTTAAGCCCCCATGGGCTAGCAGCACCGCCTGGAACACCAGCACTAAACTGCCCATCACCGTCATGACAGCAGGGCCAAACAACATCGCTCCCAATCCAGTCCCCGTGGGATGGGAACAGCTTCCAGTTACCGAGGGAATTTTCAGGGCAGAAAGGACAAAGCTAAAGGCTCCGGCCAGGGCAAGGAGCAACTTGAGTTCAGGGTTTTCGCGGGTAATCTGGGTGAGGGATCGCAGGCCCCAGATGAAGAAGGGCAATGCGAGTATCCACCAAAATATTGCCCACTGGGCAGGTAAAAAGCCTTCCATGATGTGCATCGCATGCGCAGGCTGGGCGGCTGAAATGATGAGATAGATGCTTGCCCCCAGAATTGCTGCCACCTGTTGTGATCGGTGATGAAAGTGTTTCATAGGGTTCTCCTAGAACAGATCAGCTTAAACAAACGGAGACCAAGTTTTGGAAATCATGACAGGTAGCTTCTCTACTGACAGACCAGGCAGGCTTAAAGGCGGGAAAGCTACTCAAGCTAGGCTTTAGAGCAAGCAAGTGACGTTGTGCCGGACAAAGCTTCTGATCCTGCAATCGTGATGCTGGCCCTAATCGCCATCCCGATGAAGCTTCCTGGGCAAGACCTGAGACAACCCTTTCGTGAACAAGCAAATTTTAATGGGCATCACCTGTACCTCGCAGATGTTGAAAAATATGAACAACGCATCGGCGGGCATTCTGACTCAGGAAGGGAATGGGTGGCTCAATCGTCCAAGCTCATTCACAGAGACTTAATGAACCGGTTTCCTTTTCCAATACAGCTGCGGGACAGCGGCAGATTTTCACTGCACTTTCCCCGTTTCCTCCAACGGCTGATCCCCGCTAGAACCGATGTCGGGAAGTATATCACTGATCGGCAGAAAGAAAGTGAAGAGGGGATTCGGTGTGACTTCTCCTGGTCTGGAAGTGGAGAGGATGGCAGAATAACAGAGTCCTAGACCTTGATAGCAGGTGAACCATGCGTTACCCCATGCAGATTGCTCAGGATCCAATTGCCAGGACAGCCTTCTCCCTCTTCGGTATCAACCCCGAAACCGCCTATGTGGAACTGACCCCCGAGAAGCTGGTGGTGAAAGAAGGCATTTTATTTGAGGAGCAGTTCGATCTAAAAAGCCTGGGGCGGGCCGAGTTGATTCCGTGGGAGTGGTGGTATTTGGGGGGACTGGGTCTGCGGACAGATTTTCAAGGCACCGTTGCTCCCATTACCAGCCCAGAAAAAGTGATCTCGATTTCACTGGAATCCAAGCGCAATCTCTTTATTCCCCTGCTGGGTCCTGTGGGACTGCAGGTTCCCTGTCAGAAACTGGTTTTCAGCTTGCGGGATAGCGACGCTTTCCTGGCCGCCTTCAATCTGGGACGATCCTCCTCTGACGGCGGACCCACCCCTGTCACGATTGAGTAAGGACCGAAACGGCCTTTTGCTGTTCATCGCGGAGGAGGTCCAGCACCTCTTCCTTTTGCTGCTGAAAACTGAGGCTGCGCTTGATGTGATAGTCCCGATCTAGAGGCCAATGCACCTTGATCTCCTGCTTGACCCGCCCGGGTGAAGAGGTGAGTACATAGATCCGCTGCGAGATAAACACCGCCTCCTCCACATCATGGGTGATCATCAAGATCGAGGTACCTGTCTGCCGCCACACCTGCAACAGGAAGCACTGCATACTCTCTTTGGTTTGGGCATCAAGGGCTCCAAAGGGCTCATCCATGAGCAGGATTTTGGGATCGTTGGCGAGGGCGCGGGCGATGGCCACCCGTTGCTTCATTCCTCCTGACAGTTGTTTGGGAAGCGCATTGGCAAAGGCAGTAAGGCCCACCACCTCCAGGTAATAGGCCACCCGCTCACGACGTTCCCAGCGGGACACCCCATTCAATCGCAGACCAAAACCGACATTGGCTGCAACTGTCATCCAGGGGTAAAGGGTATAGGCCTGAAAGACCATCCCTCGATCCGCCCCAGGGCCCTGCACCCGTAAGCCGTCAACCATGATCTCTCCCTTGCTTGGTTGATCCAGTCCGGCGATCAGACGCAGCAGGGTGGTTTTGCCGGAACCGGAAGCTCCCACGACGCACACCAATTCTCCCGTTTCCACATGCAGGTGAATATCTTCCAGAGCCACCACTGGACCGCGGCGGGTTTGAAAATACTTGGTCAGGTGAGAAACCTCTAGATGCATACCGCTGCCTCTATTCCAAAGCCCATTTGCAGGTGGTCCGAAGCAGAGCGCGGAAGGATAGATCCAGAACGAACCCAATCAGTCCCAGGATCATTAAACAGGCAAAGATCTCATCCGTTTTGAAAAAGCGCTGGGCCAGCTGGATCCGTTTTCCCAGTCCTTCGTTTGCTGCCACCAACTCCGCCACCACCACCAGATTCCAGGAGGCAGCAATGTTGATGCGAAAGGTATTGATGATATTAGGAACAATATAGGGGGTGATCACCTGGAGGAGCACCTGCCAGCGGACCCCCCCCAGCGTGTAGGTGGCTTCGATTAACTCCTGCGGCACAAAGTTGACAGCATCCATGATCATCAGGAGGTTAAAGAATACGGTCCCGATGAAAATCAGAGCAATTTTGGGGGGTTCATCCAGGCCCAGGTAGATGATCAGCAGAGGAATAAAGGCAGGGGCAGGCATGTAGCGAAAGATGGCTGCGATCGGTTCAAATAGAGCGCGGATACTGGCAAAAGCTCCCATACTAATGCCGAGGGGTAAGGCCACAAGAGCAGCCAGGCAGAAGCCGCCACCGACTCGCCCAATACTGGCCAGGATATCTTTCAGTAAGTATCCCTCCTGCCAGAGGTGGATCAGGGCTTGAGCAACCTGCTGCGGAGAGGGCAGAAAGCGGGGATTGACCACTTCAGCTGACGCCAACAGCAACCACAGGGCCAGAGGAATGGCGACCGAAAGGATCGTCAGACTGTTGTGCAGAGAGCGGGGAATCTCCTCAGCAATTCTCCAGAACACAGTGGGGCGCAGCGATTTGCGCGGGGATCGCAGCGGCAGTACCGGAGAGGGGTCGGCTTGAGGCACAGTTGTCACGGTTGGTCCCACTCCAAAGGGTTCCTGCCTCAGCCTCGCAAATGCTGTGGTTACAGAAGGTATCCAATACTACTCTTTGCTGTTTCTAAAACGCCCTAGTCCAGTCGGACCATGCCTGCCTGATGCGGATTAAAATCTCCGCGAAAACGGGTCATGCGATTATAACGGGCTTCCCGCAGATCGGCCCCATGCAATTCCGTGCCCCGCAGGTTGCTGTCCTCTAAACAGCTGCGGTAGAGAAAAGCCCCCCAAAGATTTGCCCCACTCAGCAGGGACTCACTCAGATTGGCCTCCCAGAGAACAGTCCCCCGCAGATCCGCATGTTTGCAATTGGCACGGCGGAGATAGGCTCCCCGCAAATTGGCATTGCGGAGGTCAGCGCCCTGTAAATTGGCGGCGGTTAAGGTGGCCCCGCGCAGATCAGCATCCTTGAGATTGGCGCCTGCCAGATTGGCCTGAGTGAGATTGACTTTGTAAAGATTGGCCGCTCGCAGATCAGCTCCTCTGAGATCAGCCCTTGCCAACTGAGCACCACCCAGATCCACCCCCTGCAGAGATGCATTCTCCAGATGGGCCAACTCAAACGTTCGTTCCCCATAGCCAAAGCGCTGGAGTAAATCTTGACCGCTGGTAATGGTCTGCTCCACAACAGCTGAAACCATGACACCCCTCCTTGCACCCTTCTGCAGGCACAATGCATCTGTGGTTACTTAAAATCCGTGTTGTGACCTATCTTGATCCTAATCCTGGTTTTGACGATTGCGGCTGACTGCAGAAAAACGCAACATCCGGCAATAATGGCTATTCCAGGCCCTCTTCCAGCTGGTGGTCAGCGTGGTAGCCATTGTGATCCTCATCCGTTTCCATCAGCTCCGGCAGAGGCCAGTCTTCATTCTGTCCGCCCACGATCACTCGTTTGAGATCCACGTACTCTAAACTCAGGGTTTCCAGCGCTGTAAGGAGAATATCCAGGGCCATGGCATCGGTGGTGCCCAGATCAAACCAGCACCGGCCCCAGTTGTCCTGGTAGTCCACGGATCCCATGTTGTGCATCAGGGCGGGCAATTCATCGCGTGGGGGCTCATACTCCAGGTAGCTCACATCCACCCCCGCCTCCTGAGCCGTGAGCGCCGCCGCATTGTAGCCCCCCAGCATGCCAATCGTGTACCAGGACTCTAACAGGTGCTCCAGATATTTTTGGTCTGCCTCCAGCGGCGGTTGGGCAAACTCAAACCAGATCCAGAGGTTGAACCAGTCACATTCGCGAAATTCAATCTGCATCAGCGCTGTCCTCTTCCAGAATCACAGGACCGAATCGGTGTCGCCACTCATATCCTGCAGGCGATACAAGCTGGCGTATAATCCCTCGGCTGCCATCAACTGTTCGTGACTGCCTTCTTCCTTCAATTCTCCCCGCTGCAGCACCAGAATCCGATCCACATCTCGAATCGTGGAGAGACGGTGGGCAATGATAATGGCGGTGCGATCCACCAGGAGGGTTTCCAGGGCGGTCTGGATCAGAGACTCGGTTGCCACATCCAGGTTGGCTGTAGCCTCATCCATCACCAGCACCTTGGGATCCCGCCACATCACCCGCACAAAACTGATCAGTTGCTTTTGCCCCGCCGAGAGATTATTGCCCCGTTCCCGCACCTGGGTGCTGTAGCCCTGAGGGAGAGACCGAATAAACCCATCCAATCGCAACCGCTCCGCAGCCTCACGAATCTGATCCAACTCCCCGTGATCCCCTAGCGTGATGTTCTCCCGAATATCCCCAGCGAAAAGAAATCCATCCTGCAGGATCACCCCCACATGACGGTGCAACGCCTCCAGGGTGAGGTCTCGGATGTCCACCCCGTCCACCAGGATCCGGCCAGAGGTAACATCGTAAAGGCGGCAAAGGAGACGGATGATCGAGCTTTTTCCCGCTCCAGTCGGACCTACTAGGGCCACCTTTTCACCGGGATGAATCGTGAAGGTGAGATCCTTCAGCACCAGTTCATCGGGAGCATAGCCAAAGTTAACCCCCTCAAAACGCACTTCCCCCAACTCCTGCCCCAGGTGGCGAGGTTGAGCTGGATCCTTGATATCAATGGGCACCTGCAGGATCGCGGAGATCCGTTCCACTGCCGTGAAGCCTGACTGCAACGCTGTAAATTTTTCCGCCAGCTGCCGCAGAGGGTTAAAAAATCGCTGCGAGAAGAGAATAAAGGCGTAGAGACCCCCAAAAGTCAGGGGCTCCGACAGACTGGGCAGGGATCCTCCCAGTTGGGCAATCAACAGCGGTTGTCCCGCCAGTGTCACCACCTGACGCCCCCCCACCCAGAGCAACAGGGCAATGCCTAACCAGGTGACCCATTCCAGAATGGCGGACAGGGTGGAGTCATAAAAGATGGTTTTGTCCACCGCATCAATGTATTGCTGGTTGATCTCACGAAAGCGATCGCTGTTGTATTTTTCTCGGCGAAATAGCTGCACCACATTCACCCCGAGAATGTTTTCCTGCAGCCAGGAGTTCAAGCGTGACAGTTCCTCACGGGCCAGATAATTGGCATCCCGATAGCGCTGCTGCAGCCATCCTACGGTCAAGCCCATCGGAATGATGATGGCAATTAACAGAGCCCCCAGATCCCAGCGCTGCAACAGCATCACCACCCCAATCACCACCAGGGTAAAGAGATCGCTGACGATCCCCACGGCCCCGGTTGAGAAAACATCCCCCAGGGCTTCCACATCGCTGGTGATCCGGGTGATCAGCTTTCCCACCGGGGTCCGGTCAAAAAAGCGGGCCGGTAGAGCGAGAATATGGGCAAACAGATCGGTGCGGATATCCTGGGTCATACTCTGGCCCAAACGCTGGCTGGTGTAGCCCTCCAGAGCCTGAAACCCCAGGCGGACCACCACCGTCAGAAATAGCAGCAGCCCATACACCCAGATCCCCTGAAGCTGGCCACCCTCCTCCAGAGCCTGGGAAATGGGTCCATCAATCGCCCGCTGCAGGATCAGGGGTTGCAGGGCATCTGCCAGGGCCAGGGGGGGCAAGAACAGCAGCGAGGCCCAGAGCAAATTCAGGTGGCGTTGGGCATAGGGCCAGAGAACCCCTAGCAGCCGCCAATCACTGGCCTGGGGACGGTGCTCCCGATCCGGTGCGGAGACAGCAGGGACAGTAGATCTCACCATAGATTCGAAAGAGGGGACAGGTCTGGGTTCAGGTCACCCCGCAGGGCATGAGCAGCGTCAGGCTTCCTGCACCACTACGGACTGGATCGTCACCGGGTTATTGGGTCGATCCTGAGCCCCTGTGGGCGCTGTGGCAATGGCGTCAAGCGTCTCTTCCCCCGAGGTCAGCTGCCCAAAAATGGTGTAGCTGGGAGGCAGGGGATAATCCTTGTGCATGATAAAAAATTGGCTGCCATTGGTGTTGGGACCCGCATTGGCCATGGCCAGCGTCCCGCGCTTGTAGGGACGGGTTACGGGTTCATCGTTAAAGCGGTAGCCAGGTCCGCCCCGTCCAGTGCCTGTCGGATCTCCCCCCTGGATCATGAAGCCCTCGATCACACGGTGGAAGATCACCCCATCGTAGAAATTCTCCTTGGCCAGAAAGACAAAATTGTTGACCGTGTTCGGAACTTCGCTGGCAAAGAGCTCCACCTGCAGGGGTCCAGCGGTGGTCTCAATGGTGGCGGAATAAGACTTGCCCGGATCAATCGAGAGACTGGGGGGGGCGGAATATTGCTTTGCCATCAGGCCACCTTCGCGATAGTGCTGCTACCACTGTAAAGGGTTTGGTCCCATCCACTCGGCCCTTTCGCCTGCAATTGTAGCTTGCTTAACAGATGGGTTGAAAAGAATCCTCTATCCGCCCTCTTGTGCCGCTGGATCCTGAAGGCGACAACGCTCGGCAGTTTGGCAGTGTCGTTGCTCCATCAGCGTTGCTAGAGGGGGACGCCCGGTGAGAGTCAGACGCCAGTCTGCCCAGAGACCATACACCCAATCCGCCAGGGGGCGCAGCAGGGGTAACCGTGTGGGGGCATAGATCCATCCCAGCCCCAACAGGGCATAGATGTGGCGAAAAACCTCCATGTTTCTCAGAACGGTCCCATCCGGGAGCAGGGCATGAATCCGGCCCATGGCCGTTGCAAAGTCGATCCCTCCGTGCTGGTCAGGGTTGTAGTCTTCCGCAGCGATATCCACAAACGCAATCAGACCTCGGCCTGCATCCCGCCGGCGCAAGAAGTTAACTTCCCGTTGACAGAGGGGACATTCGCCATCGTAAAGGAGCTTGATCTGCCATGCTGGAGCAGAAAGCTGGGCCTCCGATGCTGAGGAATCGCTAGAGGACGTCAGAGGAGCAGTCATTGGTGAGTCATTAATACAAGCTTCTTTACCTTATTTTACATTTTTGTCTGAATCCGTCAGAAAGCTGAACATGGGCCAAACACCTTGTACTCTGGGGAAGCCAGCTATTTTGGCAAGTCCGTGATCCTCTGATCTGAGGGTCTGAGACGACTAGACATGAAGAAAGCGACACATTTGTGAACTGTTTTCACAGAGGGATGTCAAGACAGAGCTGACCTCTTAAGATTCTCTTTAGAATTTATCAGTTGTCATCTGTGTAGATGGCCAAGTGAGTGCAAGGGAGGCTGATGAATACATCACTACTCAAGCAAGCGTGGTCGATTATCACCTGTAACCTGTCAGAAAAACTTTTGGGTTGGAGTGATCCTGAGATCCTGGACTACATGGAGCGGCAAATTCGCTGCAGTCTCCACTGTGACATGGAGGAACAACAGCACCTGCACGCCTATCTGCGCCAAAGGGTGGCCCTGATTCGAGATCTGGTCTGATCTCACCTGAGGCATCCCCAGGATCCAGCCCATGAGTCCGATTATTGTCTGGTTTCGGCGAGATTTGCGCCTAAGTGATCATGCCCCTCTAGATTGGGCTGTGCGGCGGGGATCGGTGTTGCCGCTCTTTGTGTTCGACCCCGCGCTACTGCACCATCCGGAGACTGCCCCTGCCCGTGTGGCTTTTATGCTCAGCTGTCTGGCCGCACTGGATCACGATCTGCGCCAACGAGGGGGACGGCTGTTGTTGCGCAGCGGCGATCCCGTTCAGGTTTTACCGCAGTTGATCCGAGAAACAGGGGCACGTGGGATCTATGCCTACACCGATTGTGAGCGCATTTATGGGCGCGTCCGCGATGCCCGCCTGAACCAGATCCTGCAGCAGGAGGAGATGCGAATTCGCTGGTTTGAACCCCCAGGGAGTGTTCCGGAGTTGCTGTCCTATCCCACCTATCGTCGGCGTTGGTTTCGAAACATGCGAGCCGCCATGATCCCCACGCCCACCCGCGTTCAGGTTCCTGAGGAAGTTTACAGTGAGCCGTTGCCCACACTGACAGATCTGGGGCTGGTGGCCGACGCCAAACCGATTCCGGCAGGGGGCAGCACCATGGCCCGCCAATTACTGCAGGAGTTTCTCCATCACAAGCTCACCCGTTACTACTGGCAGCTGTCCTATCCCAGTGCCGAGGCCACCACCGGACTCAGCCCTTACATTAAGTTTGGGGTCATCTCCATTCGGGAATGTGTGCAAGCGGCGACGGTGCTGCAAACCAGTGAGGACCGCCGGATAAGGATGAGTTGTAAACAACTGATCTCGCGGCTGCGCTGGGGTAGTGGCTTTCTGCAACGCTTTCGTTACTGCCCTCAGCTGGAGTTACGCTCCTTGTACAGCATCTTTGATCAAGAGGATCGGTTCTTTCAAGAAGACCTGTACCAAGCCTGGCAACAGGGCCTGACCGGATTTCCCATCGTGGATGCCGCTGCTCGCTGTTTACTGGCCACCGGCGGTTGGAAAACCCTTAACTTTCGTAGCCGTGCGCTTTATGCCAGTTTTCTTAGCAACTTACTGGGCATCGACTGGCGCTACGGAGCTCTGCACTTTATGCGTCACCTGCTGGATGGCGACTGTCCGATTGATCATTATCAGTGGGCCATGCAGGCGGGGGTTACCCATTGTGCCGATAAAAGCTGGACCCGCATCTACACCCCTGAGCAGGGGGCCGTAGATCGCTGTGATCCAGAGGGCACCTTCATCAAATCCTGGGTCCCAGAGGTGGCCCATCTTCCCCCCGAACAGTTGGGCGTTCCCCCCTTCGTGCCGGGCTATCCATCCCCAATCTTGAATTATCGGGAGGCCCGAGCTCAGCGGGTACAACGGTTGCAAGAGCAACGACAATCCTTCCAGCAGCACCCGAATCTGATCCCTCACCTGGCCCGGCTACCCCAGGATCTCACCCCTTTTGGGGCGGATCGTTATGCCTGCAACACAACCTGGGTCCCTGCCCCAGAGAGCCCTTTGTTTCCCACAGCACTGGCCTTGTCGGATCTCGGTCCTGAGCAGGCAGCAGATCTGCACACCTGGTTCGTGGCTCATATCGACATAAAACCACCCCGACCGCGTCAACGCCGATCCCGAGGGTCACAGCATCAGGAACAGCAACTCTCCCTGTTTCCGGACGGGGGCAGCGAGTAAAGGACCATTAGTCGTTCTGAACCTCAGCGGTGGCAGTGGTCTGTACAAAGTGATAGGGAGGCAGGGCCGTACTCCAGTCCAGCGTCCAGTCCGGGTGCTGCGCTTGCCAGAGGTAACTGCGGTGCTGGGCTTCCTGGTACTGATCAGCACTGAGCAGGAAATAGAGCCGACAACGCTCTTCTCCCTGGGGCAAGACTGACTGTCGGGGCCACTCCTGAGGCCAAAGGGACTCCAGGGCCACCAATTCTTTTTCCAGCAGCTCCTGGCGTTGTTGTTGCCGCAAATATCCCTGCTTCTTGGCCTGCAAATAGGCGGTGCCACTGGTAAGCACTGGTGCCACCGAAGGATCGGGCGGGGTTTTCACCGTCGCCTTCAGGAGATATTCGGCACGTCCGCCAATCTGCTGTAGGGCCTGTTGATAATGATGTTGATGAGCCTGCAGATGAGCCTGCAGTTTTTCACGGGAGACAAAGCAGGTGCCAAAGCGCAGGGGCAAAACCTGAAGATAAGAAAACAACTGGCAGATCACCTGATCATGCCGCAGGGCAGAACGCAGAAGCGTTTCATCCGAGGACTGGAGCAGATCAATATCTGCCAACGGTTCCACCGCCGCCGCAATCGGGCTCTCCTTTTCCACAAGAACCTGGATCGAGTCCACCATTCCAGCAATCTGCTCTAACTGGTGTCGTTGCTCCTGAGAGGGCACGGGGAAAAAAGCATAGGTGTAGAGCACACTCATTGGTCTTCCTCAAGCAGGCAGTACAGGGGACTCAGGCCAGGACACTCAACGGCTGGTTATCTCAGATCAAAGGGGCTGGCTGGTCCTGAGCTATGCTCTCCAGCGGGTTCAGGCATCCCAAGTGTCCCCCTGAGTCTAGAGGATCCGATCAACTCCTCCGGGGATCCCCTTGATCCAGGCACCCAAATGCAAGAAAAATTCAAATTGTGTAGCAGTCGCGAATATGCGACGCTTTATCCATCACTGCTGTTCACTATGACCGCCTCTATTACGCCTGAGCAAGCCGAAATTCTCCGTCTGCGGGATTTGTTGCCTGCGTCCCTGCGCCCGTTGATCACCATCCAGGCCGCCTCTGCCCAGGAGCACCTCATCAGTCTCCGCCGCACCGGACTCTGGCAATCCCAAGGACTGATTCTGCTTCAATTCCGTCCCTGGCTCAGCCTGCCTCAAACCCAACGGGATCTGCTGTTTTTACGGGAAGTGGGCTGGTTTGACTGCCGGAACTGGCTCCAGCCTGGCCTCTATCAAGGTCTTGCCCTAATGGGGGGAATCTCGTTTCTGGGGGAATTGCTTGCCCAAAATCCTGTTTCTGTGGTGCTGGCGGGAGGAGTCACCGGACTGGCACTGCGGCAAATCTGGCAGGATCAGCAGGGGGAGGCAGCTCACTTTAATGCGGATGACTTTGCCTTGAAACGGGCCCAGTTTCGTGGCTATGAACGGCGCGAAGCAGCTCGTCACCTGTTGGCAGGGATGGAATCGGCTCAGCGGATCGACCGCACGGATGCCCTCACCGTCATGCGGTTGCAGCGCTTACAGGCGATTGCCCAGCAGAAAGGCTAGGCTAACAGGGCTGCTAATCCAGTTTCTCGTCGGGTGACTCGTAAAACAGCTCATCCAGGCGGTTGCGGGCCTCTTCCAAATTGGTGGAGCGGATCACCAGCAGAGGCTCATCCGTGACATTGCCATCTTCGTCCATCAGCTCCGGATGGGGGGGACGCCGCTGTTGACGCCGTTTGGGCTGCCGTTGCTCAGCGCCGATGGTCATGACATCCCTGAGAAGATTGCGGATGACAAAAAAGGCAACCACCAGAAAAGCAATGATGTAAAGGATCTCGAGTAACATTCCTACTCCGCAGGATAACGATGCTGACGATATTTGAGCCCAAGATCAGCACAGGCCATAAGCAGGCGATGCCATTTTGCCATTAGCTTGGGGTCAATGCCAACCTCGCTCCCAGACAGACGGTAGAGGCTTTCAGCCGCTTGCAACTCCGCTTGTGCTTCCCGCACCTGGTCCAAAAGTTTAGTCTGATCCTCTAGGGAAATCACTTCTAAAGGGCCTTTTTCCAGGAGCTCTTGGGATCGCCCAAACCAGTAATGGTAGTCTTCCAGCAACGGATCAAGAACTTGCTTCAGGAGTTCTGAGTTATTCATAGACCTTACCTAGGGTTGTCGGCACTGCTGCGGCTCTCAATCATGATGGCGCTGGATCCACTCTTTTCCTGGATCGGAGGAACGGGCTACCCCAGCGATTCAGGCGGCAGTCACATCACTAAAGTTAACAAGTGTTAACTATTCTTATCTTAGGATCATTTCATCGGGGGTGCAGAGCAGAAGTGTCTCCCCTAGTCTTCTGAGTCCCCCTTGAAGACCGACTGGATCAGGGCACTGACCAGCGAAAGCACGATGGCTCCCACAAAAGCCCAGCCAAACCCATCAATGGTAATCGCATCTCCCGCCAGAAAGGCAGCCAGGGAAAGACAAATGGCATTGACCACCAGCAGAAAAAGCCCCAGGGTCAGAAAACTAATTGGCAACGTGATCAACTGTAAGAATGGCTTGACCAGGGTGTTGACCAGACCAATGGTGATGGCGGCAATCAAAGCTCCTCCAAACCCAGACAGAGTAATGCCAGGGAGCAGCCAGTCGGTCACAATCACACTCAAGGCCATTAACAGCCACTGGGCCAGTAAGTTTGTCATGGCAAAACCCCAAGCTCTTCAGGCCCATGATAACCAAGTTCAGCCTCAGGATTGGGGATCGCGAGCTGCCAGGGATTGGGCCAGCACTTTCACCTGGGTGAGTGCTTGCTCTAACTTATTCACGAGAGGAGCGCTGGATTCAAGGGCATGCTGGCGAGCCTGTTGTTCCAGCTGAGCCGCAATCACATGGATTCGACGGGCTCCCACGTAACCACTGGAGCCTTTCAGCTGATGCGCCTGTCGCTCCAGCAGATCGTAATCCTGAGTGGAAACCGCCTCAGCAATGGTTTGCAGTTGCGATTGGGCATTCTCGAGAAAGGTCTCCAGGATCTCCTGCTCAAACTCCTGATCATCTCCAGAAATCTGGTGCAGAAAGTCCACATCCAGATCGGGGGGCAGGGATTCTGCCGCAGCACCAGCAGCCGGAGCACCGGTATCCAGCCATTTTTGCAAGACGCTTTGCATCTCATCCTTCTGCACGGGTTTGCCGAGGAAATCATCCATGCCAGCCGCCAGACAGGTTTCTCGATCCTCCTGCAAGGCATTGGCGGTCATGGCCACGATGATCAGGTGCTGCCCTGGGGCCTCCTGCTGTCGGATCCGGCGGGTGGTTTCGTACCCATCCAGAAGGGGCATCTGACAGTCCATCAGGACCAAATCATAGGTGGCATGCTTCAGGGCCTCCAGGACCTCGGTTCCATCACCCACCACATCAGCGTCATAGCCCAGGCGCTGAATCAGTTTCAGAGCGACCTTCTGGTTGACCAGATTGTCTTCTGCAATGAGGAGGCGCACCTGCCGCTGATGATGAGAATCCTTGGACTCTTTGACCTCTGTCCGCCCCCCCGGGAATGAGGTTTCCAATTCTGGACGGATCACCTGCAGCAGGATCTGCCAGAGGCGCTCAAACTTCACTGGTTTAGGCAAATAGTCTGCAATAAAACTGGAGGTCATCAATTGTTTACTCTGCCCTTGACGGGCCAGGGGAACCATCGCGATCAGCGGCGGGGCTGCCATCGGCAAAGATTGGATCTGCTGAATGAACGATTGCGTGAGCATATCCAGATCCACCAGCACCCCATCAAAAGACTGGGAGAGCAACAATTGCACGGCCTGTTGGGGCGTGTCGATAGCAATGATCTGCATCTGCCAGGCGGCAGCATAGTCAGCAATCACCTGCTGGTTCAAGACCGAATCATCCACCACCAACAGCCGCCGTTCCTTCAGATGGGAAGGATCCACCTGGGGAGGCTGTGAAGACTCCGAGCGCAATAGGGGGATCTCAACCCAGAAGGTCGACCCCTGGCCGGGCCGACTGCTCACCCCAATGTCCCCTCCCATCAGTTCCACCAGGCGCTTGCAGATGGCCAGACCCAGCCCTGTGCCGCCGTACTGGCGAGTGGTGGAAACATCGGCCTGCACGAAGGCTTGAAACAATAGGGCCTGGTTTTCGGGAGTAATGCCGATGCCGGTGTCCTGAACCTTCACATGCAGGGTTACCAGATCCTGGGCCGATTGCACCATGGCAATATCCAGCAGGATCAGACCTTTGCTAGTGAATTTGATGGCATTGCCCAGGAGGTTGGTCAGGATCTGGCCGATGCGAGTGGGATCCCCCTCCAGAGGTTCCGGAATGTCGGCATGGATCCAGCTGATCAGATCCAGCCCTTTGGTTTGTGCCTGCGGGGCCAGCAGATCGGTCACAGCATCCGCAACATCCCGCACACTGAAGGCAATGGATTCTAACTTCAGGGCTTCTGCTTCCAGTTTCGAAAAGTCCAGAATTTCATTGATGATATTGATCAGATGGGTGCTGCTGGCTTGAATCGTCTCGGCAAAATCTCGCTGCTCTGGGGTCAAAGGGGTGTCCAACAACAACCCCACCATCCCCACCACGGCATTCATGGGCGTCCGGATCTCATGGCTCATGCTGGCCAGAAAAGCACTCTTCATGCGCGTGGCAGATTCCGCCAGACGGCGTGCCTTTTCCAGGGCTTCATTCTGTTCCGCCAATTCCTGACGGCGGCGGATCTCAGTGCGCAGCAGTTTCATCTGCATCCGTTTCTGCTTGGTAATGTTTTCCAGGACTAGGAGATAGCCCAGGACATCCGTGGATCCAATCGCCAGCAGGGGTTCAATTTTGAGGAGGAACCAGCGATCCTGATGTTGGAGTTCATAGGTGGGCAGACGCTGGGTGGCAAACCCCAGACTCTGTTTGGGATCCTGTAATTGCTTACAGGCAGTTTTCAAGGCCTGTTGATGTTCCTGCCACTGTTCCTGAGATAGCCAGACCGGGACGAGCCGCGCCCCCAGAGAATCTCCGACCCTCACCCCCATCCAGCGGGCCGCCGTAGGATTACAGAAAAACACCAGATCCTCTTGATGGGCAGCCACCAGGCCCAGATATAAGCTGCGGGCAATCATGGACTGGACACCCAGGGCCTTATCCAGAACAGTCAGTTTCTTCAGGGTGTCATCAGGTTCGGGATGGGGAAGAAAGGCCTGCGGAACCAGGGAGAGACGGTGGGATTCCCAAAGTTGCTGGATGCGTTGCTCCACCTGCCGATACCGCTGCCGTAAATCCAGAAACGACACCACCCCGCTGGAGAGCGTTAACATCCCAATCGGCCAAACCACCGGCAGCACCAGGGAAGTGCTATAGGTTGTGGCCAGGGATAGCAGTAACCACCCTATGCCCCCTGCCAAACTCACTTTCCACCGCCGGTTGTTTCCACAAGAGAGCAGCAGCCATGCCCATCCCGGCCCCAGGGCTAACAGGATGACAACGGTTAAGGGTATCTTGAAGGTTCCCAGATCCGTTGGGGCTTCAGCATTGAAATCAATAGCCTCCTCCTGCGCGACCCGGCTTGCTGACTGGACAGCTTGATGGGTAGGAGACTGCTGGAGGAAAGGATCGAGAAACAGGGAGGAATTGGCAACAACAGGCGCAGCTCCAGATCCGAGGCCAAAGAGAACTGTCCCGAACAATGCTGATACCAGCTGGACACGCCTCTGTGGATACAGGATTTTGAGACCTCTGGTAAGCTTGCTTGTGTCCATAGGGTGGGTCAACCCAATACCTGCTGTGCAGGATGCTATGTTGCCACTTTATCACTCTCCCCTGGGCTCCTTTTCCGTAGCTGTCCGTATCGACTTGCCGGTGTAGCGATGGTTGCCGATCCCTGGTCACTCTCTCCATTTCACCTCCCTGGGGTTCTCTGGGCCGTGGATTCGTCCCTTTGTTTGATTCAGGTCACCGGTCGAGATGCGGGTCCTTTCGGTCTGGATCCCCAGCAATCTTTGGGGCAGACCCTGCAGCAGCTGTTTCCCCCACCGACGGCAGAGATCCACACCAAGTACCACCTGCAAACCCTGCTTGGGATCCCGACTGCCTACGAAGTTCACTGGCAGCAGCAGCACTACTGGTGTTCTCTCCAGCCTTTGCCCGCCGCCTCGGGAGTGATCGGTATGGCCCTGAACCTCAGCCCACCCCAACCTCAGGGCCTGCATCCCGAACAGACTCAATATCTGGATCCCCTCACCCGTCTTCCCAACCGCCTCTGGTTCACCTCGCATCTCTCCCAGCGTCTGGATCAGGCAGAAGCAGACGACAAACTGGCGTTACTTTCCCTCAATTTGGATGCCTTTAAAACCATCAATGAGTCTTTTGGGCATTCCACAGGCGACATCCTGCTGCAGGTGATTGCCCAGCGGCTGGCCCAGATCCTCGAGGGGGGAAATGCCGTGGCCCGCATGGGAGGGGATGAGTTTATGGTGGTCATGCTCGATCTCACCTATCAGGAAGAGGCCATCGCTCTGGCCCAACAACTGCTCTCCAGTGTGGCGGAGGCCATTGAGATCGAAGGACATGAGATTTATATCACCGCCTGCATTGGCATCAGTCTCTTCCCCCGCGACGGACGGGATGCGGATCGGTTGATCAAACATGCAGACGCGGCCATGTCAGAGGCGAAGCGACGGTCGCGCAACAGCTACCAGCTGTATTCGGGCAATATCACTATGGCCGCCTATAATCGGTTGCTGCTGGAGGGACAGATCCGGCGCGCTCTGATCGGGGATGAGTTTGAAGTGTACTACCAGCCTCAAATCGAAAGCCGCAGTGGTCGCATCATAGGCTCTGAGGCTCTGTTGCGCTGGCAACGGGGAGACCAGGACTGGATTTCACCCACCCAGTTTATTCCCGTGGCCGAAGATATGGGTCTGCTGCAGACTCTGGGGGAATGGGTGTTGCAAACCGCCTGCACCCAGGTGAGAAGCTGGCATCAAGCGGGCTGGATCGATCTGACAGTCTCCGTCAATCTTTCCATGAGTCAGTTTCAACGTCCCGATCTGGTGGAGGTGATCGGACAGATCCTGATGCAATCTCAACTACCCCCCCGCTGCCTGGTCCTGGAAATTACCGAATCGATGGCGGCCCAGGATGTGGGGAGTACAGTTGCCATGCTCAATCGCCTGCATCGCATGGGGGTAAAGCTCGCCATTGATGATTTTGGCACAGGTTACTCCTCCATCAGTTATCTGAAGCGTTTTCCTCTGGATAAGCTCAAGATTGATCAGTCCTTTATTCGGGATCTGGCGCATGTGGATCCGGCCTGTCTAGATAGCTGTCACGATGTGGCCCTGGTGGAGGCAATTATTCACCTGGCCCATTGCTTACACCTCAAGGCGGTGGCCGAGGGCGTGGAGACCCAACACCAGCTGGAGATTTTGCAGCAGCTGGACTGTGATGAGGTGCAGGGTTATTTTGTGGCTCCCCCCGTTCTGGCGAACGAGTTCTTCAGTTTGTTGTCAGGGGAAGACCAGGGTTCACGGTCCTGGCGATCCTCCTAGCAACAAGGGGTGTCCTCGTCGAAAGGAGCATGGGCTGATCGGACAAAGATTGCAACGGAGAGGGTGGGATTCGAACCCACGGTGAAGTTGCCCCCACACAGCATTTCCAGTGCTGCGCCTTAGACCACTCGGCCACCTCTCCAATTGGATGAGATGCTGGGATCAGGGGAGGTCTTGGGAGAGTGACCTGGCCACCTGAAAAATCAGCTTTGCTATCTTAGCAGAACTTTGCCGGGCATGAGACAAGAATCTTATCCAGGGGGAGGGAGGGCAAACCTCAGTTCACCACCGTGCCAATGGCCTCTCCACTCACGGCTCGGTAGATATTGCCTGGGGTTGTCAGGTCAAACACCACAATCGGGATCGTATTTTCTTTGCAGAG
>CAYMOX010000005.1:119980-121212 GCA_964392245.1 uncultured bacterium
CCCCGAGAGGTGGCCTCCTTCAGCCCGCGAAAAATATTGCCGCCCCCCACCACAATCGCAACTTCTACACCCGCTTTGACCACGGAAGCGACTTCATTGGCAATGGACTGCAGGACCTCAGCATGAATGCCGTACTCCTGGTCGCCCATCAGGGCCTCACCACTCAGTTTGAGTAAAATGCGTTGATACTTCATCCCCCTGCCCACCACCGACAACTTCGGCGGCTGAAGTGACACGCCTGCATTACCATAGCAGGTCTGGAGCCCTGCGGATGCAATCCGGTCAACTTCGTGGTGGCCGCAGCTGAGGAACCTGGGAAATATTTGCCCCCCCAGAATCCTGGTGGATAAGCTGGAGCAGCAATGCTGCACAAAATGCATGACCTCCTCTGTGAATTACCGCTTCGATCTTTTCCTCCGCTATCACCCGGCTCAACGGCGCTGGACCCAACGACTGGCGGAGCGGCTGGATCGAGAGGGGGTGCGAGTCTGGTTTGACCGCTGGATGCTGCAGCCGGGAAGTGATCGCCGTCTGGAGTTGCAGGTGGGCATCAGCGAATCCCGCTGGGTGGGTCTGGTGGTCTCTCCTGAGTTTGTGGAAAACCCCTGGCCCGGTGATGAGCTCTACAGTGGTTTTTCCCATGCACCCGGCCGTCAAAATCAAAGACTGCTCCCCCTCTTACATTCCCCCAGTGCCTTAACCGAACCGATGCAGGAGGCAGAATATCGGTTTGATTTCACCGACTCGGAAGAGGATCCGGTTCTCTTTGAGTTCCGGGCCCAGCAGCTCCTGGCTTTTCTCGATCCCCGTCGTTCCCCCCCTCAGGATCTCCAACGGTTTCGGCTGCAGAACAGCAGCAGTTTGTCCGTGGGCGATGAAGAAGTTGGAGTCTTTCAGTCCTTTCTGCGCTCGATCCAGGCCGCCATCAGTCGCATTGCCCGCGGAGAGGGGCTGGCGGAACCCCCCAGAAGTGAAACGGAGGGCGCTCGTCAGATCCTGCTGTTGCAGTTCATTCAGCGCCTGTTTCAGTGGAACACCGCTGATCTGCAATTTGAGCGGGCAGAGGAATGGGTGCGGCGCAACAACCTGGGCGAAGCCCTGAAGGCCTTGGACCGTGCCCTGAATGCCGATCCCAACTTTGCTCTGGCCTGGAGTCGCCGCGGTGATGTGCTGCAGCAGCTGGGGCGCTACCGCGAGGCCATTGACAGCTACAACGGCTCCCTTTCCATCAA
>CAYMOX010000006.1:0-114154 GCA_964392245.1 uncultured bacterium
CGTGGATGGCGCCGCAGGACCAGCCGCACAAGCGCTTTGTCTTCCCTGAGGAAGTACTGCCTCGCGGTAACGCTCTCTAAGTTGAACGTGGCTTTTCGTGCTACCGATCCTGACCTAGCAGCACAGTTTCATCTCCTTAATGGAGATATGGAAAGGTAGCACGTTCCCGTTACACTGTGAATTAAGTTTTGACATCATTGGTCTTTGTTTTGCTTTGGGAGGCTGTCCTCTGTGACAACTGCAACGTTTAATACAGGGATGATGCAGGATCGGACCTACGGCGGATTCGCCTGGTGGGCCGGAAATGCTCGTCTGATCAATCTCTCCGGTCGCCTGTTGGGAGCTCATGTGGCTCATGCAGGCTTGATCGTCTTCTGGGCTGGTGCCATGCTTCTCTTCGAGGTGGCCCACTTTGTTCCTGACAAGCCCATGTACGAACAGGGGCTGATCCTGATGCCCCACGTTGCCACTCTGGGCTATGGAGTTGGTCCGGGTGGTGAGATCATCAACACCTATCCTTTCTTTGTGGTGGGTGTTCTGCACCTGATTTCCTCCGCTGTTCTCGGTTTAGGTGGTATTTACCACGCGATTCGCGGTCCTGAGACGCTGGAGCAGTCCTTTCCCTTCTTTGGCTACGACTGGAAGGACAAGAATAAGATGACCACCATCATCGGCATTCACCTGATCCTGTTGGGTCTGGGAGCTCTGCTACTGGTGGCTAAGGCCATGTTCTTTGGCGGTGTCTACGACACCTGGGCTCCTGGCGGTGGCGATGTGCGTGTGATTACCAACCCCACCCTGGATCCAGCGGTGATCTTTGGTTATCTCACCCGTTCCCCCTTTGGAGGCGAGGGTTGGATTGTCAGCGTAGACAACATGGAAGACATCATTGGGGGCCACATCTACATCGGGATCATCTGCATCGCGGGTGGGATCTGGCACATTCTTACCAAGCCCTTTGCCTGGGCTCGCCGTGCCTTCATCTGGTCCGGTGAAGCCTATCTTTCCTACAGCCTGGCGGCGGTGTCTCTGATGAGCTTCATCTCCACCTGCTTCATCTGGTTCAACAACACGGCTTACCCCAGTGAATTCTATGGTCCTACTGGGCCAGAAGCATCTCAGGCTCAGGCTCTCACCTTTGTGATCCGTGACCAGCGTCTGGGTGCCAACATCGGTCAAGCCCAGGGTCCGACAGGCTTGGGTAAGTATCTGATGCGCTCTCCCACGGGTGAGATCATCTTCGGGGGTGAAACCATGCGCTTCTGGGATGTGCGGGCTCCCTGGAAAGAGCCTCTCCTGGGTCCCAATGGTCTGGACATTGACAAGCTGAATAATGACATTCAGCCCTGGCAGGCCCGTCGTGCTGTTGAGTACATGACCCATGCTCCGCTGGGTTCCATCAACTCTGTGGGCGGGGTGGCCACCGAGGTGAATAGTGTGAACTTTACCAGCCCTCGCAGCTGGCTGTCCGCTCATAACTTCATCCTGGGCTTCCTCTTCTTCGTCGGTCACCTCTGGCATGCCGGTCGGGCTCGTGCCGCTGCGGCTGGATTTGAGAAAGGGCTCGACCGCGAAACTGAGCCTGTTTACCGGATGGCGGATCTGCGCTAAGCGTCTTCACTTCTTGACTTGCAGCCTCTGTGACAACAGGGGCTTTTTTTATGGCTTGATGGTAGTGGAAGTCTGAAATGAAAGGCGATGATGCTGCACGACAGACGGAAAGTACTGGGGGCCTTCCTCTGGATTCTGGTCCTTCAGGATCCCGTTCTAGGCCTTCCGCCTCCAGAAGACACCCCCGAAGAGATCCTGCGGGCTCAGCCCAATTTGCGCCTGCAATCCCCGCTCGATAATCAACCCCTCAACCCCCAGGATGATGCCCAGCTCCAGGAGGAACTAGCGGAGCAGCGACAACGGGAGCCAGAGATTGATCCAGAACTGCAGCAGCTGATCTTTCTTCTCCGTCTGCGCAAAGCCTTTCGTTCTCTGCTGGGCTTTTAGGGATCTGGGGGATGAATACCGATCAGCCCCTGTGAGAAACTGAGGAGACTACATGGAGGGATCCAAGCACGATGCAGTCCTGTACCCTGGCGGCCCGCGCCAAGATCAACCTGTATTTAGAAATTCTAGGACAGCGGGCCGATGGCTACCATGAGGTGGCGATGGTGCTCCAGAGTGTGGATCTAGCGGATCACCTGCACCTGACCTTGACCGACAGTGATATTCAGTTGCAATGCGCCCATCCGGATGTTCCCCTCGATCACCAGAATCTTGCTTACCGGGCGGCCCACCTCTTGCGTTCCACTTACCACTGTCCCGGAGGCGTGAATATTCACATTGAGAAACGCATTCCGGTGGCAGCGGGGCTGGCGGGCGGATCCACCAATGCCGCGGCGGTGCTGGTGGGGTTAAACCAGTTGTGGGGGCTGGGGCTGATCACCGCTGATCTCCAAACCCTGGCGGCGCAGCTGGGATCGGATGTGCCCTTTTGCATTTCTGGGGGGACTCAGCTGGCCACGGGGAGAGGGGAAGTGCTGGAGCCGTTGCTGGATCTGGGGGAAGTGCCGCTGGTGCTGGCTAAGGCCCGATCTCTGTCTATTTCCACGGCCTGGGCTTACCGGGCTTTTCACGAATTCCCCCAGACCTCGCTCTCCCCTCAGCAGCGTAACCAGATGCTGCAAACTCTCAACGTTCAACACCTGAGCGACATTGCCCAGCACCTCCACAATGATCTGGAAAAGCCTGTCCTGGCCCAACATCCACAGGTCGCCCACCTGAAGCAGCGCCTCAAGGAGCTGGGAGCTCTGGGCAGTATGATGTCCGGGTCTGGACCCACTGTCTTTGGATTGATGCCCTCTGCGGAAGTGGCGGAAAAGGTAGCAACAACCTTACTGCAGGAGGATCCGGATCTGGAGGTGTTTGCCACCCACACTGCTCCCACTGGCATCAGTCTGTATCTGGAGGATTAAGCCCACGCTGGGGATAGTGGTGCCCTCTGGCTTGTCAGGGGCTATGGGCCTATGTACACTCCATATTTAGCAGTCTGCTACACTTGTGGGCAATTTGCGAGAGGATAGCTTCCATCGTGACACCAGCAGGAGCGACATTTCTGCATGTGGCAGATGTCCATCTGGGCTTTGACCGCTATGACAGCCCGGAGCGCTCTCGGGACTTTTACCTGGCTTTTTGTGATCTGCTGCATCAGTATGCGGTGGACAAAGCCGTTGACTTTGTGCTGATCGCCGGGGATTTGTTCGAGTACCGCTCGATCCTGCCGAATGTGCTCAACCAGGCAGAAAGCGCGTTAAATCTGTTGAAGCAGGCGGGGATCCCGGTACTGGCAATTGAGGGGAACCATGACAGTCGGCCCTACGGGGTTAAAACCAGCTGGCTGCGCTACCTGGCGGATCATGATTTCCTGATGTTGTTGGAGCCGGAGTTCACACCCGAGGGACTGCAGTTAGCACCTTGGGATCCCCAGCGAAAACGGGGGGGCTATGTCGATCTGGACTGTGGTGTGCGGGTGGTGGGATCCAGCTGGTTTGGGGCCTCGGCACCCCGATCGATTCAATCCCTGGCGGCAGCCATTGCCACCTTGCCTGCACGGGATGGCAGCACGATCCTGATGTTTCACCATGGTCTGGAGGGACAGATCGCCCGCTACAGTGGTGCCCTTCGCTACGCTGATCTCTTGCCATTGCAACAGGCGGGGGTGAACTATCTGGCCCTGGGACACATCCATAAAAGCTACACGGCGGAGGGCTGGATCTATAACCCTGGATCTGTTGAAGCCAACAGCATGGCGGAAACGGAATACGAGCGAGGTGCTTTTCTGGTTCGGGTGGAGGGGGAGCAGATCCAGGCGGAGCTGGTCAAAGACTACTATCAACGTCCCTGCTATCGCCTGCAGGTGGAGGCCCAGGGTCGGGAAACCCCACAACAGATCCAGGAGGCAACTCTGGCCCTGATCCAAGCACAGAATTGGGAGGTGTCGGTGGCTCCGATTGTGGAGGTGAAGCTGGTGGGCACGGTGGGGTTTGCTCGCCATGAACTGGATCAGCGCCAGCTGCAGCAGCAGATTCAAGCCAGGACAGGGGCGCTGCGGGCCTTTTTTCGGTTTGAGGCAGACAGCCTGGACTACAACACCGTGGCTCAATCGGCAGATCCAGAACAGCGAGGCGCGATCGAGGAACAGGTGTTTACCGATCTCCTGGCCAGTCAGTCCCGCTACCGTGCCCACAGTGGTGCTCTAGCCAAACTGCTCCTGGCGCTAAAGGAGATGGTTCTGGAGGAACAACCGGAGGAAAACCTGTATCAGCACCTGCGGCAATCCTATGCAGATCTACATGATCTGAATCAAGAGGAGGACTGAGTGCGGATCCTCTCGGTGGCTCTAAAGAATTTTAAGTCCCATGCCAATAGTTACTTCCAGTTTGAGGGAGGGATCAATGCCATCTGTGGTGAAAACGGAGCTGGCAAAACCAGCATTTTAGAGGCCATTGCCTGGGTTTTATTTGACACCACTCCCTACACCAAGGAAGAACTGATCCGCTCTGGAGCCACTGCTGCTCAGGTGGCCGTGCAACTGGTTTCGGCTTGGGATGAACGCACCTATGAAGTTAGACGCCACACCACCACGGGCTACGTCATTTACGATCCGCAGTTACACGTGCGACTGGATCATGAACTGAAGCAGGATGTCTTGAAGTGGCTGCGCCAGCAGATGGGGATCCCCGAAGGCACCGATCTCTCCCGTCTGTTTACCACCACATTAGGGGTGCCACAGGGTCTGTTTACCTCTGATTTCCTGAAGCCACCGCGGGAACGCAAAGAGACCTTTGATCGGATTCTGAAGGTGGAGGAATACCAGCGCCTGTTTCGGGATCTGCTCAATTTACAGCGCTACAGCGAGGGCCAGGTCAACAACGGTCAGCATCAGGTGGAATTGCTGCAGGTGCAACTGCAGGACTGGGATCCTTTGCAGGCAGAGGCCACGCGCTTGCAGCAGGAGGAGCAAGCCCTCAATCAGGCGCTGGAACACCAGCAGCTCACCCTAGCTCAGTTGAGTGGGGAACTGGCACAACTCCAGATCCAGGAACAGCAACTTCAGCAACTTCAGGATCGCTGGCAGTCTCTGCAACAAACCCTGGCGGTGCAGACATTTCAGGTGCAACAGGCAGAAGCAGCCCTGGCGGCAGCCACCACTGCTCAATCCGAGACAGAGTCCAGTCGAGAGGGATTCCAGCGTTTCCAGGAAGCCGAGAAGCAGTTACAGCGCCTGCATCAGCAATGGCACCAGCGGCACCAGCTCTTACAGCGGCAGCAGCACTTGTGGGAACAGGATCGCCAGATCCAGAGGGAGGCGATTCGACTGCAGGAACGGCTGGATCGACTGCAGCAGGTCAAAGAGACGATTGCACAGTTGCACCCCCAGGCCCAGGAACAGCAGCAACTGCAGGCCCAACAGCAGCAACTCACCCAGGGGGCCGCCGATCTCACCCAGCAACAGCAGGCGTATCAACTGCTGCGCACCCAGTGGGAGGCCCAGCGCCAGCACTGTCGGCAGTGGAGTCAGGCGGTGGCGGAAGCCCAGGCTGCCCAGCACACCTGTCAAGAGGCGGAGGCAGGATATCAGGCGTTTCTGCAGGCAGAGGCAGCCCTGAGCGATCTGGAAAAGGCCCAACAACAGCGGCAACAGCTTCTGAAACAACGGCAAGAACAGCAGAGTGAGATCCACCAGGTGCAGGTGCAGCAGGCCGGACTGCAGGAACAGCGACAGCGCTTTGCACAGCTGGAGGAGGATATCAACCGTTTACAACCCTTGATCCAGCAGCAACAGGACTGGGAAGGCAAACAACAGCAGTGGCAACAGCAGCTGCAGCAATTTGAGACCCTGCAATTCCAGCTGGAACAGAAGCAGCAGGAGATCCAGAAAGTCCAGCAGCGGCTGCAGGAACTGGATCCCTTAATTCAGCAGCGGTTGCAGCTCCAGACTGAGATTGCACGCCTTCCCGAGTGGGAGCAGCAATTAGACCGCATCCGAGCCCAGATCAGTCGGGTGGCCGCCGCCCAGCAATTTCAGGGGGAACTGCACCAGATCCTGCAGGAGGGGCAGCACCATTTAGGCCAGCAGGAGCACCAGATCCAGAGCATTCTCCAGACGTTGCACCAGCTTCAGCAAGACTTCCCCCTGCTCCAGACCCCGTTAGCCCCCATCCCCGAAGTGCTTGCCCAGAGCAGTGGCCTCACCCGGCATGTTCTTCAGCAGTTGCACCAGATCCTGCAAGATCTCTCACGGCAGGTGTCAGAGGAAAAGTTACGGCAACAGCAACAGGATCTTCAGGACAACCTGCATCGCTGTTACCAGCACCAGGCTTTGGTGGCCTACCTGCCCACGCTGCAGAGGGAGCAGGGGGAGCTGCAAACCCATCTCAGGGGCTTGAAAGAGCAGATAGAGGATCTGGAATGGCAGCTGGAGGCCCGGCCCACCCTGGTGAGACACCTGCAAGAGGCTCAGTCGGCTCTGGATCGATTGCAGGATCCGCGGGCGCAGATGCAGGTACGACAGCAGGAGTTGCAGCACCGTCCCCAGGGGGAAGAACAGTGGCAACAGCTGCAACAGCGTTTACAGGATCTACAAAACACCCTGCAGGCGCTGGACTCCGAGTGCCAAGCCACCGCCACGGTGGAGACTGAGATCCAGCAGCAGCAGCAGCTTCGGCAGCAACACCAGGCGGATCAACAGCGCTATTTGCAGGCCCAGGCCCAGGCCACACTCCTAACCGAACGCCAGCGGGAGTTGCAGCAGGCAGAACAGCAATTGCAGGCAATTGAAAAGCAGGGAAAGCAGGCCCAGACCACCCTGGTAACGCTGCAGGAGCAGGTGGGATCTCTGGAGGACATCAGCCAGCGCCAGGCTCAGATCAACGCCAGGCTGCAGGAATTGCGGGATCCCGTGAACCAGATCCTGCGTCTTCAGGAGGAATTGCAGCAGCAACCGGAGCTGCAAAAACAAGCTCAACAGGTGCAGGAGCAGATCCAGGCGTCGCAGGTGCAGTTACAGGCCCTGGAGCAGGAATTGAGTGTCTTCTCCGGTCTAGATCAAGCGCTGCAGGAGCACCAAGACCAGCTGGAGCGCCATCGTCCCGATTATGAACGTCATCTCAAAGCAGTGGAGGTGGCCGCCACCCTTTCCACCTGTCAGCAAACCCTGCAGGATCAGCAGGTCAAACATCAGGAGTTGCTCAGCCAATCTCGGCAGCTGCAGGAGCAATGGCAGGCCCTGGAACAACTCTACAGTGCCGAACGACATGAACAGGTAAAAGCCGCCCATCAGCAGGGGGAGGGGGAACAGATCCGCATCAGTACCCAACTCCAGTCCATCCGGCCTCAATTGCAGAAGGTGAAGACCCAGCTCCAGTACCTGGAAGCGGTGAACCAGCAGCTGCGACACCAGGAAACCGAACTGAAAAGCCAGGAAAAATTGCATCGCTTCATCAAAACTATCCGCGAAGTTTATAAAAAGGCGGGGCCTCGCATTACCCAGCTCTACCTCCAGTCCATAAACCAGGTGGCGGATCAGCTTTTTCGCGAGATTCTCAACCGTCCTAACGTGGCCCTGGCCTGGGAAGCTGACTACGACATTACCGTGCAGGAGGGAGGACAACCGAAACGCCGCTTTGTCAGTCTCTCGGGGGGAGAACAGATGTGTGCTGCCCTAGCCGTGCGTCTGGCTCTGCTCAAGGTGCTAGGGGATCTAGATATTGCCTTTTTTGATGAGCCCACCACCAACATGGATCAGACGCGGCGACAACGCTTAGCAGAAGCCATCAGCGGCATCCGTGCGTTTGAACAGGTGTTCGTGATTAGCCACGACGACACCTTTGAACAGATCACCGAGCATGTGATTCGTGTGGAACGGGGGGATAACCACCATGGTGATTAGATCGGGTCAAATTCTCTCCATCCTGGATCAAAAACGGCAGGCGTTTACCGACTTTGATGGGCATCTTGCCCGCCACCGTCAGCTTTATCAGGAGGCCATGGCGGATCTAGTGAACTGGTCCAGCTTGCAGATGGCCGAACAGTTGTCTGGATTTGCCTATCCAGGGGCGCTGGCCAGTAAGGAATGGGATCTCGCGAAACAGTGGCGGATCCCGTTTACCCAGCAATGGTCCAGTCATGAAGACAGTCTCGCCTGGGTGAGTGAGACCATCCGGCAGATTCCCACCTTTGCCGTGGATGGATCGCAGCTCTATCTGGATAAAGATATTTCCCTGCCCATTGCCCTGGTGCAGATCGGGTGGTACGAGAATTTCCACTGTCCGGAGGGAATTTATCACAAAGATATTCGAGTGGATGTCTTAACTCCCCAGGATCTGGGGGGCAACAGTGGCGAACCCCGCACCCAGATCATCAACATGCGCCGATCCGCGATGGAATTGCAGCGGCTGGTGGAGTATATCGAGGACCACAGCCAGGAGAACCGCTGTCTGACTTTTTATGACGGGGCTCTGGTGGCCACCTTTGCGGAACCTTTTGAACCGAAAATTCAAGAGGTGTACGTTCAGTCGGTGTTGAAGTTGCTGCGGGCCAGCGAGCATCATCGTGTTCCCGTGATTGGCTATATCGACACCACCTACACCCGCGATCTCACTCAGATGTTGAAGCATTTGCAAGATCTACCCGATTCCCCAGTGATCCACGACGCCCAATTGCTAGATAGTCTTCTGAAATGGGGGGAGCGCACACCCTTTTTTACCTGCTGCCGGAGTGGTACCCAGCAGGGTCATGCCAGTATCCTTTCCCAGTATCAGGAAATGAGCAATCGCATTGGTTTTGTCTATCTGAAAACCCACGAGGGCTATCCGGTGCGCCTGGAAATTCCGGTGTGGATCTTTGAACAGGGGTTGCTGGACTGGGTGGTGGACCTGGTGCGCTGTGAGGTGATCATTGGTAAAGGCTATCCCTATGTCCTGGAAACAGCGGATCAGACGGCGCTGCTGCGGGCAGAGGATCGAAACGGGTTTATGCGGCTACTGCAGGACTGGTCGGATCGAGAACGATTGCCCCTGCGACTCTCGCGAAAAATGGTGAGTAAACTGCAACGGAGGCGGGTGCGATGAGACTGGGAAAAGTGGTGAAATCCAATAACCACTGTGATTATGTGGTGGAGGTCGATGATCGTCTGAGCGTGAAACATCCCCCCTCTCCTGAGGCCTATGGTTTTGGTAATTTTGTCAAACTGGAAACCGATCAACGCCACTGGGGTGTGGGGGTCATTTACAACACACAACTCTTTAATCCGGCATTTCTCAACTCAGGGCCGCGACTTTCCAGTGAACCCAGTCTGATTTATGCCCCCGATCTGCAAAGTGAGATCAAGACCCTCTTATCAGTTGTTTTAATCGGGACTCTGGAACCCCCAGAAAGAGTTCTCGACTCTCCAGAAAAGCTGCATGTCTACGGTCAGCAGGGAATTCCTCGATTAGTAGTGCCGGTCAATACATTAGCCTATAAAATGAGCGAAGAGGAAGTCTATCAGTTTCATCAAGATCGGAGTGGAGCACCTCAATTTGCCTATTATGGTTTGCTGATGAATTGTGGAGGGCCATTTGCTCATCAGCTTATCCACCAGGTTCTGAGCGAGATCAGCCAGATGTTTTTTGGCAGCCAGCGTCGGGCTTTAGAAATACTCGGTAAAGAGCTGTCATGGAAAATGACGATGGGAGCAATGCGATAATGAGTCATGTGATCGGCACCGTGAAAGGACCTGGAGAGACTGCCAATCAGTACATCTTCATCACCTCCGATACTAAAAATGTCAAAGTGGGGGAGTTTGTCTATTACCAGTTGCCGGAACAGAATCTCAATATTATTGGCAAGATTGCGGCATTGCAGCTCCTGGATCACCTGCCGGATCGCATTTTTGCCGACACTGCCATTGACCCCAGTACGATTGTGGCGCTGGTGGGTTTTAAAGAACCCAATCCTGAGATCTACGGGGTAACGGTGGAGGTGATCGGGTATTTTCATGATGCCATGGGGTTCATCAACCCCCGCCGCCCCCCGGATCCAGGTGCGAAGGTGTTTCTGGCCTCAGCGGAGATGTTGCGGTCGGTGCTGAACAAACGGGATGTCCACATGAAGGGCGGCGCCCACCTAGGAAGTTTACTGCTGCGGGTGCATGAAGATGTGCCTGTGGTCCTGGATGTGAAGGAGATGGTCAGTACGCACCTGGCTATTCTGGCGGGGACCGGATCGGGGAAGTCTTACACCGCTGGGGTGCTGATTGAAGAATTACTCCTGCCCAAAAACCGGGCGGCGGTCCTGATCCTGGATCCCCATGGGGAGTACGACACCCTAGCGGAAATGCAAACCAATACCGATTTCTGGGGAGAAGATGGCTATCGGCCCAAGGTACAGGTGCTCAGCCCCGAAGAGATCAAGATCCGTGTTTCTTCCCTCAATTTTTTTGATATTCTCACCCTGCTGCCAGAGATGTCGGAGCGGCAGAAGTCCTTTCTGGAAAAGGCCTATCATCGCACCACGCAGTTCAGCCAGCATCGCTGGACGATTCAAGATCTGATCGACGCGGTCAACGAAGCAGACTCGCAACAGGATGGTTCCCAGGGCACTTCTGCCGCCGCTCTGGAATGGAAGCTGGAGCAGATTGAACGCTCCCCCTACTTCAGCAATATTGAACACCTGGCCCCCCGAGATTTATTTGAACCCGGACAGGTGACAATTTTGCAGATGAATGAGATCAGCCAGGAGGAGCAGCAGGTGATCACGGCGGCGATCCTGCGACAGGCTAATCACGCCCGCATGAACACCCACAAAGGCCGGATCAGTGAAACCGACGAGAACTATCTGCCCTATCCAGTTTTCATTCTGATCGAAGAAGCCCATCGCTTTGCTCCCGCCCATGAACCTTCCCGCTGTAAGCAGGTCCTGCGCACAATCTTGAGTGAAGGCCGCAAGTTTGGTCTGGGGGTGGGTCTGATCACACAGCGCCCCGGCAAGCTGGACTCGGACATCCTTTCCCAATGCATGAGTCAGTTTTTAATGCGCATCGTCAACCCCACCGATCAGGAAAATCTGCGCCACAGCGTTGAGGCTGCCGGTCGGGATCTGCTCAAGGAACTGCCTGCTCTCAGTAAGGGTCAAGTGATTGTCTCGGGGGTTTGTGTGAATACGCCCGTGCTCTGTAAGGTCAGGAAGCGGTTGACCCAACATGGAGGAACCACCATCGAAATTGTGGAGAACTGGCAGAAATACTTTCAGATCCAGCAGCAACGGGAACGGTTGGTCAAGGCAGCGCCCCTGCGTCCACGCCTCCAACCCCAGGTATCTCTGGATGGTCTCAGTATTGATTAGCGTGACTTTAGGCAGACTCATCGATGTCACAGGTGTCTTCCTCTTCCTCAGAACCGCACTCCTGGTTGGATCAGCTCAACCAACTCTTCCCTTCCCTACGCACGATTGGCAGAGAGTTGGGCTACAACATTCCCCCTGATCTGGGGATGATCTACAACCTGGCCGCTCACTACAACCATCCCGATCGGTGTCCTGTGGTGGTGGTCCCGGGCTTTCTGGGATCTGTGCTTGTGGATCAGGAAACGGGGATCAAAGTCTGGGGAGAGTTCTCAAAAAAAGCTCTAAATCCAGCAACTCCTGAGGGGACACGCCTATTTGGCATGGCCATGCAAAAAGGACTGCCTCTTCACGAACTGAATGATGGGGTGGTGGCCACTGATACACTGGCTCATATTGGCGGGGATCTCTTTGGGGTGCCCTTACATTTAAGTGCTTATTCACAGCTGCTTCTGGCATTGGGATTGGGAGGGTTTCGAGATCAACAATTGGCTTTAGCCGGAGTCGTAGATTATGGCACCGATCACTATACCTGTTTTCAATTTGCCTATGACTGGCGCCGCGACATCGTTGAAGCGGCTAAAAAGCTGGCTCAGTTTGTTGAATATAAACGTGCTTATGTTCGTGCTAAAAACCAGGAACTCTTTGGTGAAGACACAGAAAACATCAAAATCAATCTGGTGGCCCATTCCATGGGCGGCTTAGCCGTCAGATATTTCCTACGCTACGGAGACGCTGATCTACCGGAGGATGGTAGTCTTCCACCTGTCACCTGGGCAGGGGCTAAACAGATCAACAAGGTGGTCTTGATCGCACCTCCCAATGGTGGATCTCTAGAATCTCTGGAGTTTCTGTTATCTGGCTCTCATTTTCCGCCAGGGTTTCCTAAATACACCTCAGCCTTGCTCTGTACCTTGCCCTCGATTTATCAGTTACTGCCTCGCATGCGTCATCGTCCTGTCATTTCGAAGGTTTATCCGCATCAGGAGATCGACTACTTTGATCCCAATGTCTGGGACCTTTACAAATGGGGCATTCTCAGTCCCGATCAAGATCGCACCCTGCAGTCACTACTTCCCCATACCGCAAGTGCTTCAGAACGATATGACATTGCCTATGATCACCTCAGTAAAGTTTTACTCAGAGCACAATATCTACAACGAGCCCTGGATCAACCTACCACCCCTCCCGACCATCTCAAGATTCATTTAGTCGCTGGAGATTCTGTCCCCACTCATAAAAGACTACTTGTAGATCCGGTCACAGGAAAAATAGAAATCTCAGAAAGCGGGCCAGGTGATGGGGTTGTCTTACGAAGCAGCGCACTCCTGGATGAACGAACTGACGAGGAATGGAAACCAACAGTGCAATCCCCTATTGATTGGCATCGGGTTATGTTTCTATTTACCAACCATCTGGGCCTGACCAAAGATCCCACCTTTATTGATAATTTACTATTTGAGTTATTGGAAAATCCTCATTAACATCAGGATCTATGGCAATACAGTTAGAGAATATTATACCTGTGGGCCGCTCCCTGGACGAATATATTCGTATGTTCAATCTGACTGCGCAGGAGCTGTCCAGATCAATCCTGAGTGTGGCAGATGGACCAGCTAGTTTCAATTCTGAGGGGACAATCCAGGGATATCAGATCAAATCTATAGACCCCATCTACAGATTTTCAGCTGAGCAAATTCGTTATCGCTTTCAGGGTGTCATCGATGACATCATCCAGCAGGTCGAGCAAACCCCAGACGATTGGGTGTGGACCTATCACGAATCACCCCAGGGGCTGAAGAAACATCGGATATTGGTGATCCAGCGCTTCTGTCAAGATTTTGAGGTCGGGAAAATTGAGGGGAGATATGTGGTTGGGGAGCTACCCACACTTAACGATGCAGACCAAGAGTTTGATTTGGGGCTATGCTCACATTTTCTCTTTTTATACTCAGATCATCTCAATGAGCAGTTTCATCTAGATTCAATTCAAGAGATGCTGCGAGTCTGCCGGGAAATTCGTATCTTCCCGCTTTTAACCCTACAACTTGAACGATCACCCTATCTGGATACAGTGATGCGCACTTTGGGAGAGAAGGGGTTTGTCTCTGAGATCCAGAAAGTTGACTATGAACTCCAGCGAGGGGGATGTCAGATGTTGAAAATCAAAAGGGAGGCAACCTAGAAACAATCAATTAAAGAGAGTAAACCTCCATCCACTCAAACTACAGCTGCTCGTCCATTTTCATCTCGATACAAATCATGGTGGTAAATATAGTCTTCCACAGCAGGAGGCACAAGGTAGCGAATCGATCCCTGTTGCTGGATCTGCTCTCGAATAAAGGTGGAAGAGATCTCAATATAGGGTGCATTCAAGATCTGGTAGCGGATGGAAATGATGCGACCGACGGCTGCTGCTACATCCTCCGGTTGGTCGGGGCAGACCCTGGGGGCAATGATCCACTGACAAAGTTGCACCACCTTTTCGACTCCATACCAACTGGGCAGATCCCGCAAAGCATCCACCCCTAGGATCCAGTGCCATTCCGTCTCAGGGTATTGTTCAGAGAGATCCTCCAGCGTCGTCAATGCATAGGAGCGCCCCGATCGCTGAATTTCCACCTCACTGCAGTAAAATTGCCCATGATCAGCAATCGCCAGCTTCACCATCTGCAGCCGATCCTGAGATGAAGCTCCTGGAGCCAGAGCTTTGTGCGGCGGATCACCAGCGGGAATCCAGAGCACCCCATCCAGATGAAACTGTCGCAGTGCCTGGTCAGCAATGATCAGATGCCCCAGATGTACAGGATTGAAGGTACCTCCCATAATGGCCATGCGGGGATTGGAGGATGAAATCATTGTTAGACCTTCAGGACTTACCTGAGATGAAGTGGGACTGCAAAATACGCTGAAACTATCGACATCCTCGATCAACAAGGTCATTTGCACAGGGGAATTGGATTGCTTAGTTTACTAACAATGTCTATGGTAATCAACTAAATAGTCCGTCGGGATTGCCAGCAGAATTACAGCATCTCCCGGTCTCTTAAAGCACAATTTCTGCTTCTGGACGCTGGGGATATCCAGATTGACTGTAAAGTGGGAATGCCTGTATCAGCATCTCACCCTACCCAGCCTATTCTGCTTCTTCGAAACCGTCTGTTACGCTCTCAGTACTCTCATCCAGCAAACCCAAAACGTTCTGGGCCTCTCCGCTGGGTAATTTTTCGACACTGCGCAGCTTCCGTTCCATTGCACGCGATCGAACCCCGGTCAACTCGATAGTTGAGGATGCTGTCTGGAGCTGTTTCTTCACACGGTCCAGGACATCCACGAACTTACCGAATTCAGTTTTTACCGCTGCTAGGATGTGCCATACTTCGCTGGAGCGTTTCTCAATGGCTAAAGTTCGGAAGCCCATTCTCAGACTACTCAGCAGTGCAGCTAATGTAGTGGGTCCGGCTACAACAATGCAGAATTTCCGTTGGAGTTCCTCAACCTGCCCAGCTTTGCTTAGAACTTCCGCATACAATCCCTCAGTAGGCAGAAATAGGATGGCAAAGTCCGTGGTTTTGGGCGGATTAATATACTTTGATTGAATGTCCTTGGCGGATATATGCAAGGCACGTATCAGGGCTTTTCTGGCAGATTCTACGGCGGCAGCATCGCCAGTTTCACTTGCTTCCAGGACTCTCAGATAGTCCTCCTGCGGAAATTTGGCATCGATGGGCAGCCACACCACAGAATCCCCATCACCCACAGATCCAGGTAGCTTGATGGCAAATTCCACCAGTTCACGGGTACCTTCCTTGAGCTGTACATTCCTGGCGTACTGGTCAGGCGTGAGGATCTCCTCAAGGGTGTTTGCAGGCGCGCATGAGCAAAGACCAATTCGGCTAGAGAGCACACCATCATCATACTGACAACCTAGGTTTATAGAGTTGCAGGTAAGGAGTTGCGCTCATGACCGAAGCCCCCCTCTGAAAGGGAGAAGGCTCGTTACCCTGTCTGCTTTATGGGATAGGCAAGCTAGGTTTGTATTGCGAATCAATCGTAGCGTGTTCACGGTAGCCAGATGAGAAAGATAGGTCGCTCCTGGGTGAGTTCGGTGATTGGGATCCTGATCAGTGCCCTACCTGCCCAGGCGGTGACGGAAGGCGAACTGCTGATCTGGATGCGGGCGGATAAGTCCTTTCAGGGCATGCGGGTGTTGGGGGAGCAGTTTGAAGCGGAGACGGGGGTCCCCGTTAGAGTAGAGGTTCCGGAAGCGGCCATTGACAAATTTATTCAGGCAGCCCAGCGCAACCGTGGTCCCGATCTGCTGGGATGGGCTCACGACCGGGTGGGAGATCTGGTAACTGCGGGTCTGGTACAACCCGTGGATATGACGCCCCTGACGCAGGATCGCTTTCTAGATAAAGCCCTGCAGGCCTTCACGATCCAGGGGGATCTGTTTGGCTATCCGGTGGGCATGGAGGCTGTTGCCCTGATCTACAACCGCGATCTGGTGCCAGACCCCCCCCAGAGCTTTGCAGAGGTGCGGGATCTACATGAGATTCTTAGGGATCAGGGGAAGCTCACGCTGCACTTTGACTACCGCAATTTTTATTTTTCCTTTCCCTTGCTGGCAGCTCAGGGGGGATACATCTTTGGGCAAACCGCGGAGGACACTCTCGATCCAGGGGATGTGGGTCTGGATCAGCCAGGGGCCATTGCAGGATTGGAGATGTTAGAGGAGCTGGTGGCTCAGGGGGTGATTCTCCAGGACTCCACCTACAGCATTATGGTGGCCAATATGGTGCAGCAGGATCTGGGTCTGATGATCACAGGACCCTGGGAGTGGTCCAATCTGGAGAAGAATAAGGTCAATTTTGGCGTGGCTCCGCTCCCTTCTATGAATGGTTATCCCACTCCAGCCTTCGTGGGTGTGCAGGGATTTTTGATCAACCAGGCCTCCCCCAATGCCGATCTGATCCAGGAGTTTATGGAGCATTATGTGCTGACCCCCGAGGGGCTGCAGGTGTTGAACCAGGATGTACCTGTGGGGATCCCGAGTTTGAGGACAGTGGCTGAAGCATGGTCAGTGGATCCGCGTCTGGAAGCCACCCTCAAGAGTGTTGAACAGGGGGTGCTGATCCCGAATATTCCGGAGATGAATGCCGTCTGGACCCAGATGTCTGGGGTGATCGGGGATGTGGTGAATGGACGCATCAATGCTGAAGAGGCTCTGATCCGCTCAACCCAGCAGATCGAGGAGGCGATTGAATAGAGATGTCGAACCCGTTGCCATTCCTGCTGCTGCGAGGGGCAGGGATCACCTTGATCCTGCTGGCGCTGTTGCTGATCTATGCTCTCTACACCTCAGGCCAGCTGATCATGGGCACAGGCTGCCTGTTACTTCTGCTCTTGGCGATCTGGATCTATACCCGCGCGGAAACCCATCCACTCTCTCCGTATCAGTATTTGCTGCCGGGACTGGTGACATTTGGGCTCTTTGTGCTCTTTCCGATTATCTATACCGTCTCGATTAGTTTTACCAACTATGGGGTGGCCCATTTGCTGACTTATGAAGGTATTTGGGATCAGTACTTCAGTCGCCAGACGTTTGATGTCAGCGAAGAAGTTTTTACCTATGAGATCTATGAATCAGACCGAACCTATGAAATCCTCCTTGCTGCAGAACAGAATCCTCTGGAAAAATACAGGTATAGCAATTTTGATCCAACAGTCCAGGAAGAACGAGTGGGTGATCTGGACGTAGTGTCTGCCACCTATCAACCTGCTGGAGATCGGGTACCGATTCGCAAGATCATTCAGTGGAAACCTGCCCTAACATCCCTACGACTAGAATTACCCAATGGCCTGCAACTCAGCCGCACAGGGCTCAGGCATTTTCAGCCGCGTCAGGCTCGCTATCAGCGCCAAGAGGATGGCACCTTACTGGATCGAAAGACGGGTGAATTCTTAACCCCTGATCGAAAACGTGGCTTCTATATCGATGCCCAGGGGCAGAAGGTGGGGCCAGGGTTTGCCGCCTGGGTGGGGTTTGATCAGTACCTGCGATTGCTTACCGATCCAGAAATTCTGCAGCCCTTTTTTCGTGTCTTTCTCTGGACGCTTGCCTTCTCGGCGGGATCGGTGCTTCTCAGCTTGGGGGTGAGCATGATCTTTGCGGTGCTGCTGAACTGGGAATCCCTAGCTTTTCGCCCTGTCTATCGCTCTTTTTTCATTCTTCCCTACGCGATCCCAGCGTTTATTTCGATTCTGGTGTTTCGGGGCTTATTTAATCCAGATTTTGGCGAAATCAACCAACTCCTGCAGCATCTTTTTGACCTTGAGCCCCAATGGTTTGCCAATCCGTGGTTAGCTAGGGGAATGATCTTGCTGGTGAATACCTGGCTCAGTTACCCCTACATGATGCTCTTGATCCTGGGAATTTTGCAGTCGATCCCCACCAGTTTGTATGAGGCTTCTGTGATTGATGGAGCCGGACCTCTGCAGCATTTCTTCAGCATCACCTTTCCTCTCCTCCTGCCCCCGTTGGTGCCGATCCTGATCAGCAGTTTTGCCTTTGCCTTCAATAACTTTGTGCTGATCTATCTGCTCACAGGTGGGGGACCCAATATGTTGGATACCTCAACTCCTGTGGGAGAAACGGATATCCTGGTCTCCTATACTTACCGTCTTGCCTTTGGACAGGCGGAGGCTGATTATGGCTTTGCCGCAGCGATTGCCACCGTGATCTTTGCCATTGTCGGCAGCCTGGCCCTGATCCAGTTACGTCTCACCTCAAAACGAGTTGCCCAATAAATCATGCCTGTGGTTAAAGGTCGATTTCACCCCCTGCGCGTTCTCCTGGCCCACCTGTTTTTGTGGGGATCTCTGGCGGTAATCCTGGCTCCCATTCTCCTGATCCTTTCCATCTCGTTTCGGGAGGGCAATCTGGCGGTGGGCAGTCTCATCCCCGAGCGGTTCAGCTGGGAGCACTGGCAGCGGGTGCTGGGCCTTCCAACTCCTGGACCTGATGGAACCCTGATCCCTCCTCCTTTTCCCGTCCTGCAGTGGCTGTGGAATTCCCTCCAGATCTCTGTGATCTCGGCAGCTTTGCTGGTGATCCTCTCCCTCACCTCGGCCTATGCGTTTTCCCGCCTCAAGTTTCAGGCTAAGCAGGGGCTGCTGCAGGGACTTCTTCTCTTTCAGGTGTTTCCGGCAGTCCTGGCTCTTGTGGCCCTCTATACCCTGATCAGTCAACTGGGGAAGGGAATTTCCTGGCTGGGTCTGGATACTCACAGAGGCCTGATCCTGGTGTACCTGGGAGGGATTGCCATCAGTGTCTGGATGATGAAAGGCTATTTCGACACCCTCCCCGCCAGTGTGGAAGAAGCTGCACAGGTGGATGGAGCTAACCGGATCCAGACCCTGATCTATGTGCTCCTGCCCATGAGCTACCCGATCCTGGCGGTGGTGTTTATGCTCTCCCTGATCACCATCTTTAATGAATTTCCCATTGCCTCGGTATTGTTGTTCCAGGAGAAGAACCTGACCCTGGCAGTGGGCCTGCGCTTCTTTTTGCAGGATCAGAATTTTCTCTGGGGAGATTTTGCCGCAGCTGCGATCCTGGGAGGAGTGCCGATCACGGTGATCTTCTTGTTAACTCAGCGCTTTCTGGTGTCGGGGTTGACTCAGGGATCTACAAAAAAGTGAAATGCTACTAAAGCTATTGTGAAGATTCAGATTTTCCTAAAAACAAGGCTGCCCACTCTGCAGATATGCGCTCGTAGCTTTTTTTCAGGTCTTTAAGCAACCGCTCGGGTCGGAAACGTTTGAGGACCCATGATAGTTTGCCTCCTTTGGTAGGAAAGATGTAAAGATGGCCAGAGGCGACCGCTTTCAGGGTGTTTTCAGCAACTACATGAGCAGAAGGAATTTTTCTATTTTTAAGAGAGTCCTCAATAAACTGGGTTGAGGCATCTCTCATTTTTAGATCTACCCTTTCCCCTTTGCTGATATTGGAGCCAAAGATTCCTGGCATGACCACAGAGACTTGAATTGGAGAGTCAACTAGCTCAGCAAAAAGCCATTCACTCAAGGATAAAGTGGCTGCTTTCGTAGCGGAATAAGCAGGGGAAATGCTGGGAATAAAAGCTGCCAGGCTAGCAATATTAATGATGATGCCCTGCTGAGCTGCTCTCATGTGCTTGAGGGCTGAATAACATCCATGGATCACACCCATGAAATTGACTTTAATTAGAGCTTCCCAGTTCTCAAGAGTTATATCTACAAAGGGTCCATAGCAGAGAATGCCTGCGTTATTAATCATCAGATCCAGGCCACCGTGCTTTTGCACAAACTGATCGATGGCTTCCTGAAAGACTTCTGCTTTGGATACGTCTACACGATAAGCATCCAGCTTTCCTTGCGTCGTGGATTGGAGATCAGCCTGACTCTTTTCCAGCTGTTCCTGATTGTAATCAAGCATACCAACGCACCAGCCTGCAGAGGCGAGAAGCCGCGCGAGTTCCAAACCTAAACCACTCGCTGCCCCAGTAATTACGGCTCTTTTACCAGGATATCGAGCAGATAATTTCTCTAAATAAGGCTGCATGATTTGGGCTCCTCTGACATGGATATGAATTCCAAGCGTGAATCATCCCTGGCGTCTGCCCCCTAATATACTGTAGTGGGTGTGAAAGATGGTTACCCCAAGACTAAGACAGCGTATTATCTTGGTTGTTTGCCTGGGTATCGTAGGTTAAGTCTGGCCATTCCATGCTGTTTATCCGGCCCTGTGAGGTTCATTTCCCATGCTGACTCAACCGACAAGTATGGCTGAGACTCAGACTCTACTGGATCTGCTTTCTCTGCGCTCTGCTGCTCAGCCGGATCGCTGGGCCTATACATTTCTTGCCAATGGGGAAGAAGAAACACAACGCTGGACCTACACAGAGCTCGACCAGCAGGTCCGCAGGATCGCGGCCTTTTTGCAGACGCAGGGTCTGACAGCTGGCGAGCGGGCTTTGCTGTTATTCCCCCCTGGACTGGATTACATTGCCACCTTTCTCGCCTGCCTGTGGATTGGTGTGATCGCAGTGCCTGCCTATCCCCCCCGCCGCAACCGTAACCTGCAACGGATCCAGGCGATCCTCACGGATGCTCAACCCCGAGTTGTCCTAACGACACAGGAATTGCTACAGGATATCCAGGCCCAACTGCAGGAACACACGACAGCGCCTTTGGACTATTGGGCCACGAGTGGGCTGACTTCTGATGTCGCTGATCAAGCTCCTTACCCTGCAGAGTCCGATACCCTCGCCTTTCTGCAGTACACCTCGGGCTCCACGGGCACTCCCAAGGGGGTGATGATCAGTCATGGCAATCTCCTGCACAACCTGGCCCAGATTTACACAGGCTTTGGTCATTCTGCAGACAGCCTGGGGGTGATCTGGCTGCCTCCGTACCACGATATGGGTCTGATCGGCGGGATCCTGCAGCCCCTCTACGGGGGATTCCCAGTGGTCCTGATGCCCCACACTGCCTTTCTCCAAAAGCCCCTGCGCTGGATCAAGGCGATTTCTAAGTACCGCGCCACCACCAGTGGAGGGCCAGACTTTGCCTATGATCTGGTCTGCCGTCGCACCACACCGGAGCAATTAACGGGACTGGATCTGAGTAGCTGGGAGGTGGCCTTTAGCGGGGCAGAACCTGTGCGGGCCCAAACCCTGAAGCGATTTGCCGAGTGCTTTGCTCCTCATGGCTTCCGCTGGGAGGCGTTTTACCCCTGTTACGGCATGGCGGAAACAACCCTGATGGTTGCGGGAGTGGAGAAACCCCAGCCTCCTTTGATCCTGACGATCGATGCGGCTGCTCTGGAAGAAAACCGCATTGTTCAACCCGAAGAAGGCAAACCTTCCCGAGATCTGGTGGGCTGTGGTCGCAGCTGGGCGGATCAGGTGGTGGTGATTGTGGATCCCGAAAGCCGACAGCGCTGTCCAGAAGAACAGGTGGGGGAAATCTGGGTTGCTGGAGCCAATGTAGCTCAGGGCTACTGGCAGCAGGCAGAAACCACACAGGCCACCTTCCAGGCGCACCTGACAGACCCACCGGAAGGACCGTTTCTGCGCACAGGGGATCTGGGCTTTCTGCGAGAGGGGCAGCTGTTTATCACCGGACGCCTCAAGGATCTGATCATCATTCGGGGCCGCAATCACTATCCTCAGGATCTTGAGTTGACTGTGCAATCGGCTCATCCTGACTTGCGGGAGAATGCTGGGGCTGCCTTTGCGGTGGATATCGAAGGACATGAACAACTGGTGATCGTGCAGGAGGTGGAGCGCACGGCATTGCGGGATCTGGATGCCGAAGCGGTGATTAAGGCCATTCGCCAGGCAGTCTCAGAACAGCATGAGGTGCAGGTCTATTCGGTGGCCCTGCTCAAAACCGCCTCGATCCCCATGACCTCCAGCGGCAAGATCCAGCGGCACGCCTGTCGGCAGGGATTTCTGAACCAAACGCTAGAAGTGGTGGGACACTGGACAGCGCAGCTGAGTACCTGGGAAGCAGAGCAGCTGCAGCAGGAGATCGAAAGCTGGGAGCAGGCGCAGGAGGAGGAAACAGGTCCCATGACCCAGGAGCGGATCCAGGACTGGCTGCTCACACACCTGGCTCTTTATCTGAAAATGCCACCGGATCAGATCGATGTGGAGGAGCCCCTGGCCTCTTATGGATTGGATTCCTCGGTGGCTGTTAGTATTACGGGGGAGCTGGGGGAATGGCTCAATCAGGAGCTGGATCCAACCCTGTTCTGGGAGTATCCCAGCATCGAGACGCTGGCCCACCATCTTGCTGAAATTCAGTAGCCTGTGCCGCCGCTCAGAGGAGAAGATTTGCATGGAATCCCCGCCACAACCCGGTACGAAGCAGCAGGTCCCCCCATCTCCCGCCGCGTTTAAGTTCAATCCCCTCGATCCAGCCTTCCACCAGGATCCTTACCCCACCTACCAGCGGCTGCGCACCGAGGATCCGATCCACCGCAATTTTTTTGGCTCCTGGGTGCTCACTCGCTATGGCGATGTCAAAGCCATCTTGCAGGACTCCCGCATTGTCTGCGATAACCTGCCGGAACGGATTCGCTCCAAAAATCCCTATCTGGAAAAACAGCATAAGGATCTGAATGCCCTGGCCCGCATCACCAGCAAATGGCTGCTCTATCTAGAGCCCCCGGATCACACCCGCCTGCGTCGTCTGGTGGGCAAGGTGTTTTCTCCGGCAACGGTGGAAAAGCTGCGCCCTAAGATTCAGACGACGGTGGATACCCTGATTTCACAAGCAGAATCTCAGGGGCAGATGGACATCATCACCGATCTGGCTCGTCCCCTACCTGTGCTGGTGATTGCCGAGATGCTGGGTATTCCTGCCGACTGCAACAGCGAGATCTTCCACTGGGCCAATGAGGTGTCAGAGATTTTTGATCCGCTGAATTCTCTGGAAACCTTCTCCCGCATGAATGAGATCGTCATCCGGTTTGAACAGGTGCTGCGGCGGATCATTGAGGAGCGCGAACAGCAACCCCAGACGGATCTGATTAGTGAACTGATCGCAGCCCGGGATGAGGGAGACAAGTTAACCACTGAGGAGCTGATCTCGGTGTGTATGCTCCTATTTGGTACTGGAGAAGAAACAACGGTGAACCTGATCGGCAATGGAGTCCTTGCCTTACTGAAGCATCCGGATCAGCTGGAGCGTCTGCGGGAGGATCCTGCTCTGATCCAGAGTGCCGTGGAAGAGCTGCTGCGTTATGAGAGTCCGGTCCAGGCAATCTCTCGCATTGCTGTGGAAGACATTGAATTGCAGGGAAAAACGATCAAGTCGGGACAACAGGTGATTGTCTATCTGGGCTCTGCCAACCGTGATCCCGACCAGTTTTCTCAGCCGGATCAGCTGGATATTGCTCGCCCAGAGAATCGTCATCTGGCCTTTGCAGAAGGGATCCACTATTGCCTGGGGGCTTTTCTGGCACGGGCCGAAGGACAGATCGCCATCACCACTCTGGTGCAACGATTCCCCCAACTGCACCTGCTGGATCCCTCCCCCCGCTGGCGTAAGAATATCTCGCTGCGAGGCCTGGAAACTCTGCCCGTCTCCTGGGTAGTTTAGTGAGGAGCATTCCTGTGCATCGCTCCAGATCGTGATCGGCAGTCCTAGAACCAGACAGTGAGGTTGAAGGGAAATGGAGCAAACCACGTTGAGCTCAACATCCGGCAGCAGCAAAGGCGCCAAGTTTAATCTCTTTAATCCTGCCTTTCGCAGGGATCCCTATCCCTTCTTCCATCAGCTGCGACAGCAGGATCCGGTGCATCGCTACTTCATGGGCAAAGCCTGGGTCCTCACTCGCTACCAGGATGTGCGGGCGATCCTGAAAGAAAAGCGGGTTCGCAGCTACGATGTGCCGGAAATGCTGCAGGACAAGCACCAGTACATGCAGGATCGCGGTGGTGAGCTAGAAACTCTGGCCTTTGTCAGCAACAAGTTTCTCTTTTTTATGAATCCTCCGGATCACACGCGTCTGCGGGGGTTGATTGGTAAGTCCTTTTCTTTGTCTGTGGTTGAACGCATGCGTCCTCGCATTCAGCAGATCGTCAATGAATTGCTGGAACAGGTACAGGGTCAAAGGGAGATGGATCTCATTGCCTCTCTAGCTGGGCCTCTGCCAGTGGCGGTGATTGCAGCCATGTTGGGGGTGCCGACGGAGGATCGGGGCATTTTGCACGAATGGTCTAGCGTGCTCTCCCGTATTCTGGATCCTCTGGTTTCCCTAGAGGAATATGAGCGGATTAACAAGGTCACAGTCAAATTCAAAGACTACTTCTGTGATCTGGTGAAGGAGAAAGAAAAGCACCCTCAACAAGACTTGATCAGCACCCTGATCACCACTCGCGATCAGAGTGAAAAGCTCAGCGAAGAGGAACTCTGGATTACCTGTATTCTTCTCTTTGTCACCGGAGAAGAAACGACAGTGAACACCATTGGCAATGGCATGCTGGCCCTGCTGCAACATCCGGAGCAACTGGAAACACTCAAGCAAGACCCTGAAACCCACACCCTTGGCGCTGTGGAGGAGATCCTCCGCTATGATTGCCCGGTGCAGTTCATTACGCGGGTGGCAACCAGCGATCTGCAGGTGGGAGAGCGAACCATCGCGGCGGGAGAAAAACTCATCCTCTCTGTCGGTGCAGCCAACCGTGATCCAGAGATCTTCGCGGATCCTGACAAGTTTGACATTACTCGCTCTCCCAACGAGCATATTGCCTTTGGGGATGGCATCCATCTCTGTCTGGGGGCACCTTTGGCACGGGCTCAGGCCCAGATCGCGATTCCCACTCTCTTGCGGCGTTTTCCGGGCATCACCCTGGCCACCCAGGATCTGAAATGGCGGGAAAATCTCACCCTGCGGGGGGTAACTTCTCTGCCCGTGAGCTTGTGAAACCAATAGGGGACAGACGATGACCAACCATAAGCCCATTGCCATCATCGGCCTGGGATGCCGCTTGCCACAGGCTGAGAGTCCGGCTCAATTCTGGCGGCTACTGGTGGAAGGTAAAGATGCCGTGGGTACTATGCCCCTGGCCCGACTGCAGCCTCAAGATCGGTCCCGCCCCGAGGATCCCAGCCTGCTGGGGGGGTTCCTGACCCAGATTGATCAGTTTGATCCCCAGTTTTTTAACATTGCCCCGCGGGAAGTTCTTTCCATGGATCCGCAGCACCGCCTCTTGCTGGAACTGGCCTGGGAAGCCCTGGAGGATGCGGGTGTCCCTCCCCCTGAGCTGGCAGGTTCTCGGACTGGTGTCTTTGTGGGCATCTCCAGCCGTGACTATCCCCAGCATGTTTGGACTCATGCCCCCACAGATGATCCCTACCTGACCACGGGTACAGGTCACTCGATTGCCGCCAGTCGCATTGCCTATCTTCTGGATCTGCGCGGTCCCTGTTTAGCGGTGGATACGGCCTGCTCATCTTCACTGGTGGCCACCCATCTAGCTTGCGAAAGTCTATGGCGAGGGGAGTCGGATCTCGCTTTTGTAGCTGGGGTGAATGTGATCTTCATGCCCCGTGTGACGGCCAATATGGCTGAGGCTGGCTTTATTGCCCCCGATGGCCGCTGCAAAACCTTTGATGCTCGTGCCGATGGCTATGTGCGCAGTGAAGGGGCAGGACTGGTGATCCTGAAACCTCTGTCTCAGGCCCTGGCAGACGGCAACTCGATCTATGCCGTGATCCGGGGATCGGCGATTAACCAGGATGGCCGCAGCAATGGATTGACGGCTCCTAACCCCCAGGCGCAAGAAGCAGTGATTCGAGCCGCCTACCAGCAAGCCGGGATCTCACCAGGACAGGTGCAGTACATCGAGGCCCATGGCACGGGTACAAAACTGGGAGATCCGATCGAACTGAAAGCATTGGGGAAAGTACTCTCGGAGGGGCGCACCCCAGGGTCTTTATGTGCAGTGGGATCGGTAAAGACCAATCTGGGACATCTGGAGGCGGCGGCAGGGATTGCGGGATTGATCAAACTGGCCCTGATGTTGAAGCATCGGCAGATCCCTCCCAGCCTGCATTTTCAAAAGGCCAATCCCTTCATTCCCTTCAAAAATCTGCCATTGCAGGTTCAAGATCAGCTGGGGGGATTTCCGGAGGGAGAAGAGGCGATTGTGGCTGGAGTCAGCTCCTTTGGCTTTGGGGGGACCAATGCCCATGTGGTTTTGGAATCGGTTCCGACTCCCCCGATCCCTGCACCTCTAGAGGTGGATCGCCCCTGGCATCTGCTCACGCTTTCCGCTAAAGATCCGGAGGCACTGGCATCGCTGGTGCAGAGCTATCAGGATCGGCTGGGTGAGGATGCAACTCTGTCCCTACCAGATCTGTGCTTCAGTGCCAACACCGGACGGACCCACTTCAACCATCGCCTGGCTGTACTGGTGAGATCCCTTCAGGAGTTGCAGGAGATCCTGGCGGCACACCTTGCAGGCACAGAGCACCCGAGGCTGCTGCAAAAGGAATTGACTCGCAAGAAGCCTCCCAAGCTCGCCTTTTTGTTTACGGGACAGGGATCTCAGTTCATCGGGATGGGACGAGAGTTGTATGCCACCCAGCCAACTTTTAAACAAACACTGGATCGCTGTGCCCAGATCCTGGATGCCTATCTGGATCAACCTTTGCTGGAGGTTCTCTATGGGGATGGGGATTCACCTCTGAATGAAACGGCTTACACCCAGCCTGCTTTATTTGCCCTGGAATACAGTCTGGCGCAGCTGTGGATGAGTTGGGGGATCCAGCCTGCTGTTCTGATAGGCCACAGTGTGGGAGAGATCGTGGCGGCCTGTGTGGCTGGAGTGTTCAGTCTGGAGGATGGCCTGAAGCTGATAGCCCACCGTGCCCGTTTCATGCAGGCTTTACCCTCGGATGGAGCCATGGTATCGGCACTGGCGGATCCGGGAACCATCCAGACAGCCATGGCTGCCTATCGGGATCAGGTGGCAATAGCTGCCTTCAACGGACCCGAGAGTGTGGTGTTTTCGGGAGCCCGTCCCGCTGTGGAGACTGTGGCTGCAGATCTGGAGAGCCGGGGGATCAAGGTGAAGCGTCTGGAGGTGTCGCAGGGCTTTCACTCTCCCTTGATGGATCCGATGCTCAAGGAGTTTGAGAGTCTCACCCGCCAAATTCAGTTCTCCTCCCCTCGGATCCCGATTGTCTCCAATGTCACCGGAGAGGGGGTGGGAGCGGAGATTGCCACCCCGGAATACTGGGTGCGGCATGTGCGACAGCCGGTTCGCTTTGCTCAGGGGATCGTCACTCTGGAGAAACAGGGGGTGGAGATCTTTCTGGAAGTGGGACCCAAACCTGTGCTCCTGGGGATGGGCCGCCTCTGTCTACCTGAAGGTGCCAATCAGTGGTTGCCCAGCCTCCGTCCAGGACAGTCAGACGGGTTGCAAATGCTGCACAGCCTGGCGGATCTGTATCTCTCTGGTGTGGGTGTGGACTGGCAAGGTTTTGATCAGGATTACCCCCGCCAGCGGCTCTCTCTGCCCACCTATCCCTTTCAACGCAGCCGCTTCTGGTTGGATCCTCCGGCCCCCACTCCCGATTCTGTTAACGGATCCTCAACCACCACCCAGATGGATCTGCAGCAACTGGCGCAGGAATGGATCCATCATGGCCGCCTGACTGAGGCGGAGGCCGCTCTCCTCCCTACCGTTCTGGATCTGTTGCAGGAAACTCAACAGCGTGCGGCACCTGGGTATCTGCTGCGGCACCTCTACCAACTGGAATGGCAACCCAGACCGAGAGAAGTGGGATCCCACGGCTATCTACCCCCAGGCACCTGGCTGATCCTGGCGGATCATCAGGGGTTGGGGGCAGCCCTAGCCCAGCAATTGCAACAGCAGGGACACACCTGTCGGCTGGCCTATGCGGCTAATACCTACCGCCAGGAGAATGAATCCACCTGGCATCTGGATCCGGCCAGCCCTGAGCAGATGCACCAGTTCTTCCAGGATGCTATTCCCACCACCCGTTCTCTACGGGGAGTGATCCATCTCTGGAGCCTGGATGCCACCAGTACAGACGATCTGGATGGATCGACCCTGGATTGGGCCCAGAAGCTGGGTTGTGCGGGTCTGCTCCACAGCATTCACGCCCTGATCCGGCAGCAGGAGGCCGCCCCCCTCTGGCTGGTGACGCAGGGAGCAATGCCTGTGGCCACACCACGTCCTGCACTGGCCCAGGCTCCACAGTGGGGGTTAGGCAGAGTCATCTCTCTAGAACATCCGCAACATTGGGGAGGCATGCTGGATCTCGATCCCGAGCGATCACTGGAAGCACAAATGCAGGATCTGCTGCTGGAACTGGTGGATGCGCAGGGAGAGGATCACATCGTTCTCCGATCCGGACAGCGCTTCGGGGCTCGTCTGGTGGCGCACCCACCTCAGGAACGACAGCCCATGACCTGGGATCCCCATGCCTGCTACTGGATCACCGGAGGGTGGGGAGCCCTGGGATTGCGGGTGGCCCGCTGGATGGTGCAGCAGGGAGCCAGGTGCCTGATCCTAACCGGACGCCAAGCGCCTTCACCCGAGGCCCAACAGACCATCGCCGCACTGGAAGCCCAGGGCACCCGGATCATCACGGCGGCTGCCGATGTGGCGGATCCCCAGCAGTTACAGGACGTCCTTGATCTGATCCGGACCCAGCCTCACCCGCTGCGAGGGATTGTGCATGCGGCAGGCGTGATCCGCTATGAGGAGATTGAAACCACTCATCTGGACTCCCTGGAGGCAGTCTTGCATCCCAAGGTGAAGGGCACCTGGATCCTGCACCAGCTCACCCAGTCCCTACCGCTGGACTTCTTTATCTGTTTTTCTTCCATCGCTGCGGTCTGCGGGGCCAGAGGCCATGGTCACTATGCTGCGGCCAATCACTTTTTAGATATCTACGCCCACTACCGTCGCCAGCTGGGTCTGCCGATCACCTGTGTGAATTGGGGGCCGTGGTCAGGGGGAGGGATGGCCACCCGCGAGGCTCAGGCACTGATGATCCGTCTGGGGATCGCCACCCTGCAACCAGAGGCTGCTCTGGCTGCCCTGGATCAGCTGTTGCGGGAGGGGGCTCTTCAAACCACCGTGGCGGATGTGAACTGGGCTCTGTTCCGCCAGCTCTACGAAGCGCGGGGTCAACGGCCCCTCTTACACCAGATCCAGGTGGATCCAGCAGTATCCGTGCCAACCGCATCCAGGCAGGACTCTCTCGCTCCAGCCAGATCTACCGTGCTGGAACAGCTCAATTCCATCCCTGTGGAGCAGCGGCGATCCAAACTGGTGGCTTACCTGCAGCAGGAGGTGGCGCGGGTGTTGGGCCTGGATGCCTCCCATCTGCCCAAAGCCGAACAGGGCTTCTTTGACATGGGCATGGACTCAATGATGGCCCTGGATCTGAAAGAGCGGCTGGACCAAGCCCTGGGAACCTCTCTTCCCGCTACCCTGGCCCTGGAGTTGCCCACCATCTCGGCGCTGGCGGATCACCTAGCTCGGGAGGTGCTGCAGTGGCAGGATCAGAACACGCCATCCCCAGAGGCGAAGGCCGCACAGGAACAGGCCCTGGCGATGGCCGAGCTGGACCAGCTGGATGAGGTAGAGGTGGAGACCTCGATCGCTCGTGAACTGGAAGAACTGGAAGCTTTATTAGGAAAGGACTAAATGAGCGAAACGTCTGCGCCAACACCGGAAAAGCTCTCAGATTCCAAGCGCCTGCTGCTGGCCTTACGCGATGCCAAGCGCAAACTGGAGGCTGTTGAGCAGGCCCAACACGAACCGATCGCTATCATCGGCATCGGCTGCCGTTTTCCCGGCGGAGGCCACTCCCCGGATCGGTTCTGGCGGGTGCTGGAGCAGGGCCTGGATACGGTGACTGAGGTGCCCGCAGATCGGTGGGATGTCGAGGCCCTCTATGATCCTGATCCAGAGGCCATGGGAAAAATGTACACCCGCTATGGCGCTTTTCTGGAGCAGGTGGACCAGTTTGATCCCCTCTTCTTTGGCATCTCCCCCCGTGAAGCCCTGAGCATGGATCCCCAGCACCGTCTGCTGCTGGAGGTAAGCTGGGAAGCCCTGGAGGATGCCGGACAGGATTCCAGCCTCTGGCGGGGGAGTGCCACCGGAGTGTTTGTGGGCATTACTGCCAACGACTATCAGCGACTACTGGTGCCAGGGGATGAGCTGGAGCGGATCGAAACCTATCAACTGACGGGCAACCCCCTGAATACCGCATCAGGCCGCCTCTCCTACACCTTTGGCTTTCAGGGACCCAGTCTGGCGGTGGATACCGCCTGCTCCAGTTCTCTGACTGCGATCCATCTGGCCTGCCAGAGTTTACGGCAGAATGAATGTCAGCAGGCCCTGGCGGGAGGGGTGAACCTGATCCTGCATCCGGCCAACACGATCATGCTCTGTCGGGCCAAAATGATGGCTGCGGATGGTCGCTGTAAAACGTTTGATGCGAAAGCGGATGGCTTTGTGCGGGGGGAAGGCTGTGGCCTGCTGGTCCTGAAGCGGCTCTCGGATGCGCAGCGGGATGGGGATCCGATTCGGGCGGTGATCCGCGGATCAGCGGTGAATCAGGATGGCCCCAGCAGTGGCTTTACGGCTCCCAACCGAGCGGCACAGGAAATGCTGCTGCAACAGGCTCTGAAGGCGGCCCGTCTGACTCCAGCTGAGATTGACTACATTGAAGCCCACGGCACGGGGACCTCGCTGGGGGATCCGATTGAGGTGCGGGCCCTGGGCCAGGTGCTGGGAGCCGGACATTCACAGGCGGATCCGCTGCTTTTGGGATCGGTGAAGACAAATCTGGGTCACCTGGAGTCGGCGGCGGGTGTGGCGGGTGTGATCAAGGTAATCCTAGCCCTGCAGCAGGAGAAAATTCCGGCACATCTGCACTTTCAGGAGCCCAACCCCTACATCAACTGGGCAGATCTGCCAGTCAAAGTGACGCAGGAGGCGACTCCCTGGCCCCAGCGAGAGGGGATCAGGGCGGCGGGGATCAGTTCCTTTGGGGCCAGCGGCACCAATGCCCATGTGATCGTGGCCGAGGCTCCCATCACAAAAGCAGAAGCCCTCTCCCCCCAGCGACCCACCCAGATCCTGACCCTCTCCGCTCGTTCTGCCGATTCGCTCAAACAGCTGGCAAGACGCTACAGTGCAACCCTGATGGATCGTCCCAGCTGGCCTCTGCAGGATATCTGCTTCACCGCCAACACCGGACGATTTCATTTTTCGCATCGTCTGGCCGTGGTGGGGGCTCATGCACCAGAAATTAGTCAGCAACTCTCTGCTTTTGCACAAGGGCAAGAATCCAGGTCCCTGATCCAGGCAGTGATGGATGACTCAGCTGCAACCATTGCCTTTCTTTTCACTGGCCAGGGATCTCAGTACCTGGGGATGGGGAAGGACCTCTATGAAACTCAACCCATCTTTAGAAACAACCTGGATCAGTGTGCTCAAATCCTAGACACCTATCTGAAAAAGCCGCTCCTGCAGGTTCTCTACGGGGATGGGGACTCGCCCCTGAGTGAAACCGCCTACACGCAGCCCGCTCTCTTTGCCCTGGAATACAGTCTGGCCCAGCTGTGGATCAGTTGGGGGATCCAGCCTCAATTCTGCATGGGACACAGTGTGGGCGAGTATATGGCCGCCTGCCTTGCCGGAGTGTTTAGTCTGGAGGATGGCCTGAAACTGATCGCGGAGCGGGGTAGGCTCATGCAGGCGTTGCCCTCCAATGGGGCCATGGCTTCCATCGTTGCGGATGAGATGACAGTCCAAAACGCCATTGCTCCCTACCCAGATCAGCTGGCGATTGCCGCCTTTAATGGCCCTAGAAGCATTGTGATTTCTGGCGAGCGGCAGACGGTTAACACCATGACTAGGGCACTGGAGAAGGAGGGGATTAAGAATCTGCCTCTGGATGTCTCGCAGGGCTTTCACTCTCCGCTGATGGAGCCCATGCTGGAGACGTTTGGCCAGATTGCCCGCCAGGTGAGCTATTCCACGCCCCGTATTCCCCTGATCTCCAATCTCACAGGTGAACGGGTGGGGCAGGAGATCGCCACTCCTGAATATTGGATCCAGCATGTGCGGCAGCCCGTCCGCTTTACCCAGGGCATGGCCACTCTCCAGCGCGAGGGTGCGGATATTTACCTGGAGATCGGACCTCGACCTGTGCTGTTGGGTCTGGGGCGGCAGTGTTTGCCCAAGGATCAGGGAACCTGGCTGCCCAGTTTGCGACCGGGCAGATCCGACTTCACGCAGATGCTGCAGAGCCTGGGTGAACTGTATGTGCGAGGGGTGTCTGTTCACTGGCCAGGGATCTACACAGGTACCACCTGTCACAAGCTCAATGGCCTGCCCACCTATGCCTTTGACCGCCAGCGCTACTGGGTGAAATCAGGATCCTGGAAGCCGCAAAGTCAGGTGAGTTCCCCTTCAGCCCTTCACCCGCTACTGGGGCAGCGTCGTGTTTCGGCAGCCCTCCCAGCAGGCCTCCAGTTTGAGACGCGTCTCTCCCAGGATCAGCCTGCCTATCTCAAGGATCATCAAATTTTCTCTACGGTCATCCTGCCCGCAACGGCCTACATAGAAATGGCTCTGGCTGCCGGATCCCTACTCTTCAAAAGTGATGCGATTTGCCTGCGGGATGTCCTGATCCAGCAACCTCTGCAACTGACCGCAACCCCAACCACTCTGCAGATCCTCCTGAACCCACAAGAGGATCAGGGCTACCGTTTTCAGATCCTCAGCCTCAACCCAACGGAAGAAGACCCTGTAGCTCCGGTCACCTGGACTCTACATGCCTCTGGGCACCTCTTGCCGGGTCCTGCACCAGACAGGGCTTCGGTCCAGATCCAGAAACTACAGGAATACGATTCCCACCGCCTCTCTGTCGAGTCCTATTACGAACGGTTACAGCAACAGGGACTGAACTACGGACCCGGATTCCGCGCCATTGCCTCCCTATCTCATGCTGATCAACAGGTACTGAGCCGGATCCAGCTGCCCGATTCTGTAGCGGAGGATGTCCAGAGCTATCATCTTCACCCTGCCCTTTTGGATGCCTGTTTGCAAAGTCTGGGGGCTGGGTTGGAAACGACGGGATCCAGCGACAGCTATCTCCCTCTCAGTTTTGACGAGATCCGGGTTTACCGCCGTGGAGGAGAGCAGCTCTGGAGCCAGGTGCAACAGATCCAGACTACCCATGACCGGATCAAGGCAACCCTGCAGCTCTGGAATCAACAGGGCGAGGCGGTGGCCGAGATCATCGGCTTTAACCTGCAGAAGGCGGATCGACGTACCCTACAGCGCAGTTTGCAACCGGATCTGAGCGACTGGCTCTACAAACTGGATTGGCAACCTGTCCCTCTGCTATCCTCGGCTGCTTCCCTAAGCGGTCACTGGCTGATTTTCGGGGATGAGCAGGGGATTGGATCTCAATTGGCAACCCAGCTCAGAGAGGCGGGTGCAGAGTGCCTCCTGGTTACGCTGGGATCGGAATGGCAGATGCTGAGTGAGGATCATCTCCAGATTCATCCTGACCAGATCCAGGACTATCAACAACTGCTGCAATCCCAACCCGCCTGGCAGGGGGTGGTGCATTTGTGGAATCTGAATACAGACCTAAATCCAGAAGCGGCTGGCGCGAATCTGGTGGATCAACAACGTCTGGGCTGTGGTAGCCTTCTCCACCTGATCCAGAGTCTTGCGGCCCTGGAGCAACCCGAGTTGCCTCGCCTCTGGGTGATGACAAGAGGAGCCACAGCGGTGACAGATGGCCAGGATCTGCAGATCCAGCAAGCACCTGTGTGGGGACTGGCCCGCGTGATCCGTCTGGAGCATCCGGAGTTGCAGTGTACCAGCCTGGACTTGGATCCTCAGGGAGATGTCAATATCACGGCCCTAACCCAGGAGTTGACCGCCGCATCCCCAGAAAACCAGCTGGCCTACCGCCAGGATCAACGTCTTGCTGCCCGCCTGATCCGCTGGAGAGATCTGGATCAGGCATCGGCACAAGTCTATCCCTACCGACTTTCCCTTTCTGAATACGGAGTCCTGGAAAACCTGCAGCTGATCCCTCAGGAACGACGCTCCCCCCATGCCGGAGAGGTAGAGATCCGCGTTCAGGCCACTGGGCTCAACTTCCGCGATGTCCTCACGGCTCTGGGAATGATGCAGGAGGTCATGCAACAGTTAGGGGTGCAATCCGCCTCAGAAGTTCAGTTTGGCGGGGAGTGCGCAGGAGTGATTACCGCGATCGGGGTAGGGGTGACGGATCTGCAGGTGGGAGACGCCGTGATCGCCGCTCAGGCTATTGGCAGCTTTGCCAGTTTCGTGACCGTGCCCGCAGATTTTGTTGCCCCCATGCCAGCAGATCTGACCTTTGCTCAAGCTGCGACTCTGCCCGTTACCTTCCTGACCGCCTACTATGCCCTGGTCAAATGTGCCCAGCTGCAGAAGGGCGAACGGATCTTGATCCATGCGGCCTCGGGGGGCGTAGGGCAGGCGGCGGTGCAGATAGCCCAGTGGATCGGGGCGGAGGTTTTCGCCACTGCCAGTTCTGCTAAATGGGCCACGCTACAGTCCATGGGGATCGAGCATGTGATGAACTCCCGCACGCTTGAGTTTGGGGAACAGGTGCAGGATCTGACCGCAGGAGCTGGGGTGAATGTGATCCTAAACAGTTTGACAGGAGACTTCATTCCCACCAGTGTGAGGGCTCTGGCCCAGGGAGGCCGCTTTGTGGAGATCGGCAAACTGGGGATCTGGAGTCCGGAGCAGATGGCCCAAACCCGACCCGATGTGCAGTACTACCCCTTTGATCTCCTGGAGATCTCCACCGCTAACCCTGGATACATCCAAACCCTGCTGCGGGAACTCATGGATCTGTTCCGCCAACAGGCTCTGCGTCCTCTGCCTTACCACGTTTACCCGCTGGATCAGGTGCAGGATGCGTTCCGGCTCATGGCCCAGGCAAAACATATCGGCAAAGTTGTGATTACCCATCCCCAGCGGCGAGAGTCTCTTGCCCCTGCGATCCAGCCCGACGCCACCTACCTGATTACCGGAGGTCTGGGAGCCCTGGGCTTACAGGTGGCCCGCTGGCTATCACAGGAAGGTGCACGTCACCTGATCCTGACCGGGCGCAGTCAGCCATCTCCAACTGCCCAGGAGGTGATTGAGAAGATCCGCCAGGCGGGAACTACCGTAGAGATTATGGCCGCTGATGTGGCTAAGGAGAGTGATGTCGAGACATTGCTCCAGCAAGCCAAGGATCACCCTCCCATCCGAGGGATCATCCATGCCGCTGGCGCACTCGAGGATGCCGTTCTACTGCAGCAGGATTGGGATCGATTAGCCAAAGTCATGGCCGCCAAGGTGGCTGGATCCTGGAACCTACATCGAGCTTCGCAACATCTGCAGCTGGATTGGACGATCTACTTCTCCTCCATTTCTGCTCTCCTCGGATCCCCTGGCCAGGGGAACTACGCCGCCGCCAATGCCTTCATGGATGCCCTGGCCCACTATCAGCAAATCCGCGGGCAAACCAGTATTAGTATTAACTGGGGTCCCTGGGCCGAATCTGGGATGGCTGCCAGCCTTGGAGGACGAGATCAGGCCCGTCTGCAAATGCAGGGACTCCAACCGATCCCGCCCCGGCAGGGGGTTCAGATCCTGGGGGATCTCCTGCAGCAGGCTCCGCCTCAGATTGCGGTTCTACCTGTGAACTGGCAGGTGATCCTGCAAAATCCCCTTCTCAAGGCTCAGCCGCTACTGGCAGCCATGGTCGATCGGGAGCTAGGGGTCACTCCCACAACGACCCCCTCCCAGGAAGCCATTACTTTCCGGGATCAGCTGGATGCGACTCCTCAATCAGAGCGTCACGATCTTCTGATGTCTCATGTGCAGGCCACCATCGCCCGGATCCTGGGTCTGCCCCCCAATTATGGGATCGAGCCCAAACAGCGCCTCTTTGATCTGGGGATTGACTCCCTCATGGCCGTGGAGTTACGCAACTTGCTAGCGACCAGTTTGGGTCAGAGTCTGCGATCCACACTGATCTTTGACTATCCCACCCCCAAAGCCTTGGTGGATTATCTGGCTCATGATGTGCTTAAAATTGAGGAAGAATCTCAGGCAACCGCACCAGAATTCACCGAAGCAGAGACCCAACTTCAGGTAAGCTTAGGGAAAATGTCTGAAGCTGAGCTGGCGGAGCTTCTAGCTAGCAAACTCGGATCGATAGACCTTTGAGAGGGATCAGACATCGGTGGAATTTCTGAATACTCGTTAATAGACTCAGAGAAACCAATAATTGAATAGTGACTAGCGAGTGATTCCGAATAAGTGTAGAAATGTAATCTTTCTCAATGGAACTAGGAGGACACATTTCGACCACAACTCGAATAGTGTAGTTGACTGCGGTAGATTCGTAGTCAATCTAGCAAGTGAGACTACTAGAAATAGCACTTTACTGCCTGACCATCGAATGGTAGCTTCTTAGTGAGATGGTTAACAGATCTCACTGTCAGGATGTTGGCACTCATGATTAAAGTCAACCTTTCTTTAGCGGTTTACTGAGAATCAGAAAGTGTTGTCCCTTATTTTACATCCACGAGTTACAGGTGTCTTATGAAAAGCTCCCTCACTCGCAACCAATACTACTCAGATCTGGATGACCAGCACTTACATTTGCTAGATAATGTAAGCTATGAACCTGTCTTTATGATTGGACCCATGCGATCGGGTACGACAATTTTGCAAAACTTGCTGGCAAAGACAGGTCAGTTTAACTATGTTTCTGGATACCACGTTTATTCTTATGGCAAACTTCTCAGCAACTATGTAAACAACCTGGAAGTTCATGTAAAAAAGAAATTAAGAGAGCAATTGCAGGCTTCTGGTATTGCTAACCGTATTGTAGATAACATACAGGTTTCGCCGGATAATCCCTATGAGTATGGCATGATCCTGCAAAATGCCGGCTACAATATGCGTTTCAGGAAAGAAAACTTTCATCTGGCAGATCAGATTTTCAGAAAAATCCAGTACATATCCTCGGATACCAGCAATCCTCTGTTGCTTAAGAATCCTGCCGATATGCTTTCTATCCCAGATATTAAATCCTGCTATCCTGGAGCAAAACTGATCTTAATCGCTCGCGATCCCCTCTATATCTTGAATTCGCAGCTTAAGTTTTGGAGGCTTTACTTTTCGAAGGACACTGCTTTCTATTCGTATTCCTGGCGGCTACATAAACGTGCACATCAGTCACAGATTATAGTCTCTCTTGGTAAGCTCTTTCTCTCTGAACCCCTGGGTTGGCGTTGTTTGACTTCCCTCAACTCCTGGGGGCAGAAGCAGTATCTTAAGAGTATTTCCAACCTGCCAGCATCTGATTATTTTATAGTTAAGTATGAAGAACTTTGTGAGAAACCTAATCACACTGTGAATGCGATCATGGACTTTCTCGGGCTTGAGATGTCTGGCACGATTGACTTTCAAGACTTGGTGCAGCCGCCTTCACCCAAGCTTTTGCCAGAGGTCACTGATAATGCTTCCGTGATCAGGAAAAGTCTTGAACCCCTGCATGAATTTTGGGGGTATGCCTAGATTAGATCTCAATCTAAATCGTATCCCCTTGAACAAAAGGATTTCGCTTTGCTATCTACAGCAAGATTATAGATTAAATTTTCCCGCATCGATCAGCATCTAACCCTGGGCTCGACAGGATCGGATAATTCTCATCAAGAGACCAATCTTTAGGTAAGGTAAGCTGGGGAGAATCATTCGGATGTAGCGCTGGATCAGATGTTTGCCAGCATACCGACCCCCTTTGACCTGTGAGAGGGATCAGATGAATCAGAATCCGAGCGTCGTTGACTATAAGTCCCTCATGGAGACTGCCCTGCTCAAGCTGGAGAAACTCCAGTCCAAACTGGCAGCCGTCCAGCAACAGTCCATTGAGCCGATCGCCATCATTGGCATGGGATGTCGTTTCCCCGCTGCACCCGATCCCCACACGTGTTGGAGACTGCTTTCTCAGGGAGAGGATGCGATTCAAGAGGTTCCCTCCAACCGATGGGATCTTTCTCGCTATTATGATCCGGACCCCGATGCCCCTGGCAAAACCTATACCCGTGCCGGGGGATTCCTCGAGAAGATCGATCAGTTTGACCCTGCCTTCTTTGGGATCTCTCCCCGTGAAGCCCTGACTCTGGATCCGCAACACCGGCTGCTGCTAGAGGTGAGCTGGCAAGCCCTGGAACATGCCGGACTGGCCCCTGAAAGTCTGGAGAATAGCCTCACCGGAGTCTTTATTGGGATTAGCAGTCACGATTACGCTGACTACCTGGCTGGTCAGATGATCTCCGAGGGTGATCTGAGCCAGATCGATGCTTACGTGGGCACGGGGAATACCGATAGCGTGGCCGCGGGCCGCATTTCCTATTTCCTGGGGACTCAGGGACCGAGTCTGGCAGTGGATACAGCCTGTTCCTCCTCACTGGTGGCGCTGCACCTGGCCTGTCAGAGTCTGCGGCAGAAGGAATGTCATCTGGCCCTGGCGGGAGGGGTGAATATTCTGCTTTCCCCTGCGATCACTGTCAACTTCAGCAAGGCAGGGATGCTGTCAGTGGATGGTCGCTGCAAAACCTTTGATGCTGCTGCCGATGGCTATGGCCGCAGTGAAGGCTGTGGGGTGGTGGTCCTGAAGCGGCTCTCGGACGCGCAGCAGGATGGAGATCCAATCCTGGCGGTGATCCGCGGATCGGCAGTGAATCAGGATGGTCCCAGTGGAGGATTAACAGTGCCCAACGGTCCGGCTCAGGAGGCAGTGATCCGGCAGGCATTGGCCAATGGCAAGGTGGATCCAGCGCTGGTGGACTATATCGAAGCCCATGGCACGGGCACCTCATTGGGAGATCCCATTGAAGTGGGGGCTCTGGGAAGTGTGTTTACCTCCAGTCACAATCGCTCTGAGCATCCTCTGTGGGTGGGCTCGATCAAGACCAATATTGGGCATTCCGAGGCAGCTGCGGGGATTGCCGGGGTGATCAAGGTGATCCTGGCCCTGCAGCATGAACAGATGCCAGCCCATCTGCACTTTCAGACCCCCAATCCGCATATTCCCTGGGATGAATTACCCATCCAGGTGGTGCGAGAGGCTCAGGCATGGCCACGAGGAGAGAAACCCCGGGTGGCCGGGATCAGTTCCTTTGGCTTCAGCGGCACCAATGCCCATGTGGTGATCCAGGAAGCTCCCTTACCCACCGCTTACACCCCTTCTGAGATTGAACGTCCTCTGCATCCTCTGACACTATCTGCGAAAACCTCAGAAGCACTGACAGAACTGGCTCACAAGTATGTAGCTTTTCTTCGTCAGACAGAGCTGGATCTGGGGGATATTTGTCTGACAGCCAACACCGGACGCTCCCATTTCATTCACCGATTGGTAGCAGTGGCGGATCACCAGGAAACTATGGCTGCGGCCCTACAGGACTGGCTGGAAGGAACTGAGACTCCCATGGTCACCAGTGGTCGAGTTCAAGGATCCACGCCTCGGATTGGGTTTCTATTCACAGGGCAGGGATCTCAGTATGTCGACATGGGTCGGGAGCTGTACGAAACTCAGCCCACCTTCAAGCAGGCACTAGATCGCTGTGCTCAGATCCTGGATACCTATCTGGATCAGCCGTTGGTGCAGGTGATCTATGCCGAAGGCGACTCACCCCTGAGTGAAACGGCCTACACACAACCCGCGTTGTTTGCTCTGGAATACAGTCTGGCTCAGCTGTGGATGAGTTGGGGGATCCAGCCGCAGATCCTGATGGGGCACAGTGTCGGCGAATATGTGGCGGCTTGTCTGGCAGGGGTCTTTAGTCTGGAAGATGGTCTGAAACTGATCGCAGAACGGGCACGGCTGATGCAGTCTCTTTCTTCGGATGGAGGGATGGTGTCGGCACTGACGGATCCCGATACCGTGCAAGCCGCGATTGCAGGCTATCCAGATCGGGTGTCGATTGCGGCCTATAACGGACCGGAGAGTGTGGTCTTTTCTGGGGAGCGGCAGGCCGTGGAAGCGGTGGCCAAGGATCTGGAAACTCAGGGGATCAAGGTCAAACCGTTGGAAGTCTCCCAGGCATTTCACTCTCCTTTAATGGAGCCGATGCTGAAGGAGTTTGAAGCAATTGCCCGTCAGGTGAAGTTTGCTTCTCCGCGGATCCCGATCATCTCCAATGTTTCCGGTGAGTTGGCCAGTGAAGAAATCGCCACCCCCGAGTACTGGGTCAATCATGTGCGCCAGCCTGTGAAATTTGCCCAGGGCATGCAAGCTTTGCAGCAGCAGGGAGTCGGGATCTATCTGGAAGTGGGACCGAAACCGATCCTGCTGGGAATGGGGCGGCAATGTTTGACGGAAGATCAGGGGATCTGGCTGCCCAGTCTACGACCAGGCCAATCGGATTGGACTCAGATCCTGCAGAGCCTGTCCCAGCTCTACGCTCTGGGTGTAAAAGTTAACTGGCCGACATTTGATCAGGATTACCGTCGTCAGCGACTTGCAGATCTGCCCACCTATCCCTTTCAACGGCAACGTTACTGGGTAGAAAAAGCACAGCCAGATTCAGAGCAGATCAGTCTCCCTTCCCAGGTGCTCTCTCCTGTGGTTCAAGATCTTCTGCAAGGGAACGTGGCTCACCTGAAGGAGCTACTGGTGCAATCGGGCCAGTTTTCCCCAGAACAAGAACCGATCATCGCGGCAGCCCTGCAACTGTTGGTGGATCAACATCAGGAACACCTCAAGGCAAAAAGCAAGGTGGTTTACGACTACTACAATGCCCTGGCTTCATTTACTGCCGGACTGGATACCACTACTGCCCTTGACAGTCATTTTGAAGAAAACTTTGTTACCTTTGGCCCCTTTCCTGAGATCCTGGAGGGTTTTTCCTGGATCCGGGTGTTTACGACACCCCAGGAATTCCCCGATTTTGTGCTGCTAAGCCGCCGTGTCCAGAAGGAAATGCGGGCGATTCTCTTCCGGCTGGTGGATTTCTCTCGGTGCCGCGCTGTGCTGGACTTTGGCTGTGGTTATGCCTCGGATCTGGTTGCACTTGCAGAACGGTATCCGCATTTACAGCTGCTCCATGGCTACACCATCTCCAGTCAACAGGCGCAGGTGGGGATGGACAAAGTGCGGGCACACCAGCTTGAGGAGCGGGCGCAGATCTTTAACCGCGATAGTGCTGTCGATGAATACCCTGCCCACTACGATCTGGTGTTTGGCTTTGAAGTTGCTCATCATATCCTTAATAAAACTGCTTTGTTTGCCAACATTGGTCGGCATATACATGAGCAGGGCTATCTGGTTCTGGCCGATTTTATTTCAAATGCTGGATTTACCATCGAGCACTACGAAAGCTCCTCCTTTTTTATTACCCGTGAAGAATGGGTCGAGCATCTCTCCAACAATCAGCTGCAGGTGGTGGAGTGTATCGATATCAGCCGTGAGATTGCTAATTTTCTCTACGATCCCAGGTTTGAGGAGCATCTGAACCTGATCTACCAGATCAATCATGATGACAACGTTCGGGAAGGATTTCGCTCCTACAACCAGCTGGGAGGGTTGCTACGAAAAGGTCTGGCCAGCTACATTCTGCTGACGGCTCGAAAGCAAAGCTCACTCGCGGATGCAGATCTACGGCAATGGAATCGCCATCATCTCCAGGAACTGGTACCCTATTCACTGCGATCTCCTCAGCAGTGGCTCTACAAGCTGAACTGGGTATCCTCGTCTCATGCTAATACCTCCCATGTTGCTCCCGGTCAGTGGTTGATTTTTGCCGATCAACACGGGGTGGCAGAGGAACTGGCGGCTGCACTGAGGGCAGCAGGGCATCATTCGATCCTGGTTTATCGTGGCGAACACTGTGAACAGATTCAGGAGAACCAGTGGCGGATCCGGTTGGCAGAATGGCAGGACTACCAGCACGTGTTGACAGGAGGACCCCAATCCTGGCAGGGAATTGTGCATCTTTGGAGTCTGGATAGCCAGGATGTCGAGGATCTGAGAGCTTCTGATCTGCTGGAGGCGCAACACCTGGGCTGCCGCAGTGTTTTGCTGCTGGTGCAGGCTCTGGCTAAGCTGCAGGATGACGCCGTTCGTTCGGGGCTGTGGCTGATCACCCGTGGGGCTCAGGCTGGAGAAGACTCTTCGGCATCGGTACAGGTGCAACAGGCTTCCCTCTGGGGCCTGGGGCGGGTGATCGGGGTGGAGTATCCTGAGTGGTCCTGCCATCTGGTTGATCTTGATCCCCAGGACTCAGCTACCCAGCAGGCTCAGCAGTTGCAGCAGGAGCTGATCACGGCAGATGCCGAAACCCAGGTGCGCTACCAGCAGGGGCAACGATATGCAGCCCGATTCCAGAGAGTCTGGTATCCACAAACGAGCGAGCCACTGCCCGTGAATGAAAATAGCACCTACTTGATCACAGGAGGCTTGGGAGCCCTGGGACTGCAACTGAGTCAGTGGCTGGCGGAACAGGGAGCTAAGCATCTGGTGCTCACGGCTCGTCGTTCTGCTACGGAAGCCGCTCAGGCAGTTCTGGATCGTCTGCAGCAGCAGGGGGTTCAGATCCGAGTTGTGCTGGGAGATATTACACAGGCCGTGGATGTAGAAAAGATCTTTCAGGAGCTGTCGGTTTCCATGCCGCCCCTGAAGGGGATCATTCATGCCGCCGGCACCCTGGAGGATGGGTTGATCTTTCAGCAGAACTGGGAGCAGTTTGAAAAGGTCATGGCACCCAAGATCCTCGGCAGTTGGTTCCTGCACCAGTACACCTGTACCTTGCCGCTTGATTTCTTTGTCTGTTTTTCTTCCGTCGCGGCCTTGCTGGGATCTGCCGGGCAGGGAAACTATGCAGCAGCGAATGCCTTCATGGATGCCCTGGCCCACTATCGCCGCGGACAGGATCTGGCAGGCTTAAGTTTGAACTGGGGGCCCTGGGCTGAACTGGGGATGGCAGCTCGCCTGGATCAACAGCAACAGGAGACGATGGCGGCGGCAGGCATGGGGCTGATTCCGGTTGCCCAGGGGGTAGAGATTTTGGGGGATCTCCTGCGAACTGGGCAGGGACCACAACTCGCGGTGCTGGCGATGGATTGGGGTAAGGCTCTCCCCTCCAATGTTCCACCGCTATTCTCAGATCTGGGTCTGGGGACTCGGGAAGCAGTTTCATCAGATCCGCTCCAGACGGAGAAAAACGACCTGCTCAGCAGCCTGCAACAGGCGATCGGGGTAGCCCGTCAGGAATTACTGGTGAGTTACCTGCAGCAGACCACCGCAACAGTCCTGGGCTTTGCCTCAGATCAGTCCCCCGATCCCATGCTCGGCTTCTTTGATATGGGCATTGATTCTCTGCTAGCGGTTGAGCTGCGCAACAGGTTACAACGGGACCTAGAGATCCGTCTGGCTTCCACCCTGCTCTTCAAGTACCCCACGATTCAGGATCTGGCCGAGTATCTTGCTTCGCAACTGGATCCGGTGGCGCATCGGTTTGAGGAAGAACCTTCTGTGAGTAGCTCATCATCGGCAACCGCAGACAGCACTGAAACAACTCTGGAACAGGAACTCCTGGCGTTACAGGATCTGTTGAGGTCAGATTCATGACGGACACGGGCTCGCAACAGGGGGGCTCGGCGGCGGCAACCCAGCAAATGCTGCAGGCGCTCAAAGAGGCTCGTACCCGCCTGGAGGCTGCGGAACGGGCCAAATCTGAACCGATCGCTGTGATTGGCTTAGGTTGTCGCTTTCCGGGAGGGGCAACTGATGCGGATGGGTTCTGGTCGCTGCTGCAAAACGGGGTGGATGCGGTCATTGAGGTGCCCCAGGATCGCTGGAATATTGACGACTACTATGACCCGGATCCTGATGTTCCGGGCAAGATGTACACCCGCTATGGGGGATTTCTGCAGGAACCCATCGACCAGTTTGATCCCCAGTTCTTTGGCATCTCTCCGCGCGAAGCCGTGAGCATGGATCCGCAGCAACGTCTGTTGCTGGAGGTAAGCTGGGCAGCCCTGGAGCATGCCGGCCTGGCAGCTGATCAACTGCGGCGCAGCCGGACGGGCGTGTTCATGGGGCTGTGCTGGGATGACTATGCTGAACGCGTCAGGGAGGCGGTGAGCGCCAATGCCGCCGATCTGTATGCCGGATTTGGTATCCTCCGCAGTGTGGCTGTGGGCCGCATCAGTTATGTTCTGGGTTTGCAGGGGCCTAATATTCAGATCGATACCGCCTGCTCTAGTTCGCTGGTGGCGGTTCATCTGGCCTGTCAGAGTCTGCGTGCCCAGGAATGCGATATGGCCCTGGCGGGTGGGGTGAATCTGCTGATCTCGCCGCTGACCACACTGGGACGCTGCCAGTCCAAGACATTAGCTCTGGATGGTCGTTGCAAAACGTTTGATGCGGCGGCTGATGGTTATGGTCAGGGAGAAGGTTGTGGGGTAGTGGTGCTCAAGCGTCTTTCGGATGCCCAGCGGGATGGAGATCCTATTCTGGCTCTGGTGCGGGGCTCGGCGATCAATCACGATGGTCCCAGCAGTGGTCTGACGGTGCCCAATGAGCAGGCCCAGGAGGATCTGATCCGGCAGGCGTTGAAAAATGGCAGGGTCAAACCTGAGCAGATCCATTACATTGAAGCCCACGGCACCGGGACTTCACTGGGAGATCCGATTGAGGTGGGGGCTCTGGATGCAGTCTTTGGGGCCAGTCATTCCCAGGCAAGTCCGCTGTTGATCGGGTCGGTCAAGACCAATTTGGGTCATCTGGAGGGAGCGGCTGGGATTGCCTGTTTCATCAAGTTAGTGCTGGCGCTGCAACGGGAGGAGATCCCCCCCCATCTGCACTTTCACACTCCCAACCCCCACATCGACTGGGATCACCTGCCCATGCGGGTAACCACCGAAAGAACCCCCTGGCCACGGGGAGAGCATCCACGTCTGGCTGGAGTTAGCTCCTTTGGGATCAGTGGCACCAACGCCCATCTAGTTCTAGAAGAAGCCCCTCTACAGGCCCCTATTCACAATCCGCCGGAGCGCTCCCATCAGCTCCTGACACTCTCTGCCCGATCTGAGGCTGCCCTGAAGAAGCTGGCGGGGGCCTATCGACAGTATCTGGTGACCCACCCAGAGACTCCACTGGCGGATCTGTGTTTTACGGCCAACACCGGACGGTCACTTTTCCCAAAGCGGCTGGGGATGGTAGCAGCCTCAACATCCCAGATGCTTGAACAACTGCAAGCGATCACCCAAGGAGAACCTGAGATCGAGGGGGTGGTTCGTGGGCAGGCGACAGGTCAGCGGCTCCGAGTTGCCATGCTGTTTACAGGGCAGGGATCTCAATACGTGGGCATGGGCAGGGAACTCTATGCAACTCAGCCTGCGTTTAAGAAATCTCTGGATCGCTGTGCCCAGATCCTGGATGCCTATCTGGATCAGCCATTTCTGAAGGTACTGTTTTCAAGTGAAGGCGTTTCACCGATCGATCAGACCGGCTATACGCAACCCGCACTGTTTGCTTTGGAGTACAGTCTGGCTCAGGTGTGGATGAGCTGGGGGATCCAGCCTGCAATCCTGATGGGGCACAGTGTCGGCGAATATGTGGCTGCTTGTCTGGCGGGCGTATTTAGTCTGGAAGATGGTCTTAAGCTGATCGCTCACCGAGCACGATTGATGCAGTCTCTCTCTTCGGATGGAGCAATGGTGTCGGCACTGACGGATCCCGATACCGTGCAAGCGGCGATTGCGGGCTATCCAGATCGGGTGTCGATTGCGGCCTACAACGGACCGGAGAGTGTGGTCTTTTCCGGGGAGCGGCAGGCAGTCGAAGCGGTGGCCAGAGATCTAGAAACTCAGGGGATCAAGGTCAAACCGTTGGAAGTCTCTCAGGCCTTTCACTCCCCCTTAATGGATCCGATGCTGCAGGAGTTTGAAGCGATTGCCCGTCAGGTGAAGTTTGCTTCTCCGCGGATCCCGATCATCTCTAATGTCTCCGGTGACCTGGCCAGTCAAGAGATCGCCACCCCCGAGTACTGGGTCAATCATGTGCGTCAGCCTGTGAAATTTGCTCAGGGCATGCAGGCTCTGCAGCAGCAGGGAGTCGGGATCTATCTGGAAGTGGGGCCGAAACCCATTCTGCTGGGGATGGGACGGCAATGTTTGGCGGAGGAGCAGGGGATCTGGCTACCCAGCTTACGTCATGATCAACCTGATGGGTCTCAACTTTTGAAGAGCCTGGCTCACCTATATATCCAGGGGATCAAGATTGACTGGAAAAGCGTTGAAAGTGGCTACACTCGCTGCAAGATCAGTGGCTTACCCACTTACCCCTTTGAACGGCAGCGGTACTGGCTGAATCTTCCAACCCAGACCCACAGGCCATCTGTCAAAGATCCACATCCCTCAGAGCTGCATCCTCTCCTGGGTCAGCAGCTGCGCACCCCCCTGCAGGATCAGGTTTTTGAAACCTACCTGAGTCCGAGCCAGCCAGCTTATCTCCAGGATCACTGCGTTTTCCAGAGGATAATCGTGCCTGGGGCTGCCTACATCGAGATGGCGCTTGCTGCAGGTAGGCATTTATTGAAGACCACATTGCTGCAGCTAGAGGATGTGATTATCCAGCAAGCCCTGCAACTTCAACCCACATCCCAGAGACTGGTGCAGGTGATACTCTCACCCCACGCGAATGGCTCTTACCAGTTCAAGATCTTTAGCGAGAATCAGGACCAGGAGAATGAGCCTGTCTGGATTGAACATGCTTCTGGCTATGTCAAGGCTGCGGCTTCTGAGCCCAGGACCATAACTCTGCATCACCTGCAGGATCAATGTCCTGAAACTCTTTCTGTCCTGGACTACTACGCTCAACTGCAAGCCAACGGGCTGGAGTACGGCCCACTCTTCCAGGGGATCCAGCAATTACGGTGCTCCCAGACACAGGCTTTAGGTCAGATTCAGCTGCCCGAAGTGCTACGAAGTCGTGCAACGGATTACCTTCTGCATCCCGTCCTGCTGGATGCCAGTATGCAGACGATGGGGGCAGCCTTCCAGCAACTGGCGGGCTCTGCATTGGGTCAGGCCTATATGCCCGTGGGCTATGAAAGCCTGGTGATCTACCGCCCAGCCGGATCAGGTCTGTGGGCACAGGTGGAAGAGGTGCAGGCTCGGGGCCAACAGGGTGAAACTCTCCATGCCCGATTAAATCTGTGGGATGAGGCTGGCGATCTGGTGGCTCGCCTAGTGGTCGCAGTGCGCCGTGTCAGCCGTCAACAGTTACAGCGCAGTCTGCAGCCGGATCTGAGTGGTTGGCTTTATCAGCAGGAGTGGAAAGCCGCCATCTCTACCCCACTGGCAGATCACACTTCAGCTCAGGGACACTGGCTGATCTTTGCGGATCAAGGAGGCGTGGGGGAGAAACTGGCCGGGCACCTGCAAGCTGCTGGGGGACGCTGCACCCTGGTACACAAAAATCAAGAAGAGACCTTTAGTCAAGCCTCGGATCATTTTCGACTCAATCCCCTAGATCCCGAGCACTATCAGTACTTGCTCCAGGTGTTGCCACCTAGTGATCTCTATCGGGGGGTGATCCACCTGTGGAGTCTGGATGAGAAGCTGTCTGACTGGGATGCTGGTGAGGATATCCTTGCTAGCCAGCACCGCACCTGTGGTTCCCTCATCTTCTGGCTGCAGGCCCTTGCTTCTGTGGCCTGGCCTACTCCCCCTCGTCTCTGGATCCTGACTCAAGGGGCACAATCTCTCGATCTCGACTCTGCACCCTTGCAACTGAAACAGGCACCTCTCTGGGGCTTCGCTCGGGTTCTAGCCCTGGAACATCCAGATTTGCAATCTGTGCGCATGGACCTGGATCCAGCCTCTGTTGACCTGTCTTTGCTGCTCTCAGATCTGCTGCAACCGGACTTTGAAGATCAGATCGCCTACCGAGAGGGACAACGCTTTGTTGCCCGTCTGGTTCGCTACGCACCCACAGCGGCGCAAAAATCCACAGACCTACCGGTCTATCCCTACCGACTGTCTCTACCCTCCTACGGCGTTCTGGATCACCTGCAACTGGTTGCTTTTACCCCTACTCCCCCTGCCCCTGGAGAAGTCCAGATCCAGGTGCGTGCCACAGGGCTGAATTTTCGTGATGTCCTCACCGCCCTGGGCATGATGCAGGAGGTGCTGGAGCAAATGGGGATCAAGTCCGCTGCAGAGGTCCCCTTCGGTGGTGAGTGTGCTGGTGTGATCACAGCTATAGGAGAAGGGGTCACGGATCTGCAGGTTGGGGATGAGGTGATCGCGGCCCAGACGTTGGGCAGTTTTGCCAGCTATGTGAATGTGCCCGCTGATTTTGTGGCAGCCAAACCCCAGACATTGAGTTTTGCCGAAGCGGCAACGCTGCCGGTGACGTTTTTGACGGCTTACTACGGGCTGGTGAAGTGTGCCCAGCTACAGCCTGGGGAACGGGTTTTGGTCCATGCGGCAGCCGGAGGAGTGGGTCAGGCGGCAGTGCAGATTGCCCAGTGGATCGGTGCAGAGGTCATGGGGACTGCCAGTCCAGGGAAATGGGAGTTGTTGAGAAGTCAGGGAGTGGAACAGATCTTTAACTCCCGCACTTTGGACTATGGAGAGGAGATCCTCACAGCTACAGGGGGTGAGGGAGTAGAGGTGATCCTGAACAGTTTAACAGGGGACTACATTCCCACCAACCTGAAGGTGCTGAAACAGGGGGGACGGTTTGTGGAGATCGGCAAACTGGGGATCTGGAGTCAGGAGCAGATGCAGGCGGAGCGACCTGATGTGACTTACTTCCCCTTTGATCTGCTGGAAGTTTCCAATCAGGATCCCCACATTCTGCAGGAGATGCTTCGGGAATTGATGGTTTGCTTCCGTGAGGGACAGCTACGTCCACTGCCTCATCAAACTTTCCCGATCCAGGAGGTGGGGGATGCCTTCAGGGTTATGGCTCAGGCCAAGCATGTGGGCAAAGTAGTGGTTACCCATCCGGCACCCGATCAGCCTCAAGAACGCCCCGTGGTGCGCCAGGATGGAGCTTATCTAATCACCGGCGGCCTAGGAGCATTGGGTCTGCAGGTAGCGAAATGGCTAGCCGAGCAGGGAGCACAGCACCTGATCCTCACCGGACGGCAGGCTCCCTCAGAACGAGCAGCCAAGCTGATCCAGCACCTGCAAGAGACGGGAACCCAGGTGCAGGTGGTGGCCGCCGATATTTCCCGCCGAGAGGATGTGCAGGGATTGATCCACACCATTCAGACTCAGGGGATCGCCTTACGGGGGATCATGCACGCGGCTGGAGTGTTGGATGATGGTGTCCTCACTCAGCAAACCTGGGAGCGATTCGAGAAGGTCATGGCCCCCAAGGTGGCAGGCACCTGGCATCTGCATCAGCTGACTCAGGATCAGCCTCTGGATTGGTTCGTCTGCTTTTCTTCGATGGCGTCCCTGATCGGATCGCCTGGGCAGGGGAACTACGCGGCAGCTAATGCCTTTATGGATGCCCTAGCTCACTACCGCCAATCCCACGGATTGACCGCAACCAGCATTAACTGGGGGCCCTGGGCAGAGGCTGGGATGGCCGCCAGCTTGAGTCAGCGCGATCAGGACCGTCTCAAGGAGCAGGGGATCCGGCCGATTCAGACGTCAGAAGGGATACCGCTTCTGGAGGAGCTACTGAGGCAAAATGTTACCCAGGTAGGGGTCTTGCCGATCCAATGGTCTAAACTTGCCCAGCAATCGACGCTCAGTAGCGGCTCAACCTTTTTTGAGGCCTTTCTCAGCTCAGTGTCTGCGGCAGCAGCACCAACAGAAGCGCCCCAGGACGTACCTGCCTGGAGAATCCGGTTGGAAGCGGCACAACCAGAAGAGCGTTCCGATCTGCTGGCAACCTTCATCGAAGAACAGGTGCAAAAAGTCCTGGGAATGGGTCAGGGTCAGGCGTTAGATCCAGATAGGAGTTTTGCGGAAATGGGGATGGACTCATTGATGGCGGTGGAGCTACGCAACCGTTTGCAGATCAGCCTGGGATCCTCGATCCCCTCTACTGTGGCCTTTGATTATCCCACCACTGCTGACCTGGCTGAGTTTCTGGCCCAGGATATCTTGAAATTAACTTCAGAAGATACTGCAGATAGCGCATCAGGAGCTGAAACAGGATCAGAGATGGACTCAACTCTGGCAGAATTATCGCAGGATGAGATTGCCAGGCTACTGGCCCAGGAACTTGGCACGATTGAGGAGAGCGTAGATCATGAGTGAGAATCGTCCTGCCCCTGACTACCAGGGACTGATGGCCAAAGCTCTGAAGGAGCTGCGAGACCTCAAAACCAAGCTGGCAGCAGTGGAGCAGGCTAGGACAGAGCCGATCGCCATCATCGGTCAAGCCTGTCGCTACGCGGGCGATTCCAACACTCCAGGAGCCTTCTGGCAGTTATTGCAGCGGGGAGGGGATGCGATTACTGAAGTCCCCAGAGATCGCTGGGATGTCGATGCCTATTACGATCCGGATCCGGAAACTCCTGGGAAGACCTACACCCGTTACGGCAGTTTTGTTCACCAGATTCATGAGTTTGATGCTCTCTTTTTCAATATCTCTCCTCGAGAAGCAGCATCTGTGGATCCACAGCAACGCCTCCTATTAGAGGTCACCTGGGAAGCTCTGGAAAATGCCGGGATCGCTCCTGAAAAACTCGCAGGAAGTAACACAGGGGTTTTTATTGGCATTGGCACCTTTGATTTTGGTGTTCATGTTCTGGACAAAATTGATCTGAAAGCAATTGACGCCTACATGAATACAGGTGTTGCCCATAGTGTTGCTACAGGGCGGCTTTCTTATACCTTAGGACTCAAGGGGCCTTCACTGGCTGTAGATACCGCCTGTTCATCTTCATTGGTTGCGATTCACCTTGCCTGCCGGAGCCTGCGAAATCAAGAATCAGATCTGGCCATTGTTGGAGGGGTCAACCTGACCTTAACTCCGAAAGGCAGTGTGGGGTTTGCCAAGTCGAGGATGCTGGCAGCCGATGGTCGCTGTAAAACATTTGATGCCTCTGCTGATGGCTATGTGCGGGGTGAGGGATGTGGAATTGTGGTCCTCAAGCGCCTCTCAGATGCCCAGCGAGATTGTGACCCGATTCAAGCCGTGATCCGGGGGACTGCGATTAACCAGGATGGCCGCAGCAGTGGTCTGACCGCCCCTAACGGTCCTTCCCAGCAGGCTGTGATCCGGCGGGCGCTTGAGGATGGTCGGGTGCACCCCGGTCAGGTGAGCTATATCGAAGCCCATGGGACAGGAACGTCTTTAGGAGATCCGATTGAAATGGGAGCCCTGGGGGCTGTCTACGGGTCGGATCACTCGCGGGATAATCCGCTGCTGGTGGGATCGGTGAAAACGAATATTGGCCACCTGGAAGCTGCTGCTGGTGTAGCCAGTTTGATGAAGGTGGTGCTGGCCTTGCAGCATGAACAGATCCCGGCACATCTGCATCTGCGGCAACCCAATCCCCACATTGACTGGGACTCGCTTCCGGTAGAGATCCCTACACAAGGCAAGTCCTGGCCGCGAGGAGAGAAGAAACGGATTGCGGGGATCAGCTCCTTTGGCTTCAGCGGCACCAATGCCCATGTGATTGTCGAGGAAGCTCCCATTCGTGTCCTCCCTGAAAAAACTGTTGAAAGACCTGCTCACCTGCTGGTGCTCTCTGCCAAAAGCCAGGAGGCTCTGGATCAACTGGTAAGGAGTTATGTACCCTACCTGGAACAGGAAGGCCCTTCCTTTGGCGAGATTTGCCACACCGCCAGCACTGGCCGATCTCACTTCCCTTACCGTTTGGGTCTGGTGGCCAGTGATACTGCTGCAGCCGTCACCGAACTGAATGCCCATCTCTCCAGGCGGGACACTGCCAATGTGATAACCGGATTAGCCCCGACGACCGATCGCAGCAAACTGGCGTTTCTGTTTACAGGCCAGGGATCCCAGTTCATTGGTATGGGTCGGGAGCTGTACGAAACTCAGCCCACGTTTAAGCAGGCATTGGGGCAGTGTGCTCAGATCCTGGATACCTATCTGGATCAGCCTTTGTTGCAGGTGATCTATGCCGAAGGTGATTCACCTCTGGGTGAAACCGCTTACACCCAGCCTGCTCTTTTTGCTCTGGAATACAGTCTGGCTCAGATGTGGATCTCCTGGGGGATCAAACCCCAGATCCTGATGGGGCATAGTGTCGGCGAATATGTGGCGGCTTGTCTGGCAGGCGTCTTTAGTCTGGAAGATGGCTTGAAACTGATCGCGGAACGGGCGCGGTTGATGCAGTCTCTTTCTTCGGATGGAGCGATGGTGTCGGCACTGACGGATCCCGATACCGTGCAAGCAGCGATTGGGGGCTATCCAGATCGGGTGTCGATTGCGGCCTATAACGGACCAGAGAGTGTGGTCTTTTCTGGGGAGCGGCAGGCAGTCGAAGCGGTGGCCAGGGATCTAGAAACTCAGGGGATCAAGGTCAAGCCGTTGGAAGTCTCTCAGGCATTCCACTCCCCCTTAATGGATCCGATGCTGCAGGAGTTTGAAGCGATTGCCCGTCAGGTGAAGTTTGCTTCTCCGCGGATCCCGATCATCTCTAATGTCTCCGGTGAGTTGGCCAGTGAAGAAATCGCCACCCCCGAGTACTGGGTGAAGCATGTGCACCAGCCCGTGAAATTTGCTCAGGGCATGCAAGCTCTGCAGCAGCAGGGAGTGGGGATCTATCTGGAAGTGGGACCGAAACCGATCTTGTTGGGGATGGGACGGCAATGTTTGGCGGAGGAGCAGGGGATCTGGCTGCCCAGCCTGCGACCAGGGCAATCGGATTGGACTCAGATCTTACAAAGCCTGGCACAGCTGTATGTTCAGGGGTACAAGGTCAACTGGCAAGAAGTTGATCGTCCCTACGGGTGCCGCCGTCTGCATGGCCTACCCACCTATCCCTTTCAGCGGGAGTACTACTGGGTGGATGTGGATCAGGTGGCCTCCGAGGTTGTGGGGCAGACGATCCAGGGGCAGGCTCAGACCCTTTCCCCGATCATCCAACTCCTGGAGCAAGGGGATTATCAGCAACTGGCACAGCTTCTCTTGAAAAATGGCACCCTTTCCCCTGAGCAGGTGCTGCAGCAACTGGTGGAAGAGCACCAGCGGTTCCGGCTTCAGGAAAAGTTAAACCAATGTTTTTACCGAGTGCAATGGCAGCTGCAACCCCTGGATCCTGTGCCTCTAACTGCTTCATCTCACTGGTTGATTCTTGCGGATCAGCAGGGTGTAGCGGAGAAACTGCAGCAGCTTCTCAATACGCAGGGACACTCCGCCACGCTACTGAGCCAGATCACACAGTTACAGCTAGCTCAAGACAATGGACGGCTCCCTCTGCTGGGGATCATTGATCTAACCAGCCTGGATGTGCCGCCAACACCAGAGCTGACATCCGTAAGACTACAAGATGTCAATAAGGCCAGTGGTGAGCGGATCATTCATCTCTGCCAAACCCTCCTACAGCAACCAGACCCCAGCATCCAGATCTGGGTTGTAACGGCTGGGGCTGTGGAAGCGGATCAACATCCAGTGGCTGTTGCCCAAAGTCCTCTCTGGGGATTGGGGAAGGTGATCTCTTTGGAGCATCCCCATCTCTGGGGGGGTCTGGTTGATCTGGATCCGCGCCTCCCCTTCAATGAACAGGTGCCCACCCTCTGGCAGGAGATCCAGCAGAACGGGGTAGAGGATCAAGTGGCCTACCGCAATGGACGACGCTGGGTGCCTCGTCTGGCCCCCTGTACCCCTGCAGAAACTCGTCAACTTCACCTCAGCGAAGACGGATGCTATCTGATCACGGGTGGATTGGGAGCCCTGGGCTTACGAGTTGCTCACTGGTTGATAAAGCAGGGGGCAGAGCATCTGGTATTGATCAGTCGGCGGGGTCTGACTGAGGAATCACAGCCCGCCGTCACCGAACTCCGGGACGCAGGAGCCCAGGTGCAGGTGATCGCCGCTGATGTGGCCAATCTGGAGGATATGCAGCGGGTCTGGCAGCAGATCCGATCCCAACCCCAACCCCTGAAGGGGATCTGGCATGCCGCTGGGGTGGAAGGCGTGGAGCCACTGGAGAGTATGCAGCTGCAGAGCTGGCAACAGGTGTTGCGGCCCAAAGTGCAGGGGGGCTGGAATTTGCATCAACTGTCTCAGGGTGACAATCTGGACTATTTTGTCTGTTTCTCCTCCATTGCTTCTGTCTGGGGATCACGAGGGCAGGGACACTATGCAGCGGCGAACCAGTTTCTGGATGCATTGATCCACTACCGCCGCACTGCAGGGTTGCCTGGTCTATCCATTAACTGGGGACCGTGGGCAGAGGGAGGCATGGCCAATGAGGAAGCCCAGGCCTGGTTAGCCCAGACGGGGGTGATGGCGCTCTCTCCCGATCTGGCCTTAGCTGCCATGACAAAACTACTGACCACCGATCTGGTGCAGGTTACCGTCAGTGAAACCGATTGGGCTCGTTTCAAGGCTCTCTACACTGCCCAGCGCCCCCGTCCATTACTGGATCTAATTGAAGTAGCGACGGAAGTTACATCTGAAATCTCTGCAGCTTCTACACCCCTCTCTGAAATCTTACAGAGGCTGAAAGCAGCCCCAGAAAGCGAACGCATCCCTCTGCTGCAGACCCATGTGCAGGAACAACTGCGACCTGTCCTGGGCTTGAAAGCTGCGCAGCCCCTGGATCCGCAAACCGGATTCTTTGAGCTGGGGATGGACTCCCTGATGGCGGTGGAGTTCCGCAACCGTCTGGAAAAGAGCCTGGAGGTTTCCCTCCCCGCCAGTCTTGCCTTTGATCTGCCCAACCTGCAGCGGCTCACCCGTTATCTGGCAGAAGAAGTTCTGGATTTAGAAGTGATCTCCCAGACTCGGAGCACAGAAACGCGTGGGATCGCCCTGTCGGAGCCGATTGCCATCATTGGTCTGGCCTGTCGCTTTCCTGGAGATGCCAGTACCCCGGAAGCCTTCTGGGAGAAACTGCGTCAGAGTTACGATGCCATCACCCTGGTTCCCCCCGAGCGTTGGGATGCCAATGCCTACTATGATCCCGATCCCAGCACTCCGGGCAAGTCCTACTGCCGCTATGGTGGGTTTCTAAACTCGGTGGATCAGTTTGATCCCGATTTCTTTGGCATCTCCCCTCGGGAAGCCAGGTTTATCGATCCACAGCACCGCCTGCTGCTGGAGTTGAGCTGGGAAGCACTGGAGCGAGCTGGACATATTCCCGACCGTCTGGAGGGTAGCCCCACAGGTGTGTTTGTCGGGATCACTCTCAATGACTATGGCTACATGGTGCAGCAGGCCAGTGAAGCCAAGGGGGAATCTGTACAGGCGTTTGGGGTGACGGGAGGGCCTCTCAATGCCGCAGCCGGACGGATCTCCTACACGTTCGGATTCACAGGACCTGCCGTGGCGGTGGATACGGCCTGTTCTTCTTCCCTGGTGGCGATCCATCAGGCCTGTCAGAGCTTGCGGTTGGGGGAGTGTGAGATGGCGCTGGCGGGAGGGGTCAACCTGATCCTTACCCCGGGCTCGATGGTGGCCACAGCTCAGGCGCAGATGCTGTCGGTGGATGGACACTGCAAGACCTTTGATGCCAGGGCGGATGGGATTGGTCGAGGCGAAGGGTGTGGAGTCCTGATCCTGAAGCGTCTTTCTGATGCCCTGAGAGATGGCGATCCCATCCAGGCCGTGATCCGCAGCAGTGCCGTGAATCAGGATGGCCCTAGTAGCGGTTTCACCGTGCCCAATGGTCAGTCGCAACAACACCTGATCCGGCAAGCTCTGACTCAGGCAGAACTGGATCCAGCAGACATCAGCTATATCGAAGCGCATGGGACGGGGACATCCCTGGGAGATCCGATTGAGGTGACCGCCCTGGGTGAAGTCCTGGGGAAAGTTCGTACTCATGAGGATCCTCTCTGGGTGGGCTCGGTGAAGGCCAACATCGGTCACCTGGAATCTGCAGCCGGGGTGTCAGGTCTGATCAAGGTGATCCTGGCCCTGCAGCACGAAGAGATCCCGCCTCACACTCATTTGCAGGAACTGAACCCCCGCATCGATTGGGAGCGGCTGCCGATTCGAGTACCCACCGAGATCCAACCCTGGCCCAGGAGTGAACGGAAACGGATCGCAGGGATCAGCTCGTTTGGGGCGAGTGGCACCAATGCCCACGTGATTGTGGAAGAAGCACCGTTGTTACAGGTCTCCCTGGCAGAGATCCAACCTGAACGACCTCTGCATATCCTGGCCCTGTCAGCCAAGTCCGGGGATGCTCTACAGCAACTGGCTCGCGCCTATGCCTCCTATCTGGATCAGCATCCTGAGTCCCTGACGGATCTGTGTTTCACCGTGAATACGGGGCGGGGACATTTCTCTCATCGTCTGGCGGTCGTAGCGGAATCAGCGGGAGAAGTTAACGAGAGGTTGAAAGCCTTTACCGAGGGCCAGGAATTTGCAGGATTAACCGTTGGGCAAGTGGAGGGAGTCCAGCCACCACGGGTAGCCTTCCTGTTCACAGGGCAGGGATCTCAGTATGTCGGCATGGGAAGAGAACTTTATGAAACTCAGCCCACCTTCAAGCAGGCACTAGATCGCTGTGCTCAGATCCTGGATGTTTATCTGGATCAGCCGTTGTTGCAGGTGATCTATGCCGAAGGCGACTCACCCCTGAGTGAAACGGCCTACACACAACCCGCGCTGTTTGCTCTGGAATACAGTCTGGCTCAGGTGTGGATGAGTTGGGGGATCCAGCCTCAGATCCTGATGGGTCATAGTGTCGGCGAATATGTGGCGGCTTGTCTGGCAGGAGTCTTTAGTTTGGAAGATGGTCTGAAACTGATCGCGGAACGGGCGCGGTTGATGCAGTCTCTTTCTTCGGATGGAGCGATGGTGTCGGCACTGACGGATCCCGATACCGTGCAAGCAGCGATTGCGGGCTATCCAGATCGGGTGTCGATTGCGGCCTATAACGGACCGGAGAGTGTGGTCTTTTCCGGGGAGCGGAACGCGGTGGAAGCGGTGGCCAGGGATCTGGAAGCTCAGGGGATCAAGGTCAAGCCGTTAGAAGTCTCTCAGGCATTTCACTCCCCCTTAATGGATCCGATGCTGCAGGAGTTTGAAGGGATTGCCCGTCAGGTGAAGTTTGCTTCTCCGCGGATCCCGATCATCTCTAATGTCTCCGGTGAGTTGGCCAGTGAAGAAATCGCCACCCCCGAGTACTGGGTGAAGCATGTGCACCAGCCCGTGAAATTTGCTCAGGGCATGCAAGCTCTGCAGCAGCAGGGAGTGGGGATCTATCTGGAAGTGGGACCGAAACCGATCTTGTTGGGGATGGGACGGCAATGTTTGACGGAAGATCAGGGGATCTGGCTGCCCAGTCTGCGACCAGGGCAATCGGATTGGACTCAGCTCCTACAAAGTCTGGCTCAGCTCTATACCCAGGGCATCAAGGTCAACTGGTCAGGGTTTGATCGCGATTACCCGCGTCACCGCCTGGGAAATCTACCCACCTATCCTTTCCAAAAACAACGTTACTGGATCGAGTGGGTGCAGCCCACAGCTCCCGTTCTACCCCGCCTTGCCCCTGGCGTTCACCCACTGCTGGGTCAGCGCTTGCGTTCTCCCCTGCAGGACATTCTTTTTGAAGCACAGCTCAGTCCCACCCAACCCATTTATTTGCAGGATCACTGCGTTTTCCAGAGGGTGATCGTGCCAGGGACGGCGTATCTGGAAACAGCTCTGGCTGCGGGCCAGCAGGTCCTCAAAACCGATCATTTGCAGCTTGAAGATGTCCTGATCCAGCAGGCTCTGCAGTTGTCGGGGGATCAGTCAGTGCTGGTGCAGGTGGTGCTCTCTCCTGCAGAAGCTGGAGCCTACAACTTCAAGATCTTCAGTACCCCACCTGATGGAGATCTGTGGACAGAACATGCTTCTGGACTGGTGCGAAGCACAGCTGCTGAACCGGAACCTGGATCCGTGAGTCTGCAACAACTGCAAGAGAGATGCCAGCAGGCTCTCCCTGTGGATGCTTACTACGATCAACTGCACAGCAGTGGTCTGGAATATGGCCCCTTCTTCCAGGGCATGAAAGAACTGTGGGCCTCCGATCAATCCGATCACCAAGTTCTGGGTCGGATCCAGCTAGCAGCTGACCTGGCTCAAGACGCTGATATCTATCTGATCCATCCGGTGCTGCTGGATGCCAGTATGCAGAGCATGGGGGCTGCTTTTGCCCAGGCAGGGATGGACAGTCAGGATGCCTACATGCCTGTGGGGTTTGAGAAGCTGGTGCTCTATCAACGGGCGGGAACTCAGTTGTGGAGCCAGGTGAATCCCCCCCAATCACGGGGACAGCAACAGGATACGCTGCACACCGATATCAACCTCTGGAATGACGCAGGCCATCTGATCGCTCATCTCCAGGGTGTGGCGCTGCGGCGGGTAAACCGTCAACAGTTACAGCGCAGTTTGCAAGCCGATCTGCGAGACTGGCTCTACCAGCTCAACTGGGAACCTTTATCTGCGGCTCCGACTGCAGAACCCCTCACGGCTACAGGTCGCTGGATCCTGTTTGCCGATCAAAAGGGTGTGGGTCGTCAGCTGGCAGAACAACTGCAAGCTCAGGGTGGATCGGTGGTCGTGGTGGAGAAAGGGGATCTCTTTACCCAGCTCTCCCCACAACATTACCGTGTCAATCCCACAAGCCCTGCGGACATGCAGGCACTCCTGGCCAGGCTCCGGGCACAGGATCAGGAGGTTTCGCGAGGGGTGATCCATCTGTGGAGTTTGGATGAGGAGATTTCTGACTCCGATTCTAGTGAAGATATCCTTGCCAGCCAGCACCGCTCCTGCGGCTCCCTCCTCCTCTGGCTCCAATCCCTTGAGGCTGATAGCGGGGTCTCTCCTCCTCGCCTCTGGCTCCTCACTCAGGCTGCGCAATCTCTAGACCTGGATCAGGCCACCCCGCTGCAACTGAAACAAGCTCCCCTCTGGGGGCTCGGTCGAGTCCTGGCCCTGGAACATCCAGATCTGCAATCTGTCCGCATTGACCTGGATCCCTCCTCCTCTGACCTGTCTCTGCTGCTGGCAGATCTGCTGCACCCCGACTCTGAAGACCAGATCGCCTACCGTCATGGGCAACGCTTTGTTGCTCGTCTGGCCCGCTACGCACCAACAGCGGCGCAAAGATCCACAGAGCTGCCGGTCTATCCCTACCGACTGGCTCTACCCGCCTACGGTGTTCTGGATCACCTGCAACTGGTTGCTTTTTCTCCTTCTGCACCGGGCCCTGGAGAAATCCAGATCCAGGTGCGAGCCACAGGTCTGAATTTCCGTGATGTTCTCACCGCCCTGGGGATGATGCAGGAGGTGCTGGAAGCGATGGGGGTGTCCTCAGCCTCTGATGTGCGGTTTGGGGGTGAGTGTGCTGGAGTGATCACTGCTCTGGGAGAAGGGGTCACGGATCTGCGGGTGGGAGATGAAGTGATTGCGGCCCAGACGCTGGGAAGTTTTGCCAGTTTTGTGAATGTGCCCGCTGATTTTGTGGCAGCCAAACCCCAGCCACTGAGTTTTGCCGAAGCGGCAACGCTGCCGGTGACGTTTTTGACGGCCTATTATGCGCTGGTGAAGTGTGCCCAGCTACAGCCTGGAGAGCGGATCTTGATCCATGCGGCAGCCGGAGGAGTGGGTCAGGCGGCGGTGCAGATTGCCCAGATGATCGGGGCGGAGGTGATGGGGACAGCCAGTGCGGGGAAATGGGAGTTGTTGAGAAGCCAGGGAGTGGAACAGATCTATAACTCCCGCACTTTGGAGTACGGAGAGGAGATCCTCAGGGCTACAGGGGGTGAGGGAGTAGAGGTGATCCTGAACAGTTTGACCGGGGACTACATTCCCACCAACTTGAAGGTGCTGAAGCAGGGGGGACGGTTTGTGGAGATCGGCAAGCTGGGGATCTGGGGTCAGGAGCAGATGCAGGCGGAGCGACCTGATGTCGCTTACTTCCCCTTTGATCTGCTAGAAATTTCCACCAACACCCCCAGGCAGATCCGGCAGATGCTGGCCGAGGTGATGCCTCTCTTTGCCGAAGGAAAACTGCGAGCACTACCCCTCCAGTCTTTTGAGATTGAGAAGGTGGCGGATGCCTTCCGGTTTATGGGGCAGGCCAAGCATGTGGGCAAAGTTGTGGTTACCCATCCGGCGCCCGATCAGCCTCAAGAACGCCCCCTGGTGCGCCAGGACGGAGCCTACCTGATCACCGGCGGCCTGGGAGCATTGGGTCTGCAGGTGGCGAAATGGCTGGCCGAGCAGGGAGCACAGCACCTGATCCTCACCGGACGGCGGGCTCCCTCAGAACGAGCAGCCAAGCTGATCCAGCAGATGCAAGAGACGGGAACCCAGGTGCAGGTGGTGGCCGCTGATATTTCCCGCCGAGAGGATGTGCAGGGATTGATCCATACCATTCAGACTCAGGGGATCGCCCTACGGGGAATCATGCACGCGGCTGGCGTGTTGGATGATGGTGTCCTAACTCAGCAAACCTGGGAGCGATTTGAGAAGGTGATGGCCCCCAAGGTGTCTGGCACCTGGCATCTGCACCAGCTGACTCAGGATCAGCCCCTGGATTGGTTCGTCAATTTCTCCTCGATCTCTGGTCTGCTGGGATCGCCAGGTCAGAGCAACTATGCAGCGGCCAATGCCTTTCTGGATGCCATCTCCCATTACCGCCAGCAACAGGGACAATCGGGGTTGAGTGTGAACTGGGGGCCCTGGGCAGAGGCTGGGATGGCCGCCAGTCTGGATCAGCAAGATCAAGATCGTTGGGGAGGTCTGGGGATCAAAACCATCGCCACAGAGCAGGGACTGCAACTGCTGGGGCAACTGCTGCAGGATCGGGCAACTCAGGCCGCGGTCATGGGGGTGAACTGGCAGCAATTCCAGGCGCAGCTAAGAGCCATTCCTCCCTTTCTCAGCAATCTACTGGTGGCACCAGAAACTCAGGCAAAGGATAGCGAAGAGCCCGAATTGCTCATGCTTCTACAAAGCTCCACATCACTGAGTGAACAACGGCAGATCCTACGGGGGCATGTTAGGGAGCAGGTGGCCAAAGTGCTGGGACTGGCCCCAACCGCGATCATCGACACCAATCGAGGCTTCTCGGAGATGGGTATGGACTCTCTCATGTCGGTGGAACTGCGGAACCGCCTGCGGGCCAGCACTGGCAAAAACATCTCGTCGACCCTGGCCTTTGATTACCCTACCGTTGAAGCCCTAGTAAATTATTTAACTGAAGATGTTCTGCAACTTTCCGGATCCGTAAAGGATATAACCATAACAGGTACAGTAGAGTCAGAAACAGGTCATTCTGAGTCAGCTGAACTTGCTGAAATGTCGGAAGATCAACTCGCCCAGTTACTGGGTCAAGAGCTAGGTTTCTCTTAATTAAGCACTCCTCTTATGAGCATGAGTACACCAGTCACCAATAACCAGGCCATTATGGCCAAGGCTGTAGTGGAGATCCGAGAGCTCAAGGCCAAGCTCGCTACGCTGGAAGCAACCAGTAATGAGCCTATTGCTGTCATCGGTGTTGCCTGCCGCTTTCCTGGTGGTTCTATTTCTCCCCGTACCTTCTGGCAGATGCTTGTAACCGGGACTGATGCCATCACAGAAATTCCCTCATTCCGCTGGCCTGTGGATGCCTACTATGACCCCGATCCAGAGGCTGCTGGTAAGATCTACACCCGTTCAGGGGGCTTCATTGATGAGATCCGTGATTTTGACGCTGCTTTTTTTGGGATCTCTCCTAAAGAAGCGCTTTCCATGGATCCACAACAACGGATACTTCTGGAAGTAACCTGGGAGGCACTGGAGCATGCGGGGTTAGCTGCAGACCAGTTACAGGGAACTCGTAGCGGCGTTTTTGTGGGGATCAGTTCCAATGACTTTGGTGACTATCTGGGTCAGCTAACCAAAGACCCAAGCTATATCAATGCATACTTGGGAACAGGCAACAGTAGCAGTGTTGCAGCAGGACGCATCTCGTATGTTCTGGGCTTACAAGGCCCCTCTCTGGCCATAGATACAGCCTGTTCTTCGTCTCTAGTTGCAGTTCATCTGGCCTGTGGAAGCCTGCGACAGCAAGAATCGGATCTGGCGATTGTTGCTGGTGTAAACGTGTTGCTTTCCCCCGAGTTGATGATCAACTTCTGCAAAGCCCGCATGCTCTCAGCCGATGGCCGATGCAAAACCTTTTCTGCTGACGCTGATGGCTATGGTCGTGGCGAGGGCTGTGGTGTAGTCATTCTCAAACGTCTGGCTGAGGCAAAGCGGGACGGGGACAATATCATGGCGGTGATCCGGGGTACGGCGGTGAATCAGGATGGCCGTAGTAGTGGTCTGACCGTGCCCAATGGACCTGCCCAACAGGCCGTGATTCGAGAAGCTTTGAAAAATGCTCAGGTGGATCCGGCTGACGTCAATTACATTGAGGCGCACGGGACAGGAACCGCTCTTGGCGATCCCATTGAGGTAGGTGCTCTAGCAAGGGTTTTTGCGCCCAACCACAATCCCCAACATCCCCTCTGGCTGGGATCGGTGAAAACCAATTTCGGACATTTAGAAGCAGCTGCAGGTATCGCTAGCTTAATTAAGGTGATCCTGTCTCTGCAGCATGAGCAGATTCCCCCGCATCTCCATTTCTCCGATCCCAGTCCTCATATTGAGTGGAATGAGTTACCCATTAAGGTTGTAGAAGAGATCCAGGCCTGGCCTAAAGGAGAAAAACCTCGGGTGGCTGGGATCAGCTCCTTCGGGTTTAGTGGCACCAATGCTCACATTGTTGTCCAGGAAGCGCCTCCGTTTGCTCAGGTGGAGAGAAGGGCTGCTCTTCCCCTCCAGATCTTGACTCTTTCCAGCAAATCTCCCGGGGCTCTCTCAGATCTGGTTCAGGCTTATCGTAAGTATCTGGGTCACACTGCTCAAGAATGGGCAGATATCTGCTTTACAGCCAATACTGGACGAGCGAACTTGAGTTGTCGTCTGGCTCTCGTAGCAGCTGATCCCAGAGAAGCTCTCGAGAAGATGCAAAGTTATCTCACGGGACAAGACATTGCTGGTCTTTTCTCAGAACAGACGCAAAGAGCCTCAACAACTCTAAAGGTAGCGTTCCTCTTTACAGGCCAGGGATCACAGTACGTTGGCATGGGTCGGGAACTCTATGAAACTCAGCCCACTTTTAAGCAAGCCCTGGATCACTGTGCTCAGATCCTGGATGCCTATCTAGATCAGCCTTTACTTCAAGTTCTCTATGCCAATGGGGACTCAGCCCTGAGTGAAACGGCCTATACACAGCCCGCGATATTTGCCCTGGAATACAGTCTGGCTCAGCTGTGGATCTCCTGGGGGATCAAACCCCAGATCCTGATGGGGCATAGTGTCGGCGAATATGTGGCTGCTTGTCTGGCAGGCGTCTTCAGTCTGGAAGATGGTCTGAAGCTGATCGCTCATCGGGCACGGTTGATGCAATCTCTCTCTTCAGATGGAGCGATGGTGTCGGCACTGACGGATCCCGATACCGTGCAGGCAGCGATTGCGGGCTATCCAGATCAGGTCTCGATTGCGGCCTACAACGGACCGGAGAGTGTGGTCTTTTCAGGGGAACGGCAGGCCGTGGAAGCGGTGGCCAGGGATCTGGAAACTCAGGGGATCAAGGTCAAACCGTTGGAAGTCTCTCAGGCATTTCACTCTCCGTTGATGGATCCTATCTTGAAAGAGTTTGAAGAGATTGCTAGCCAGATCCAATTTACTGCTCCACAGATCCCTGTGATTTCCAATGTGAGTGGTACTTTAGCAGGCAAAGAAATCACTACACCTGAGTACTGGGTTAGCCATGTGCGGCAACCCGTCCGCTTTGCCCAGGGAATGCTCTCTTTGCAGCAGTTTGGGATCGATATCTACCTGGAAGTGGGGCCCAAACCTATCCTTTTAGGCATGGGACGGCAATGTCTAGTGGAAGACGAAAGCATCTGGTTACCTAGCCTGCGTCAAGAGCAGCCGGCTTGGTCTCAGATCTTGCAAAGCCTGGCCCAGCTCTATGTGCGGGGTATGAGGATTGACTGGCGAAGTTTTTATCAGCATTATCCCTATCGAAAGATTCAGGATTTACCTTTTTATCCTTTTCAGCGACAACGCCACTGGATTGACTTTTCCACACTCCCAACGGGATTCGAAACTGAAGATGTTGGCAGCAGGTCTCAACAGGTGGTCGAGACAGACGTCATTCAGTTGATTGCCAAGGGAGATGTTCAGGGACTGGTTGATTTGCTGGTAAAAGCCAAGCGGCTACCAGAGCCTCTTAGCGAAGCACAGCATACCCTATTAGAACAACTGATTTTTGAACATCATCAGCAGGCCAACACACGACATCAGAGAAAAAACTGGCAAAAGTGGCTATATGGTATTCAGTGGCGGAATCAGGTCCGGTTTGGTTCTGCTCCGCAAGCCTTTCCTAGCCCGTCAAGCGTTGCCAGCCAGATTCAGAATGAGTATACCCAGCGTATTTCCCAGCCTGAAGTCACGAATTATGGCCAGGGACTAACGCAGGTGATCGAGCTTTGTGGACTGTATATCCTCAATGCCTTCCGAGCGATGGGGGTTGAGTTGCAAGCGGATCAGACGTTATTGGCAGCTGATCTTGAGCAACGGCTACAGGTGGCAGAAAAACACTGGAGACTCCTTACTCGCCTGCTGAATATTCTGGTGGAAACTGGCTGGTTAGAGAATGAGGACCATGGTTGGAAGGTGCTCCGAAGTGGTCGATCGGATGATCCTGTGCAGCAGCAGCAGCGGCTCAAGGAGCAATATCCTTCAGTAGGAGCTGAGCTAACGTTATTAGAGCGATGCGGACTCCATTTGGCGGACATGCTTCAGGGTAGAGTTGATCCGATGCCCCTGCTGTTTCCAGGTGGAGATTTAACCACAGCAACGCAACTCTATCAGGACTCACCTGGGGCAAAGGTGGTGAATACAGTGGTCCGCCAGACGATCCAGGCGATTATCAACAAGCTGCCCAGCCGGAAGGGAGTGCGAATCTTAGAAATTGGAGCAGGAACTGGAGCTACAACCTCATTTATCCTGCCCTATCTAGATCTGGAACGCACTGAATACGTATTTACTGACATTGGTACGCTTTTTGTAACCAAAGCTCGTGAGCGCTTCCAGGAATTCCCATTTATTACTTATCGCACCTTAGATATTGAAAAGAATCCCCTGGATCAGGGATTTACAGCGCATAGCTTCGACATCATTATTGCTGCCAATGCCCTGCACGCCACTCAGTCCATGCGGAAAACCATGGGATATGTACAGCAGTTGCTGGCTCCCGATGGCTTTATCGTGCTTCTTGAAGGAACCTCTCCTGTTCCGTGGATCGATGTTACTTTTGGCTTCACAGAAGGGTGGTGGCTATTTGCTGATGCCGATCTTCGACCCAACTATCCGCTTCTAACACCAAATCGATGGTTGCAATTACTTCGAGAAACTGACTTCCGCGATCCTGTGGTTGTCCAGCCCCAGATAGAAGGGTTCAATACCTCCTCGCTGCAGGCAATTGTGATAGCCCAGGCCGCGAAAGGGATCTCGGATAAAGAACAGACTCAAAAAGACTGGGTGATCCTTGCAGATCAACGAGGGATCGGTCGAAGCATCGGTGAGCAGCTGCGATTCTTGGGGCATCACTGTTTCCTCGTCCATAAAGGAGATACATGGAAAAAACTGAGCGAATCAGAGTATCAGATTGATGTCTCCCGGACTGAGCATTTCAGCCAACTGATGGCGGACATCGTGCCACAATTGCGTTCTGAGTACAGCATTCTCCATTTGTGGAGTATAGATACTGAAACCTCAGAAGACTTTACAATTGATCAATTAAGAGAATTCACCCTTCAAGGGAGCTGGAGTGCTTGGCAATTGATACAATCTCTGGAAGAGTTAGACAAACACCGTTTTCCATCTCATCTATGGTTGGTAACGCAAAGGACTCAACCGCCCACATTGACTGAATCAGAGATTTCTGGGCTCATGCAATCTCCTCTCTGGGGTGTTGGAAAGTCTCTACAGATCACTCATCCATCGTTAGAAACTCGTTTTATTGATTTAGACGATTGTTCCCAAGAAAATGTTGGAATTTTAATCGAAGAATTACTATCGGAATCCCCTGAAAAGATTGTTGCATACAGAGAGGGGTACCGATATGTGCCACGATTGGTAGATCGTCCAGCCCCTCAGTTCAGAAAGGTTGCGTTTGATTCGGAAAAGACATATCTCATTACCGGAGGATTGCAATATCCAGGTTTGCATATTTGCAGCTGGATGGTGGAAAGGGGAGCAAAACACTTGGTCTTGATCAACAATTCATCAACTACACCAGATGATAGCTCCTCCTCGATTTTGACAGAGCTGAGAGATCAAGGGGTTAACATTCAGATCGTAGAAGCAGATGTTGTCAGCAAAGACCAGATGCAGTTGGCCTTTGGACAAATTCAATCCTCAATGCCTCCGCTGATGGGTATCATCCATACGGAAGGTTCATCCAATGAGTTGGCAGATCTAGAAAGGCGTTCCATTCTTGAGATCTTATCTCATCCTAAAGTGACCGGAGCGTGGAACTTACACCAATATTCCCAAGATCTGGATCTGGACTTTTTTGTATGTTTTTCTTCGCTGGCATCGGTGTGGGGATCGGAGAGAGGAGTAGTATTAGCGGCAGCTAGCTATTTCGTTGATACACTGATGTTCTACCGTCGTCAGCGTCATCTTCCAGCACTCAGCATCAACTGGGGATTATGGGAAGAAAGGGCACAAACTGAGGAGACAAGCAAAAAGTCTATACTATTCCCAATTCCTGTAGAGATAGCGCTTGACGCTATGGGTCAATTACTTTTAGATCAAGACTTCTCTCAGGCAATCGTGGCACGGATTAATTGGCCGAACCTTGCAACACTTTTTAACTCTAGAGGATTTTCTCACTTTATACAGGATATTGACATCAGCAGACATTCTGAACAAGACTTGGATGACTCAGAGTTAGATGGTGGCTTGAGTAATCAGAATGATTCCCTGCCTACAGTTCTACAGGATTTACAGACTATTCCATTCGAAAATCGATGGGAATATGTCATCAGATACCTGAAAGGGTGTGTAGCTATCTCTTTGGGGTTAACCTCTGGATCTCTTCTCAATGTAGAGCAGCCCCTCAGAGAGTTAGGATTAGATTCTTTGGTCAGTGTAGAACTAAGAAATAGAATCCTCAAAGATTTACAGATTGATATTCCTCTTGATCAAATTGTGGCCGGTCCAAGTACTGAGCAGTTGGCTGACAGTTTACTGAGACAGTTGGCTCTGCAAACAATATTACAAAATGATCCGGCTCAGACAGTTGAGAATGAAACAGACATTGAGGAGATCACACTATGAGCGATCTTGATCTGGAACAGCTACTTATTGACCTGTCTCAGAAAGGTGTAAGACTCTCACTGGATGGCGAAAACCTCAGTATTCGAGCCCCTAAGGGAGTCCTGACTTCTGACATACAACGTCGGCTTAGTCAGTCCAAGTCAGACATCATTAATTGGTTGAGACAAAATCATCAGAATCCTTCACAACTAATCATTAAGCCAGCATTAAGAGACAACGTCATTCCCCTTTCGTTCGGCCAGGAAAGATTGTGGAATTTAATCAGCAAAGATCCTGCTAGTACAGTTTATAACTTACCTGCGTTTTTCCTAGTGGGAGGACCGCTGAATCAGAAACTCCTTGAAAAAAGTGTGGTTAATATTATCGAACGCCATGAGAATCTTAGAACATTTATCTCTGTAGATAAAGGACACCCAGAGCAGATTATTTCTGCCAAACTAGATTGGACTCTACAGCTTGTGGATCTTTCAGAAGTTTCTAATCAAGAAAAAGAAGCCAATTTAGAATCATTGTTAGATGAATGGACCTCAACTCCTTTTAAACTGGAGCAATTACCTCTATTTCGTATCAACCTTATAAAAACAGCTGAACAGGAATATATTCTAGCTTTTGTTTTTCACCACTTTATTTTTGATGGATGGTCGATAAATATTTTTTTCCAGGAGTTAAAAACTCTCTATAAAGCATTTTCTCAGGAGACAAAACCTCCTTTGGCTGAACTCCCTATTCAGTATGCCGACTATTCGGTTTGGCAACGGCAGTTTCTTCAGGGAGAACAGCTGCAGAAACAGTTAAAATTTTGGGAGGATCAACTTGGTCCTGGCCTAGAGACATTACATTTACCTGTCGATCACTCTTCTTCTCTGGGGATCTCTTATGAAGGGGACTTTTGTGTTTACAATATTTCTAAAGACTTAACCCAGTCTCTCAAGGACTTGAGTCAGAAAGAGGGTGTTACTTTATTCACTACACTACTGACTGCTTTTAAGGCTTTACTGTATTGCTACACCAATCAGGAAGATCTACTTGTCAGTACCCCAGTTTCCTGCCGCAATCAACCGGGTTTAGAAGGGATTATTGGGTATTTTAATAATTTACTTCCTCTTCGCACTCATGTATCAGGAACGATGAGTATTCGAGATCTACTCGAGCAAATTAGTAAGAGAACTTTAGGTATCTATAAGTATCAGGAATTACCTTTTCAGATGCTAGCTGATCTCCCTGAAGCTAGGAGAGTTTCCTTAACCAGAGGGGTTTTTATTTTCCTTTCTGAGTGGCTCTCTCCACTGGAAGCTCCTGAGCTGACGGTCACGACTCTCAAACCGATTCGGGAGTCTTCTAATTTTGAACTTTGCCTGAGTTTAACAGAACAGCATGAGATCATCTCAGCTACCATACAATATAAATCGTCACTATTTGAGAAAAGTACTATCGAGCAATTCTTCCTTCGATATGAGAAACTACTGCTACAAATGGCAGAGGATTTAGAGACTTCCCTTTCTACTTTGCAGAAACACCTGGAGTTACCTAGGCCAATATCACTACTAACAGAAAAGCAGAAAAAGGAAAGTTCTGATGCTTACGCTGCGCCAAGAAATGACCTGGAAGAGCAATTAGTTTCTATTCTTGAAGAAGAATTAAATGTTAAAAGGATTGGTGTTCGTGACAATTTTTTCGATCTAGGTCTTAACTCGCTTGTTGCCATTAAGCTCATCGAGAGGATTCAAAGCCAGTTTGGCTACCAACTCACCTTGTCAAGTATTAATACAGCAACTAGTGTCGAGGGCTTAGCCTCATTGATCCTCTATGGCGAAGATGGAAAGCTGCTGATGCCAATCCAAACTTCCGGCTCACAGACTCCACTTTTTATGGCAACACCTGGAGGAAATAATGCGTTTGTCTACTCTTTTCTTGTTAAAGAGCTAGGTCCTGATATTCCATTCTATGCTGTTAAGTTTTCAAGAGATAGTATAGGCCATCTAAATTCGTTTCCCAAACTCGAAGATATTGCAGCACAAGCAATAACTGAGATCCGCTCTGTTCAACCCAAAGGACCTTATAACCTTGGAGGTTACTGTGCAGGTGCAGTTTTGGCTTACGAAATCGCTCGACAACTGAGCCTGTCCGAAGAAGTTGTTAATCAATTAATCGTGATAGATGTTCATGCTGAAAGACCCCCATTAAAACGGGTACTCTCACTAATCAACATCCGTTGGAGATTATCGAAGAGTGGATTTCAATATCAAGCCTCTCCAGGTTTGAGTGATAACATTTTTGCGCGCATGCTTGATTATCTACACCAGTATCGTCAGTTTTATAAGAACGTCATTGTGCCATTTAACCGAGCAATTCAGCTGAATCGTCAATACAGGCGAACCTACATAATGAAACCTTACATGGGAAGAGTATTGCTTGTTCTTGCTAAAGACGAAGGGGGAGTTGAAGATATGTTGCCTGCAGGCGGATGGGATAAGTATGCTCATGGAGGGGTAAGCACAACAGTTCTGCCTGGAAATCACATAAGTATTATTTACCCACCCTATACACAACACTTAGCTGAGTACATCAAGACTTCTATATACACTCAAGTCCATACCTAAAGATATTCGCTTGTAATTGATCAGAAGGTTTTGGGCCGATTGGTAATAATCTAACATTAGGAAACATAGTTATGAAGCTACTCAAATCATATTATTCACAGATCGATAACTCTCATCTTCATCTGCTTGATGATGTAAGCTATAATCCTGTATTTATCATTGGGGCTCAGCGTTCTGGAACTACGCTTCTCTATAAGTTACTTGCTGACACAAATAAATTTAACTATATTAGTACTTATCATCTTCTGAGATACGGGGAGATTCTCAACAATCATATTACCCATAATGAAAGCAATGCCTGTAGGCAAGTTCAAGACTTAATTGATTCTTTTGGAAGTGCTGATCGAGAAGTAGATCAGATTCCTGTTTCTCCCAACGCACCAGAAGAGTATGGATTTATCCTGGGCTGGGAAGGATATCAACAGATGCTTAATCGACGTAGTATATCTTTTCTGCATGAGATCTGTAAGAAAATTCAGTATACCTCTGGGCATGGGGACAGAATGATCCTGCTTAAAAATCCCATAGATGCCCTTAACTTTAAGTTTATATATCAATCATTTCCTGATGCTAAATTTATTTTTATCAATAGAGATCCGATTCAATCTATTAACTCGTGGACAAAATTCTGGATAAAAATTCTAGAGTCAAAGAGTATGTATGCCTATCATACCTGGCGGTTTTATCGGTTGCTAATGGATAACCCTGCTGTCTATTCTGTTTTTAAGTTTTTCGCTACCTCCCAGATCTTTGATGTCCGCCTTAAGCTTAAGGCTCAATACTGGAAATTGTTGCAAGATTATTTTTTTAAAAATATCGATTTAATTCCTCCAGAGCAGAAAATATGTACTACTTATGAAGCGATTTGTCAGGATCCCAACACCCAAATCAATTTGATTCTTCGTTTTTTAGAGATAGAAGTCGATAGTAATATTGATTATTCAAACATAGTTAAGCCCAGATCGGGAAGTCTCTTGCCTGATATCGAACAGCAGTATTCAAGATTAGCTACGCTTTTTAAGCCAATGATAAGTTACATAGAAAACTCTCTTTCTCAGGAGCAAGCACTGGCGCAGAAGACTTGAGATCATTAGCTGACGAATAAATTCTCTTGTTGCTAGTATATCTTTGGCTTGACCGAACTACTCCCTCAGACAAGATGATTGAATCTCAGGTTACACGTGATAGCGATGTTCAGGGATCTGACCATCAGATTGCCATTATTGGTCTTGCCTGTACATTTCCTGGGGCAACTCACTATCAGCAGTACTGGCATTGTTTGGAACATGGAGTTAATAGCGTTGATCTGATTCCCGGTGATCGCTGGTCAGCCTCTAAATACTACTCTATGGATTCCACAACACCCAATACCAGTGTTAGCAAATGGGGTGGATTCATTCAGGATATTGATGCATTTGATGCTACTTTTTTTGGGATTACTCCTCGGGAAGCCATACGAATGGATCCGCAGCAGCGGAAGATGCTTGAACTAAGTTGGGCCTGTCTGGAAGATGCTGGATATTGTCCATCCGAGTTGATGGGTCGAGATGTGGGTGTCTTCGTGGGCGTCTGTAACTATGACTATGAAGAGCTTTTATTGAGCCGAGAAAGCTCTATAGAAGGTCATACACTTACAGGTAATCAGGCTTCTATTCTTCCCAACCGTATCTCTTACTTTTTTAATTTCCATGGCCCTAGTTTTCCTATTGATACCGCCTGTTCCAGCTCTCTAATTGCACTTCATCAAGCGATCGCAGCCCTCAGGGCAGGGGAATGTGAAATGGCCCTGGTTGGAGGTGTAAATCTCTACAGCACACCCACCCGATTTATTTCTCTTAGCAAATTAGGCATGCTCTCTCCAACCGGACAATGTCGTGCCTTTGATGCGGCTGCCGATGGGTATGTACGCGCTGAAGGGGCAGGATTTGTCCTGCTTAAGCCCTTTACCTCTGCTCTTACGGATAGGGATCCCCTTTATGGAGTGATCCTTGGCAGTGCGGTTAACCATGGTGGACATTCGCGAACATTGACCTCGCCTAATGTTTACGCTCAGTCAAAGGTGATCCGAATGGCTTATCAGCAGGCTGGAATTTCACCTGGAACCATCACCTTCATCGAAACCCATGGTACTGGCACACCACTAGGAGATCCAATTGAGATCAATGGGTTAAAGCGAGCATTCACACAACTGTTCCAGCACCACCACATAACCTCTCCACCGCAGGGGTATTGCGGGCTTGGGGCAGTTAAAACCAACATCGGCCATGCCGAAGGTGCCGCAGGGATTGCAGGTCTGATCAAGGTGCTACTGGCGATGAAGCACCAGAAGTTACCGAAGCTTGCCAACTTTAGTGAGCAGAACCCGCGCGTCAAATTGGAGGGAAGTCCGTTCTACCTGCTTACAGAAACCCAAGAGTGGCAACAGCTGCAGGATGCTAGCGGCCAGCCGATCCCTCGTAGAGCTGGGCTAAGTTCTTTTGGGTTTGGTGGAGCTAATGCTCATGTGGTGCTGGAAGAGCCACCTGTTCGCGAGGTGCTTATTCCTAAGGTGGAGCGATCTCTGCACCTCTGCGCCCTTTCAGCCAAAACAGATCAGGGGCTAAGGCAGCAGGCGGACGCCTATCGTGTATTTATTCAGCAGAACCCTGAGTTGAGACTGGCAGATATCTGCTTTACAGCAAATGTTGGTCGCACACACTTTGAGCATCGCCTGGCTGTGATAGCGACATCCTGTGAGGAACTGCAGGAAAAATTAGTGGCCTTCGCTGGGGGGAACCAGGATATCTCTGGATTGCTGCAAGGTGAGACTCAGAAGTCTCAAACCCAGAACGTAGCTTTTCTCCTGACGGGGCAGGGATCCCAGTATAGAGGGATGGGGCGAGAACTGTATCAAACCCAGCCGACTTTCAAACAGGCATTGGAGCAGTGTGCTCAAATCCTAGAGGCTTATCTGGATCAGCCTTTACTTCAAGTTCTCTATGCCGATGGGGATTCACCCCTGAGTGAGACAGCCTACACGCAGCCTGCTTTATTTGCTCTGGAGTACAGTCTGGCCCAGATGTGGATCTCCTGGGGGATCAAACCCCAGATCCTGATGGGTCATAGTGTGGGCGAATATGTGGCCGCTTGTCTGGCAGAGGTATTCAGTCTCGAAGATGGCTTGAAGCTGATCGCGCAGCGGGCCCGCCTGATGCAATCCCTTTCCTCGGATGGGGCGATGGTATCGGCCCTGGCGAATCCAGAAACAGTGCAAATGGCCATTGCTGGATATGCGGATCAGGTCTCGATCGCCGCCTACAACGGACCGGAGAGTGTGGTCTTTTCCGGAGAACGACAGGCCGTGGAGACGGTGGCCAGGGAACTGGAAGCCCAGGGGATCAAGGTCAGACCGCTGGATGTCTCGCAGGGATTCCACTCCCCCTTAATGGATCCGATGCTGCAGGAATTTGAGCAGATCGCCAGCCAGATTAACTTTCAGGCACCGCAGATCCCCATCATCTCCAATCTCACGGGGAATGTGATAGGGGAGGACATTGCAACGTCAGACTACTGGGTCAAGCATGTGCGGCAAGCTGTCAGATTTGCCCAGGGGATGCAAACGCTACAGAAGCAAGGCGTGGGGATTTATCTGGAGGTGGGACCTAAACCTATTCTTCTGGGAATGGGGCAACAGTGTCTGGTGAAGGATACAGGTGTCTGGCTACCCAGCTTGCGACAGGGGCAGTCAGATTGGAATCAAGTCTTGCAAAGTCTGGCTCAACTTTACATCCATGGCGCCCAGGTCAACTGGTCTGGGTTTGATCAGGATTACCCTCGCCAGAGACTGAGCGGCCTGCCAACTTATCCATTTGAGCGGCAGCGATACTGGGTCGATGCACCCGAACATTCCCCTGGGCGGGGGCCTTTATCCTCTGGGCAACGCCTACCTTCAACCCGCGTGGTAGAACTACTCGATCAGGGACAGGTGGAGGATCTGGTGCACCTGTTATCAGGCACGCCTCATCTTTCGGCAGAGAGCAAAGCAGTACTGCCAGACGTTATGGCGGAACTGGTCCGGCAACATCGATCTCAACAGCTTACCCAAACGCTTTCCAGCTGGTTCTACCGGATTGAATGGCAGTCCGTATCACCCCCTGCTCGATCTGCTCCTGTGACCCAAGGGATCTGGTTGATTCTGGCGGATCACCAGGGGATAGCGCAGGCCCTGGTTAATCTCCTCAAAGGCCAGGGATTCCCCTGTGTTGTTGTCACTCCTGGTCCCTCATTCCTTAACCCTGCCCCCAACATCTACCAGGTCAATCCTGAGAACAGTGCAGATTTTGCAACACTTCTGCGGGAGATGGCTACATCCGGAGGGCCTCCCACCACGATTGTTCACTTGTGGAACGTTGATCAAGATGACTTTGCACCGGACGCTGCCGTTGATGCCTCTATCTGGGAAACTCAGCAGCACCTGGGCTGTGGCAGTGTAATCTGGCTGCTCCAGGCCCTGACCCAAGATCTCACGACTCCACCCGCAAAGCTGTGGCTGATCAGTCGGGGAGCACAATCTGTCAACTCAGGGTCAGAGCCGTTGAACGTGGGGTCGGCCTCTATGTGGGGGTTGGGTCGGGTCATAGCACAGGAACATCCCCTGCAGTGGGGGGGCATGCTCGATCTGGATCCTGTGGTCACTCCAGCAACTGCCGCTCACCAAATTTTTCTGGAAATTACCGGTGCAGGGGAGGAAGATCGAGAAGATCATTGTGCCTATCGTGGTCAGCAGCGATATGTGGGTCAACTGGTGCGTTGCCCTCTGGAGATTCCTGCAGGGGGGGTGGCTTCTTGTTCCTTATCAGGGGATGCCACATATCTGGTAACTGGAGGGTTGGGAGCACTCGGACTATCCCTGGCTGAGCAACTGGTGGGTTGGGGAGCCAGACATCTGGTACTTTTAAGTCGCAGAACGATCTCTGATGCCACTCACACATGGATTCAAAACCTGCAGTCTCAAGGTGTCGAAGTTGTGGTGGCTGCAGTGGATATCAGCCAGTTGGATCAGCTACAGGACGTCTTCAACAACATCGAACAGCATCTGCCACGCTTGCGTGGGATTTTCCATGCGGCTGGGGTCCTAAAAGATAAAACCCTCCAGCAGATGACCTGGAGTGATGTCTGGCAGGTGATGCGGGCAAAAGTTGTGGGGAGCTGGAATCTGCATGTCCTCAGTCAGAAGCAGGATCTGGATTTTTGTGTCTTCTTCTCCTCTGCCGCTGCACTCTTAGGATCAGGGGGGCAGGGAAATTATGCGGCAGCCAATGCATTTATGGATGGTCTTGCTGCCTATCGGCGCCGTCAAGGACTCCCTGGCCTGAGTCTTAACTGGGGACCGTGGGCCACCCTGGGAATGGCCGCCTCGCTAGAAACCCAACAACAGCAACGCCTCCTGGAGTACGGTATTCAGACGATCTCACAAGCTGAAGGATGGCTTGCCCTCTCCTGGTTACTTCAGGTCAATCCTCCAGCTCAGATCGGAATTTTTCCTGTGGATTGGACCAGGTTTGGACAGGCTTTTCATCCCCATAGCCCTGCATTGGTCAAGCGACTGCTCGCTACAGAAGCTCCTGCCACGACTGAGCTATCGGCTGAGCCGATCCCGCCGTCCCCTACCATTCGTAGCGAACTGGAAGGCATGCCTGATGAACAACGGGTATCTTTCCTGATCCGACACCTGAAGGGGCGTGTGGCCCGTGTGATGGGTTTTGCTGAACCCCAGGTGGATACCGAAAAAGGGTTCTTTGAGATGGGGCTGGATTCCCTGATGGCCGTTGAATTGCGGAACCGTTTGCAGTCAGATTTCGATCTGTCTATTAGTGCTACGCTTTTGTTTAATTACCCCTCAATTGAGGCACTGGCAGTCTATTTGGTCCAGGCCCTCTCCCCGTCCCAGCAGCGGTCCATGGCAGAACCGATTTCTGAGCCAGCTCAGGTCAATCAGGATGAAGCCAGGGATCCGACACTAGAGGAAATTGAAGCATTAACAGAACAAGATATCGCCTCTATACTGGCCGAGAAGCTCAAATCCTATGGTTAGGGATAAAGCCGTGCAGCAGCAACAGTCCCCCGTGCCTTCTTCCTCTCTGTCCCCCCTGCAGCAATCGTTCTACCTGATCCAAAAGCTAGAAGCAGAGCTGGCCAAAGAGAAAGAGCGAGCCATTGAGCCCATTGCAATTGTTGGCATGAGCTGCCGCTTCCCGGGTGGGGCTAACTCACCTGAAAGTCTATGGTCTTTGCTTGTGCAAGGCATGGATACGGTGGCGGAGATTCCTGCCTCTCGTTGGCCTGTTGATGAGTTCTTTGACCCCGATCCAGATGCAGCTGGCAAACTCTACATCCGTTCTGCTGCACTGTTACAGGATGTGGATCGCTTTGATGCCCAGTTCTTTGGTATCTCTCCCCGTGAGGCCGTCAGTTTAGATCCTCAACAACGTCTGCTTCTGGAGGTGAGCTGGGAGGCACTGGAGCAGGCAGCCATAGCTCCGGCCCAGTTGGTGGGGACGCCGACCGGAGTGTTCGTGGGGATCGGTCAGAATGACTATGCGGATCTGCAATTGCATGGTCCGGATCCGGCTGCGATTACACCCTACGATGGCACGGGCAATGGATTTTGCTTTGCCTCTGGACGGCTTTCCTATGCTTTAGGGTTACAGGGGCCGAATCTGGCCGTTGATACTGCCTGTTCCTCTGCACTGGTGGCGTTGCATCTGGCCTGTCAGAGTTTGCGAGCCCGCGAATGTGATCTGGCCGTGGTGGGTGCAGTTCAGCTGGTGCTGTATCCGACACTGACGATTGCACTGTCCCGCTTGCGGGCTCTGGCCCCCGATGGTCGTTGCAAAACCTTTGATGCCTCGGCGGATGGCTATGGCAGAGGGGAGGGCTGTGGGGTGGTGATTCTCAAACGTCTATCGCAGGCTAGGGCCGACGGAGATCCGATTCTGGCTGTGATCCGGGGCAGTGCGGTCAACCATGATGGTCCCAGTAGCGGCCTGACGGTCCCCAATGGATTGGCCCAACAGACTTTATTGCGCCAAGCTCTGGCCAATGGGCGGGTAACTCCTGAGCAGGTGAGTTTTGTCGAAGCCCACGGAACAGGGACAGCGCTGGGAGATCCGATTGAAGTGGAAGCCCTGGGAGCCGTACTGGGTCAGAATCGACCTCCAGATCAACCGTTGTGGATCAGTTCGATTAAGACAAACATTGGGCATCTGGAAGCGGCGGCGGGGATGGCAAGTTTGCTGAAGGTGATCTTGTCGCTGCAGCATGAAGAGATCCCACCCCATCTGAATTTTCGGACGCCAAATCCGATGATTGACTGGGAGCATCTGCCTGTAGAGGTGCCTACAGAGCGGATCTCTTGGCCAAAGGGAGAAAAGAAAAGGATCGCGGGGATCAGCTCGTTTGGGATCAGTGGGACGAATGCACATGTTCTGGTGGAAGAAGCACCTGAGGTTGTGACTTCTATCCGAGAGGTGGAGAGGCCCCTACATCTGTTGACCCTTTCAGGTAAGAGTCCAGAGGCGTTGCGGGAGCTGGTGCAGAGCTACCAGGACTATCTAGGTGCTCATCCGCAGCAGGCTCTGGGAGATCTATGTTTTACAGCCAATTATGGCCGCAATCATTTCCGGCATCGACTGGGGATCATGGCCGCATCCCTGGAGGAGTTGAGGGAGAAGCTGTCGGAGTATGGGGCTGGAGAGGCAGAGATCGCGGGTGTGGTGGTTCCGCCGCAGGAGAATCGATCCCCAAAAACTGCGTTTCTGTTTACGGGACAGGGATCACAGTACGTTGGTATGGGTCGGGAGCTCTATGAAACGCAGCCCACTTTTAAGCAAGCCCTAGATCATTGTGCTCAGATCCTGGATGCCTATCTAGATCAGCCTTTACTTCAAGTTCTCTATGCCGATGGGGACTCACCCCTGAGTGAAACGGCTTATACGCAGCCCGCACTATTCGCTTTGGAATACAGTCTGGCCCAGCTGTGGATGGGTTGGGGGATTCAGCCTGCTGTCCTAATGGGTCACAGTGTCGGGGAATATGTGGCGGCTTGTCTGGCAGGCGTCTTTAGTCTGGAAGATGGGCTGAAGTTGATCGCCCACCGAGCCCGGTTGATGCAGTCCCTCTCCTCAGATGGGGCGATGGTATCAGCCTTGGCGGATCCGGAAATTATTCAGACTGCAATTGCACAGTATCCAGATCAGATCTCGATTGCGGCCTACAACGGACCCGAGAGTGTGGTGTTTTCTGGTGAGCGAGTCGCTGTGGAATCGGTGGCCAAGGATCTGGAAGCCAGAGGGATCAAGGTTAAGCCTCTGGAAGTCTCGCAAGGATTTCACTCTCCATTGATGGAGCCGATGCTGTCGGAGTTTCGCCAGGTGGCTGAGCAGATCCAGTTTGCAGCACCACGCATCCCTGTGATTTCCAATGTGAGTGGAACTTTAGCAGGCAAAGAGATCACCACCCCTGAGTACTGGGTCGCCCATGTGCGGCAACCGGTGAGATTTGCCCAGGGAATGCAGGCTCTGCAGCAGCAGGAAATCGGCATTTATCTGGAAGTGGGACCTAAACCCGTGCTTCTAGGAATGGGTAGACAGTGTGTTGCGGAGGATCAAGGCTTGTGGCTCCCCAGTTTGCGGCAAAAGGGTGGGGATTGGGGTGAGATCCTGCACAGCCTGGCTCAGCTCTATGTGCAGGGAGTGCAAGTTAACTGGAAAGCATTTGACAAAGACTACGCACGGCGGCGACTGACGGGTTTACCCACCTACCCCTTCCAACGGGAGCGCTTCTGGGTGGAACCCAGGCCAACCCGATCCCTTGATCCTTCTCGTTCCTCTCTTTCCCCAGTGTCGCAACTTCTCGATCAAGGAGATGCAGTCCAACTGGCTGAACTCCTGGAGGGGAATGGATCTCTGTCGGTCACCGAAGCCCTGCAGCAACTCATTCAACGGCATCAACAGGCTCTTGCCCAGGAGTCTCTACGGGATGTGCTTTACGACATTCAATGGCGACCTCACTCCCTATCCTCATCGGCAAATGCATCTGCAACCCGCTCGGGCCACTGGCTCTTAATCGGAGAAGGTGCCGATCTGTTAGCATCCCTTCTGCAACACGCTGGCCAGACCTGCACTGTGCTGGAAACCCTGCCTGCAGATCCCGTACCTCTTTTACAAAATACTTCTTCACCATGGGTGGGGATTGTTTATCGGGTGCCTGCGTCTGCTGATCCGCTTGAGTCAGAGTCGTTATCTCTCCATCTGCTCCTGTTTTTACAAACACTCCTGAAGCCAGGGACTACTGCTTCTTCTCCACGGATCTGGCTGATCACCACCGGAGCCATGACCTACGCTCAAGAGTCTCCTTCGCTTGCACAGTCAACCTTTTGGGGAATGGGCAAGGTTGTCTCACTGGAATATGCAGATCACTGGGGAGGCTTGATCGATCTGGATCCGTTGGTACCTGTGGATGAGCAGGTGGAGATTCTTCTGCCCAGGCTCTTGCATCCCGATGCTGAGGATCAGGTCGCCATTCGGGAGGGTCAATGCTACGTCCCCAGGCTGGTGGCGACAAAACCTCCTACCTCCAGCTCTCCACAACTGGATTCCAATGGTTGCTATCTGATCACGGGGGGATTGGGATCTCTAGGCCTGAAGGTAGCCAGATGGTTGGTGGATCAGGGGGCCCGTCATCTCCTCCTGCTCAGTCGGCAGGGATTAACGCCAGAGACTCAACCTGCTGTAACTGCGCTGGAAGCAACCGGGGTAGAGGTAACAGCCATGGCTGCCGATGTAACTGATCTTGCTCAGATGCAGCAGGTCTGGCAGCAAATGCACTCAGCAGGGATCCCTTTGAAGGGAGTTGTTCATGCTGCAGGGGTTGAGGGGTTTGCTCCTCTAACCGAGATCACACCTGAGCAATGGCAGTCGGTTCTGCGTCCTAAGGTCCAGGGGGGATGGATTCTGCATCAACTGTCCTTACAAGAAAATCTCGACTTTTTCGTCTGTTTTTCGTCCATTGCTTCTGTCTGGGGATCACAGGGACAGGCCCACTATGCAGCCGCCAACCAGTTTCTGGACAGCCTGGTGCAATATCGGCGAGCGCAGGGGTTACCGGGACTTGCCATTAATTGGGGTCCGTGGGCTGGGGGTGGGATGGTAACAGCGGAGGCCCAGAAGTGGCTCTCACAGGCTGGAGTTCAAGCACTAGATCCAGATCTGGCGCTTGCGGCTCTGGGTTTATTCCTAACGTCTGATCGCACTCAGGTAACGGTGAGTCGCAATGCCTGGTCAAGATTTAAGACCCTCTACGCGGCGCGACGACCTCGTCCATTTCTGGATCTGATTCCAATCCCTGCTGCTGAGGTTGAAATTAAAGTCAAGCCAGAGGCTTCTGGGAGCCAATCGGATCTGGTGGCAAGATTGCTGGCTCAGCCCGAGAGTGAACGGATGAGCTCTCTACAAACAGCCATCGCAGAACAACTGCGTCCAGTCCTGGGGCTGAAATCTACCCAATCCCTGGATCCGCAGACGGGATTCTTTGAGCTGGGTCTGGACTCGCTAATGGCGGTGGAATTCCGTAACCGTTTGGAAAAGGCACTGCAAGTCAAGCTACCAGCGAGTCTGGCGTTCGATCTGCCCAACCTGCAGCGACTCACACAGTATCTAGCCACAGAAGTTCTTGATCTGCAGTCGGTTGCTCGACCAGAGGAACCCCGATCCAGCTCTGTTTCTCTTGCGGAGCCGATTGCAGTGATCGGAATGGCCTGCCGTTTTCCGGGTGATGCCAACACCCCGGAAGCATTCTGGCAAAAGCTGCGGCAAAGCTATGATGCCATCACCGAGATCCCTGCCTCCCGTTGGGATCTTGAATCTATCTATGACCCCGACCCCTCGACCCCAGGGAAATCCTACTGCCGCTATGGTGGGTTCCTCACTGATATGGATCAGTTTGATCCAGGCTTTTTTGGGATTTCGCCTCGGGAAGCAAAGTATATGGATCCGCAACATCGCCTGCTCCTGGAACTGAGTTGGGAGGCATTAGAGCGAGCGGGGCAGATTCCCAATCGGTTAGCGGGAAGTCCGACGGGAGTGTTTGTCGGGATCACATTGAATGATTACGGGATACTTCTACAGCAGGCCGGGGCAACTGAGTCCGCGCAGGCGTTTGGGGTGACGGGAGGGCCATTGAATGCAGCGGCAGGCCGGATCTCCTACACATTTGGATTTACAGGACCTGCAGTGGCCGTGGATACCGCCTGTTCGTCATCGTTGGTGGCGATCCATCAAGCCTGTCAAAGTTTACGACTGGGGGAATGTGAGCTGGCGCTGGCTGGGGGAGTGAATCTCATGGCCACGCCCAGTTCAATGATTGCTACCTCTCAGGCCCAGATGCTGTCGGTGGATGGACATTGCAAGACGTTTGATGCTGCTGCGGATGGGATTGGACGGGGTGAAGGATGTGGAGTCCTAATCCTCAAGCGACTTTCTGAGGCAGTGGCTGACGGAAATCCGATTCAGGCCGTGATCCGCGCCAGTGCTGTGAATCAGGATGGACCGAGTAGCGGGTTCACGGTGCCCAATGGTCAGTCTCAACAGCAACTGATCCGCCGCGCTTTAGCCCAGGCGAATCTGGAGCCAGGTGAGATCAGTTATATTGAGGCGCATGGAACCGGGACCGCATTGGGGGATCCGATTGAGGTTACAGCACTCGGGGAAGTGTTTGGAAAGGTGCATACCGCTGAGGATCCGCTCTGGGTGGGATCAGTAAAGGCCAATGTTGGTCACCTGGAATCCGCCGCAGGGGTATCGGGAGTAATCAAGGTGATCCTGGCGCTGCAGCATGAAGAGATCCCACCCCATCACCATCTGCAAGAGCTGAACCCGAAGATTGATTGGGAGAGATTACCGATTCGGATCCCAACAGAGATCCAGTCCTGGCGGCGGGGAGAGAGAAAGCGGATTGCCGGGATCAGCTCGTTTGGGGCAAGTGGGACGAATGCACATGTGATCGTGGAAGAAGCGCCTCTGGAACCCGTAAGTTCTGGATCAGGGATCGAGAGACCTCTGCATCTGCTGGTACTGTCGGCTAAGTCTGAGACTGCTCTAAAAGATCTGGTGAGGGCCTACCATTCCTTTGCGGATCAAGAGGGCCTATCACTTCCAGATCTGTGTTTCAGCGCCAATACGGGGCGGGGTCATTTCTCTGCTCGCCTGGCTGTAATCGCAGCATCCGTGGCAGAACTGCAGGATCGATTGGCAGTCTTCATCCATGGTCAGGAGACAGCAGGACTGGTGGTTGGACATGTAGAAGGGGTCGGGCAACCAAGGGTAGCGTTTCTGTTCACAGGTCAGGGATCTCAGTATGCGGGGATGGGCCGAGAGCTGTATGAAACGCAGCCCACATTCAAAAAGACACTGGATCAGTGTGCTCAGATCCTGGATGACTATCTAGACAAGTCACTGCTAGAGGTAATTTACGGAGACGATCCTGCCCTATTGAATGAGACGATCTACACGCAGCCTGCGTTATTTGCCCTGGAATACAGCCTGGCGCAGGTGTGGATGAGTTGGGGGATCCAGCCCTCTATTCTTATGGGTCACAGTGTGGGGGAATATGTGGCGGCTTGTATTGCCGGAGTGTTCAGTCTGGAAGATGGGCTGAAGTTGATCGCCCACCGAGCCCGGTTGATGCAGTCCCTGCCCTCGGATGGAGCGATGGTATCAGCCTTGGCGGATCCCTTTACCGTAGAAACTGCAATTGCAGAGTATCCAGATCAGGTGTCGATTGCAGCCTACAACGGACCCGAGAGTGTGGTGTTCTCTGGTGAGAGAGTCGCTGTGGAGGCGGTGGTCAGGGATCTGGAAGCCAGAGGGATCAAGGTTAAGCCGCTGGAAGTCTCGCAAGGATTTCACTCTCCATTGATGGATCCGATGCTATCGGAGTTTCGCCAGGTGGCTGAGCAGATCCAGTTTGCAGCACCACGCATCCCTGTGATTTCCAATGTGAGTGGGGAGCTAGCAGGACAAGAAATCTGCACGCCTGACTACTGGGCGAATCATGTGCGGCAACCGGTGAGATTTGCCCAGGGAATGAGTACTCTGACCGCCCAGGATGTGCGGATCTATCTGGAAATAGGGCCTAAACCGATCCTGTTGGGAATGGGTCGGCAATGTGTGGCCGAGGATCAGGGTGTGTGGCTGCCCAGTTTGCGCGCAGGCCAATCAGATTGGGAACAGATGATCCAGAGCCTAACGCAGCTTTACTGCCAGGGGATCGGCGTGAATTGGTTGGGGTTTGATTACGATTATCCCCGCCGCCGCTTAACTACCCTGCCCACCTATCCCTTCCAGCATCAGCGCTACTGGGTGGATGTTCCCAGAACCAGTACACACTTGATCTCGGGTTCCGCCTATAGCCATCCCCTGCTGCAATACAAACTCCAACTTGCACGCCACCCACAAGACATCTACTTTGAATCCACCCTCAGGGCTGATATCCCAGCATACCTGGCGGATCACTGTGTTTTTGAAAAAGTGTTGGTTCCGGGTGCTGCTTATGTGGAAATGGCTCTGACCGCAGGATTTACCATCTTTAAATCTGAAGTAGTAGAGCTGGAGAACATTGCCATCGAGCAACCCTTAGTCCTTTCTGCTGACCAGAGAAAGACTGTTCAACTTCTATTGGGTTTTCTAGATAACAATCTCTACCGCTTTGAAATCTGTAGTCTAGATCCTCTGACTGACGAGCCAGATCCTGTCTGGACTGTTCACGCTACGGGCCAGATGCGAGCAGCTTTTGATCCCCATCTCGAGGCCACAGACCTGAGTTCCTGGAGGAGTAGCGAACAACAGTCTCTGGATCCGGGAGAATTTTACCTCCAATCTCACCAGAGTGGTATTGATTTTGGTCCCAGTTTCCGGTCACTGCAGCAGGGCTGGATCGGATCAGGTGAAGGGCATGCTCGGGTGGCCTTGCCAGAGGATCTGAGCTCGGAAGCAAACATTTACTATTTGCATCCCATTCTTCTTGATGGCAGCTTTCAACTGGCGGGAGCAGTGAGTACAGCTTCATCATCTGCGGAAAGCAGCGCGCTCTACCTACCAGTAGGGATTGAGAAACTAAGGTGTTATCGCCGGGCGGGGAGAACCCTCTGGGTGCGTGCTCAGACTAGAGAATCCGTTTCTGCAGCTCAGAAGATCCACACCAGTGATCTGCTGCTGGTAGATGAGCAGGGGCATCCGGTTGCGGACCTGCAGGGGTTCACGGTTAGAGAAGCAACGCGGGAGTCCGTCTTACGCAGTCTGGAGCCGCAGATGCCAACCGATTGGCTCTATCAGGTGGACTGGCGACCTCAATCTCCTGTCTTATCTTCCCCAGAGAAGCCGGAAGGAGGTCACTGGATTGTCTTTGCTCCCCAGGGATCGCAGGGGCAGGCATGGGTACAAGCACTGCAGCGGCAAGGGTACTCCGTTATCGTGATCACTGCCGCCACCGACTATGCGCAGGTGGATTCCCATCGCTATGAGATCCATCCGCTACATCCCCAGGACTTTAAACAGGTTTTGCAACCAGAACTGTTGGCCAGTGGAGATTGTCGAGGGATCCTACATCTCTGGTCACTTGATAGTCATCCAGCAACTGCAGGATTAGAGTTGAAGGATCTACATCAGGCTCAAGTTTTGAGCTGTGCCAGTGTGCTGCACCTGTTTCAGGCCTTGAGTCAGGCTCCGCCAGCGATTCCCGTTGTGCTGGTCACTCGCGGGGCACAGGCGATCACCTCCGCTCAGTCGTGGGTCGATGCCCAACACTCTTCCCTTTGGGGCTTGGGTCGTGTCATTGCCCAGGAGTTCCCTGAAGTTCTCTGCCGCCGTCTGGATCTAGACCCAGAAGCTACCCTAGAGGCCGATCTGGCTGCAGTGATGGCTGAACTAGTGGCACCGGATCGAGAAGATCAGATTGCGTATCGGCAAGGGCAGCGACATGTGGCCCGTCTGGTTCGCTATCAGAAGACAATCCCTGATCAAGAAGGCCTGAAGATTCCCGAGGGCCAGCCGTTCCAACTGAAGTTATCGGAGTACGGCTCTCCGGATAACCTGCTGATCAGATCCCTGAAGCGACGCTCTCCTGCCCCTGATGAAGTGGAGGTGCAGGTGCAGGCGGTGGGGCTCAACTTCCGTGATGTTCTTAACTCCCTGGGGGTACTCAAGGAGTATTATGCCGAATATCTGGGGATCACGGAGGCTTCCCAGTTAACCTTTGGATTTGAGTGTACTGGCAGGGTTGTCACGGTGGGTGCAGAAGTGACCCATGTGGCTGTGGGGGATGAAGTGCTGGTGGTGCTGGTGGATGACGCCTTCAGTTCTTATCTCACCACCCGTGCTGAGTTTGTGGTGAAAAGACCTCCGCAGCTGACGCCCGTTGAAGCTGCCACGATTCCACTGGTGTTTCTGACTGCTTACCATGGTCTGTGTGAACTGGCCCAACTGCAGCCTGGCGAACGGGTGCTGATCCATGCGGCTGCGGGAGGTGTGGGACAGGCCGCGCTGCAAATTGCTCGACAGCGTGGAGCGGAGATCTATGCTACCGCCAGCCCCCCCAAGTGGGAGTTTCTTCGTTCTCAGGGGGTAACCCAGATTTTTAACTCTCGCACTCTGGATTTTGCTGATCAGGTGATGGAACTGACGGCGGGACAGGGGGTGGATGTCATTCTCAACAGCCTGAATGGAGAGTTTATTCCCAAAAGTCTTGAGATTCTGGCTCCTCAGGGTCGATTTATTGAGATAGGTAAGGCGGGGATCTGGACACCCCAGCAGGTTGAGGAGAAGCGACCAGATGTGACCTACTATCCGTTCGATCTGGGGGATGTGGGGCAGGCAGATCCTTCTGCAATCACACGCATGTTTGAGCAGGTGCTGCAGATGTTTACCACAGGGTTTCTCCATCCTCTCCGGCATCAGCACTATCCCCTGACCAGGATTGTTGAGGCTTTTCGCCTGATGCAACAGGGCAAACACATCGGCAAGATCGTGATCACGCTCCCTGATCCTGAAGCCAAGCAGACCATCGTCCGACCTGAGGCCAGTTATCTGATCACAGGGGGGTTAGGAGCGTTGGGACTGCAGGCAGCGCAGTGGCTGGCACAAGCAGGGGCGCGTTACCTGGTGCTGATCGGTCGGCGTCCCCCCTCCGAAGCTGCACAAGCAGTGATCACGGAATTACAGGCTGCTGGAGTCCAGGTGCAGGTGGAACTGGGGGATATTGCGCAGCCCCAGGATGTGGCCAAGATCCTAGAAACCATTGGAGGAAGCTTGCCGTCCCTGCGGGGAATCCTTCATGCTGCTGGCGTGCTCCAAGATGGGTTACTGGCACAACAGACCTGGGATAGCTTTGTCAATGTGATGGCCCCCAAGGTTGATGGAGCCTGGAACCTGCATCAGTTGACATTGGGGGAGGATCTGGATTGGTTTGTCTGTTTCTCCTCGATCGCCAGTCTTCTAGGAGGAGCCAGTCAGGGTAACTATGCAGCGGCCAATGCCTTTATGGATGGGTTGATGCATCTGCGTCGGCAACAGGGAAAACCAGGGTTAAGCGTGAATTGGGGACCGTGGGCAGAGGGGGGGATGGCGGCCAACCTCAGTGAACAGTTAAGGGAACGGATGCGCACCTCCGGCTTTGAATTTATTGGAGCAGAGCAGGGATGGCCGCTCTTGGGGCAACTGATCACAGACTCGGCCACCCAGGTAGGTGTGATGGCAGTGGATTGGCAGCAATTCTTCCGACAAGCGGATGAGTCCGTTTCCCTATTCCTGGAAGCTTTTCAGCAGAAAAAGCCCCCCCAACTCGCGCCATCCACACTCCAAACAACCGATCTCCTGCAGGAACTGCAGTCTGCTTCACCAGAGCAAAGGCAAGCGTTAATGATCGCCTACGTACGGCGCCAGATCGCACAGACATTGGGTCTTAACTCACCCGATCAGATTCAGCCGCGTCAGCCTCTGTTTGATCTGGGATTAGATTCACTGCTGGCGGTGGAATTAAGAAATAAGCTGCAAAAAAGTATCGGTCAAACTCTACGATCCACACTGTTGTTTAACTATCCTACATTGGAGGCCCTGACCACTCATCTACTGGAAGAATTACAGCTGCCTGAATTGCCATCTGAAGAAGAATATCCTTCAATCATTGCAAACGAAAGTGATGAAGATAGCTACCTTGATCGACTTTCAGACAATGAACTGGCTGATCTGCTAGTGAAAAAGCTAAGGGAAACAGAATCTTATTTAGATGGAGAATACTCTGATCCTGAGGATATTCATGGTCAGCAAAGTATTCTGCCTACTGTAGCTAGAACAACGAACCGAGTTGAGTGCCCTATTGTTCATGTCAATCGCAAGGATGATTTGCCACTTTCTCCTGCACAAAACAGATTATGGAATTTAATCCACCTAGATCCCAAAAGTATTGTCTACAATTTGCCAGTAGTAGTCAAAATATCTGGACCCCTGAATAAAGTGATCCTGGAAAGAGCAATCACTGGGGTTCTTCACCGGCATGAGAGTCTGCGTACAGTCATCAGAGAAGAAGGAAGTACGCCATATCAGCTGATCAACTCTGAGGTAAATTGGACTCTTCCAATCAAAGATATTGCAGGAATGTCAGGATCCGAACAACAACAGCATGTCAATAAAATAATTCATGAGATCATTCGGCAACCTTTCAATCTGACTCAGGGACCATTATGGCAGATACAGTTAATTTCTCTTTCGCCCGATATGAATATTTTGGTGCTGGTGATGCACCACTTAATTTCAGACGGCTGGTCGATCAATATATTCCTTCGAGAGATGGAAACGATCTACCAATCTTTGCTCAATAGCCAGGAACCAGATCTTGCTGAATTGCCTGTGCAGTATGTAGATTTTGCTGTCTGGCAAAAGCAGCTCGTGGAAACAGGAGCCTATGCTGACCAGCTGAGATTTTGGCGTAAGCAGTTAGCTGGAAATATTGAGGCATTAAAACTTCCAGTTGATCATGATGTTTCTGCTGTAGGAACTTATCTGGGGGGAAGACGGACTTTAGATCTTCCCCAATCAACCCTGCTTTCAATCAAAAAATATTGCCGGCAGCAAAGTGTTACCCCATTCATGATGTTACTGGCAGTATTTAAGGTGTTGCTGTTTTGCTATACAGATCAAAAAGATCTGATCATCAGTGTGCCAGTCGCAACTAGAAACCAGCCCGGGCTAGAGAATCTCATCGGGTACTTTAATACATTGATTCCTATTCGGACACAAATTCAGGAGGATTTTAGTTTCCAGGAGGTTCTACAGCTTGTCCGCCAGGTAACACTAGAGGCTTATCAAAATACCGATCTTCCTTTCCAGGAAATCATCTCAATCCCAGTGTTAAAACGAGTTGCTTTAACAAGAGGCTCATTTGACTACGTCCCTCTGGTTGACGCTCCATTTAAGGATGCAGGATTAGTCACCGAGTATATGGCAATTGATGCTGGGGTGTCTAACTTTGACTTGGGTTTATTTGTTAAAGAAAAGCCGGATTCTTTGACTTTACTTCTTGAGTACAAACATGTTCTATTCGAGGCTGACACAATTGATGTCTTACTGAGAACATATCAACAGCTGATTGAGTATCTATTCACGGCAGAAACCGATATTGATTTGCTCTCAATCAGAAGTTATTTTGGTATCAATCCTCAGGATCGGTCGGACAACTCAACCCCGATCAATCGAGCAAACTCTAGGATTAAAGTTGGGGATAAGAAACCTTTTGGGGATACCTCTGCAGTCCAGGTGACTACCAAATTAATCTCGATTTGGGAGGATGTACTGAGCACTCCAATTGAGAGTAACGACATCAGTTTCTTTGACCTGGGTGGCAACTCACTCATGGCGGCCCAGCTGGGGGCACGCATTGAACAAGAATTTAACCGCAAATTATCGCTGTCAGATTTAGCTGCTGCCCCAACCATCCAATCCCAGACAATATTACTTGCGAATAGCTCAACACAAGATAGCTGGTCTCCAGTGGTGGGTTTGCAGACCAAGGGGGACCGAATTCCATTCTTTATGATCCATGCAGCCCTGGGGCATGTCTATAACTACCGCTCGCTTCTCCCTTATCTGGGTAAAGATCAACCCGTCTATGGTCTGCAACTTAGAGATATTGATCAGAAAATTAATACATGTCCACCTGTAGGGTTAGAAGACCTGGCCCGTGAATATGTAGAAGCGATTCGTACGGTACAACCGAAAGGCCCCTACCAGGTGGGAGGTTATTCGATTGGTGGCTTTATTGCCTATGAAGTGGCACAGCAACTGATTCAGGCAGGAGAAGAGGTGGCAATTGTTGTGCTAATTGACTGTGCATCAGATGGATTTGATGATAACTCTCCCCAACGAAAGAAAGATCTTTTCTCTCAACTATTAAGGTTTCCGCAGCTGCTGTTTACTCTAGATGTCGTCTTCGCAGAGTTCGAGAAAAATTATCTAAAAGAAGATGGCATGGATAGTGCCAGGGGAGATAATTGGATCGATCGATTCAGACTCGTGATCAAGCGTTTTACAAATGCTATATGGTTTTACAAGGAAGTGCTTATTCCTATTGGGTTCAAGCCAATTATGATTTTGCGCAAAGCAGCAGAAAGCTATAAGCTTAGTTCTTATCCTGGAAATGTTGCACTGATTCGAGCAGAAGGATTTGACAAAAATCTGTCTAATCTTGGTGATTTGCAAGATCTGGGCTGGAGAAAGTATATAGGTGGTAGTTTAAGTGTTCACTTCGTAAAAGGTAAGGCTAATCATTATCAGTTTATTGCAGATGCAGAAACTGCTAAAGAAGTTGCTGAGGCTATAAAAAGTGTGTTATTGCAATAGGCCTTTGGGCCTAACCTATTTGCTGACGAACGAGAATCACTAAAGAGAGGTGATGGGATATGGCAATGCCTCAAGAACACAAGAAAGATTATCGCTCACTTCTGAAAGATTCGATCATCAGACTCGAGAAGCTGCAGTCAAAGTTGAAAACTCTTGCCTCAAGCAGCAATGAACCTATTGCAATTGTTGGCATGGCCTGCCGATATCCAGGAGGGGCTCACTCTCCGCAATCATTCTGGCACAATTTACAACAGGGGATCGATGCCATCTCGGAGGTGCCGCTAAATCGCTGGGGTGCAGACGCTTACTTTGATCCCGATCCAGAGGTTGTGGGCAAAATGTATACCCGTTCAGGCGGGTTTCTCTCTCACCCGATCGATTGCTTTGACCCCAGTTTTTTCGGTTTAACGCCAAGGGAGACACTGACGCTAGATCCACAGCAACGTCTGCTTTTGGAGGTGAGCTGGGAAGCTTTAGAAGATGCCAATATTCCACCAGATAGTCTGTTTAATACTTCAAGTGGGGTATTTGTCGGGGTAAGCACCACTGATTACAGGATTGAAAACCTTCAGGGTGTGGAGCAAACCGAATATGCTGCATATCTGGGAACAGGGAATGCGCTATCGACAGCGAGTGGGCGGCTGTCCTATTTCCTGGGCCTGACGGGGCCTAGTCTTACCGTGGATACCGCCTGTTCTTCCTCCCTAGTGGCAGTCCATTTAGCCTGTCAGAGCCTGCGTCAACAGGAATGTCACCTGGCTTTAGTTGGTGGGGTGAATTTGATCCTTTCTCCTGTGACCAATATTGTCTTCTGTCGGGCAGGGATGTTATCTCGTGATGGTCGTTGTAAGACATTTGCCGCCGCCGCTGATGGCTATGGGCGCGGAGAAGGCTGTGGGGTTCTCGTCCTGAAACGGCTGTCAGATGCCCAGCGGGATGGAGATCAGATTCAGGCGGTGATTCGAGGTAGCGCTGTGAATCAGGATGGCCGTAGCGGGGGCTTAACAGTTCCCAATGGACTGTCTCAGGCAGAGGTGATTCGCCAGGCTCTCACGAATGGAGGTGTGGAGGCCAACCAGGTTGACTATGTGGAAGCTCATGGCACAGGTACATCTCTAGGGGATCCGATTGAAATGGATGCCCTGGAATCAGTGTATGGCCCGCATCATTTGCTCGATAGGCCCCTTATCGTTGGATCGGTCAAGACCAACATTGGTCATACTGAGGCGGCTGCAGGGATTGCTGGACTAATCAAGGTTGTTCTGCAACTGCAAGAGGAAGCGATTGCTCCACACCTACATTTTCAGCACCCTAACCCTCATATCGATTGGGAGAATCTCCCTGTTAAAATTCCAACGGAGACGCTCCCCTGGCCCCGTGGAGAGAAAGCCAGGTTGGCTGGGGTCAGTTCCTTTGGCTTTAGTGGTACCAATGCCCATATCGTTGTTCAGGAAGCCCCCACGATCCCACCCCTGATCAGGAAGTCGTCGATCACGGACCGACCTCAGCATCTGCTTTTACTTTCGGCACACAACCGGAACTCGCTCCTGCAGCTTGCTCAAGCCTATCTAGACTACCTGCGGCAACCCGATCCTCCCTCCCTAGGTGACATATGTTACACATTGAGCCTGGGACGATCCCATTTGAACCATCGATTAGGAGTAGTGGCGGCCACGTCATCAGAGATGATTGAAAAGCTAGCCACTTTTCTTAAGGATGGGGCAGTTTCGGGACTGACCATTGGACAGACCCATGAAGTTAGCAACACCGTTGCTTTTCTATTTACAGGGCAGGGATCTCAGTACATTGGCATGGGTCGAGACCTGTATGAGACTCAGCCCATTTTTAAACAATATCTAGATCGATGTGCTGAGATCTTGAAAGAATACATGGCTCATTCCCTGCTCGAAGCTCTCTATCCCTCGACAGAAGCCTCCAGTCTGAATGAAACAGCCTATACACAACCTGCGCTGTTTGCGCTGGAATACAGTTTGGCTCAGCTGTGGATCAGTTGGGGGATTCAGCCTCAGATCCTGATGGGTCACAGTGTCGGCGAATATGTGGCTGCTTGTCTAGCAGGAGTCTTCAGCCTGGAAGATGGTCTGAAGCTGATCGCTCATCGGGCACGGTTGATGCAATCTCTCTCCTCGGATGGAGCGATGGCGTCGGTGCTGGCTAGTCCGGAAATGGTTGAAGCTGCCATTGCCCAATATTCAGTTCGGCTGTCGATTGCGGCCTATAACGGACCGGAGAGTGTAGTTTTTTCTGGGGACCGGCAGGCGGTGGAAGCGGTGGCCAGGGATCTGGAGGCTCGGGGGATCAAGGTCAAACCGTTGGAAGTCTCTCAGGCCTTTCACTCCCCCTTAATGGATCCAATACTAAAAGAAATTGAAGAAATTGCTGGCCAGATTAACTTTAGGGCACCCCAGATTTCAATCGTCTCCAATCTAACGGGAGAATTGGTTGGATCAGAGATCGCTACCCCAGACTACTGGGTAAAGCATGTGCGGCAACCGGTGAGATTTGCCCAGGGGATGCAAACCCTGCAACGACAAGGGGTTGGGATCTACCTGGAAGTGGGACCTAAACCTATTCTATTGGGCATGGGACGGCAATGTTTGGCGCAAGATCAAGGGATCTGGCTCCCCAGTTTACGACCAGGACAATCAGATTGGGGCCAAATGCTTCAGAGTCTGAGTCAACTTTACGTTCAGGGGGTGAACATCAACTGGACAGGTATTGCTCAGGACTACAGCTATCAGAAGATCAGAAATCTTCCCACATATCCATTTCAACGAGAACGCTACTGGATTGACCCACCCCTTTATTCCCTACAAAATCATGCTGCTGGGATCGCTCATCTGCAACAGCAAACGGCCCCGACTCTGCAGCAAATGCTCTATCAGGTGATGTGGAAACCATTGCAACCTGACCCATTCACTTCCCGTTTGACTGCAGCAGGGGGATGGATCTTGTTCACAGATCACCAGGGAATTGGTGAGGCTCTGGCACACAAATTGCAATCTCAAGGACAAACCTGCTGGTTGATTCATCATGATCAGGCCGATCTCGCATCGGGGCATGATTATCTGGATCCACTGGCGGCCGATGGCTTCAGCTCTCTTCTCCAAAAGATTACTGGGCAGCAGGAGATACCCTTGCAGGGAATTGTCCATTTGTGGAGCCTGGATATTGCTGCAAACTCAGAATTGACCGAATCAGATCTACGAAGAGCACAGGAGTTGAGCTGTGCCAGCTTGTTACATTTGGTTCAGGCCTTGAGTCAGTTACCCCATCAGCCATCTTCTCTGCCCTTTTGGTTGATCACGCGAGGGGGGCAGGCAGTAGAAGCACAGGCACCCGTAGCCTTTGCACAGAGTTTGATCTGGGGCATGGGGAGAACCCTGGCACGAGAACACCCTGAATATTGGGGTGGGCTGGTGGATCTCGACCCTTCTTCAACCCCTGCAGTTGCTGTAGAGCAAATCCTATCCCAGCTGCTGCAGAGCGACTCCGAAGATCAGGTGGCCTTTCGGCACGGGCAACGTTTTGGGGCACGTTTAGTTCATTCTCAGCTTCAAGAACTGCAAGCTATTACATTTGATCCTCAGAAGACGTATCTGATTACCGGAGGCCTGGGATTTCTTGGATTACAAGTGGCGAAGTGGATGGTGAATCAAGGGGCCTGCCATCTGGTGTTGACCAGTCGCCGAGAAGCCTCTCCAGAGCAGCGCTCAGTGATCGCAACCCTGGAAGCCGTAGGGACCAAGGTTGAAGTGATCCCAGCAGATATGGCTATTGCTGCTGATGTTGAAAAGCTTCTGGCTACGATTACTGTCTCGATGCCTCCCCTCAAAGGCCTCATTCATGCCGCAGGGGTACTGGATGATGGCGTCCTGCAAAAGCAAAGCTGGGAGCGATTTGAAAAAGTTATGGCAGCAAAGGTTTTAGGCAGTTGGCATCTACGCCGCCTGACCCAGGAGCATTCTCTGGATTTTGTTGTCTACTTCTCCTCTATCGCAGCGCTGTTAGGTGCAACTGGCCAGGGAAACTATGCAGCTGCCAATGCCTTTATCGATGCCCTCTCACAAGATAATCACTCCCGCCAGATCAACAGTATCAGTTTCAACTGGGGTCCGTGGGCCGAAGGAGGAATGACTGCCAACCTGAATGAGCGTAGTCGGAAGTATTGGCTAAATATCGGTATCCATAGTCTTGAGATCAAGGAGGGACTCCAGGCTCTGGCTCAAACACTCATGTCAGGGATTCCTCAACTGGGAGTGATACCCATTGATTGGAGTCAGTTTCCTGCCGAGCCCTTGGGGGCCTATTTTTCTGAACTGAAGAGAAAACCCCAAACTACAGAAACCAAGATACAAACTGCACAGAATCAGATCAGACCTCTGCTTCTACAGACGGATGTTAAGCAACGTGAAGAGCTTCTCCTCAATTATCTACGAGGGACAATTGGTAAAATCATTGGTCTTTCTGCAATAACTCAACTGGAAGTGGATCAGCCGCTGAACAAGTTGGGAGTAGACTCACTAATGAGTGTTGAAATACGCAATCAAATCCGAACCAATCTGGGGGTAGAGATCCCTGTTAGCCGCTTCATGGATGGTTCCAGTACAACTCAGCTAGCAGTTGAGATTACTCAGAAACTATCAGTTCCGTTTGGGGAGAGTCAGCAAGTTCTCCCTGACCCATCCAAGATTTCACCCGTTCTAGACCTCCCCATACAAATGGTTGAACGAGTGGGGCCCCTCCCTGCTTCTTATGGACAGGAAAGACTCTGGCAACTCATGCAACAATTGCCGCAGGCTGAGCAAGCTGTCTATAACCTGGCTGTCGTGTTGCATATTCAGGGCGCTTTGAATATGAGCGCTTTGGATCATGCCTTCCAGGAATTGATTCGTCGCCATGAGATCCACAGAACAGCAATACAAGAGGGCAATGGGATTGTTGTTCAGATGATTCATCCTGCGGTTGATTGGACTTTACCTACCCGATCTTTTTCAGAGCATAAGGATAAGGATGGCAGTCCGCAGGTTCAGCGAGTGATTGATGAACTGATCCAGACTCCGTTTAATTTGCAACAAGCTCCCCTTTTTAGAGCCTCACTCCTGCTGCTAGATGATACTGAGATGATTTTGGTGATGGTCTGGCATCACATTATTAGTGACGGTGGATCGATTCTTCTATTTCTGGAAGAGTTAGAAAGTTGCTATCTGGCCTATGCTAATGAGCAAGCACCTACTTTCAGGGAAATGCCGATCCAGTACGGAGATTATGCTGTCTGGCAACGGCAAATGTTAATCGAAGAGCGAATCAAGGATAGCAAAGCTTACTGGCAGCGGCAGTTGGCAGGGCAAATCCAAAATCTAAAACTGCCTCAGTCCCATAACACCGTGGGATTAAGCTACCAGGGGGGGAGAGAGAATGTGGAGATCTCGGCAGAATTGACCCAAAAGCTCAAACAGGTTTGTCAGCAGGAAGGGATTACCATGTTTACTCTCCTTCTCACCGTCTTGACGGCTTTGCTGTACAGCTACAGTGGTCAGCGCGACCTATTAATATGTACGCCCATGACAGGGCGAAACCGGATAGAGTTACAAAGAGTTCTCGGTTACTTTAATAATCTAATTCCGATTCGATTACAGATATTGGGAGGAATGAGTTTTCGGGACGTCTTGCACCAGGTAAGAGCAACAACTCTGGACAGTTTTCAGCATGCTGAACTTCCCTTCCAGTGGATCCCTGAAATTGGTGAGGTGACGGGTGTGAATCTGAGTCGTGGGTTGTTTGATTATGAAGTTTTTCCTGAGGTACCTTTACAAGGATTGGGCTTAGAAATCTCTTATCTCAAAGCAGATACAGGATTTTCCAACTTTGATTTTGGGCTTTTTGTCAAAGAACGAGGGGCATCTCTGAATGTTCTAGTAGAGTATAAACTGGCTCTATTTAATCGAGATAGAATCTTAGAATTCTTGCGGAACTACAACACCCTTTTACTGCGTATTAGTGATGACTGTAGTTTAAGCTTAGCTGCGCTGAGTTCTGAGCTAAATCTTAGTGGTGCAAGCAGTTACAGTTCTGAACTAGATGTAATAAAAAGAGCTAATTATGTTGCCCCTCGAGATGAAATTGAGCAGATCCTTGTGGAGATCTGGGAAGAGGTCATGGGTATACATCCTATTGGTGTAAAGGATAACTACTTTACCCTCGGCGGCAATTCGATCTTGGCATTTCGTATGGCAGAGTTATGTCGACGACGATTGAGCCGCCCTTTAAGCTTAACTCTCCTCTCTGCATCTCCAACAATTGAAGGCTTAGCCTCTGCCTGGAGATGGGGATTAGACAGAGATCCAAGTGGATCTCCCCTGGTTTCCTTAAAGCCTGATGGTACAAAACTTCCATTATTCTTAGCCAGTGGATTAATTAACCAGGCTTATATCTTTACTCGCCTACTTCCTTACCTGGAAGCCGATCAGCCTCTTTATGCTTTGAGACCCTTTATTAATCACGGAACTCGGGACACCCATCAACGTGGATATACACAGTTGGAAGATATCGCGGCAGCATGCATTACTGCGATTCGAACCATCCAACCTGTGGGTCCTTATCGCCTGGGAGGTTATTCAGCAGGGAGTGCTGTTGCCTATGAGATGGCAAGACAATTACAAGAGCAGGGAGAAACCGTGGAATTGTTGGTGATCATGGATTTAACGCCAACCGATGTGAAAGATATTAACCAGATTAAACCTCGTAGAGCCATCGGTGAAATGGTCAGAGTTCTCAGCGCCGCATTTGCTGAGTTTACATTGGAAGAAGGGGATCAAAAACATGACCGCCACTTACTGATTAAGGAACAACTACAATTTTTAAAGCGGCTCTGGCTATTCATAACAAAAGTTGTTCTCCCAGGGCAAAAAGCCATCAGAACTGCTCAAGCCTCTATGATCAACTATCGACTCAAGCCTTATTCTGGAGATGCCAAAGTGTTTTTAACTTATGAGCGAACCGAACAGACCAAAGGAATTAATGATGAGATAAAATCCACAACAGGTGGATGGGAAGAATTTATTCAAGGCAACCTGGAATCATATCCCATGCCTGGTGATCACTTTAATCTAATGGTTGATGAAGAACTAGCAAGGGAAGTTGCAAACAAACTCAACCTGTGCTTAGAAGCGCTGGATAAGCGATAAACAAGTGTTTGCTGTTCAGCATGTACTTGAGAGTCTATCGATTTTTCCATCGTGACTCACATCGATCTGTTTCAAACTCTTGAGTTGAGCAATAGATACCATGAGGATAATACTCGTCCATCCAGCGCTCAATCGCTTCATATTGCTGAAAACAATCTCGATCTAATTGATCGCACGTCCTTTCATAGTAGTAATGAGATTTGCGAAAAGACAGGGAGGGCAGTTGATGCCGATAAGTAATGATGGTAGCCAGAGAAGTTAAAGGTAGCCAGTTATTCACGAGTTGACCTGTTTCTGGATCGATAGGGCGGTCTGCAGGCCAGGAAACAACCAGGTTTGCATAACCATTTACATCAGTCTCGAAATCAGTGTCCTTTAAGCAATCGCCGGTATACAAGGTCAAGTTATAGGTGCAGAATGACCAGTAACGGACTTGTTCCTTATTCCCTTGACCGGATCCACTATCAAAAGTTGGAACTGTAGGTGCTTTAAATCGAGCTATGAAAACGTCCCCATATGCTGAGTTGAGGAATGTAGATAGATAGCTATTAGCTACATTGGTAAATCCTTCTTCATCCGGACCCTCATCTAACTGAGTCTGCAGCTTGTTGAACAGAAGCGGATAGTTTCCAATGATTGGTTCGAGACCACTTGATACGTCTGTGCCGATAAACCAGAGAGGAGGTTCATTACCCAATCGACCACCATCAGGCTCTCGCAACTGCGCTTGGCTAGTTAAGAATGCTCCGACCTGAGCAGGCCGTGCATTGAAGTTTTCTCCTCCACCAATTATTTGGCTACACAGCTCTTGCAAGGATTGGTACTGAGATTCGGTGGATCTTCTTGAGATATAAAAAATCTTCGGTAAATCCTGCTGTCCTCGTTTTTGCCATTCTCTAGGATCATCCGCAAATTCTGGGGGGATCGGTTCCCCTGTTAAGCGACCGTCATAAATGCGGTACATAAGCACATAGTTGAGCAAGTCAGGCGAATCACCTGCAAACAGGCTATTGGGCAGTAAGGTGGCCGGCTGCGTTGGATTCAATCGCACCACATATTCTCGGTTATTCCCCCGACCTCTGCCTGAGAAGGGATTGCTAGAGCCCCGTTCTGGTCGGATCTGAAAGTCCAGAATGGCATCCACAGGATTGGGATCATAGGATTCTAAAGAGAAAAATCTTGCATCAGGATACTGACCTCGAATTTCATAGAATCCTTTTCCTTCCTCTAGCACAGGTAAAATCGCGATCCAGTACACAGCATTTTCATCAGATCCACCAACCCGATCCACCAACCCATCAGACTCAAACTGCCAGATGGATCCGAATTCTGGGCAAGCACTGATATCGATTTCAACCTTTTGTCCCAAAGTCTCTGGATCGAAGGCGGATAAAGACACTGATTCATCTGCATGGGGCTCTACAGTAAGCTGAGTCGAGCTCGCACAGGCCAGCTGTGAGGGAAGTGTCAGCAGGCTGACAAGACACCAGAGGGATAGACCTCGTCTAGTGAAATGCATTGCCGTTGCAGCCTTTCTTCTTGTGAAGAAGTAAGTTACACTTTTGTTGCCAATTTATCAGATCTATCTCTCGGCTTCATCCAATATGTGGGCTTTTTTGCTTTTATCTGCAGTTTCTAAGAGATTTTGTCCTTCCCCTTAAGATTAATCCCTTGAGTAGTGAGCATCTTTACTGGCTCAGGGCGTCTTGGGTATCTTAAGATCGCTATCTGCTGTTTGCTCTGCCAGGATTGATGGACATGCTTGTGTTCTGCCATACCTGCATCTCCAGCAAACCCTAGTTGCTAGTTCAGAGAGGTTGTGATCATGATGGAATTCAGTGAAAAGGTAAAAGAATGGCAAATTGGGTGGCTGAGGCGCAACGTCTTGCGGATCCTGATGGCCTTTGGCTACGTTTTGACAAAAGTCAAAGTGATCCACGACCGCTTGCCTCAGAAGACTCGCGCTTCTCTGCCCGTCGCCTGGAATGATCACATGTGGTGGGTGGCCCTCAAATCCGGTGGGGATAAGATCTTTGGGGATTACTACAGCAAGCTGAAGATCCCGGCGTCCTTTGCTCCCAAGACGGAAGTTGCTCCTGAGTATCAACTGACGGAAGCAGAGATCCAGTCGTTTTATGAGAATGGCTTTATGGGTCCTTTCGATCTAATAACCACCGAAGAAGCCCATGATCTGGAGGAGTATTTAGCAGGGGTCGTGGAGAGAGCCGAAACCGCAGTTTACCCTCCTGGCACCTACGAGCTCCCTGAAGATCTGAAGCAGGGGACCCAGACCGATCGCAGTGCTCTGGATATTGCGCGTCTGGCCATGGCCACTCGGGATCGGCATCTAGATGATCCTCGGATTCTGGATCTGTTTCGGCGTCGAGCTCTGACCGAGCGCGTGGCCCAGCTCATGGGTCCAGACCTGATGATCTGGCGTTCCCAGTTCTTTGGTAAGCGTCCTGGTGAAATTGGCACGGCCTGGCACCAGGCCACCACCTATGTCTACGAGAGCTTGAAGGAACACCTGATCCAGCCTCCTGACATTGATGAGCTGTTTGATCTCAGCTGTTTTGTCTCCGTGACCGATGCCACGATTGAGAATGGCTGCCTCTGCTTTCTGCCTGGAACCCAAAAGGAAATTCGGCCCATTAACGTACAGATTTTTAAGCCTGAGAAAGATCGGGGCAACTCTAATGGGAACTCTCAGGTGAAGCGGTTTGGATCCCGCAAGATTGAGATTGACTATCCGATTCGAGAGGAAGATATTGTGCCAGTGGAGCTCAAGGCTGGGCAACTCTTGATCTTTACGGAGCGGGTTCTGCACGGATCGCTGGATAATATCTCTCAGGATAAGTATCGGCTTTCAGTAACAGGGCGAGTGGCGCGTCCAGATACACGCATCTACACAGAGCGCATGCTCAGAGATGGGCATGAACTGAAGCTGATCAGTGTTAAGAAGATCATGCTGGATAACTGGCGGGCAGTGATGCTGCGGGGTGAGGATCACTTTGGTTACAACCGCTCGGTGCCTGTGCATGAGCTGCCTCCTCTGATGCAGAAGCAGGAAGTGGCGGTTTAGTTTCTGGTTAGGGTTGAGGGGTGATCTTAAGTTGCTCTTGGGCCTGATTAACTTGAGCTAGGGTTTCATCATTAGCCGCAAAATAGCGTAGCAGAATGATTCCTTGAGAGGTTGGAGTTTGGATCACTCTGGCCTCTTTTTGATCTGCAATGCTGGAGGCGCTGCTCACAACCACAAAACTCAACTCAGGGCCGCCCAGCTCTTGATCGTTGATCACATAAAAGTTATCGGTGTTGGCAGCATAGAGAGACAAAGACATATACGTAGGTGGAATAGGTACCGATACCAGGATCGGCGAACGAGATACATCGAAGACGGCAATTGAATAGCTCAGATCCGGGCTGGGGCGAACCACATCTCTATTTTTTGCCGTGGGTTGGGGGATATGGGCAAAGCAATTCACCCCCACATAGCGGGTAACTCTGCGCATCACCACCCGCATGGCGACATAAGGAGTAGCAAACAGGATCAGGAGATGCAGACCCAGGGACGCTCCGATCACCAGCAGAGAGATATTGAGAACAGCATCAGGGGGAATCGTCATGATCCTCTCGCATGATTTTTGGGAGCCTTGCGGTGAGGATCGACGCAGCCAGGGCAGGGTTTGGGTTGTAGAGCCTCAGCAATAGATCAAACGACTTCACATTCCCCAACGGGATCCAGTTTCCTTGCTGGGGTGAGCGGGAGAGATAGATCATAAATCTGCTGTTCTCTAGCCAGGTGACATTCTCAGAGTTGTAGGAGTAGCGATCCTGATCATTGGCAATGAGAAAACCATCCGGTCCGTAAGCCGTCAGACTCCACCAGCGGCTATCCAAGGCCTCCCCCTCAACTCGATAGGTGTGATCCGCCTGCAGAGGCTTGCCTTCACTGTCATTTTGAGCTAGGAGATAGATCGCTTCTGTCTGATTGAGGGCCAGCAGACCTGTGATAGCGATCATGGCGCGGATGTAGGGATTGGCTGCCACTCCACCCACCAGAGCGTTGTATTTCCAGGGGCCATTTTGTTGCTGGTAAAAGGCGGTGCCAAAGCGGATCAAAACCAGGAAGGAGATCCCTGTGATCACCACGGAGGAGATCAGAGCCAGTCCTAGGTCCTGGACAGGGGAGAGGATCAACTGCACATGCTAAATCAGAATCACTGGTCACAGATTACTGGTTCTCTCCTCCAGATTCCATCGCGAGGAGCATTGCACCTCTGGTAGCCTTAGTTCGCTATCCCAAGTCTTCATCAGTTTCAGGCTAACGGTGCCAGGGAAAGATCGCTAAAGGTTAACACCCGTGATTCGATCAATAGGCCTAGGGTATTCTTTATGCCTCAGGATCGGGATCACAAACTGATCCCCCTGGAATGCTAGTCTCGATAAGAATTCACTAGGTTGTTTAGCCTGCATGCTCAGAGCTGGTATTGTCGGACTGCCCAACGTCGGTAAATCCACCCTCTTTAATGCCCTGTCCGAAAATGCAAAGGCAGAGGCAGCCAATTTTCCCTTCTGTACCATTGAGCCCAACGTGGGTTTAGTGGCAGTCCCGGATCCGCGCCTCCAGGTTCTCTCCCAGATCAACACCTCCGTCGAGATTGTACCTGCCCGGATCGAGTTTGTAGATATTGCTGGGCTCGTGGAAGGAGCTAGTAAAGGGGAGGGACTGGGAAATCAGTTTCTTTCTCATATCCGGCAGGTGGATGCCATTGTCCAGGTGGTGCGCTGCTTCGATGATGAAAACATTACCCATGTGGCGGGTTCTGTGGATCCGCGTCGAGACATTCAGGTGATCAATCTGGAGTTGGCTTTGGCGGATTTAGCCCAGGTGGAGCGTCGCATGGACCGGGTGCGGAAACAGGCCAAAACAGACAAAACGGCCCGAGTTGAGTTAGAGGCACTGGAGAAGTTGCAGCAGGCTCTGGATGCAGGCAAACCGGCACGGCTAGTCCCCCTGGATGAAGAAGCAGAAGCCTTGATCCGGCCCCTGGGCATGCTCACCCGCAAGAAAATTATCTATGCCGCCAATGTGGCCGAAACGGATCTGGCCAGCGGCAATGCCTGGGTGGAGGAGGTACGCGATGTGGCTGCCGCTGAAGGCGCTGGTGTGGTGGTGGTCTCGGCCCAGGTCGAGGCTGAACTGCTGGATCTGGACGAGGCGGAGCGACAGGATTATCTGGATTCTCTGGGGGCGAAGGAAGGAGGACTGGTGAGTCTGATCCAGGCCACCTATGAGCTCTTGGGTCTGCGCACCTATTTCACCTCCGGTCCCAAAGAAACCCGAGCTTGGACGATCCCAGCCGGAGCCACAGCTCCTCAGGCAGCAGGGGTGATCCACTCTGATTTTGAGCGTGGCTTTATTCGGGCTGAGACTGTGGCCTATGCCGATCTGGTTGAGAGTGGATCCTTGAATGCCGCCAAGGAAAAAGGGTTGGTGAGAAGTGAAGGCAAGGACTATGTTGTACAGGAGGGAGATGTGATTTTATTCCGCTTCAACGTTTGAGGGTACCTGTCTGGCCTGCCCGTTGATCCCAGATCTCAACTCACTCTCCAGAATTGCGCCTCTGAGTAGCAACCAGATTTGCGAACTAAGCTAAGCTCTCTGTCAGGATAGGGCTGGTCGTGAGGGTATGGTTGAACTGTTGCTCTACTTAGCGATTGACCACTTCTTCCATTCAGATCCGGATTGAATTATGCGTTTGTTTAATTCCACAGCACTCATCGCCTTCCTGGGAAGCTTTGCTCTGGTCGGCCTCATTGCCTGGGGCCTCTTCTGGCGGGTTGAGGAAGTGGTGGTCGAACCGCCTCTGGATAAACCACCTGTGGTCAGTCGCACCGTTGATCTGGTAGGGCGGCATCAGGGTCAACAACGCTGGCGGCTACTGGCGGAAGAGGTAGAAATGGGCAATGGCCAGCAGATTTTTGACCAGGGAGCCCATGGCTACTTCTACGGCACTCCCTCCCAAGAGGATCAGGCCGATCCTTTCTTCTCTGATCAGCAACAAATGGAATGGAAAGCGGACATTGCCCGCTATGATGCCGAGGCCGATCTACTACTCCTGAATGAAAATGTTGAGGTGAGAGATCAGGATGGCAGTCAACTGCTCACCAACACGCTCCAGGTAACCCCAGAAGAAGAAATGGATATGCCGGACCCCTTTACCCTGACGGGGGATGCAATGGTTTTATCCGGTCAGGAAGGATCATTTAATTTCCAGTTTGCGCTCATGAAAGCTGCGTCTGGCAAATTGATTGTCTTGCCCGAAACTTCTTCCGATCAGCAGTTGGGTGCCGCCCAGGCCACCTCTGTGGTTGCCGCTGCGGAAAGCAATCCCGAGGCCACCATCATTACAGCTCAACAGCTGACCTATGATCGGTCAACCCAGAGGGCTGTGGGAGAAGGAGATCTGGTGATTCAGGAGGAAGGGGTTGAGATCCGCGCGCCTCGCGGGACCTATGACCGTCAACTGGCCCAGAGCAGCTTAGAAGGGGGGGTGGTTCTGCAGGAAACAGGGCAGGGGAGCGGAGATATTGTGCCCGACTTCAAGGTTGCCCAGGTAGAGCCAGCCGCAGAAGACGAAGAAGTAACCATTGTAGCCGATCAGCTGGATTATGACCGCAACACCCAGATTGCGCAGGGGCAGGGAAACCTGGAGATCCGGCAGGGAGAAACCATCCTGGAAGCGCCCCAGGGCAGCTACCGTCGCCGCGAAGCCCAGAGCATTCTCAATGGGGGTGTGACGCTGCGCGAACCCAATCGGATCCTGACTGCCCAGCGACTGGAAGGCAACCACCAGGACAAGATTTTCCTATTTGAAGAAGATGTGGTGTATAGGCAGCTGGCTGAGCAAGAAGAAGGGGCTACCGAAGATGGAGATAGCTTGACCAGCGAACTGCGGCAGTCGGAAACCGAGGTGCGGGCCGCAAAGCTCGTGTACAACTCCCCCACCGAAACTTCAGAGTTCACCGAAAACGTCCAGTTTGTGCAGAAGGGACGGCAGGCCAAGTCAGAAACTGCAGTGATCACCCCCGAAATGGTCACCCTGACGGGGGAAGTTGAAATTCAGCAGATCGATGGAGACTGGCTGGCCCGTCGCTTTCAGGATCCAGAGGCGCAGCAGGATGTCTCCCGACCAACCCTGATCTTTGCCGACCGTGTGGAAATTGACCAGCAAACCAGTGATGCCCGTTTCTATGAAAATGTGGTGATTGTGCAGGCCAACCGTGCCGCTGAAGGCGACAAGGCCACCTATTACGACAGCACGGAGTCTTTTGAACTGGTGGCCGTTTCGGCTCCAGTGCTTCTGTGTGATCGGGGGGATGTGGGCGATGTGATCCCTGATAGCATTGAGGGTTTACCCGGCAGGGATGCTCTGGATGTCACCTGTCGAGGGGCCAATCAAATTAGCTCAGAGTTGATTGAGTTGGATATGGCCAACGACACCTTCAAAGCCACCGGCCAAAGCATGATGCAGTTCCGTGTCGATGCTCAGGAAGCCCCTTGAAGCGACCAGATCCCATGGCGGCCCCTTCTTCTCCCCCCTCGGCAGGTTCCCATGTCCCCCCCAGGAGTTTTTGGAGACAAGGATGGGCGTGGCTGCGCTCCTTGCTGCTGGGGGGCTTGTTTCTAGAGATCTACCTGATGAAGGAGATGATCCGGCCCTTCTTTTTAGGGGTGGGCGGTGGCACCACCTTGCTGTTGGGCAATCAGCTGTTTCTCTACACCGATCTGCTGGTCAAGAAAGGGGCTCCCCCCATGACCATCCTGCAGATCCTGATTTTGAATCTCCCAGCCATCCTGGTGGTGACCTTCCCCATCGCGGGCCTATTTGCTACCCTGCTTACCCTGGGCAAGATGGGAGCAGACAGTGAGATCATTGCGTTGCGCGCAGCGGGTGTGCCCTACCGGAAACTATTTGTTCCGGTCTTACTGATCGGGTTGACCATCAGTGGCATTGCCTTTTACATGAACGATTACATTGTTCCCCTCACCAACCAGAAGGTCAGGACCCTCAACCATAATCTCTTCATTTCTCAGGATGCAGTTCTGCTTAACCCCCAGGAGATTTTTAAGGTGGATGATCACCTCTGGTTTTACATCGGGGACATTGATCCCGAGACGGGATGGATGAAGGATGTATTGATCCTGGATCGCAAAGCGGAAACCGGAGTTCTGCGCTATCCTCAGGTGATAACGGCGGAAACCGCTCGCCAGGTGGACCAGAATTGGCTGCTGGAGGGGGCTGTGGTTCGTCGCTATGATCCGGAAGGCCGCACCTACTACGAGGGGCAGGTGGGAACAATGGAGCTGAATATCGTCAGTGAACTTGTCAACCTTGTGCGCGGAGAAAAGGTGCCCCAGGAACAATCCAGTCGAGAATTGTATGACCAGATTCAGCTCCTGCGTCAGAGTGGGGTTCCTCAGCAGGAGGTCACCCGTCTAAAAGCTGAATGGCATCTGAAGTTTGCAATTCCTCTGGCCAGTTTCTTTGCCATTATGATTGCGGCTCCCTTAGGGTTGCAGGCGGTGCGGCAGACGGGACGGTATGGGGGAGTAGCAGTAGCCATCGTCCTGGTGTTTATTTACTATGTATTGTTGAGTCTAGGGAGAAGTTTAGGCCGCGCTGGTCTGCTAGATCCCTGGTTAGCCGCCTGGATGCCCAATATGGTATTCGGGGGGATCGGAACAATGTTGTTGTGGCGGTACTTGCGGTGAAACCCACGCTTCTGGTCCACAAATTCTGGTTGAGCCTCTGCTGTGGCAGTTCTACAGCCTCATTTCTGCTTCTCAGTCAGGCGGCCTTGGCTCAGTCCCAGCCCCCCTCCATCGATCTGCAGGGCTACGACCGTTATTTAAAGAGCCATCAGCATCTCCGCCAGGACCCGATTCCGTTCGCAGCAGCTGATTCAGACGCTCCTTTAAGGTTGGCTCAGGCGGATCTGGAAACGGCTCCATCTACTTCACCTCCAATCCCTGCTGAAGGGGATCTTGATCCCCTGGAGGAGGCTCGCTTACAGCGTCTGCTAGCGGAAGGTGCGGCAGCGGTTTCGGCCCGCTCTGAAGATGTCTCTGCCCGCCTGCATGCCCTTGTGGAAGACTCTTCTTCCCCCCAGCTGCTTGCCCAGGCCCTCCCCAGCCCTCCCCCAGCAACTTCCCCCCTTCTAACCGAATCTCTACCCATTCTGGCAGCTGTCCCCCCTGAAGCGCCGAAACAGCAGGCAGAGTCCGAGAATCAGCCGGAGTCCGAATCTTTATCTACCTCCCAGATTGATCAACTTCTAGCCGATGGAGCCGCGGCAATTGCCCAGGCAGAAACGAGCCGCAGCCCACAGGAAGTACAACAGGTTGCTGCTTCAGCCCCGACCCAGGGAGCCAGTCCGGTCTCCCCAGAGCCAGAGACTCAAGTTGATCCCATTCCCCCTCAGCCAGAGACCACCCTCACCACCTCTGCCAATAGCCTGAGTGACGTATCGACGGATGCTGCCTCGCTGCAACCCCAGCGTTCTCCCAGCCGCACCATTCGTGATCCAGCCCTGGCAGTCCTTGCTCCCCTGCTTCTGGCTCCAGATGCAGCCGCTGAACCCGAGCCTCCAACTCCCACTTTTGCCAAAGGAGCCCTAGCACCCTTTCCAGTTGCTCAGGCTCAGCCCCCCTCTGCTCCAGCAATCCTCCCAGGTGTCCTCACCCCTGCTGGCCTAACTCCATCGATTCTGCAAAAGTTCCCCCTTTTCCAACCGCCTCCACCCACTCAGGTTGCATCCCCGCCTCAGTCCACCGCGCCAGCACTGCTGCCCACCATTTCAACCCCTATTACCCCCAGCGATCTCACGGAAAAATTTCCCCTATTTCAGGGAGTGCCCGCAGCTGCCCCCCAGGACCAGCAACCTTTTGCCCCTTCACTGCCGCAGTTAAGTGGCACCCCACAAGCTAGCCCCTATGCCCCCTCTTTGTTGAGCCGCTTTCCCCTCCCTCAATTGATGATAAGCTCCGGAAGCGGCTCAGGGGGGCCGGGGTTTGACGCGTCAGGGGCACAGCTTCCCGAGATGCGTGGATCGCAAATCCGCCAACAGCTGGAAACCAACCTGCAAACTCAGGTTCCCCTGGATCCAGATCAGCTGAATGTAACTGGAGACAACCTCAGCTTTGATGCAGAACAGGAGGTGGGAATTGCTGAGGGTAATGCTCGCATCCAGCTTTCGGACGGGACCACAATCACGGGCGATAAACTGCTCTTCTACCAGCGGGAAAAGCGACTGCGCAGCGAAGGACCCTTCCTGCTGGAGCAGGCTTCTTCCCAGGGAGGAGAACGTCAGATCAAAGGTCGCAACCTGGATTTTGACATTACCAGTCGTTCCGCCCAATTTGAGAGTTCTCTGGTGATCCTGCCCGGTGAAGAACCTGGAACCAAGATCTTTGTGCGCAGTGAAGAAACGACCGCCCTTCTGGGAGATCAGATCTTTTTTGAGAATGCCACGATCACCACGTCCCCCGAACCTCCTGTTACCCACTATGTCAAAGGGGATCGAGTGGAGGTATTCCCTGACGATAAGCTGCTGGTGTATGACGCCCGCGTCTTCGGGGGGGGAGCCCTGGATGAGCAAGGGGATATTGGCGGGGGGACGCAGATCGGGTACTTCCCTCTCTTTGTCTACAGTCTCCAGGATCATCAATGGATCCTGCCGGGGCAGAGTGGAGAGGAAGGCATTTATGTCAAGTCCAGCTGGGCTTATCGCTTTGATCAGTACAACTTTGGTGGTCTGCGTCTGGATTTGATTGAACGCAAGGGTCTGGGGATTGGCTTTACCCATGACTACATTGTGCCGATCCAGGACTCTGAGAACTATGGTCGTGCTCAGTTTTATCTGGTCACCGAGCGAGATGAAAATCGGTTGTCCAGCCGCTTCCGCGTGGATCATTTCTTCGATTTCTATGCCGCTAATATTCTCGGCAATTACGGTGACTTGAGAGGTCAGCTCAATGTCGATCTGGATAACACCTACCGACCTGCGGGGGGTCGCAATGACGCCTCCAACTTCCGCCTCAATTCCACCTTCCGCGCTGATCTTTCCACCACCACCCTTAACTTCAGTCGCACTGGCTCTCCCACCCGCGGCACCTACAATTTGCCCTTGACCGTCAGTCATGATCAGCGCTATGACGGGGTTCCCTGGCTGTCCTCAAACATGAGAATTGACTATAACCAGCGGTTGAGTGCGCGAGGGGCTCAGGACTTTTCTGATACACGTTTAACCGTGGGTACCCGTTTTCGGCCTCCGGGCTGGGGGGGAGATTATCAGGTAAATTACCGTGCCTACAGCAGTTCGAACGGGGATCTGGAATCACGGAAAAACTTCGAGTTTATCTTTAACCCCACCAGTCTTACCCTCTCCCGAGATATTTCCTTCACCACAAATCTGACCCTGACCCAGAACCAATCCCCCGATGCCGAAGCCAATGGCCTGAACTTCTTTAATAAGTACGAAGCTCGCTCCAGCCTGAGATTTGCTGATTTTCAGCCCTTTGAATGGATCACGATTACCCCTGGATCGATTGAATACTACCAGGCCCTCTACTCTACACCGGATCAGGAATCAACCCTCACCATGGGTCCACAGCTCAGCATTGAACCCAGCGAATGGGCCAACCTGGATATGCGTTTCCAGCGGGTTTTTCAGGGTAACAACAGCGTTCCCTTTCAGTCGGTCTCCAGCAATCCCCGAGACACGCACCGGATCAACGCCAACCTCAGTTTCTTTACCCCGCGCTCGACGGTTCCCAATGTGCCCCCCGGCTATGTTGCTTTTGAAGACGATCTGCCCGGAGAATTGCCGATTGCCCTAACCTTCCCGGACGATACGACAGAAGATTTAGATCTAATCGCCAACCGTACCGAGGAAGAATTGCAGGCCGAAGTCAAAAATCTCTTCCGCTTTGACACCTCCACAGGCTTCGACTACGTCAGTGATCGCTGGGATCTGATCAATGCCACCTTCACCTGGAACACCACCCCCAATCTTTTCGATGTTCGTCTCTCCACCAGCTACGATCCCAACGAGGGTGAGCTGAATCCCATCCAGTTAACCTACACGGGCCGCACCTCCACCACCTTTGAACGGGGCTTGCGCTCGGGTCTCGACTTTTACGAGCCTGGGGTGAGCTACAGTCTCCGGGCTGTCTACGATCCTGAAGAAGGGGACCTCTCCAGCTACGGTGTCGATCTGGATGCCACCATCGGCAACCGCTGGCAAAATCACTGGGGACTGCGCCTGGGAGTGGATCAAGAAGGTCTGCAGGAAATTACCATCCGCCGCGATCTGCGCGATTTTGAAGTCAGGCTCACCTATGATCCTTCATCAGAACTACTGCGCCTGGAGGGCTTCCTGGTGGCCTTCCCCAGCCGACCTGTTGGGTTAACTCAAGAGCGAGGCGATTTCCTCTTCGCTTCACCGTCTTCCATTGGCTCAGGTGAGCTACTGCCTTAGGAGCAATACGGTATGGCCCATTTTTCTTGGATCCAAAGGTCATTGATCAGCAAGTGTCTAGGGGTGGGAGCATCCTCGCTTCTGCTGGTGTTGGGATGGGGGCAACCAGCGTTTGCGCGGGTTTTCCTGGAAGTGACGATGCGACTGGGGCTCTCTGTCAATCAGGATTACTGGTATGTGGTCGCCCTGAGCAGCAGTTCTGGCAGCAATAGTAGCGGTCCCACAGCTAATTTAACTGATCCCAATATCACGGTTGGGGACAATGAACTGGAGTTCGTCCAGGGTTGGGATTACCTGATTCGTGTCAAACCCCTGAACGAAGAAGCGGTGCTTCAAGCCACCATTCAGCAACCTGGAGGTCCAGAAGTCGATTTCATCAGCGGCTTTAACGAAGTCAGGATTGAGAATGGGGAGCGTGATCAGGATACCATCACGATGTCTATTGATCTGGATGCGCTGACAGATCTCAATGCCGTTGAACAAGATGTCCAGGTCAGCCTGATCACCATCAAGGCTCCTTTCCGGGTGGATCCAGAGGAAACCAATCTTGCCATTGATGCAGTTCGAGGGAATGTCCCCAACTACTACCGCCTTAGCCTAACCAATCAGCGCCAGGTGCTGGTGGAAGATTCCCAACGGCAGGAAACCCTGCGTCGCAGCCGCGAATTGATCACTCGGGATGATATTGGCAATGTCACGGCGGCTGATAGCATTGAAGGCTCAGCGCTAGGAATACTAGCGGCCAACATTCTCACCTTTAATTTGGAGCTGGTGGAACGCTGATCCCAACAATGGATGCTATCCTCACTCGGGTCAACACTCCACAAAAGTTCATGAGACAATGGACCCAGTGATACAGGAGACCTCCGCATGGTTCGCACTGCCTCTACAATGCTGCCCTTGACCACCCAGGCTCCAGACTTTCAACTGCAGGATGTTGTCTCGGGTCAGACGGTTTCGCTATCCACATTTGCTGGCAAACCCGCTCTGCTGGTGATGTTCATCTGCCGCCATTGTCCCTACGTCAAGCATGTGCAGGCAGAACTGGCACGACTGGGAGAAGAATACATTCCCAAAAATGTTGGGATCGTGGCCATTAGTGCTAATGATGCCGAGAAGTATCCTGATGACGCTCCCGCCAGTCTTAAGGAAATGGCACAGGAACTGGGCTTCAATTTTCCCCTCTGTTTTGATGAAACCCAGGAAGTGGCAAAAACCTACACCGCTGCCTGCACACCGGATTTCTTTCTGTTTGATGGGGATCGTAAACTGGTTTATCGAGGACAGCTGGATGATAGCCGCCCCAGCACCGAGACCCCTGTGACTGGCAAAGATCTGCGGGCGGCGCTCGATACTGTTCTGGCTGGACAGCCTATTCCTGAGGATCAAAAACCCAGCATTGGTTGCAATATCAAATGGAAGCCCGGCAACGAACCTCCTTATTTTGGTTAACTGCGCTCCCTCTGGTTAGGGACGTGTGTTATGCTCCTAGGGCTGACTTTTGATAGGTTAAAAATGATCAGGTCAGCTCTACACGGGATGTGGCGCAGCTTGGTAGCGCACTTCGTTCGGGACGAAGGGGCCGCAGGTTCGAATCCTGTCATCCCGATACCTTCCAAAGCCGCTCAGAGAGCGGTTTTCGTGTTTTCAGGGCAAGACACTCTCAGTAAATCCATTCTCAATAAGGATGGGTTTTTGAGGGTTTTTGGGGGTGTTTGTGGGCTAAAGTGTTCCCGATACTGTTCCCGTTTTTGGAGGCGGGCACAATGCGGAAGAAGGGCTCAGTCACGGTTATCGCGGAGAAGGATCGGGGTCTCCGGCTGAGATGGAGATACGAGGGGAAGCAGTACAGTCTGGCCCTGGGACTTCCCGATAGCAGGGTGAACCGGGCCCAAGCGGAGAGCAAGGCAAGGATGATCGAGGTGGATATCCAGACAGGGCACTTCGATCCAACTCTGGACAAGTACCGGAGTCGGGCACAGTTGGAGAGGAAACGGGAACAATCGGAGGTCAAAGCCCTCCTCAAGGAGAGATTAAAAGAACAGTTCAACCCAGCGGACAAGTCTGTTCTAAGTCTCTTGAAGCAATGGGGTGGGTCAGTCGATTCTCCAGAGGATGCGGATAGCTTTATCGGATGGCTCCGGTTCACCAAGAAGAGGAGCTCCAGCACAGTGGACCGTTACTTGGATGTGCTGAGGAAGGTTGATCCAGCAAACTTCTGTCACATCAAAATCAAGGTGGAGAAGAAAGGGCTGCCAAGAATCTACTCCAAGGAGGAACTGGGAGACATCCTGCGATTCCTCCAGGGCAGCAAGGAGTATGGATACTATTTCGATCTGATCCGGTTTTACCTGCTGACCGCCTGCCGGACTTCAGAGGCCCTTGCCCTGCAATGGAAGCATGTGGAGTTTGAGACCAGGCAAGTTCAGTTCTATGACTCATGGGGGGAACGGGAGGATGGGTCCCTCTACCGGAAGCGCACAAAGACCGAGAAGCCCCGCCCATGCAGGATGGGCCAAGAACTGTATGACCTTCTCGCAGCAAGGAAAGGGAATGCCTCCAGAGAGGATCTGGTCTTCCCCGCGAAGAAAGGAGGGGTGATCAAACATCGAGATCTGGAGCGCAGATGCTGGAGAGCTTGTCTCAGTGCCGCGGGTATTGAGCACATCCCCAGAGAAACAACCATTTACCGGCTCCGTCATACCGCTCTAACACGGGCTTTAGCTATGAGAGTAAACCCTTTGGATCTAGCAGTTCAAGCAGGGCATGACATTGAGATGCTGTTTGAGAAGTATGCAGGACTCTGGGGAGAGATCGAAGAGTTGCCAGGGATCCAATCTCTACTGGATGAGCCCACGGACTCTCGCTTGCGAAGTTGATCAGGAGGGTAAACTGGCGGGCCACTCTGGTATCTTGACCGGCGGCACCGCGTCGATCATCGCTTGCACCTGGGCCTCTATCGTTTGCATATCTGGCTGCTCCTCCTGCCCGTACCGTTCTGCCCACTCCTCCCAGGTCATTTCCTGTGGTACCACGATCACATGGGGAGAGCTTTCCTCCTGCTGGAAAGAAGAAGCACTCTGATGGACTCCCAACCCGAGGAGCTTTGCCTTCCGGTCATGGATCTGCAGCAGGGTGTTGAGGAATGCGGGGTTCCCCACCTGGGTGACCGTTTTCCGTACTCGTCTCTGGCGGTCGTCTCCTTCCTCCTGGATCATGGTGACTTCCTGCTGTTGGCTTTTCAACCAGGCCAAGTAAGCTTGCCGTTCCATCAGGGAGAGTTTGTCCAGTTCCTGATTCAAATACATTTGATAGCTTTCCAGGGAACGGGTTTGCCATTGCTTTTGAATGCGTTTAACATCCCTGCAAACCGTGCTGGGATGGATTTCCAGATACTGGGCAATCTGGTTCTGGGGCCATCCCATCAGCAAGAGTTCAGCGATCTTCTCTCTGTTTGCAAGGGCCTGGGCTTTGTCTCTGGGTTTAGCCATGAAATTGCTCTCCATTACGATTGCACTATCAAAAAGGGACATCATCGGGGATAGGGAACTGTTCCCAATCGATCTCTTCTTCCTCGGGCAAAGATTTCCCTTCGATCAGCTGTGCCAACTTCTCCTGTAGCTGTGGGGGAAGGGCTGCCAGGATATGCTTCCATTGCTGGGGGCTATAGGAGTCTCGCAGGATCACCGCATGGGCCTGGAGCTTCTCTGGACAACTCTGCTTCGTCTGGAGAAGAAGACCGACCCATTGCTTGCGGTCATCTCCGGTGAGGACCGTCATCGTTATGCCCCCCCATTCTTGATGTTGCCTAAAGGGACCAGGAGGGGGGCACCATCCTCATCCAGCACGAATACCCCAGGCTCTGATGACCCTGCCCAATCTTCTGGGCGAGGGATAACCTTCCCCCTTTTCGCTTTCCCCCCTCCTGGTAGCCGGAAGGAGATCCACTCCCCTGGGTGGAAATTCCCTAGATGGTAGTCATTAGCCACTCCGTGGCTCAAAGCCTCATCAGGTAAGGGTTTTAGGGGGTGACTACCGTTAGTCATTTTGTAGTCACCGTAGTCACCCCCTTTTAAGTCCTTCCAGCCCTCCTCAGAGGGGGTGGCTCCTGGGCTGGAAGCATTGCTGAGTAAGGTTTTGAGGCCATGCCCTCGCCAATGGGGAGCACCGCCGGCGGGGGAATGGCCATTAGCCACCCCACCTTCACCATTGACGGGGGCACCCTTGGCGAGGGGGGTGACTAAGGTGACTACCGGATGACTAAGAGGATATTTGGAAATACGGAGAAGAAGGAAGTTTTCAAGCCAATCGCCTG
>CAYMOX010000007.1:0-65938 GCA_964392245.1 uncultured bacterium
TCGCGAGCACAGAGCCTAATCCAGTGGCAGGTGTCAGGATCCCCCCTCGCTCAGATCCGCCGGGCAGCTGCCACACCTCCAAGCCCAGATCCCCAGGACCATGCTGATGGGCTCGTAACTCATACTGAGGAGCTGAGAGCTTCCTGATCTCCCCTTCCAATGAATCCAAGGGAACAGTCGCTGTCTTCAAGGTTTGGTCTCTGCTATCGCTTCCACATAAGCTGATCCGGCAGATCGGGCAGATCTTTCCTCAGGGATCGCTGCCTTAGGGATCAGCTTCCAACTGTCTCGTCCAATAGCGTTGGATCCTTATTCCAGATCGGTTCCATACATTACAAACACCCATATATCTCTGCCAAAGCTGATACTGAGCTCTCTCAGGTTAAAATGCAGCGACTAGGATCACACCTCTAGAACTACTCAGATCACGCCTATCCTGTCAGAATCGCTACTAGACTTGACCTAGTCCTACCAGGGTAGAGGCCATGGCCTTCCCGCTTCGGTCCCATTACGCCTCTGTGGAAGACTACCTTCTGCGCGAGCCCCACAGCCCGATCCGACATGAATACATGAATGGAAAAGTCTACCCTCGCTCTCGCAGTAGCGATGCCCATGTCACGATCACGGGTAACATCTTTTGCCGCCTACGCAGCGCTCTCCGGGGTTCAGTCTACCGTGTGTATCCTAATGATCTGCGCCTCCATATTCCCAAAACTAACATCTATCTTTATCCAGATCTGATGGTGACTGCAGATCCACGAGATAAAGTGCTTCAAGATCACAAGTCCTACCCCACACTGATCCTGGAGGTTTTTTCTGAAGAAACCGAGGCCCAGGATCGGGGTGAAAAATTTATGGCCTACCGTCAGTCTGAAACCCTGCAGGAATATGTTCTGATCAATGAAAAGCGCATGCAGGTGGAATGTTTCCGGCGCAGCAGTACCTCCCAGTGGGTGATTGAGGTCTATGAAAGTGGAGATCGGGTTCGCTTCCTCAGCCTGGAGTTTGATTGCTCAATGCAGTCAATTTATGAAGATGTCTACCTCTGGTCCTGAGCTGTGGGTCATCCGTTTATCCTGTAAGCATGATTTAGCAAAACCTCTGGATGACCATCATCGTGCCCACAGACATTGCTTTTCCTGATCTGGCTATGGTCGATGGAGAAACCCGTTGGCTAGTGAGTGGAATCAGCTGGGATCAGTACGAACAGATACAGGCGAAACAGGTAGATTCATCGCAGTTTCGGATCACCTATCTTTCAGGCCACCTAGAGCTGATGTCTCCCAGCTGCCGTCATGAAGTCACTAAAAAAAATCTGGCTCGCCTGCTGGAAGCCTATCTGGATGAAGCAGCCATTGATTATTGGGGTCTGGGATCCACATGACTAGGGGGGGGCTCGACGTGCTAGAAGTTTATCGTTGCCTTGAGATCCCAGAGATCTGGCTCTGGCAGGCGGAGCAGCTAACCATCTATAGCCTTCAGGGGCAATCCTATCAGCAGGAGAGAAAAAGTAAGCTGCTTCCAGATCTGGATCTATCTTTGCTAGCTGAATATGCCCTAGATCCAAATCCTCGGGTGGCCACGCAGAACTTTCGCGAGCAGGTGAGAAAGCAACTGCAATCTTCTTCATCCAAGCCGTAATAGATCTCACCTCGATCACAGAAAGTTCTCTACTTGCTGTCTGGGCAGATGGGTGATGGCCATGATCTCCTCCAGATCCATACCTTTTTCTTGCAAGTTACGGACGATAATGCGGATCTGGGATTCCGCCTGCTCAGCCCGTCGTCGCTGCTGTTCAGCCTCAGTCGGTAACACGTCTCCATCCACCGTGGCCCAGCGTAACCAGGTCGTGTGGATCCCCTTGTACAAACCCTGCCAACGCAGGAGGACCAATCCCAGCACCGGACTGATCATATAACCCTGATCGCTTGCACTGATCTCCTGATATCCCCCAGCCTGCAGATGAAATCCGGCCCAATCATCGGGATGAAACGGATCAAACCAGTAGTATTCGGGGATGTGGAGCTGATTCTGGTAGAGCTGTTTTTTCTCACCTTTGTCCTGCGCTGCGGTGCTCTCCGAAAGCAGTTCAATGATCACATCGGGGGTTTTACCCTCCTCCCAGCAAACCCAGCTGCGCCGTTCTCCTTTAGGTACACCTAACACTACAAAAATATCGGGACCTTTGAAATCCTGATTTCGCACCTGGGCCAGGCTGAAGTAGACAAACATGTTGCCCCCCACATAGCCATCCTCCCGATCCGCCAGCCAGGTGTGCAGTCCTTCGATCAGCAGCTCCATCTGCGCCTTGTGGCGTTCTGTCTCCATAGGTTCCCCATCCTCAGAGGGCAGATCAGCTTGAGTGGGAGGCAGGGGAATACTGACCATTGAGACTCCTCAGTTTACCTGGATCCAGCGGGCATGCCGAGAATGTCTTCAATCTTGGGCAGTTGATCCAGAGGCACCACCCGTCCCTCATCCACAAAGCCTGCCATCTGATCGAAGTTGAGGTAGCGGTAGAGATCGGCAGCAAAGGGCTGGATCTTGTTGGCCACAATCTCTATGTATTCTTCAGGATTGGGGATGCGACCGAGGAGGGCACAGGCAGCGGCCAGTTCCGCCGATCCGAGATAAACTCGCGCATCTTTACCCATGCGGTTGTTGAAGTTGCGAGTGGATGTGGACATGACGGTGGCTCCATCCGCTACACGGGCCTGATTGCCCATACAGAGACTGCACCCCGGCATTTCCGTGCGAGCCCCCACCGCCCCAAAGGTGCCGTACACGCCTTCTTTCTTCAACTGTTGTTCATCCATCCGAGTAGGCGGACAGATCCAGAATTGATTTACCCTGGCCCGAGGCTGTCCCTCCAGGACCTTCGCCGCAGCACGGTAATGGCCAATATTGGTCATGCAGGATCCAATGAAGACCTCATCGATCTGGGTGGGTACGTCCACATTGCCTGCTGCTGCCTGGGCATGCACTTCTGAGAGAGTCATCACCTTGTCGGGATCGTTGGGGGCACAGACAATCGGTTCCGTGATCTGGTTCAGATCAATTTCAATGGTGTCCACATACTCAGCATCCGGATCCGCTTCCATGAGCACAGGGTTGGCCAGCCATGCCTCCATACGAGCCACCCGTCGTAGCAGAGTGCGGGCATCCTGATACCCTCGCGCCACCATGTTGTTGAGGAGGGCAATATTGGAGCGCAGATATTCCGAGATCGTTTCCACCCCCAGCTTGATCGTGCAGCCCGCGCAGTTGCGTTCCGCTGTGGCATCCGTTAGCTCAAAGGCCTGCTCCACCTTCAGATCCGGCAGCCCCTCGATCTCCATGATCCGTCCGGCAAAGACATTGATCTTGTTTTGCTTGGCCACCGTGAGTTTGCCCTGCTGTATCGCCACATAGGGAATGGCATGGACCACATCTCGCAGGGTGATCCCGGGTTGTAGTTGCCCTTTAAACCGCACTAGCACCGACTCTGGCATGTTCAGAGGCATGACTCCCAATGCCGCCGCAAAAGCGACCAGCCCCGATCCCGCCGGAAATGAGATCCCCAGGGGAAAACGGGTATGGGAATCTCCCCCTGTCCCCACCGTGTCGGGCAGCAGCATCCGGTTCAGCCAGGAGTGAATAATGCCATCCCCAGGGCGCAGCGCCACCCCTCCCCGCGAGGAGAAAAAGTCGGGCAACTCCTGGTGTACCTTGACATCCACTGGCTTGGGATAAGCAGCCGTATGACAGAAGCTCTGCATCACCAGATCGGCGTTGAAGCCCAGACAGGCCAGTTCCTTCAATTCATCCCGGGTCATGGGTCCGGTGGTGTCCTGGGATCCCACCGTGGTCATGATCGGTTCACAGGCGGTGCCGGGGCGTACACCCTGCAGGCCACAGGCTTTGCCCACCATTTTCTGGGCTAGCGTAAAGCCTTTACCTGTGTCCTCTGGTGGTTGAGGTCGCAAAAAGAGAGGGCTGGGATCCAGATTCAGAGCCTGGCGGGTTTTGTCCGTGAGACTGCGCCCGATCAGAAGTGGGATGCGTCCTCCGGCTCGCACTTCATCGGTAATCGTGGTGGGCTTGAGGGTAAAGGTGGAGATCACCTGTCCATCTGCATTGCGGATCTCTCCAGCAAAGGGATGGATCGTGATCACCATGCCCGTCTCCAGGGCACTGACATCACATTCAATCGGCAGGGCTCCCGCATCTTCAGCGGTATTGAAGAAAATGGGCGCAATCGTTCCCCCCAGAATCACCCCGCCACTGCGTTTGTTAGGCACATGCGGAATGTCATGGCCAATATGCCAGAGCAGAGAGTTGATCGCCGACTTACGCGAGGATCCGGTCCCCACCACATCCCCCACATAGGCCACAGGATGGCCCTTCTGTTTTAATTCCGCAATGGTGTTGAGTGCTCCGGGCATCCTCGATTCCAGCATGGCCAGGGCGTGGAGAGGGATATCCGGTCGGGTGGTGGCATGGATCGCAGGCGAGAGATCATCGGTGTTGGTTTCTCCCGGTACCTTGAAGACCGTCACGGTCATCTCATTCGCCAGCCCTGGCTTGGCCAGGAACCATTCGCCCTCGGCCCAGGATTGGATCACCTCTTGAGCGAAGGCATTAGAGGCGGACAGCGCCAGAACATCATGGAAAGCATCGAACACCAGTAGGGTTTGACTCAAGGCCCGAGCCGCAGCCTGGGCAATTTCCGATCGGGAATCCTGTAACAGATCCAGCAGGATCTGGACGTTGTATCCCCCCAGCATTGTGCCCAGGATCTCAGTGGCCTGGAGAGGAGTGATCAGGGGTGAATGGGAGGATCCTTTGACCAGGGCAGCCAGAAACGAGGCTTTTACATAGGCCGCTTCATCTACACCCGCAGGCACCCGTTCGGTTAGCAAGTGGAACAGAAAATCTGTTTCCCCAGCAGGCGGATGCTGAAGCAGATCACAGAGGACCGAAGTTTGACTGGCATCGAGCGGCAAGGCTGGGATCCCCAGCGCCATCCGTTCCTGTTCTTGAGCCCGATACTCCGCCAGCATGTAACTCTCTCCCATCCGTACACTTAGATCCACCTTAACTTTATTAGCAGGTTATGACGCGGCTGGATGTGCAGTAGGCAACCCGATCAAAGGGTTCAATAGAGCCCAACCTCAATCGGAGCTTCATCGCCGATCCGGCTGAGGCGAAGGGCGTAGGACTGGAGATGAGCCTGCCGTTCCTGATCACTGAGGTGGGCCGGACCATAGACAATCTCAGGAGCCAGCACCTCAAACCCCACAAATTGCAGCATCCCCCGTTGGATCGGGCGCAGAATGGCGTGGATATCCCCATTGAAGCCGCCCATTTCGTAGGCTGTGGGAGGACCGCCAGTGGTCAGGGAGAGCAGGGCTCGTTTGCCTTTGCAGGTGCCTGTGTCGTAGAACCTGCCACCGCCGTAGATCCGACCCATGACAAATACCCGATCCACCCAGCCTTTGAACACTGCAGGCAAGCCAAACCACCAGAGGGGAAACTGCCAGATCATCAGATCACACCACTCCAGCTTCTCCAATTCGGTGCCGAGATCCGGGGCAAATCCTCCCATCTCTGAGGCATAGATCTCTTCAGTCTGCAATTTTAAATACTCCGGATCCTTGACCGTTGTGAAATTGCGGCGACCGGAAACCGGATTAAACTGCATCGCCTGCAGATCCGACGTTCTCACCTCATGGCCAGACGAGACTAGCGCCGTACAGGCGGTGCGAAACATAGCCCCATTAAAACTTTTCGGCTCTGGATGCCAGTAGACGATCAAAACTTTCATCGTGGTCAGGCTGCCCTTTCTACCTTCAAGACAGGTAGCGCTCCTGAGGTCAAGATCAGATTAACACTTTCTCTCTTGACGAATTTTAGAAACCAGTGCTAGGAATTCCCCTCACTACAGAAAAATGGTAACCACTGTTACAATTCGCCGCTAGGCGCAGTGATACAACATATCGGAAATTGTTTTGGGATCAGGAAGGTCAATGAAAAAGATCGAGGCAGTCATCCGCCCCTTTAAGCTCGATGAGGTCAAGATTGCCCTTGTCAATGCTGGGATTGTGGGAATGACCGTGACAGAAGTCCGGGGGTTTGGCCGCCAGAAGGGGCAAACGGAACGTTATCGAGGTTCTGAGTACACAGTCGAGTTTTTGCAAAAGCTCAAGGTGGAAATCGTGGTCGAAGATGACCTGGTCGATACCGTTGTGGAGAAGCTGATTGCCGCCGCCCGCACTGGTGAAATCGGTGATGGCAAGATCTTTATCTCCCCTGTTGAGCGGACCATCCGTATCCGTACAGGCGAATTGAATCAGGATGCCCTTTAGGGATCAGGGTCGATTCCCGTGCTTAGGAGTTGACACGTTACAGGTTAATAAACATGAAACAAGTGATTCAACTGTTGAACACATGGAAACAACACTGGGCCAAACCTGGGATCCGGATTGGTATTGGTTTGGGTGCGGTGGCATTGATCTGGTTTCTGGCCTCTCAGGCCCCAGCCTGGGCCCAGGATGAGATGACCCCAGATACAGTGCAGTTCAACGCCAACATTGTCTGGACCATGACAGGGGCTGCTCTTGTCTTCTTCATGCAGGCGGGCTTTGCCATGGTGGAAACTGGGTTTACCCGCGCTAAAAATGCGGCGAACATCATGATGAAGAACCTGATGGACTTCTGTATGGGGTCAATTGCCTTCTGGTTTATTGGGTTTGGTTTGATGTTTGGTGCTAGCAACGGTTTTCTGGGTACAAGCTGGTATGCCTTTAGCTGGACACAAGCTTCTTCAGATGGCAGCGGGGATGCCTGGCCCTTCACTTTTTTTGTCTTCCAGCTGGTTTTCGCAGCTACAGCTGCCACGATTGTATCGGGTGCCATGGCCGAGCGCACCAAGTTTTCTGCTTATCTCATTTACTCCGTGGTCATCAGCGGCCTGATTTACCCTATTTCCGGTGGCTGGGCCTGGAATAGCTTGTTTGCGGGCTACAACGGCGATACCGCTGGTTGGTTAGGGAATATGGGATTCATCGATTACGCCGGATCTGGAGTAGTTCACCTGTGTGGAGGCTCTGCTTCCCTGGCCGGTGCCATGGTTCTGGGGCCGCGAATTGGTAAGTACGGTGCTAACGGAGAGCCTCGTGCCATTCCCGGTCACAACCTGCCTTTGGGGATGCTGGGTGTCTTCATCCTGGCTTTTGGCTGGGTGGGGTTTAATGCTGGTTCGACAACAGCAGCGGATCCCGCAATTGGCTGGATCGCCATGAATACTTTGCTATCCGGATCGGCAGGGGCCATAGGAGGAACTCTTGCCTCCTGGATAATCTTTAAAAAGCCAGATATGACCTTTGCGGGTAACGGTATGCTGGCAGGTCTGGTGGGGATCACCGCCCCCTGCTACACCGCCAGTCCCTTTGGATCAATCTTGATTGGTCTGATTGCAGGCATTCTCGTGGTGATTGCAGTCCTGGTGATTGACACTGTCCTCAAGATTGATGACCCCGTAGGCGCAATCTCAGTGCATGGGGTTTGTGGAGCCTGGGGTGTGATCGCTGCTGGGATTCCTCTCTTTGCTCATGCGGATTCAGGCGTGAGTTGGGCTAGCCTGGGGCCCCAGGCCGCGGGTGTCCTGGCCTTGTTCCTCTGGTCTTTTATCAACTGCTTGATCCTCTTTTACATTCTTAAGTTCACCGTTGGTCTGCGCGTCACAGCAGAAGAAGAGATTGCGGGACTGGACATTGGCGAGCACGGCAACGTCTCTTACCCCGACTTTGTGAGTGTGGCTGCTGATGAGTCCAGCTTCTAGAACCAGATAGCCAAAAGCATCTGATGAAATCTGCAGGCTCTGGAGATTCCTAACAGGATCCAGAGCTTTTGCACAGAGAAGAGACCTTAGGAGATTAAGAGTGAGATTCTGAACAGCCGCGCTGTTCCAGATCAGCTTCTGCAGACAGCATGATGGCTTCCAGCTTTTCCAAGAGGTCTTGGCTTTGGGGATGCCACAGTTGTCTCTGATGTGCCTCCAGCAGTCGTTCACTCATATCGCGCAGCGCCCAGGGGTTGTGGGTGCGAATGAAGTCCTGGATGTCTGGATCCAGGAGATAGGCCTGGGCAATGCCATCAAACATAAAGTCCTCTACCACCCGGGTCGTGGCCGCATAGGCAAAGAGATAATCCAGTGTGGCTGCCATCTCAAACGCGCCCTTATATCCGTGTCGCATCACCCCCTTCACCCATTTGGGATTGATCACCCGTGAACGGTAAACCCGCTCGATCTCCTCCTGTAAGGTGCGGATACGAGGGTTTTGCGGGCGGGAATGATCCCCAAAGTAGATCTGGGGTTGCTCCCCCCGTAGAGTTTGGACCGCAGCCGTCATTCCCCCCTGGAACTGATAGTAGTCATCAGAATCCAGCAGATCGTGTTCGCGGTTGTCCTGATTGTGCAAAACGATCTGGAGCTGTTGTAAGCAGTGCCGCAGGGCTTCAGGAGCTGTGTGCCCCTGAGCTTCACCCGTGTAGGCATAACTGCTCCAATTCAGGTAAGCCTGGGCCAGATCGGTTGCATCCGTCCAGTTCTGAGCCTCCATCAATCCCTGCAATCCAGCTCCATAGGCCCCGGGTTTGGAGCCAAAAATCCGGTATCGGGAGCATTGTTGGGCCTGCTCTGGTGTCAGCCCTTGCTCGATCCATTTCCTTTCTTGACGTTGCACAGCAGCGCCTAAGGGATTATCTTCCTCAGATTCCTCCAGGGCTGCTACCACCTGGACGGCGCGATCAAACAGAGAGATGAGATTGGGAAACGCATCTCGAAAAAATCCAGAAATCCGCAGCGTCACATCCACACGGGGCCGCCCCAGAGCACTGATGGGCAAAACCTCGAAATCAATCACGCGCCGTGACTGCCGATCCCAGACAGGGCGCACTCCTAATAAGGCCATAGCCTCAGCCCAGTCTTCTCCGCCGGTGCGCATGGTGGCGGTGCCCCACACCGATAACCCCAGGCAGCGGGGATACTCTCCCTGGTTCTGCACGTAGCGATCCACCACCGCATCAGCCGCTTTCTGACCCAGTTGCCAGGCTGTCTCGGTGGGAATGGATCGAATATCCACTGAAAAGAAATTGCGTCCCGTGGGCAAAACATCACAATGTCCCCGTGTCGGTGCCCCCGCAGGACCACTGGGAATAAATCCCCCCTCAAGACCATGCAGCAAGTGATCAATCTCTGCCGGAGTTTGTAGCAAGCGAGGCAGCAGGGTTGTTTCAATCCAGGTGAGTACCTGACGGGCAGCAGGACCCGGAGGCGGATTGTAGTCCTGTTGCTGCAGCAACTGCTGAATCCAGATCAGTGATTGCTCTTCCAGCAGAGTGATCGCATCTCCCAATAAACGATGGGAGTCAGTTTGAGACGGAGGAGAAGAAGACTCGGTCACGAAGATCCTGAGCAAGCGCAGCAACAGCCCCCATAGCGTAAGATAACTCTAAGTGAGTTTGTACATATCTAGCCTCGGTCCTAAACCTGAGCTAGAGTTAAGGTATTGGGCTGGGAATCTTTACTTCAGTAGTGTGCCTCAGGCAACTGAGATTAGGTGCATTTCTGTGTAAAGTATGGTAGTCAATATCAAATGAGGCTGTATCATGTCCCAGGTGGTTGCGAATGCCGTAAGCGTATCAGCGGTTTACGGCCTAGGTCTCTAAGGACTCCGGTACAGACCAGACTGTGTGAGGATCAAGAACAAGGAGAGAAACATGCCCGCGAATTACTCGCATCATTGGAAGACACTGCTGGCTGGTGCTCTGGGAGCTGCAACGGTTGCAACTCCTGCGATTGCTCAGGCTCAGACCGTAGCTCAAGCATCCGGCCCAGTAACCGCTATCTCTGAGTTGTCTGACGTGCAGCCAACCGACTGGGCTTTCCAGGCACTCCAGTCTCTGGTAGAGCGCTATGGCTGTATTGCTGGTTATCCTGACCGCACCTACCGTGGCAACCGGGCCATGACCCGCTTCGAGTTTGCTGCTGGTATGAACGCCTGCTTAGATCGGATTAACGAACTGATTGCCGCAGGCTTGGCCGATAAAGTTTCCCGCGAAGATCTCGCCACTCTGCAGCGTCTACAGGAAGAGTTTGCTGCCGAGCTGGCTGCTCTCAAAGGCCGTGTCGATACGATTGAGGCCGATGTTGCTGATCTGCAGAGCAAAGTCTTCAACCCTGTGACCAAACTTAATGTTCAGTTGATTACTGCATTGCTCGGCAGTGGCTTGACTGAAGATCGCGTCATCGACGGCGAATTGGTTGCTGAATCTGATCAGGCTAACATTACCTTCCCCTACCGTCTGCGGATGAACTTTGACGCGTCCTTCGTGGGCAATGATCGCCTGCGGGTGCGCCTCCAGGCCCGTGATGCCAACACCGATTTCTTTGATGGAGATGCCCCTGGTACCTTCTTCTCTGGTGGTGGCGGTGGTGACGTGGTTCTGAGTAACCTGACCTATCGTTTCAGCGTTTTTGAGAACACCACTGTTTCTATCGGTGCGATAGACCAGGGTGTGGATGAGCGCTTCAACTATTCCGTTCCCTTCCAGACGCTATCCGACTTCGGTGGATCCGGTCCTCTGCTCACAGAGGGTCCTGGAGACTCTGGTATTGCCTTTGATACCAGCTTCAGCGATCAGTTCACCTTCGCCTACGGCTATGCTGTGGACGATGGCCAAACGGTGGGTGAATTCGGCGACGAAGGTGGGATCGGTGCTGGCAATAACTACCATGGTTTCGAACTTGGTTTTATCCCCAGCGACACTGTTGGTCTCTACTTCCAGTTTGCGACCGCCTACTTCCAGGATGCAACTGACCCCAATATCTCTTCCCTGGCCGAGGATACCGTCCGTGGTCCCCTGGTTACCGATGATGTGGCAGCTCTGATCGATGACGGCTCTATCCCTGCACCTTACGGTCGTCTGAATGCCTTCTCTGTGGCAGCTGAGTGGCAGATCACACCTCGGGTGATCTTCTCCGGCTGGGGTAGCTTCGGCAACCTGGAGTACAAGATTCCCGATGATGTACCGGAGTACATTGGCTCTCCCGATCCGGGAGATGAAGACTTCGTCTCCTGGTTGGTGGGCTTTGTCTTCCCCGATCTCTTCCTGGAAGGTGGAGAAGGTGGCTTCACCGTGGGTCAACTGCCTTCCGGTGATTTAGAGGAAGCCGACAAGCCTCTTGTCGTGGATGTGTACTACTCTTTGCCCATCAACGACTACCTGAACATCGTTCCCAGTGCCTACTTCATCACCAATCCCAATGGCAATCTTGAGGGAGACAATGATCCCACGATTGGTGTTGGGGCCATCCGTGCTGAGTTTAACTACTAAGGTTCAAGCAGCTTAACTTCTGTTAGACCAGCTTTCGATCCTTGACTCCACCTCCGTAGGGTGGAGTTTTTTTGCATTACTAAAGGTGCTTTTCAGCAGTTCCCCGAGCCATGCCTGCGATAAAGACTGAATTATCGGATACAATTTTCGTGGTGTGAGGCAGGATCTAAGGAGAACACATGCTCTTTGACAAGGTAAATGCCTGTAATTCTTTGCTGGCAGGGGCGGTTGTAACGGCTTCCGTGCTAGCTCCCGGTGTCGCGCTTGCTCAGACCGTGGCTCAAGCCTCGGGTCCAGTGACCGCAATTTCTGAACTGTCTGATGTCCAACCCACTGACTGGGCGTTCCAGGCACTCCAGTCCCTGGTCGAACGGTATGGGTGTATTGCGGGTTATCCCGACCGCACCTATCGTGGCAACCGGGCCATGACCCGTTTCGAGTTTGCGGCTGGTATGAACGCCTGCTTGGATCGGATCAATGAGCTGATCGCAGCAGGCTTGGCGGATAAAGTTTCCCGTGAAGATCTGGCGACCCTGCAGCGTCTGCAGGAAGAATTTGCTGCTGAGTTGGCTGCCCTCAAAGGTCGGGTGGACACTCTGGAAGCGGATGTTGCGGATCTGCAAGGTAAAGTTTTTAACCCCGTGACCAAGCTAAAGATTGAGTTGATTACGGGTCTGGTGGGCAGTGGCTTGACCGAAGATCGCGTTATCGACGGGGAGTTGGTTGCTGAGTCCGATCAGGCCAATATGACTTTCCCTTACCGGATGCGGATGATCTTTGACTCTTCCTTTGTCGGTAATGATCGTCTGCGGGTGCGCCTCCAGGCTCGTGATGCCGAAACTGACTTCTTCTCCGGCGATCCTGGCTTTGACTTCTCTGGTGGTGGCGGCGGCGATGTGGTCCTGGATGACCTTCTTTATCAGTTCCAGGCCTTCGACAGCCGCGTTAGGTTTGTGATTGGTCTGAATAGTACCGATGCCGACCAGGTTTTCACCTACGACGTTCCCTGGGATCAGCTCAGCAACTTCTTTGATACTCCCAAGAGCACTCAGGATGCGATTGATAGCGGTGTGGCTGGTTTCCGCTTCAATGCCAGTGAGCAGTTCACCCTCTCCTACGCCTATACTTCCGATGATCCTCAGGATGTTGGCGAGTTTGGTGGCGATGGTGGTGTGACGGGTGGTGACACGGGCCATTACGTGGAATTGGGCTTTTCTCCTGTGGAAACTGCCAACCTCTACTTCCAGTTTGGTTCCTCCTACGTCCAGAATTTTGAGGATGTTGATTTCCTCTCGGATGGGGCTGCTCTCTTCCAGGGTCCTCTCTCCAATCCTGCTGATGTGGATGAGGCCTTTGCACCCACCACCGCACGGGTCAATGCTTTCACCTTTGCCGCTGACTGGGAAATCACTCCCAGCATCATCTTCTCTGGCTGGGTCAGCTTCGGGAATATCGAGTACGAACTGCCTGATGTGGTTCCTGCCGGTCTGGTGGATCCTGGCGATGAAGATATCAACGGCTGGTTGGCTGGTTTCCTGTTCCCCGATCTATTGGTTGAGGGAGCTGAGGGCCACATCCTCTTTGGCCAGCCGATTGTGGGTACCGACGCCACGAATGAGCGTCCTTTTGCTATTGAGGTTGCTTACGGCTTCCCCCTCAATGACTATTTGAAGATCACCCCTGGTCTCTACTTTGTGACCAACCCCAATGGCGCTCCTCTGGGCGACAATGATCCCACGATTGGTGTGGGCGCCCTGCGAGCCACGTTCTCCTACTAAGAAAGGTACACCCTGGGTCCAGGCTCAGGCTATCTTTCTTGACATCATCTTCTAGCAAAAGGGATCTCTTTCGAGGTCCCTTGTTTTTGATCAGAGCAAATTCTGTTGGGTTCGCAGCCGTTCCCAGAGGTTCAGATACTCCAGCAGCTCCATCTCGGTTAAAGGGTCCCATTGTTCTGCCTGTGGCAGTGTTGTGGGCTGGAAAAGGGCCCTTTCCTGCAGGTGCGGATCAAGATCATCCCGCTCCACGGGAATTACACTGGGCTGCTGACTGAAATTGACAAAGCGTGGTGTCATCTCTGGATCCAACACCCGCTTTAACCAGTGTTGGGCCAATGAAGAGGGATCCGCTGCCCTCCTGTCTTCTCCCGGGACCACCCACAGATCCCACCAGAGCACCGATCCCGACACTGGAATAACGATCTCAAATTCTGGATAACTGTGCTGCAGCTGATACAGATCCTCGGTCCATCCCACAGCGGCCCAACTGTCTTCGATCCGCAACATCTGGAGATAGCTATTGGAGGTATAGGCTAGAACCTGCTTCTGCCAGCGGGCTAACGCCTGCAACAGGTCCGGATCCTTGGCATTGAGCTGGGTATTATAGGATCTGCCCAGAGCTTTCTGGGTCAGGCCAATCACCTCCCGCGGATGATCAGGCAGGGTGATGCGCCGTTGTAGCTGGGGATGCCAGAGATCTGCCCAATCCTGGATGGGGATAGTCACAAAGCGGCGATTGTAGGCAATTGCTGTTACCCCCCAGCGCCAGGGAATGCCCCAGATCTGACCTTTACGGGTTACGGCCCTTTGCCAGCGCTGTGGTATGAGACTCCAGTAGGGTTGCAGGCTCTTGGGAGTCAATGGCGAGATCAAATTTTGCTGAATCGCTCGATCCAGCCAGTCGGAGCCCAACAATGTGAGCTGTGGCTGGAGAGTTGCTCTATTTCGCCAGAATTGCCAAGCTGGAGAGGTCTCTTGGGTTGTCGGGTCCAGCTGACGCCATAGCTCCAGGCGACTATCAACCAGATCCAGAGCCAGGGGCATCGGACTTTCTCTGCGGATCTGGCTCAGCAGGCTATTGGGAATGCTTTGCTTCAATCCCCGTATAGCAACCTGTGAAGGACTTGCCCCACAGGCACTACTTCCTCCTGCAATCAAACCTAAGCCCAGACCTGTAAGGGATTGCAATACCCAACGGCGATCAGGCATGAATTTTGTCCCGCTGCCAGAAGCGCTCTACCAGGATCAGGGCAACAATGTCGTCATAGGGTTGAGGGGGAACCCTTAAGCCTTTGGGCAAGAAACACTGCCAGCCGCGCGGAGGATGGAAATCCCAGTAACGCTGGCGGGCCTCTAGAGAACTGTTCCGCTCATCCACAAGTGTGATCAAGCAACTGGGGAGAACCTCCTCCAACTTTTGCTTCCATTGTTTGCACATGGTCTGGTTTCCCAGAACAACCTGGGTAAAACCCCAGGTCCGCTGTAACTGAGTTACTCCTGGCACCACTTGGTCAGTGGTCACCACCTGTCGATACAAAAGACCCTGAACGGGATCCACCAGTGCCAGACCACACTTATCCCGACCCGGATCGAACCCTAGAACCAGAGACTGCAGCTGGGCCATTACTCCATATCACGGCGGTTGGGGTTGCGCGACGGATCATTACTGAGAAATCCGAAGACAAATAGGGCCACGAAGAAAATAACGACGATGTAAACGGTAATTTTCAGTAGCAGCATAGGTCAGTAACCCAATCAACGTTGAATAGTTGTTATGAAAGAGAGCAGCTCTACCTTATCTGTTTCTCCAGCGAAGGTAAAACACCGTAACACTTTTCTCATTTTATCCTGGAAGGGATCCTTCTCTCCCTTTAGGAGGCAGATAGTAACCGTTCCCCTTTCAGCATGCGGGCTGCGGCACTCAACAGCTCTTCTTCCAGATAGGGTTTGGTAAAGTAGGCCGTGGCTCCCAGATCGCGGGCGGTCTGGCGATGGCGTTCTGCCCCTCGGGAGGTGAGCATGGCGATCGGTAGGTTCTGGAGGTTGTCATCTTCGCGAAGACGGGAGAGAAGCTCCAGCCCATCCATCCGCGGCATCTCGATGTCACAGAAGATAATGTCGCAGGGTAGGCCACCCCGGAGTTTTTCCCAGGCATCCTGACCATCCCGAGCCTGCTCGACGCGGTAGCCCACTTTATTAAAGGTCATGGAGAGAAGCTCCCGTACCGTGATCGAGTCATCGACGATCAAGACGGTGGTTTGATGCTCCTGCTCAACCTCCACTGTCTCATCGCCACCATAGACAAAGTCACGTCGGGTTCGACCCTGGGCCATGTCCACCAGCTCAATGATGTCGGCAATGGGCAGAACCCGTCCGTTACCTAAAACGGTTGCCCCAGCAATTCCCGGCGGTTTTGACACAGGTCCGCGCAGCTGCTTGATGACAATCTCTTGTTCTTCCACAAAGGTGTCCACCTGGAGGGCGACGTGCTGTCCGGCACTCTGCAGGATCACAATCGGGGTAATGCCTTCGTCCTGGGTAATGCTGTAAACCTCAGCTCGACCGCGGTTGTGGAGACGGCTGTATCCCAGCAGATCGGAAAGGGGTTGGTAATGCAGGCGCTGATCCCGCCAGGGAATTGAAGGTCTGCCTTTATCATCCAGTTCGATCTCATCCTGAGGCACATCCAGCATTTCCTCCACACCATCGAGGGGAAAGGCAATCAGGGCCTTGTTGCTGACACAGACCATGGCCTTGGAAATACTCAAGGTGAGGGGGAGGCGAATGGTGAAGGTTGTCCCCTGCCCTAGACTGGAATCCACCTGAATGCTGCCTCGCAGCTCGCTAATGTTGCGGCGAACCACATCCAGGCCTACACCGCGACCCGCCAGATCATCGACTTCCTCAGCACTCCGACCACTGAAGCCAGGGTGGAAGAGGATATTAAACACCTCATCCTGATCCGCCTCCGCCGTTAATAAACCCAGGCCACAGGCTTTCTGCTTCACTTTCTCGACATTAATGCCACCCCCATCGTCACTGACCACGATAATGGTTTGGTTGCCCTGGTAAAAGGCTTTGATCATGATCTTGCCTTCTGGGGACTTGCCCATCTGTCGACGCTGATCCGGGGATTCGATCCCATGGACGAGGGCATTGTTCACCAGGTGAGTCATCGGGTCATAGAGTTCTTCCAGAATTGCCTTATCAATCGAAGTTTCTCGCCCTTCCACCATCAGGGTGGCCTGCTTTCCTGTCTTGATCGAGAGATCCCGGATCGCACGGGGAAGCCGATCGGCAATCTGAGAGAAAGGCACCATCCGTGCCCGATTGAGTCCCTCCTGCAGCTGCGTGGTGATCTGGCGGAACTGACGGGCAATTTGCTCCGCTTCATCGACCGCAAACTCAATGTCAGAGGAGGATTCACGGACCCTCACGATCAACTCGATCATTTCTTGCGAGAGGGCGTGGAAGGCCGTAAAGCGGTCCATTTCCAGGGCATCAAATTTCTGGCCTGAGGAGTGGCCATTGCCATCGCCGGAGCTGGGGACCAGGGCCATTGAGCGTTCCGAGGCATCTCCGCGGCTGGGCAGTAGCGCCGTTTCTAAGAGCGAACGATCGTATTGATCCTGCATTCGCTGTCCCAACTCCGCCAGCTGTTGCACTCGTCCCAGCAAGCCATCCAGAAACTGACGCAAACGGCTATGGTTCTGCTCCATGCTGTTCCGATTCACCACCAGTTCTCCCACCAGGTTGTTGATGGAATCCAGGTGACGGACCTCAACCCGCATGGTCTGGTTGCTAAAGTTCCCTGTGCGGCGGGTGCTGCTAGCTGCAGGGGTCAGGGCCGGGGCAACCGTGATTCGGGGGCGGCTGGGGGCGGCAGGAACGAAACTGGCTACTGGAGTTGGGGGCAGAGGAGCCACTGGGGTGGAAAGATCTCCCAGAATTGCATCCAGTTCAGCCTCAAAGGTTGAAGCAGTTGGGGCTGGGGTACTGCTGGGTTGCTCAGGGGGGGCAGGAGCCTCTTCATCAAAGAGGGCAGCTAGATCATCAAGATTGGGGCCATCCTTTTCGGAAGCAGGAGTTGCCACTGCAGGCTCTTCATTGAAGAGAGCATCCAGCTCGTTTTCTAGATCCGCCAGTGAATCGGAGGTGTCGGTGCCCGTCTCGGGAGTTAAGGGTGTTCCCTCCGGTTCCAGGTTTAGGAACTGACTGAGCTCCTCCAGATCCACCTGCCCATCGCCATCAGTATCCACAGCAGAGCGGGAGGAAGTGGAGGAAAGCAGAGCTAGATCTGGTTCTTCTTCATCTCCAAAGAGAGCATCCAGTTTGTCGAACTCCGCTTGAAAAGCCTCCTGTTCCTCAGCTGACTCCTGAGTGGGGGGAGGTGGAGTTAACAATGCTTCGGGAGCTGTACTCAGATCCGGCTCTGGGCTGGTAGGGGTAGATTCTGGGGCAGCATCGGCAAACAGGGCATCCAGATCAAAGGAATCTGAATCTTCAGCCGCCTCATGTTCATCTCCGAAAATGGTGGGCTCTGAGGGGGGTAACTCTTCGCCCAATAGATCCCCCAGATCGAGATCCGCCATCTCTGACTCGGTGCTGAAGGTAGCCTCCGCCTCAGGGGCTAAATCTTCGCCAAAGAGATCGCCCAGATCAAACCCTGCCATGTCCGACTCAGGTTCAGCAGAGGTGGCTGGTGCTTCTTCCAGAGGTTCGCCAAAGAGAGCTCCCAGATCCAGGTCATCTGCCGCTGCTTCATTGTCTCCTCCCTGGAGATCAGCGAGAAAATCATCAGCCCCCGACCCGAATAACAGATCCCCCAGATCCTCATCACCAGATTCAGTGGTCATTGCTGGAGGTGTGGAGGCAACCATTGCCTGATCCTCCTCAATGCCAAACTGCGCCAGGGTATCTGCAGTGAACAGATCTTCAAAACTGAGCTCGGCATCGGTGCCAGCACTGGCTTCAGTAAAAGCTTCCTCAAATGTCAATGGGGCGGGAGATTCTCTGTCGCTTGAGGAGAAGAACTCTGCCGCCAACGTTTCATCTCCGTCCTCTAACCCGATACCCTGGCTGGCTTCTGCCTCTTCCTCTCCAAAGAGGGCACTCAGATCCAGATTATCTCCCTCCTCAGAAGGAGCAGAGGAGAAGGCGTCTTCCCATGCTGGCTCAACGGCTGCAGGTGGGTTCTCCGAAGCTGCAGAGACGGTTTGCTCAATCCCTGTAACTTCCGAAAACAGCCTGACCAGATCCCCTTCGGCTTTAGCCTCGTTAATCCGCTGGCTGAGACCTACCTCCTCCGGCTCGTCCACGTCTGTAAAACTAAAGCCTGTGGCACTGGGATCCAGGTCCTCTTCAATGGCCGCCAGCTCTTCTGCGTTGGTGAACAGATCCGCAAAGGCAAGTTCGTCATCATCCCCCAACTCCAGAGGTGTGAGGTCAAAATCGACCGCACTGACCCCCGCATCTGGGGTTTCTGCTGCTAACTCACGGCTATCTTCGTCGGTCAGCCAGTTGGACCAGAGAGGATCCTCACCGGCCATCTCAGGGGGCGAGAAAAGGCTATCTGCCCCTTCAAACTCTGTTCCCGTCGCTACCTCTTCGGTGCCCAGGAGAAGATCATCATACAGATCCGTTCCGGGCTGCTCCTCCCAAACAGTCTCTACCGATTCCAGCGAAACCTCAGCTGGACTCCCCGTCTCCTCAAACAGAGCCCCGAAGTCATCCGCCAGATCCGCACCTGCTTCCGCTGCTGTCATCTCCCAGGTGGGTTCGGCCAGGAGATCGTCCACCAGATCAGCAGGTTCTTCTGCCTCAGGGAAGATCACGGCAACTTCCATCAGAGAGCCCTCCAGGTCAGGTTCCTGCGGTTGAGCCTGAAGAGCCAGTAGCTCATCGGAGGCCTGAATGTTTTCAGGTTGTCCGGATTGCCAGAGCTGGTGACCTTGCTTGAGATCTCGCAGCACAGGTAAGGCCAGATCGCTTAGAGGCATCTCCAGTTGGGCCAGCCGCTCCTGCACCTGTTGAGTGAGCATCACCCAGGTCATCACCCCAAATTCCTGGCCAATGGCTTGCAACCGTTGAATGGATTGCAGGAGTAGGGGGCGAGCTACCTGTGGATCGGGCTGCCGGAATTGCTCGAGCATCTGCCGCAGAAGCGCAGGAATGTCCTGGCTCAAGGCTGCTTGCAGATCGGCTTGATCCTCAGCTTCCAGTTGCAGGGCCATGTCAACCACATCCCCACGCTGCAGCCGCTCAATGTAGGTTTCCGTCTCCGCAAATACGGGCTCCACCTGTTCCCAGATGGCCTCACCCTCCGCCTCTGGCAGATGCCCCAAATCCTGGACCCGTTGCAGCAGCTGGGCCAGTGCATCGTAGCCGCGCAGTAACAGGGTCTCTAGATGCTGATCCACAGGGATTTCCCCAGGATGACTGCGGAAAATGCTAAAGCTGTCCTCCAGGCGGTGGGCGGTTTTCTGAAGAGCTCCCAGTCCCAATTGGGCTGCTCCGCCTTTAATGGAGTGGGCTGCCCGGAAGAGATCGTTGATCAGCTCGGCATCCGCGACACTGGTCTTGAGGCTGAGCAGACCCTGCTCAATCGTTTGCAGATGCTCTCCAGCTTCTTCCAGAAAGAATCCCAGGATCCGCCGCTGGGCCTCTGTCATGGCCGGAGCTGGGGCTGTCGCCGGAGCGGGAGCTGGTGTGCTCAGGGCCTGGAGCTCTGTCGAAATCGCAATCTGCTGCTCCTGACCCTGCAGCACGGCCTGTTGCGCTTGTTTCAGATCCCGCAGGGTGACCAGAGCGAGGTTACGCAGGTCATGGGCAGAGTTGGCAATGGCTTCATTCACCGCCTGAGTTAAAGATTGCCAGGCAGGCAGACGCAGGGTTACCCCTACTTCGAATAGCTGCCGTCCGATCTCCTGCAATTGATCCCGAATCCCGGGTTTATCTCCTTGCTTGTACAGCTCCAGCATTTGCCGCAATAACTGGGGGACTCGCTCCCCCATTAGGGTTTGGCGTGGATCAGGAGCAGGGATGGGGGCAGGGGCTGCACTGACCGTAGCTGGTGACTCCAGCTCACCCAGCAAATGATAGATGTGCGTCTCGGTCTCCGCAAACACTGGCTCCAACTCCGCCAGTGTGGTGTTGCCCATCTCCTCTGATAGTCCCTGCGGACCCTGGAGCTCCTCCAACAGCATCGAGAGGCTATCAAATCCCCTGAGTAGTAGGGTTTCCAGGTGCTGATCCACGGGGATACGTCCCTCTCGGGAACGGAAGATATTAAAGAAATCCTCCATCCGGTGAGCAATTCGCTGAATACTGGTGAGCCCAAGCATGGCGGAGCCCCCCTTGATGGAGTGGGCAGCGCGGAACAGCTCGTTGATGAGCTCGGTATCCGCCATACTCTCCTTGAGGCTGAGCAACCCCTGCTCAATCGTCGTAAGATGATCACGAGCTTCCTCAATGAAATAGCCCATGATCCGCTGTTGCGCTTCTTGGTTCATGACAGGAGTAACCTCCGCTGGCCCTCGGGTATCTTTAACAGATTCAACGTGCTCTTGCCAGATACTAACTGATGGAGTTCAGAAAGCTTGGCTCATTTAGCTATTCGATCACCGTAGTGATGCAATTGTCGCTAGGATGCCCCGAGATCAGGCTGAGCTTTCTCGGGTTGCACAGGATGGCTTAGGTTTATTCATCACCCACACGGAATCGGCCCACTGAAGTCTGCAGCTCACGGGCAATCGCCACCAGCTGCATCAGCGAAGAGGCCACCTTTTGAGATTCTTTTGAGGTCTCATTGGCGGTTAATTCCAGAGATTGCATCACATGCGCCACGGAGCGGGACGTTTCAGTCTGTTGCACAGTGGCTTCCGAGATCGCTTTCACCAGACGGTCAATCCGGCGGCTGACCTCGATAATTTCATCCAGACTGTTCTTGGCTTGCTCTGCCCGGCGAGTCCCTTCAATCACCTGTTGGGTGCCTTCTTCCATAGCCGTCATCACCGTGCCGGTTTCTGACTGGATCTGGAGCACGATCTGCTCAATCTCCTTGGAAGCCTTGGCCGCCCGATCCGCTAGCTGCCGCACCTCGTCTGCCACAATCGCGAAACCGCGACCCGATTCACCTGCCCGAGCCGCCTCAATACTGGCGTTCAAGGCCAGCAGGTTGGTACGGGAGGCAATCTGGGAGATCAAGGCCACAATCTTGGAAATTTCCTGGGAAGACTCCGCCAGACGCTTCACCTTGCGGGTGGTTTCGGCCACTGTCTCCCGAATCTCCAGGATACCGGCCACCGTCCGATCCACGGCTTCTCCACCCCGTTGGGCTGCCTGGGTTGCCTGGGCCGCCACGTCAGAAGCCTCACGGGCGTTACTGGCCACGTTTTGAATCGAGTCCGTCATCTCCTGCACGGAGTTGAGGGAGGCGGAGATATCTTCGGCCTGGCGCAGGGCATCTGCCGACAAACTGCGGGCAAAGTCCTCATTCTGGTAGGCTGCGTCATTCACTGAGGTGGCTGCCTTCTTCACCTGGCTGACGATGTCCCGCAGACTGCGAATGGTGAGGTTAAAGGAGTCCGCCACAGCCCCAAGCACGTCAGCGGTCACTTCTGCCCGCACCGTCAGGTCACCTCGCGCCGCCCCTTCCACATCGTCCAGTAACCGGATCACCTGGCGCTGCAGGTCTTCTTTCGCTTGCCCCTGTTCGGCAGCCCGTTGCTGCAGCTCAGCGATGTTGGTTTCGATCGAGTGGATCATCTGGTTGAAGCTGTTCGCCAGCTTACCCAGCTCATCACTGGCCCCCACGGTTGCCCGCACACTGTAGTTGTTCTGGCTTAGGGAGGTAAAGTGACTCATCAGCTCGTTAGCGGTGCTGCGGGTGTGCTTGGCAACCGCACCTCCAAGGGCATAGCCAGTGCCGATCCCCGCCAGAGCCCCTCCCAGAAACCCAGTTATGGCTCGACCCATGGGAGAAGAGGTAAAGGGAGTCAAGTAAATCCCCAGACCCACACCCAGGCCTACCACACCCTGAACCATTGAGACCATCAGGAGCTTGTTATCCACCGGTCGGTTCTGCAGCCAGGCGGGTCCCGTTTGGGTCATGGGTTGCAGGGTTGTGGAGCCCACAGGCATCTGCCCAGTCTTCGCAGAAGTTTCCAGCGGCGAAGCCACCACCGTTGAGGAGGCCCCAGCCAGTCCCCCCACCGTTGCCGGTGAGAGCATGGTGCCCATGCCGTCGTCATCCTGATCCGAGGTGATGAACAGTTCATCCAGCTGATCACCCCCCTCCATCGCCTCCAGTTCTTTGTCGACGTTCTCAAATTCATCCATATCAAACAGACTGGACCCGCCTTCAGGAGAGGCTGTTGCCATATCCTCTGGGGGAGGAATGGGTTCACTCAGAGGGCTGGCCAATTCCGTTGGGAAGCTGTCGGAAAAACCAGAGTCGCCAAAGTCAGGTTCATCGGGAGATAAAGTGGATTCCCCACTGAGAGCCATCTCCTGATCAAAGGTAAAATCATCGCCGCTGGCCACCTGAGTCACCTGATCTAGATCCTCAGAAGCCGACATCTCAATGTCATCAAGGAAGCCAAAGTCATCTGAGCTGCCAGAATCCATGGGCTCGCCACCGATCTCGCCACCCCAATCTGTTACGCCAACACCGCCACCAGATTCCTTCGCAATCGCCATATCCAGATCCGCAAACGGATCATCTTCATCCTGTTCATCCAGATCCACCCTGTGGCTGAAAGCTGCCGGGCTGGCGGGAGTAGGAGCCACCTCTTCGGGGATCTCCAGACCCGTCTCAAAGAGGTCTTCGAAGGGGTTATCCTGATTAAACCCATCTTCCCCCAGGACCCCACCTTCGGAGGCAAAGGGATCATCTTCCCCAGAGAAGATGCTGTCCATATCGGCAAAGGGATCCTCCTCTTGGGCCGCAACCGGAGCCGTTGCCGGAGGATCCGACATGATAAACCCGGCACCAGCATAACTGCCACCGCTGTCTGGGGCCCCCAGGGGTGCCACATCCTCAAACTCTGACAGTCCCATCTGCAGCTGTTCCAGGCCATTTTGCGCCGCCTGGATGTGGTCGGGATTGCCGCTGGTTTCCAGAACCTGCTGATAAATATTGCGGGCATCCTGCATTTGTCCCGCCTGCTGTTGAGCTGAGGCCAGCCACAGCTTTAGCTCTGAATCATCCGGTCGAGCAAGAGCGACCTGTTTAAAAAGCTGTACAGCCTGTGTATAGTCGCCGTTCGCATAAGCTGCAATCGCTTTCTGATAATCTTTCTGGTAATCCGTGCTCGAAACCATTGAGGTCCTCCCTTGCGCCGCTGTTCCAACTACACTATCGACTCGGATGTCTCTTCACCTGGCTCGTTCCACCGACGGGGTGAGTAACGAGATCAAGATTCCATCACCTTTGAATACACAACACTCACAGTTTAGCTGTGTGCCCCTTGATGCATTCCTAAGCCGCCCAGCGGTTGGACCGGAGGATAGCCTCCTGATCAAGCAAAGGCAGGGTGGAGTGACGATCTGAGAGAGCCCATTCCCCTCGGATAAAGGGCTGCATCACCTCCGACAGGTGGGGGCTTTGCCGCACAGTCTCGGTCTTCAACCACTCCATACCCACAATTAAATCGACTGCTAACCCCATCAGCAAATCATCCGCCATCACGGCAATCACCGGGATCTCAGCCCGATCCGTATTCAGGGGCCCACTTTCCCCCAAAAACTGACCCAGGTCGGCCACCCAGATAATTTCACCCCGCAGATTGAGAGTCCCCAGGAGTAAGGAAGTGACATTGGGCATTGGGGTAATTTTCTCAGGCCCAATACTCATCACTTCAGCAACGGCAACAGCCGGTAAGGCCAGCTCCAACCCGGTTGCGATCTTGAATTTAAGAAAGAGTTCACCCTCTGGAGCCTCCAGTTCTTGAAGCTCCTGGGTTTCATCAGCCATGAGAAAGTTGAGATCACCGACCATGACGGTTTGATTTATCCTCTCAGTAACTGCTTAATCGTACCGACGAGTTCCTGGGGTTGGAAGGGCTTGGCAATATAAGCATCAGCCCCCTGCCGAATTCCCCAGTAACGGTCAAATTCTTCCCCCTTCGACGAACACATGACAATCGGCATGGCTTGAGTTGCGGGATCGGCCTTCAGGCGGCGGCAGACCTCGTACCCATTCATGCGGGGCATGACAATATCCAGAACCACCAGATCGGGCCTCTGGCCCTGAATCGCTTCGAGTGCCTCCACCCCATCACTGACGCTGGACACCTCCAGACCGCTCTCTTTCAGCAATCCAGAGATCATCTCCCGCTGAGCAGGACTATCTTCCACCACCAGCACTCGACTCCCCATGCTGCCTATCCTCGCAACTGTTGCTTAATGGTGGCCACCAGCTCCTGAGGCTTAAAGGGTTTGGTGATGTAGGCATCCGCGCCCTGCTTATTGGCCCAGTGGCGATCAAATTCCTGATCCTTGGTAGAAACCATGACAACTTTGACATTCTGGGTTTGAGGATTTGCTTTGATCTCGCGACAGACTTCGTATCCATTCATCCGGGGCATGACCACATCCAGAACCACCAGATCAGGGAGGCTCCCTTTAATCGACTCCATCGCCTCCACCCCATCATTTGCAGTGGAAACTTCTAACCCATTCTCTTTGAGTAAGTTAGCGATCATCTCTTGATAGGTGCGGTTGTCTTCCACCACCAGTATTTTGCTCATCCTCCTCTCCTGGGTCTCACGGTTCCCCTGTTATATAGCTAACATCTGGTCTAGAGACTCACATTATGGCTGAAAAGATTCAAACATACACAATGTAATCTACTCGGGCATCCTGAACTGGGATCGGTCAGGGGTTGATTGAGCAACCATACTGTGTCTAGATTTACCACAGATGTCTTCCTTTGGGCCTTCATTGAATTAGGGAGAAGCGGGTGCAGGTGAGGTGTGGGGGATCCCCTTGGGAGGCAGTCCCACATAGGATTCCACAATGGTGAGCAACTCTTTTTCCGCAAAAGGTTTACTGAGAAACTCATTGGCTCCGGCCATCCTGGCCTTGATTCGATCGGTAAAGCCATCCTTCCCAGTGAGCATGATCATGGGCGTTTCGCGGAAGGCCATGGATTTACGCAACATGGCACAGAGTTCATAGCCATCCAGCTTGGGCATGGCCACATCACAAAGGATCATGTCGGGATTGAGCAAAAACACCTGTCCCAGGGCTTTGAGGGGATTGCCGATGGTTGTGACCTGGTAACCCTCATTCTGGAGAATGAACTCCACCGTCTTCTGGATCGCCATGCTGTCGTCAATACAGAGAATGTGGGCGGGCTTGTCCTCGGCAGGGGCACCACCGGAGGCCGCTTTCTTGGTTTCAAACTCAGACAGCTGCATTGCCCCCTGGCGCACATAGGGATAGATGGCTTTGGCCACCGCCAGGATATCGCGCCCCAGGTAGCGGGCCATTTGGCGGATGGTGGTTTTCCCATTGGACCACTGACTGAGGGCCTGGAAGACCGGCTCCGGCAGGTTTTTGCGCAGAGGTTCAGAGTTGACAATGGTGGGGGCCTGTTCCGGTGACTGCAGGTAGGGATGCAGTTTTTTCCATTCCTGCACCTGAGTCATGATCTCGGTCAGAAGCGGGGTGATCTCAAAGGTGATCAACTGAGGAGCCAGGGGTGCCCCGGCCTCAAAGATGAAGGCTCCGTGATGCAAACTGAGCAGATCGAAGAGCACTTCGCGGACCATGCCCTGCAGGATCTGGCGGCCCTGAGCTGGATTGATTTTGTGTTGCTCCAGCAGCGACCAGAGACGGTTGTACTCGGGGGCATTGACGGCAGCCTTGGGCGGAATTTGCACATGATCCAGAGTATGTTCCGCCTTGAAGCGGTGGAGATAATCTCGCAGGCGAGCAATACTGCCCTCCGTGCTGGAGGCATAGATAATGCGGCCATTGAGAAAAAAGACAAACCAATACTCGGATGGGCTGGCCTCAACAAACAGTTCTCCGGTACGCTGTCCCAGCTCGATCAGCTGTAAGATGCTACGAATGTCGATTTCTTGAAGTTTCCCCTGCATGGGATTTTGGTCCTCAGCACAGCTGGTTTACGACTATTATGCCGTTTCTCTCCTCAGTGCTATCGCAAACTTGCCAAATTGGGTACTCTTACCGAAAAAGTTAGGTCTTGGTGTGTCCTGAAACACGAAAGATGTGGATCAGACTACCGAAAAACTCGCTGGATCCAGAAAACTGAGGACACGAATTCAGGGAAAGGACGATGGCGGACCTCCCCTCCCGATCAACAGGCTCTCCATTCAGTCTCAATGATCTGCTTCTCTCTTGTCTCAACGCTGTCGATTGGCAGGCCGTTTTGGATTACGAGCGTGGGGATCGCCTGAAATTTCTACCCTCGATCGATCTGGCGGTGATTCTTTTTTCCCCAGATCTCACAAACCCGATTGGATTTGGGCATGTGTTGCTGGCCCGTCATCTGCCTCAGGGGTATGCCCCCCGCCACGATCCTGAAACTCTGGCTGTGACCGATGTGCGCTGGTGCCGTGATCAGGGTCCAGAGGGCCGTTGGGATGAACTGAACTGGACTCCCCGCACTTGGGAACCGCTTTTGCCTGGGCAAACGGGAGTAGATTTCATCTCACCCTATCCCGCCTCGGTCCTGAAGTTAATGGTGGGGGTTGGGATCATGCAGGCGGTGGAGCAGGGTCGGATCAGTCTGGATCAAGATCTTGAGTACAAATCCAGCCCGCAGCCTATCTCTGGATGGATGGAACAGATGCTACAGCTGAGTGATGATCGGGCCACCTTTGCCCTGATCAAACTTTTGCATGACCTGGGGGTGATCCAAACCCAAGAAGCTCGAGCGGATCGTCCCTGTGCGGAACGGCAACGGCGACAGGATCGAGTCAACCAGCTCAATGCCAGTCTGGCCTGCCGGGGTCTTCTCACCCTTCAGCTCAACAGCACCCGTGCCTGTGATGGATCTTTCTATAACCAAGCAGGATCAGGGGTGGGTCAGATCCACATGACTGCCTGGGACACGGCCCGTCTACTCTGGCTTCTGGATCCGGACGCGCCCCCTCCCTCATGGAAAACTCCTGCCGGGGATCCGGTGCCTCCCCTATTGACCATGGCTTCCCGCCACTACCTGGTGGATCAGCTCCTGGGGCAACAGGGCTTTCATGATGTTCTGAGCACGACAGCTCTCTGTGGTCGGCTAGGCGTTCAAGAAGGGATCCCTGCCCGACTACCCCAGCGGTGGATCGATCCCGATGGCTGCCGGGTGCGTCTCCAGGATAATGAGGAATGGCAGGACTATACCCAGGATGTGCGCCCCTGCAATGCTCGCGCTGAGGTGACGTTTGCTCACAAAACCGGACTGACCAAAAACTACGCCAGTGATGTGGGCATTGTCAGGGGTTTACCGGATCGGGGCCATCACCGCCATTACATCATTGCCTTTTTCTCTAACCTCGGGTACCGCTACACCGATCAGATCCACCCTGAGGAAGCCAAGTACGCCTCTGGACAGGAACGGGCCATCTGGTACACTCAACGGATCCCCACTCTGGCGCGTCTGATTGATCAGGGGATCAAGGCCTTGCTCGAGAACGAAAGCAGATCGGCTTCTAGATCATGACTGCGTTCAAATTTGCTTGTAGTAGAAGCACATAAATCAGAGACTAGCGGCAGCTTTCGTTGTCTTCCTAGATTCAAGTTCATCCCTTTAGCTGAAGGACAGGATCGGATCTGGCTTGAAGGTGGTGGATTGAGGTGTCGGTGTCAAGTCGAAGCTCAGTTCCGAGCCCTCTCCATCTCACAACTGCATCAACTTGCAGATCAGCTTCTAAAACTTGATTCCCTTGTCATGATTAATCCGCTGTACTTAGGGAAACAACAAAATCCCTATGATCTGCTGACTCTAAACCCCGATAGAGGGTTCTTAAAACGAGTGCCAGATCCTGTGTGAGCAGTGCTGAAGTTTTGATCCAAAGACCTGGAAAAATCTGGGAGCAGATAACATTTTCTTCGTCTTGATCTAGAGGATAATACTGCCCTTTCTGTAAGTTGAACCAGGTTAACCTTGGCTCATCAACCTCCCAAACAAGATATTCTTGAACCTCATTTCGACGATAGACATTGAGTTTGCGATGCAAGTCAATAGAAACACTGCTTGAGGCAATCTCAACTACCAACTCTGGAGATCCCTCTACATAGTTGTCTGCACTAATGCTTGAGGAGCCTCCCTTAGTTCTTCGTAAAATGACGTCAGGTTGCGGTTCATTATCCAGATCCAGTCGAATGGAAGGCTCGATCAACATCTGCACCCCTGGTGTTGCGGCCTGATAAGTTCCCATCCATGTTGCAACTAGCCCATGAGGATAGGCATGTTGAACTCGCACAGGCGAGGGCATGTATACAACTCCTTCAATGAGTTCTGCCTTTCTTACCTGCGGCATCGCCTGGTAGCAATGCTCAAACTCAACACGGGTGAGATGATCACCGTTTTGAAACGGATGTCTGTCTGCGGAAATACTGCCACCATGTTGTTGCATAAATCCCTACCATGACCCTGGTGCCATCGAGTTCTTTACTCTGATCGTAGCTGCTGGCTTCTAGCAAACAACAACATTGTTAGCTTGAGATGGACTGTTGGAAGCTATGGCAGCAATGATCCTGACCCTTCTCACCGATTTTGGCTTGCAGGATACTTATGTCAGCCAGATGAAAGGCGTGATCGCCCAGATCAATCCCCATCTGCAGGTGGTAGATCTGACGCACAACATTCCCCCTCAACATCTGCTGGCGGGTCGATACTGCCTCATGAGTGCCTACAAGTATTTCCCCAGGGGAACCGTGCATGTGGCGGTGGTGGATCCAGATGTGGGTCGTCAGCATCGAGCCATTTGTGGAAGCTAACCCAGCCTGCGTTGAGTAGATGAGAGCAAGGATTTCTCACCTAGACACCGTGGGTGACTCTCTCATACCTTGAGACTACTCCATGGTCTGGATCGATAGTGACCCGTCAACCTCATGACCAATTTGCCAAAAGTCTCCTCAGTGAGGTCCTCTCGCCCTGGGGAAATGTTGAACTTAGCCGTGAAGTCAGTGATGAACCCCGCTTCATTGATCTCTATTTTCAACCTGACTCTCAGCAAGATCCGAGTCCTCTGGGCTTATTAGGCCGGATGGCGCAAAGGCCTTGCCTGCTGGAACCCTACCGCAACCCTGTCACTGTCTCCCAGATCCGAGCCTGCCTCCTCAAAGCTCTGATCCTCAACGCTCAACTGCAACGCTCCTCCCCACCGGATCCGCCTGCTTTCTTGTGGGTCATCACTCCTACCGCATCCAAGGGGATCTTGAAGCAGTTTGCTGCTCAACCCTCAACTCAGTGGCCACCAGGGATTTATATTCTGGCGACTGCTTTGCAAACAGCGATTGTGGTGATCCATCACCTATCCAAAGATCCTGACACGCTCTGGTTGAGATTATTGGGACGAGGGCATGTGCAGCGACAAGCGATTGATGAAGTGTTGGCTCTGGCTGAGGCGGATCCGATGGCAATGAGAGTGTTGGAGCTGTTGCTGAACTGGAAGATAATGTTGGATGAGAAGCAAGAGGCCCTGAAAGCAGAAGAGAGGGAGTTGGTTATGAACTTATCACCTGCCTACTTGAAGTGGAAGGAAGAGACCCTCCAGGAAGGGATCCAGATTGGCGAACAACGTGGGATCCAAATTGGCGAGCAACGGGGTGAACAACGTGGGATCCAGATTGGCGAACAGAGAGGAGAAGCTGAACTTACCCTCCATCTGTTGCGCCTCAAACTCGGTCCGCTTCCCAGTCCAGTCGAAGCTCAGATCCGAGCCCTCTCTATTTCGCAGCTGCATCAACTTGCAGATCAGCTTTTCGAGCTTGACTCCTTGGATGGTCTTATTCAATGGCTGGCAGAACACTCTACACAGGCTTCTTCTCAACTCAACTAGCACTTCAATCTGAATGTTGCAAGCTTTATCAACATCTCCTGACCCACTTGAAGAGATCCTTAAGTCTGGGACTGAGTTTCTCGAATCTGCATGAAGTGGATCAGCCTCTCCTCTACTACACAACCCCCTTGTATCCGAGATGTGAAGAGGTAGTGAGGACATAGGTCTAACAGACAGAGACAGATCCATTACATTGATCACTCAACACGACCACTTCCTGACTCTCCTCACCGATTTTGGCCTGCAGGATACTTATGTCAGCCAGATGAAAGGCGTGATCGCCCAGATCAATCCCCATCTGCAGGTGGTAGATCTGACGCACAACATTCCCCCTCAACATCTGCTGGCGGGTCGATACTGCCTCATGAGCGCCTACAAGTATTTCCCCAGAGGAACCGTGCATGTGGCGGTAGTGGATCCAGGTGTCGGTAGTCAGCGTCGAGCTATTGCGGTACAGATTCCTGAAGGCTATCTGGTGGGGCCAGATAATGGTCTGTTCAGTGGGGTCCTCAGTCAGTCGGATCCCCTGGCGGCGGTAGAACTGACCAACCCGAAGTACTGGCGGATATCCAAACTGAGTGCTACTTTTCATGGACGGGATCTGTTTGCTCCGGTGGCGGCTCATCTGGCCAGTGGAGTGCCGATGCAAGATCTGGGGGAAGCCATGGATCCCGCAAGCCTGATCCCAGGTCCTTCAATCAGTTACAGTCAAGTGGGGAACAGGATTCAAGGCACCATTCAATACATTGATCACTTTGGAAATCTGATCACAACTGTGCCTGCAACTCTAGTGCAGAACCGCCGCTGGCAGATCCAGGTGCAGGGACAGATGATCCCAGGGGGCCAGACCTTTAGTGATGTGCCTGTGGGAGCGTTGATCAGTTATGTCGGCAGTCAGGGCTGGGTGGAAATGGCTGTGAATCAAGGGAATGCTGCTCAGGTGTTGCAGGTAACGTATGAGGATGAGGTGATCTGTCAGCTGCTCTCGTGATCACTGCGTTACCTTGGGATGAGTTGCTACTCCCCCTTGTGTCCATGATCTACCGTCTGGGATTTACCCTCCTCTGGATCAGCTTTCTTCTCTATGCCTTTCTGCTGGCTCCCCCCGATGATCCTGCCACATTCGATTTGATCAAGCGCATGTCCACAGGTGATGTTGCAGGGATCAATCCCCTGATCGTGGCGGAGTTCAATCTCATGGGCCTGCTGCCGCTGGTTTACTTTTGCCTGCTGTTGGTGGATGGGGATCGGCAACGATCTTTGGGGAAAAAGATCCGGGCCTGGCCGTTTGCCCTGTTGATGATGGGGGTGGGGGCCTTTGCTCTGCTGCCTTATCTGATCCTGCGCCGACCTCTAACAGGGACAGAGCCGTTGCCGCCACCTCGCAATCTGCTGCTGCGGATCTGTCAGTCCCGCTGGATCGGGGGGCTGGCTTTGCCGATTCTGGGGTTGCTGATCTATGGGGTGCTTCAGGGAGACTGGACCGATTTTGGGCAGCAGTGGCAGAGTAGCCGCTTTATCCATGTCATGTCTCTGGATTTTCTGCTCCTGATCGCTCTCCTCTCGTTTCTCACCGCCGCAGATCAGGTGGGGCGACAGGCTTTCCCCCAGCCTATTCTCTGGATCCCGTTGCTGGGACCGTTAGCCTATCTCTGTTGGCGGCCTCAACCTCAGCGGCCAGCCGCATCAGGGGAGGATCCAATGCCTACTGCCGACCTGTCTCTAACACCTGACGATCCTTTGCCATACTAGGGAAGAACTGTTGGAGAGGCTTCATGACTGCCGAGTCTTCCATGCCAGTGCGGCTGCGTAATCTCATCATTGCTCTGGCGGTGATCCTGCTCAGTATTGGTCTGTTTATCGGCAATAGCATTCGCACCAGTTCCGTCAATCTTGCTGCTCTCGCAGAATCCGGTGTTCCCCTGGAGGTGGCCCGTACCAATGATAAACCCACCCTTCTGGAGTTCTATGCCGACTGGTGCACCACCTGCCAGATCATGGCCCCCATGCTGGCGGACTTAAAACAGAGCTTCAGCGACCAGATTAACTTTGTCATGTTGAATGTGGATAACCCCAAATGGTTACCGGAGCTGACCCAGTTTCGTGTCAACGGTATTCCCCACTTTGTTTTTCTCGATCCAGAGGGGACACCCCTGATCAATGCCATTGGGGAGCAGCCTCGTACTGTGATGGAAACGAATCTTCAGGCCCTGGCCCAGCATGCTCCCTTAACCGCCACATTCCAGGGAGAGGCATCCCCGCTTGATGCTCCTATCCTCAAAAAGCAGCCAGATCCCCGCAGCCATGCCTAGTGTATGGATCAGCCTGGTTCAATTTGCAGCTCAGTGTTGATATCCGCAGCAGGAGAGTTGAAAACGCATGAAGGTATTGGATGAGCAGGGAAAACTCTTGGGATGGATCAGTATTCTGGATGCAGGGTTCGTGTTGGTGCTGATCGTTGCCGTGATCACTCTGGTGCTGGGTGCTCCTCAGCAGGTGGGTGGAGTGGTGCAGTTGGAGAACGTTCCCATTCAGCCTGTAGAGGTGGATTTGCTGGTGCGGGGAGTCAACAGCCGTGACCTTTCCCCTATTCAAACAGGAAATATCGCCAGTGTGATCATTCGCAATCAACCCTATGGCCGCGTTGAAATTACCGAGATTGAAACCGTCCCCGTGCCTGTCCCCTTGGTGCTGGCGGATGGGGAAATTGATCTGGCGGATGCTGAGGATCCCTATCGCCTGGATCTGCTCCTGACCCTGGCGGGTGATGCCCAGGTTGCTAAGGATGGCGTGGTCCTGGGGAATAGTAAGGTTAAAATTGGCACACCTCTAGAGCTGGAAACCCCCGATGCCACCCTGGGGGGTACGGTGGTGGATGTGCGGTTTTCTCCTCAAGCCCCCTGAGTTTGTTGTGGATCGATCTAATCCATTGCTGTCGCTGCCAACCGAGCCTGCCCTGGCCCAACTGGGACCGGACTACTACGATGAGGTGAAAGCGGCCTCTTTTCCACAGCATCTGCTTCGCTTTCGCAATGACGCGCTTCTCCCTTTACTAAACCTTGATTCCCAGGCTGTTGAGGATCAGGATTTTATCGAAACCTTTGGACAGTTCAAGGGTCCCTACCGCTTTCTGGCCCTGCGTTACCATGGCTACCAATTTGGCGAATACAATCCCTTTCTCGGGGATGGGCGCGGCTTTCTCCACAGTCAGGTGCGGGGCAGCGATGGTGAGCTCTATGATCTGGGGACCAAAGGCTCGGGCACTACACCCTATTCTCGGGGTGGCGATGGTCGGCTCACCCTCAAAGGTGGGATCCGTGAGGTGCTGGCGGGGGAGGCTCTGTATGCCATGGGAGTGCGCACTTCCCGCTGTCTGAGTCTGGTGGAAACCGGGGAGTCCCTCTGGCGCGGGGATGAACCCTCTCCCACCCGTTCCTCGGTGATGGTGCGGCTCAGTCGTTCCCATATTCGCTTTGGCACCTTTGAGCGGTTGCTTTACCTGAAACGCCCTGATCTGATGCGCAAGCTGCTGGATCACGTGATTGATCACTACTATTCGGATTTAGCAGGGCAGGATCAGCAGTACTCTCGCTTCTTTGCAACCCTGGTCGAGCGGACGGCAGAGCTGGCAGCTCAGTGGATGTCGGTCGGTTTCTGTCACGGGGTCCTTAACACCGACAACATGTCCATCACGGGGGAAAGTTTCGACTATGGTCCCTATGCGTTTATCCGCACCTACGATCCCAAATTCACCGCTGCCTATTTTGATCACTGGGGCTACTATCGGTTCGGCAATCAGCCGGAGATTTGTCGTCTCAATCTGGAACGGTTACAGGACGCCTTGGAGCTGATCACCAGTCGCGCTGAGCTAGAAGCTGGACTCAGTAAGTTTAGTGATCATTACCGCCGTTACTACATGCAACGGATGCTGTGGAAGCTAGGGCTGGATGCCGCAGTGGTTCCTCACCCCACCGAGATCTTGAATATCACGCTGCAATTTCTGAGTACCAGTCAGATGAGCTATCACGGATTCTTTACCCGCCTGACCCGTTTGTTTTCCTCCAACTGGCGCTTGGGGGATAGCAGTGATATTTTCAAGGGTGCTTTTGTCTTGCGCAATGCTGAGGAGCGGACTTTGCTGAAACGCTGGTGTGACTGCTATCACGAGGTGTTGCAGCAGTTGCCTTTGGATGAACTTCACCGTGTTCCACTGCGGCTGCGTCAGTATAATCTGCCCACCATTCTCCTGAAACCAGAAATTGAAGCGGTCTGGGATCCGATTGCCAACGAAGATGACTGGGTTCCGTTCTACCGACTGCTGGAGCGCTTACCCCTGGGTGCGGATCAGGCCTGAAACCGGAATTGTCGGGAACTGGCTGGGCGGGATCTCTGGATCAGTGTTAGTCTGGGGGAAGACTCGGGTCCGTGCGGACCAGACGCCTAAACCGTGTCAGGATCAGACGATAGCAGCACCACAGGATGCTCTGATCAGGCGCGTCTACCCGGGTCGCCCCTCCCGATTCACAGCCCTTGATCCACCCCGAAATTTCATCAATGGAAGTGGGAAAGAATTTAGCAGAGTTTGCACAGAAAGCCTTTTACTTTGGCATGGGGCTGGCCAATATGGCTGCCGATAAAGCCGCCGCCGTGGCGAACCAGGCCCCCACTCAGCTGGCAGAACTGCGCAAACAGGCTCAGCATCTGGTGAATGAGCTGGTGGAGCGGGGGGCCATGAACGCCGATGAAGCCCGCGCCTTCATGGATACGGTTGTGAATAAAAAAGCCAGTTCTAAAGAGGAGGGAACTGCAACCTCTGGACCTCGGCCCATTCGGATTGACGACATTGATGACGAGACAGCAGCCTCGGGATCCGAGAGCTCGACCGCCTTAGATCTGACAGAGGCAGCCCGTTTACGCCAGCAGATCAGTGAATTGCAAGCAGAGCTGGACCGCCTTAAGGATCACGAAAACAGCGCTTTATAGGGTGACGGCACCCCCCATGTAACGGTTAGGTACATCTCATGTGGAGGATGACCGTGATCTGGTAGGGTTGTGAAGTGTCAGGATTATCCCGAGGATTCCCGCTATGTCCATCCTGTTGCAGCTGTCTTTGCTGGTGCTGGTGCTCTACAGTTTGATCATGGTCATTGCTGTGCCGGTCCTCTACAGTTCCTCCACTGACTGGTCACGGTCCAAAAATTTACTGTTGGTTGGTTCTTTCCTCTGGGTGGGCTTGGTGGCCCTGGTGGGTGGATTGAGCTTTCTGGCCTGAGGGTGATTAGACTAAGCTTGAACAGTTGGTCTAAAGACTGAGGCCTATGGCAGTTTTTGAAGGTAGCTTTGTTCATGCTTCCCAGTTTCGCTTTGCCCTGGTGATCGGGCGGTTTAATGACCTGATCACGGGTAAGCTGCTGCAGGGGTGTCAGGATGGTCTGAAGCGGCATGGGGTGGACGTGCGCCCGGAAGGGACGCAGGTGGATTATTACTGGGTGCCGGGCAGTTTTGAGATCCCTCTGGTGGCCCATCAACTGGCCCAACGTCAGGCCTATGATGCCATTATCTGCCTGGGGGCCGTGATCCGCGGCCAGACCCCCCATTTTGATTACGTGGCCGCTGAGGTGGCGAAGGGAATCGCTGCTGCTGGCTTCCAGAATGGCGTACCCGTGATCTTTGGGGTTCTCACGGCGGATACGATGCAACAGGCCCTGGAGCGAGCTGGGGTGAAAAGTAACAAAGGCTGGGAGTATGCCATGAATGCAATTGAAATGGCCAGCCTCATGCCCCAGGTTCGGGCTCAACAGGCCTATTCCGTCAGCAATGGTCGTTCCTTCCCCACCCCCAGAGAATCACTCTCGCTGCACTCAGGGGAGGGACAGGCAGAGGCGTTTTCTGCCGACTCAACCCCGTCTCGATCCGACGCTGGATAAGGGCTCCCGCTCCGTGACTGGCCATCTGGGCTGGATCCCGCCATGTCGCTCCTGCAATTGTTGGGCCAGCTGGTGCAGACTCTCTGGGGAAAGATCAGAGAGCACCAGGGTTGCCAGTCGATGGGGGTAGGTGCGCTGGATCGCGTGGCGATAGGCAGGATCATAGTGACGTTCCAGCAGATCCTGGACCAAGTCTTCCCAGGCCTGGGCTTCGATCCAGTCGTGCCATTGCCTGACTCTGGCCTGCCCCTGCTGGGGTTGAAGCAGCATCAGTTTCTCTTTCAGCACTTGGGGATGGGCTATCAGGTGGGGATAGCTGCGGATCAGCCAGTGCACCCGTTCCCTGAGAGGGGCCTCGATCTGAATGCAGGGGCTTGCTTTCATGGCCTGCCAGAGGGGGGCGGGCAGGTGCAGGCGACCGATCGTCGAGCTTTCCGATTCCACCCAGATAGGATGCTCCGGCTGAAACGACTGCAGTTGCTGCACAATTAAGGACTCAAACCGCTTCTGGGAAGGTTGCGCCTGCTGCCATTCCTGCCCCAGTAGCGATCCGCGATGTCGGGCCAGCCCCTCCAGATCCAGCACCTGCGCCCCCAACTGGGCTAGATCCTGCAGCACCTGAGTTTTGCCCACACCCGTAGGTCCAGCAAGCAGGTGATAGTGGAATTGGGCAGGCAGGAGATGCAGTTGCTCGCGGATCCAGCTGCGATAGGCCTTGTAGCCCCCCTGCAGAACAGTGACTCGCCACCCCACCTGGGCCAGAACCAGCGCCAGACTGTGGGATCGCTGGCCCCCCCGCCAGCAGTACACCAGAGGTCGGTAGTCCCGATCGCGCTCAATAAAATGACTCTCCAGATGCGCTGCGATATTGCGGGCCACCAGGGCGGCTCCCCGTTGCCGGGCCCGAAACGGATCCTGCTTGTAGGCGGTGCCGATCTCCGCTCGCTCCTGATCCGATAACACGGGTAGATTAATGGCTCCAGGCCAGTGATCCTCAGCATACTCACTGGGGGAGCGCACATCGACAATCTCGCTGTAGTCTTCAAACCAGGGGGAGGCTGTATACACAGGACCAGAGGGCACCATTGCCGCAATCCACAGGTAAAGGAGTCATGGTAAACACGCTAACAAACCCATCTCCCGATCTGGAGGCCCTGGATCTCTGGATGCAGGATGCCTTTCCCCAGGTGGCCCCAGCAGTGCAGGTGGAGGTGCGCTGGCAGGGTAGGGTGATCTGGTCGCAGGGGTATGGTCAACCGGAGCCGGAGAATCCTTTGCCCACCCAGATTCATACCTGCTTTGATGTGGCCTCCCTCACCAAAATGATCACCACCCTGGCCTGTTTGCGGCTGGTGGCAGCGGGAAGGCTGCAGCTGGATCAATCCCTGGCTACTCTTTTGCCAGACTTTAAGGGTCTGCGCCCCCTCGCCGCCTATGAAGATCCCCTGCAACCGGGAGAGTGGATCCGGATCACTCCCGAGGATGGCACTGTGGAGGCAGAGACGGTCACCGTGCGCCAGATCCTCACCCACACCTCAGGATTACCCGCCTGGCGGCCTCTCTATCAGCAACCCAGCCGAGATGCAGCTCTGCAGATGGCCCTCACCACTCCATTTGCCGCCAGACCCGGAGACAGGATCCTCTACAGTGATGTGGGCTTTATTCTGCTGGGGCTCGCGCTGGAAACCCTGACTCAGCAGCCTCTGGACATTCTGATCCAAACTCAAGTTCTGACCCCTTGGGGCCTAAGTTCAACCCAGTATGGATCCCGCCTGTCCTGCCAGCAGGTGGCTGCCACTGAGATCTGTGCCTGGCGACAACGGCGTTTGCGAGGGGAAGTCCACGACGAGAATGCTGCCCGTCTCGGGGGAGTCGCGGGACATGCAGGCCTTTTTTCCACGGCCCACGACATGGCCCAGCTGGGAGAATCTTTGCGGCAGGGATCGCCTGATCTGTTGCTAGCGCCACTCCTGCAGCTGATGACCACTGAGCAAAAGGTGCAGGGAACCCACCGCCGTAGTTTGGGGCTCGCCTTGCGTTCCGCTGATCCAGAAGCCAGCAGCTATCCGCTCAGTTCCTGTGCCTACGGTCACACTGGCTTCACAGGTACCTCCCTCTGGATCGATCCTCAGCGGGCCCTGGTGGTAGCCTGTTTAACTAACAGCATCTATTTTGGCCGCGAGCGAGAGGAGATCCTGGGTTTTCGTCAGCAGCTTCACCAGCAGATTGTTAAGCACCTTCCTGCTTCAGGGCACAACTAGATCAGACCCCAGTCCCTCGACCCCAAGCCGTTCTAATGTCAGGGCAAAATACTGTTAGATTGGCCTCGGGGCAAGGATGGAGATATCGCATGAGGGTGACGCAATCATGATGCCGGCTCCGGTCCCATCCCATATCAGTCAAACCCTGCGCTCGGTCCTGCCTGGGGTGACGATCCGTTTTTCCCAGCGAGAGCGAGATCTGTATGTCCTGTTGGAATACCCCTCCCTGGCCACCTGTAACCCCACGATTGCCATGCAGCGGATCCAGGATTGTTTTCGTGCTTGCGTTGTGGAGGGGATCGATCAGGTTCGTGTGTTTGGGCGGCTTCTGGGAGAAAAACAGGTGCGCTGGCAGGATACCTTTCATTTGCCCTCACGAGTCCCCTCAACCGCCTCAACCCAACGCTCGGCTGGAATTCCGCCCCATTTGCGCCCGAGTGCCCCTGCTCAACCCATGACGGCGGCGGCCCCGTCCCCCTCGGTTTCTTTTGGCCTGCCTCCCCATCTGCAACCTCGTAGCCATCCCGTCTCTTCACCAGAACCGACAGCCCCTACGCTTCCGCCCACCGTTACACCCCAAGTGGTTCCGGTCCCAGTCGCGACCGTATCTTCTTCCGTTCCGCCTGCTCCTGTTCTCTCAACTGCCCCCGCTTCCCCGCCTTCACTTCCCCCGCGCCAGAGATTGCTGCAGTTCTGGAACCGCCTCCAGGAGGCTCTTCCTCCCCTGAATCGGGCCGATCAGGCGGGTCGTCACTATCGGCGGGTGCTAACCCTGATGCAGGCTGGGGACCTGGATATGGCGGTGGAGGAGTTAAAGTCCGCCCTGAGTATTAATCCCCAGGCACCTCTGTTTAATCACCAGATGGGGCGGCTGTTGCTGAAGCAGGGAGATCCAATGCGAGCGCTGGATTACCTGCGTAAGGCTCGACAACAGGATCCTCACCTGGTCAATATTGATGCGGATCTGGCCCAAACCCTGTTGCAATTTGCTTTGCAGCTGCTGCGCACGGGTCGTACTCAGGAAGCCTTAACCCAACTCAAGACAGCCATGGCCATGGAGCTGAGTGGCTATCCCACGATCCAGGCGGATATTCAGCATCAGCTGGGTCGCATCTGTATTCGCCAACAACGCTGGCCCCAGGCCAGTAAATTTCTGCAGACGGCTCTGGAGTTGAATCCCAATCTGGCGGAAGCCCATGTGGCCAGCGGGTGGGTGCAAAGCTGTCAGGGCCAGCAGGCGGAGGCCATTGATGCCTACTGGGCCGCTCTGGGTCTGGATGATTCTCTGGCGGAGGCCCACTATCGCATGGGGATTGCCCTGTCGAAACAGGGACAACTCAAGGCTGCCGTTGCTGCCTATCGCACCGCTCTGAATCTGGCCCAGGATCCTGAGATGATCCGCACCATCCAGAGCTATTCGGGGATTGCCTCGGTGCGCGCAGGGGAGATGGAGGCGGCGGAACGGATCTTCCGTCAGGTGCTGCAGGAGGATCCCCACCTGGCGATTGCCCATTATGGTCTGGGCCTGGTTCTGGCCAGTCGCGGGCAGCACGATACCGCTGTCCAGAGTTATGAACAGGCCCTGGAACTGGATCCCGCCCTCCTGTCGGCCTCAGCGGCGATTGGTCTCACCTATCTGGCCCGCAAGCAGCAGAGTGCTTCAGGACGGAAATATATTCACTCCCGCCAGGCGGAGGCAGCCATTGCCCGGTTTGAACAGGTCTTGCGCAAGGATGCCACGGTAGCAGACGCCCACTTTGGCATGGGTGAGGTTTTTCGGATCCGTGGGAACCTGCTGTTTGCCCTGCGCAGTTATCAGGCGGCTGTGGATGCCGATGGCAGTTTTACCCCGGCCCACTTTCGCATGGGGATCGTCTGCGCCGTTCTGGGACGCAATGAGAAAGCGGTGGAGGAATTGCGCACCACCCTGCAGCTCAGCCCTCACTATCCCGATGCCGAGAAAGCCCTCAACCGGGTGCTGGCCAAACAAATGGCAGAGATCACCACAGAAGTCCTTCCCTGGTAGCCTTCTCAAGCCCGCTCTGAGCTGAGGGCAGGGGTAAGGCTGGAGAGGAGTGCTTGATGAAAGGTGGCCAGGAGCCACTCAAAGCTCTGATCCATGTCCGTGACTGTGTCCCGCGCTGGATAGGTTGTCCAGTGGGATCGCTCCAGGCAGACGAATCCATGCACGGTTGCCCAGAGGGACTTGGCCGCATGGGGAATGGTGTCGGCAGCCAGACCCAGAGGGCGCAAACATTCGGCGTAATATTGCAAACTGTGTTGCAGCAGGGTAGCAAATTCTGGGTGGCTGGGGCTGAAGATCGTGCCCGCCATCACCCCGTACAGGGAGGGATAGTCATGGGCAAACCGACGATACAGATGGGCCATCTCGTGAACCGTGGTCCAGGAGTGTTCCCGCTCCAACCCGCAGCCAGTTTCTTCTAAAGGCCCGATCTGATTGACCAGCAACGCCAGCAATCGGCGCCATCCTTCCATCGCCACCGCCTGGCGCAGATCCTCCTGGCTGCTGACATGGTTGTACAGAGAGGGAGGCTGGATCCCCAGTTCCCGTGCAACACGATTAATTCCCAACCCTGCTTCCCCATCCTTCTGGATACACACCAGGGCAGCCTCAATCACATCAATCCGGGTCAGGGATGCGCCTTTCCGTCTGGGCATAGAGCATCTTCATCCTTAGCAAGCAAAGGGAGTACAACAAGCGCCGCTGATTCAGCAATGCAGTGTATGCAGTCAGATTACCGTCTCAGCCTGTCAGCAGGGAATCAAGAGGGAACATTAGGATGTTTATAGCCCAAACCGATCCACTTCAGGGATCTCTAGCTGTTTTGCCTTCCCCGGCACCCCCAATGGCTCTGTAGAATTTCGGGAGACTGGGATCGGTCATTCCCCAGGTTAAACTCTTCCCATCAGGCCAATCCCAGCCGCAGTGCATAACTGTGAACTGTATTGGCCAGCAACATGGTCACTGTCATGGGCCCGACCCCGCCTGGCACAGGGGTAATGGCACCCGCAACGGCCTGAACCGATTGAAAATCCACATCTCCCACCAGCTGACCTTGGCCCTCATAGCTAAAGATGCGGTTGATGCCCACATCGATCACGGTGGCCCCCGGTTTGACCATCTCTGCGCGGACTAACTGGGGTCGTCCCACTGCTGCAATCAGGATATCGGCCTGCCGCGTGATCGCCGCCAGATCGGGGGTCTGGGAATGGGCCATGGTGACTGTGGCATTAGCCGCCAGCAGCATCAGACTCAGGGGTTTGCCCACCAGCAAACTGCGACCGATCACCACCGCCTGCTGACCCGCCATGGGGATTTGAGCATCCTCCAGGATCTTGATGACGCCATAGGGTGTACAGCTGCGCAGTCCCGGTTCTCCCCGCACCAGGCGACCCAGATTCATGGGGTGGAGGCCATCCACATCCTTGTCGGGATCAATGGCCAGCAGCAGTTCACGGCCATCCAGGTGATCGGGAAGCGGCAATTGCACCAGAATGCCATCGACGCGGTCATCACGGTTGAGACTCAGGATCGTCTCCTGGATCTTGGCAAAACTGACTTCTGCCCCAAAGTGCTGCCCGAAGGAGGCCATGCCCACCCGCTGACAGGCTTTTTCTTTGTTGCGCACATAAGCGGCACTCGCGGGGTGATCCCCCACCATGAGTACCGCCAGCCCTGGGGGACGACCCACCTGCTGAGTCCAGGTCTGCACCTGCTGGGTGAGCTGATCCTGCAGTCGCGTTGCCAGGGCTTTGCCATCCAGAATTCGGGCATTCATGCTGTCAGATCTCGGATTGGTCCAGCCACTTATCTTACGAGGTCGTGGGTCCCTCGTCTGCATTTACAGCTGTGAGAGACCGTACCGCTGCTTGACTGAGTCACGGGAAAGGACCACCAGGGTAAAGATCCCCAATGCTGTTCCCAGGGGCATATTCAGGCATTCCACGCTATCCCCATCGCCAGAAACGGGAGCGAGACCAGGGAAAGGAGCAGCAGCAGCCCCGCCAGAACGTAGTGAAAGGTTCCCAGCAATGTCAGTTGTTCCTGATCTTGGTGATGCATATGTCCTCTTGGGGCGAGGTTGAGGATCCTGCCTCCAGGGTATCCCCTTCTTAGCGAACTCCTGCCGGACTTAGTAGCCGTTAATCTGGCCCGTGATCCCCCGCCAGAGGGTAATGGTCAGGATGCGCAGATCCAGGAGCAAAGACCAGTTCTGCACGTAGTAGAGATCGTACTGAGTGCGGCGAGGGATACTGGTGTCGCCCCGTAACCCATGGATCTGGGCCCACCCTGTGAGTCCGGATTTCACCAGGTGCCGATCCAGATACTTGGGGATGGCCTGACTGAATTGAGCCACGTAGTAGGGTTGTTCCGGACGAGGACCCACCAGACTCATGTCCCCCATGAGCACATTCCAGAGTTGAGGGAGTTCATCAAGGTTGAGGCGGCGCAGCAGGATGCCCAAAGGCGTGCGTCGCGGATCATTGGCCTGCGTCCACCCCGGTTGTCCTTCCCCCAGAGGCATCTCCGCCATGGTACGAAACTTATAGATCCAGAAATGCTGACCATTCAGACTGATGCGTTCCTGGCGGTAGAGGATGGCACCGGTACTGGTGAGTTTCACCCCCAGGGCGATGAGCAGCATTAATGGACTGAGGCAGAGCAACCCCAGCAGGGCACCCCCGATGTCCAGCCCCCGCTTGAGAAGACGGTTGGGCCAGTAGCTCAGGGGGGGAGGCTGAAGCGTCAGCAGCGGAATGCCATCCAGCAATTGCAGGCTGAAGTTAACCGTGAGAAAGGCAAGAATATCGGGCAGCAAACGCACCTGCAGGGGAGGACGGTGAAGGGATTGCAGGTTGAGGAGCAGATCAGCAGTGGCCAGATGCGGTTGGGCAAACCAGATCTCGGCAATCTCCGGATGGGTTTGCAGATAATCGCTGAGGTGGGTCAGCTCCGTCACCATAGGCAGGTGATGCGCAAGTCCATCTGGGGGCACCTCCTGAGCAGATCCCACCCAACCCACCAGTTCAAATCCCAGCTGCGGTACCCGTTGCAATCGCTCTACCACATCTTCTAAGAGCGGATTGTCTCCCACCCAGAGCACGCGGCGAGTCCCCCAGCCCCGAGAGCGCATCCAGCCCAGCCCTTGGCGCAGTCCGGCCCGTGACAGGGTGAGTCCCACCAGAGACAGAATGCCCGCATAGCCCAACACCAGCCGCGACAACGAAATCGAACGGATAAAAAAGACTCCCGACAGCACCAATCCAAAGGCTAGGCCCAACCCCACCAAAACGGTAACCCACTCATCAAAGCGGGAGAGTAAGCGGTAGGGATTGTACCCCCCCAGGGCCGCCTGGATCCCCCAGAAGCAAACTATACAGACCCCCGCCAGCCCCAGATAGATGTCCAGGGGTAACAGCGCGTGGGGACTGAGGGAACGCAATGCGTACCCCAACCAGAGGGAACTCAGGATCACCAGGCCATCACTCACCAGGGCCGCACTGATCCAGAGATGTTGGGGTGTTAACCGTTGCTGCAGCATGCTCCAGAGAGAAAAAAGGACATGGGCATGAAACCCACAACGGTGAGGGGAAGCGATGGCCAGCAGACCAATCACAGCAAGACTACCAGATCCCTGCCCCTGCTCACTGAACGGACTTTCGCCTTCAGGGTTGCGGAATATCGCGGCCCGCCCATGGGCAACAGCATTAATTTATACTTAAACTGGAAAACATCCACTTCTGAAGTTTCCCGTGGTTGCAGTTTCACATAATCTCAACTCAGTTTTCGATCCTGAAGCGCGATGGGTTGATCCTCAAACTCGCCTTCTAGAAGCTGCTCAGCTCCTGCAATCCCAGGCAGAGGCGTCCTACTTACTGGTGGGGGATGAACCCCAGATAGTTGGTATTCTTACGGATAAACAGATGATTGCTTTATTCCTGCAATCAGAAAACCTGAAGGAAACCAGGATCGTCGAAGTTCTAAATGAACCTCTGGTCACGCTTGCTCTACGGGATTATCGGGATCTTGAAGCTACCTTAGAGCAGATGCAGCAGCAGCAATTGCCCCAGTTGCCTGTGGTGGATGACGGGGGAGCTCTGGTGGGGGTTCTGCGGCAAGAGCGACTGCGCCACTATCTCAGAAATCATCAATCCCACATGGCTGCTCAGCTTCTGCCCCATGTCAGTGATGCGGTGGTTGCCCTGGATGCAGAGCAGGTGGTGACCTACTGGAATGCTCAGGCAGAAGTCCTCTACGGAATCCCAGCCCAGGCTGCTCTGGGACAAACGCTGCCCTTGCTGATTCATTACGCATGGTTGCAGCCTGAAGATGAAGAACTGGCCTGGAAGGCATTGCACACTCAGGGATCCTGGCGGGGTGAAGTGCTGCATCACAGAAGGGATGGCACCCCTCTGATCGTGGAGGCGACTGTTAATACGATCAGAGAAGCAGATGGATCTCGAATCGGTTTCCTGGCCGTATTGCGGGATGTGACCCAGCGCAAGGAAATGGAGCTGGTGAATCAATCGATTGTGCAGGCCATTCCCGACATGATGATCCGGATGCGGGCGGACGGCACCTATCTCAACTTCTATGGCAGTGGCAGTGTTCTGGATGTAACTTCTGAGGTGCCTAAACATGCCGGGGTCCATATTCAGGATTGCATGCCCAGAAGTCTGGCGGAAAAGCGTCTAGCCGTTTGTGAGCAGGCTCTGCGCACCAACACGTTGCAAACCTACGAGCAGGAGATTTTTATCCTGGGCCATCTCAGGCATGAAGAAGTGCGAGTGATCCCCTGTGGTGAGGATGCCGTGTTGATGTTGATCCGTGATATTACTGATCGCAAACACGCGGAAGCGGAACGAGCGGCAGCCATTGCCACCGTCAACACCATTCTGGAGAGCATCACCGATTGCTTTTTAGCCCTGGACTTTAACTGGCATTTCACCTATGTCAACCAGCAGTTTGAACAGGTGACAGGACAGAAACGCCAGGATCTTCTGGGTTATTCCCTCTGGGAGATGTTTCCAGCCATGGCCGGGACGGTTCTGGAGCAAAGCCTGCGTCAGGTGATGACAGAGCGGCAGGGCGTGAATTGCGAAGCCTTTTATTCTCCCTTCCAGATGTGGATCAATTTGCACGCCTATCCCAGTGCCACAGGCATTGCCGTCTATTTTCAGGACATTACCCAGCGCAAGCAAGTGGAACAGGAACTGCAATTGCTCAATGCCAGACTGCAGTATCAGGTGGAGGTGCGCAATGCCGAACTGGAGCAACTGATCAGTTATGAGCGTCTGCTCCATCTGATTGCGGATGAAGTGCGATCCAGTCTGGAGGAGCAAACCATCCTGCAAACCACAGTGCAGGAGGTAGCAGAGGCACTGCACCTGACCTATTGTAATGTCAGCCTAGTGGAGCCAGTGCCGCTTCCGGATCCGCCACCTGATCCCCTTCACTACACCATTGCTTACGAACACACTCGCTTTCCCCTTTCCTTTCAGGGGGCTCATGCTGCCATCAATTTCCATGCTGTACCCCAACTCATGCAGGGGGAAACCCTTTACTTCTCCACAGATCATCCCCTCTGGGGGCTGTCGGTGAATGTGGTCTGTCCGATTCGAGATGATCGGGGGCTGATCGGCTTTTTACGCTTAATTCGCTTGCCAGAAGAGGAGTTTACACCGGCAGAGATCCGCCTGGCGGAACAGGTGGCCAGTCAGTGTGCGATTGCCATTCGCCAGGCCAAACTGTTTGCGGCGGCCCAGCAGAAGGTCCATCAACTTACGGAACTTAACCGCATCAAAGATGAATTTCTGCATACCGTTTCCCATGAGCTGCGCACCCCCCTTACCAACATGAAAATGGCTCTGGCCATGCTGGAGATCCATCGGGATCCCGATCGGCAACAACGTTACATGCAGATGCTAAAGGCGGAGTGGCAGCGGGAACTGAATCTGGTGAATGAGTTGCTGGAATTGCAGGCCCTGGAATCGGGATCGCGGGCCCTGGCGATCACAGCTATTGCTCTCTCCACCTGGATCCCTTCCCTAACCCATTCCTTACTCATGCGCTTTCAGGAACGTCAGATCCGCTTCATCTGCCAGAGCCCCAGCGATCTGGGTCTGCTCCACACGGATGTGGCGCTACTGGAACGGATCCTGCTGGAGTTGTTGAACAATGCCTGCAAGTACACACCAGCTCACGAACAGGTAATCTTGTCCGTTGCCCCCATGGCCACCGGCTACCAGTTCCAGGTGATCAACACAGGCGTGGTGATTCCGGCTGGGCAGTTAAGTTTGATCTTCGAAAAGTTTCACCGCATTACCGCGTTGGATTGCTACAACCAGGGGGGAACCGGACTGGGGCTGGCACTGGTAAAAAAGGCGGTCGAGATCTTGAGAGGGCAGATCGAGGTTCACAGTGGGGCAGGAGTGACCTGTTTTCGAGTGGTCCTTCCTTCCTTATCCGAGGCCACAGTTAATGATTTCAGCAGTGGTTATTGATCGCAGATCACAGTTCTCCCGCGATCAGATCAATCAGGGTCTCCAGCTGATAGTTGCTCACCTGCTGGATCAACACCTGGGTGGCCGGAGTGGGGGGCAGGCCCTGCAGCAGATCCAGAACCTGTTTCCAGTCCAGTTCCACCACTGCCTGGTCGAGATCCTGTCGCCACTCCAGTGGCATGGCGGCAACAACCCCCTGCAATTCCTGGATCATCTCGGCTTCCAGATTGGTTGGCAGTTGGGGGATGCTAAGGCCTGGAGCCCCATAGCAATACTGGATGGGTAACCAGTGAGCCAGCTGCTGCAGCACCTCCTGGGGTTGAAACGGCTTGGGGATCACGGCATCGCACCCACTGTCTCGCATCTGCTGATGCTCATGGGCAAAGGCGGCTGCAGTGACGGCAAGGATCACGGGTGCTGCTGTTCCAGAGCTCTGCTTGATCTGACGCACCATCGTAAATCCATCCATGTCGGGCATGCGCATATCCGTCAAAATGACATGGGGGGACCACTCCTGCCAGCAATGCAACCCCTCCCGCCCATTGGCTACTGCTCGGGTTTCAAAGCCGATTTCGGTCAACAGCTGTACCAGTAACTCCCGGTTTTCCGGTTTGTCATCCACAATCAATATGCGGTAGGAGGATTGTCCTGGGGCCAGACCCACGATCAGCTGAGCGGGATCTCTCCTGTTGGGGGAGCAGGCTGCCTGCACTAGCAGATCAAAGGCAAACTGAGAGCCCCGTCCCACCTGACTGCTGACCTGGATGTCTCCCCCCATCATGCGCACAAAACTCCGGCTGATCACCAGGCCCAGACCACTACCACTCTGGGATTGCACCCCACTGCCGGTTTGCTCAAACAGTTGAAATAATTTGCTCATCTCCTCTGGGGCAATGCCAACCCCACTGTCCTCCACGCTGAAGCAGAGGCGAATCTTGTCCTGCTGCGGCTGACTGCGCAGGGTGAGACAAACCCAGCCCTGTCCGGTAAACTTGATGGCGTTGCCCAGCAAATTCACCAGCACCTGCCGCAGCTTGCTCTCATCTCCCCAGATCCAAGGGGGTAACTCTGGATCCAGATCAAAGCGCAAGTCCAGGTGTTTCTGTTCCGCTTTCATCCGAAACATATCCTTCAGCACCTGTAACATCTGCAACAAATCAAACGGAGCTTCCTGCAACTGCTCTTTGCCCGCCTCAATTTTGGAGACCTCGAGAACATCGTTGATCAGATGCAGCAGGTGTTCGCCACTGCGGTTGATGATATTGATCCGCTCCTGCTGCGATAAGGAGAGGCTGGGATCATGGGCCATTAACTGACTGAAACCGAGAATGGCATTCAGGGGGGTGCGCAGTTCGTGGCTCATGGTCGCCAGGAAGGTGCTTTTGGCTGTGTTGGCTGATTCTGCGGCCTCTTTGGCCTGTTGCAGTTCCAGAGTGCGTTCGTTCACCTGCTGCTCCAGCCGACGGCTATATTCCGACAGCAGGATCTCCGCCTGTTTGCGAGTGGTGATGTCCTGCAGAATGCCTTCGTAGTAGAGGATGTGGCCTTCCTCGTCATAAACTGCGTGGGTATCCTCCTCCACCCAGAGGATGCGGCCATCTCGCCCCCGCACCTGATACTCCAGATTGCTGACTTTTCCCTGCTTCTGGATCAGACGCTGAAATTCCTGCCGTTGCTGGGGATCGATGTAGATCTGCTGACTAATGGCCTCCACTTCCTGCAGCATGTCTGTGGGGGAATCGTAGCCAAAGATGCGGGCCATGGCCGGGTTTACCCGCAGGAAACGGCCCTCGGGGGTGGATTGGAAGATCCCCTCCAGCGCATTTTCAAAAATTCCACGGTAATTGGCCTCCGCCACCCGTAGCTCTGCCACCTTTTCCTGGAGGGCTGCATTCAGATTCTGCAAGACCTGATTCTGCTCCTGCAGTTGTCGTTCCTGTCCATAGGCGCGCAGGGCCTCCTTCACGGTTAACAACAGGTCCATGCCATCCCAGGGTTTGGTGATGTAGCGGTAGAGGCGAGCACTATTGACAGCGTTCCCCACCCCTTGCGCATCCGCCTGCCCCGTTAACATCACCTTCAGGGTGGTGGGTGAGATCTGATGCACCTGCCGCAGAAACTGATCCCCCTTCATGCGGGGCATGGTGTAGTCCGAGATCACCAATGGAATCTCCAGTCCTTCCTGCATCAGATCCTGCATCAGCTCCAAAGCCTCATCCCCATCTTCAGCAATCTCAATGGCATGGGTTTGGCCGAAGGCTCCCTTCAACTCTGCCTTTAGATTCTTAAGGACATCCGTCTCATCATCAACACAGAGGATGACGGGATTGTTCATAGTTTTGCCAGACCCGAATGAATCGTCTCGATCAGCTCTGATTCTGTCCAGGGTTTAAACAGGCAGCCGTGCAGATTTGCGTCAGTCTGGGCTTTGGCAATGGCCTCATCATTGGCCTGTCCGGTCAGGAGCACCGTCACCACCTGCGGGAAGCGATCATGGACGTGAATCAGAAACTCATCCCCCTTCATGCCCGGCATCAGCCAGTCCGACACGATCAGAATGATGTTGATCGCCTCCTCCTGCAGCTCATCGATCAGATCCAGGGCATCTTCCGCATCCTGGGCAAACTCGTAGCGGTAGGAGTCCCCAAAGGCTCCCTTGAGCTGGATCTTCAAGTTGTCAAGCACCATTTTTTCATCATCCACGCAGAGAATCGTCAGTTTCGACATGCAGGGGCTCCTAAAACTCTCTTCCACGATACTTTCTGACCCAGGCTGATTTTAGGGCGGGATCCGCTGTTTCCTGGGCGAGGTCCTCCTCCTGGATCGGGAATGAGACCACAAAGGTGGTGGCCCCCGGCTGACTCTCTACCGTGATCTGGCCTTCATGCCGGTCCATGATGCGTTTGACAATATCCAACCCCAGCCCACTGCCCTCTCCCGGAGGTTTGGTGGTGAAGAAGGGCTTGAAGATCTTGTCCTGAATTTCAGGGGGAATGCCAGGACCGGAATCTGTGATCCGCACTTGCACCCAGCTGTCCTCCCTTGCTATGTCAATCCTGAGGGTGCCCTGATTCTCCATGGCCTGGAGTGCATTGTGAATAATATTGGTCCAGACCTGGCTGAGTTCATCCGGGTAGCACCAGATCGCTGGGATCTCGGCATAATGCCGCACCACCTCCACCCCTCGCTTGAGCTGATTCTGGTAAAGGGTCAAGACCGTTTCCACCCCCTCCGACAGATAAGCCAGCCGCTTCTGTTCTGAGGGATCAAAGCGGGCATAGCTTTTCAGGGCATATACCACCTTGGCGGCCCGTTCCACCGCTGTATCAATGGTGCGCATGCTGCGTTGCAGGCCCGAAATTCGATAGATCGACTCCAGCAGTTCCTGTCCGTTGGTCTGCTGCAATAGAGGAAAAAAGGGATCCAGATCCTGGACCACCTGCATATCCACCAGGGTATCGGCCATGGCACTGGCGCTGGCAATGCCTCTCTCCTCCAGTTGTCGGATCAGGGCCCGGCGCAACTGTCGTTCTTCCTTGGTGGAGAAAGAAACGGTGGCCTCCAGGGATCGCTGCAACAGTCTTGAAAAACACTCAGACTCGGTGGGAGACAGGGAGCGGAACAAGTGGGGCAATTGCTCTAGAGTTTGATCTAGAAATTTACTGATATTCCCCACCGATGACCGAATGATGCCCAGGGGGGTATTGACTTCGTGGGCTACCCCCGCCACCAGCTGGCCCAGAGCCGCCATTTTCTCCGACTGGATCAGGCCCGTCTGGGTGGTCTGCAGTTCCTCCAGGGCACAGCGCAGTTCCTCATTGATCTGGAGAAGCTCTTCCTCTGCCTGCTTGCGAGCTGTGATATCCGTCACCGTGCCTTCGTAGTAAAGCGGCTGACCGGAAGGATCCTGCACCAACCGTCCCGTTTCCGAGATCCAGATCACCTGTCCATCGGCCCGACAGATCTGGGATTCAAAATCGGAGACACTCCCCTCTGCCGCCATGATGCGGGCAAATTCTCCGCGCCGCGTTGGATCCACGTAAAGTTGCTGTTGAATATCCGTCAGCGAGGCCATCAGATCGGCACAGGACTCATAGCCATAAAGGCGGGCCAGGGCAGGATTCGCGCCCAGATAACGGCCCTCTAGCGTGGACTGGTAAACTCCGATACTGGCATCGGTGTAAATAGACTGATATTTTTCTTCCGCCAGCCGCCACCCCTCTTCCGCCTGCTTCCGATCCGTAACATCGCGGGCCACCAGAATCACGGTGTGATCTGTAAGCGGAGAAATATTGGTGGACATCCATACCTCCTCGCCCTCCACCACCAGGCTGTAATCCAGAGAGACTGTTTCCTGAGTGCGCAAGCAGAGACGGATGTGGGCCAGAATCTGATCCGCCACGACCCCGGGCATGATTTCATGCAGGGTGCGGTTCAGCATCACCTCGGTGGGCAGACTGCGGCGGGGACTGGTGGGGGCAATTTTCAGACAGCGTCCCTCTTGATCGCGCACCACCACCAAATCTTTCATGGCAGAAAAGAGGGCTCGCAACTCCGCCTCCGAACTCCGCAGGGCCAGCTCTGCTCGTTTACTTTCAGTGATATCGCGGATTGTGACCAGGACTTCCTCAGGGCCACTCGCCACTACCCGAACTTCCTCGTACTGTTCTTTGCCGTCAATGTGATTGCACTGCTCGTACACCTGCATCTGTCCTGTGGTCAGGGCTGCCTGGGCTGCTTCCACATGTCGTTTTGCCACTTCAACAGGAAGCATGGTCGAGATAGGCTGACCCACTGGATCGAAGCTGGCGGGTAACAGATCCATGACCTGGTTCGATTTGACGTACCCGAGATAGATGCCATCCGCTCGGACCCGAAACATCAGATCGGGAATCGCGGTGAGGATTGCCTGGTGCTGGGCCTCAACCTCTTCCCGCTGAGCCAATCTCATTTGCAGATCATGGGTTTGCTGCTGAATCTGGTCCTGTAATTGCTGGAAACGACAAGCATGATCCAGGGCGGAGGCAAGGGTCGGGGTGAGCATTCTCCAGAAATGCAGATCTGCAGTTGTCAGGGGGTGATCCAGATCATGGCTTTCCAGATAGATGAATCCTGTCAGGGCCTCTGGATTTGACGGCAGGGGCAGAGCAAGCAGGGAGACAGCCCTGGGGGGAAGCAGATCCGCGTCTGGTGATGTGGGGGTGATCACTAGTGCATCCCTGATGTCCTCAATCCGTGCCAGGATTCGCCAGAGATGAGAGTCATCGGCGGTGGCTACTCCCTTCCCTTCATTTCCTCTGGTCGAAGCAGCGATCCACCAGTTCCCCCGCTGGGCCAGGCAAATCTCAATCACCCTAGCCGATGTCTGGGACTGCAAAACCTCCATCCAGCTGTTCAGCAAAGGCTCCAGTTCGATCTGAGCGCACATTTGCCTGGATACCTGGACATATGTGGCTGCATCCCAGGGCAGATCGCTAGCAGATATTGGTGGAGGCGGGTGCACAACAGTCATGAGAGTTGCCTGTTCTTCCAGATCACCAATTCACTAAGTTATACATAAACAACAATATCATTTGTATTAATTGCTACTTCAGATCCGGCAGAGAGGATGAAACTAGCGTGGGTTCCTGTTGCAACCATCGCCAGCAGGGCAGGAAGTTACTGGCCAGGACATGATCAATGGCCCAGAATTCAGCAAAACTATCACCGGAACAGTAGCTACCGATAAACACCAGCAACAGATCTCGAAAGGGGAGCACGGGGGGCTGCAGGTGCTGGGCCTCCAGGCAGAGGGTATTCACTGCATTCTGCAAACACACCAGGTTGGCCACAATATCTGTGAACATATTGGTTTCTGTCGTGATCGAGGGCAGATAGGTGTGGGCATAACTTTCTAGAAACAGCTGGTGCATCCGGATCATGGCTTGTTTGAGGGAGGTTCTGACAGAGAGGGTGGCTTCCTGTCCCTGGGCAAAACGCCAGTGGGCCAGCAGCTCGGATTCTAATGTCGAGTCCTCCAGCACCGAGATGTGAACATCCAGCAGCGGTTGCATAATTTTCAAAAATAGAAAGTCAATATCCGCCAGACTTAAATCCAGCTTGGCGGGATGCTGCTTGAAAATTGAAGAACTGGGTAGCTGCTCTGCTGATTGGGGGTGATCGGCAATGAACTTGAATTCGGCAATGTCGGCGATCAGTTCTCCCAGCAGGTGGGTAAACAAAAATCCCAGCCGCTGTTGCACTTCCCCCTGAAAAAAGAGGCGGGTGCGCTCCTCATCCAGCACAACACGGCCATGCTGCAGATAAAAGAGTTGCCAGCAGGCCAGCGGCCCCTCCGGGGTATAGGCGGTTTCGGCACCGCGTAGCGGATCGGCGCAGGTGGTCAGAAAGGCATAGTCACTGGCAAACCCGGTCAGGATCCACTGCCAGTAATGCCCCCAGATATCATGCAGGAGGAAAGCTTCTGCTTTGGCGGTGGGGAGCACACTCACGGAACGGCTCAGGGCCTCACACACATCGGCAGCGGTAACCCCACTGAGGCTGGCCACCTGTTCACTCCATTGCGGATCCACCTGTTGGGGTTGACAGGGACCAAAGATCGGGAATTGTTTGAACTTCTGGAACTGAAACGTGGCCAGAGAGTTTAGAAAGACACGGATCTGCTGCTGATCTGACTCGGACAGAGACGCCCACAGTTCCGCTGGCTGCAGTTGATCCTGCTCATAATTTAGGCAAAAGTAAAGTTGCGTATCGGTGTACACCCAGTTCAGGGTTTGGGGAGGCAGCGGCAGCGGTCCAAAGATAGCCTGAAAGACCTGCAGCGGCTGGGCAGCAAGCGCATTTGACCCCCTCACCCTCTGGATCACCGCCTGCATGATCTGCTTCTGGCGAGTGATGCGGCGGTCAATCACCTGGATCTGGTCGGCGATGAGGGCATAGTCCGTCTCCGGCAGGTCAAACAGAGAAGCGAGTCGGTCAAGGGCATCCGGTTGCTGCAGTAAGGGGGGGAGGGGATCCGGACGATATTGCGACAGGGTGGGGGAGGGGAGGGATCCCTGCCAGCCACACCCCGCCAGTTGATGATAGCGGCTGACCAGCATTACACTGCGCACAAACGCCTGCCGCACCGCCAGAGGGATCTCAGCAATGGGTTGCAGATCTCGCTTGACCGGGTGGGCATAGGTCTGCAGTTGGGCCTGCAGCTCCCGTAACCGCTCCTGACGGCGGGATTGAATCACAGGCTCCAGGGGCATTCCACTGAACAATTCACGGGAGATCTGGAGGGCTTCCGTCAACAGCTGGCGGATGGCCTCTGTCATGGGGGGAATCGACATGAATGGAATGGGTCCTTCGGCCTGCGGATCTGATCACCAAAATACTGAACTTTTTCCAGTTCCCAAGGATCAGAGACACCTGGATCACAAGCAGCACCCGCTTCTCGTCACAGCCTCTCCTCCAGATCAAGGGGAAACTCAAACCAGTTGTGTTGGAAAGCCATGCCAATGACCTTGCAATCCGTTGTTGATCAGGCCCTGCAAACAGGCCTCCTTACCCCTTCTCGGGAAGAGATGATCAATCAGCTTCTGCTGTCTGCTTCCCTTACAGGTCCAGATCTGGAAGCGCTGGATCACCTCATGGATGCCATTGCCGCTGGATGGATTGGGGTTGGGGAGCCGATCCCTTCCCGATGATGATTTCAACTCATTTGGTTTCCAGCTCCGTATCCCGATGGCGGGGCAGGATCCGTTCCTCCAGACCGCGAATCAAGATATAGAGGACAGGGACAAAGAACAAACTCAGGAAGGTGGACACCAACAATCCCCCCACCACGGCAGTGCCCAACGACTGGCGACTCCCGGATCCCGCTCCGGTGGCCAGGGCCAATGGCAAAACGCCCAGAGCTGAGCTAATGGCGGTCATGAGAATGGCTCGAAATCGTGTCGTGGATGCTTCCACGGCTGCCTTGATCAAGGGGAATCCCTGCTCCCGCAGCTGGTTGGCAAACTCCACGATCAAAATGGCATTTTTGCTGGCCAGCCCGATCAACATCACCAACCCCACCTGACAGAAAATGTCGTTGGGCAGCCCCCGCAGCATCTGGGCCGACAGGGCTCCCATGATCGCCAGTGGCACCGACAGCATAATAATCAGCGGATCAATGTAGCTTTCGTACTGCGCTGCCAGAAACAGAAAGACAAACACCAGACCCAGTACAAAGATATAGGTCGCCTGGCCGCCGGATTCAATTTCCTCCAGGGACACCCCCGTCCACTCATAGCTCATGCCCTGGGGAATGACCTGAGCCGCGAGTTCCTCCATGGATTGCAGAGCCTGCCCCGAGCTGAAGCCAGGACTGGCAGCGCCCTGGATCTCCACCGATCGAAAGAGGTTGTAGTGATTGATGACGAGCGGACCCGTGGCCTCTTCTACTGTTACCAGCGAGTCGAGCGGGATCATGGAGCCATCGCGGCGGGAGCGGACGTAGAACTGACCAATATTCTCAGGAGAGGAGCGAAAATCCTGATCCGCCTGCACATACACGCGGTAGTTGCGGTTGAAATTGTCGAAGTTATTGACGTAGGTTCCCCCCAGCAACGTCTGTAGCGTATTGAAGACATCCAGAGGTTCCACCCCCAGCACCTGCGCCTGATCCCGATCCACGATCACCTGACTCTGGGGTGCCCCCGCCGAAAAGGTGGGCGGATTGATCTGCAGCGGCGGCACCTGGTTACTGGCAAAAAACAGCGATTTACTTACCTGCTCGAGGGTGTCAAAGTCATTGAGACTCAGTCCCTGCAACTGAAACTGAAAGCCACTGGCGGTGCCCAACCCCTGGATGGGAGGCGGCAGCAACGGAATCACCAGGGCGCGGCTGATCCCCCCCAGAAACGGTCCAAACAGGGTGTTGACAATGGCTGGAGAACTCTGATCGGGACGGGACCGTTCTTCCCAGGGCTTGAGGGTGACAAACAGCAGACCATTGGAAGGAGAGACACCCGAAAAACTGAAGCCCTCCACTGCCACGGTGTTCTCCACATGCTCCGCCACCCCCGGCAGGCTGCGAATGATGCCGGTGGCCTGATCCAGAATCTGACGGGTGTAGTTGAGAGAGACCCCGGAAGGGCCCTGAATAAAGTTAAAAAAGTAGCCCTGATCTTCGTCGGGCACAAAGGCTGTCGGCACCATCTGAAACAGGGCATAAGTGAGCCCCAGTGAGGCCAGGAAGAAGACCAGCACCAGATAACGCAGCTTGACAACGCCCCCCAGGACCCAGGTGTAGGCCCGCCGCAAGCCTTCAATGCCAGCATCCATCGCATCCAGGATCGGATTGCCCCGTTCTCGGGCACGGATGAACAGCGTCGCCAATGCAGGAGAGAGGGTCAGGGCATTAAACGTGGAGATGCCCACCGCAAAGACAATGGTAAGGGCAAACTGCTGATAGATCCGGCCACTGGTGCCCGGGAAGAAGGCCACCGGAATAAACACCGCAAATAGCACCAGTGTGGTCGCGATCACGGCCCCAAACACCTCGTTCATTCCAATGGAAGCCGCCTGCAGCGGGCGCATGCCCCGGTCTTGGATGTAGCGGGTAATGTTCTCCACCACCACGATGGCATCATCCACCACCATCCCTGTGGCCAGGGTAATGCCAAACAGGGTGAGGGTATTGATCGAAAACCCCAATACCTGCATGAAGGCGAAGGTTCCGATCAAGGACACGGGAATGGTAATGGCTGGGATCAACGTGATCCGCCAGTCTTGCAGGAAGACAAACAGTACCAGCACCACCAGCCCAACGGATTGCAGCAACGTCAACACCACCTCCTGAGCCGAGCGGGCAATAAAGGCAGTGGTGTCATAGGGGATCAAGTACCGCAGCCCCGGTGGAAACGTCTGGGAAAGTTCGGCCATGGTGTCTCGCACCGCCGCCGCAATCTCCAGAGAATTGGCATTCGCCAGCTTGGTAATCCCGATCCCAATCGCATTCTGACCATCCAGCTGGAAGGAGGTGTCGTAACTCTGAACCCCCAGTTCCACACGACCCACATCCTTGATCCGCACAATCGTGCCATCTGCTGTGGTGGCCAGGACAATATCCCCAAACGCTTCCGGCTCCACCAGTCGTCCCTGGGCCAGAACATTGAGTTGAAACAACTGAGCGGAGTCGTTCGGAGGTTGCCCCAGCTGCCCAGCGGCTACCTGTACATTTTGCTGGCTGATTGCCGTGACCACATCGGTGGCGGTTAACCCACGGCTGGCCAGACGCACGGGATCCAGCCAGATGCGCATGGCATAGCGACGTTCCCCAAAGATCTGCACGCCACTGATCCCAGGAATCCGCCGCAGCGGGTCGCGCACAAACAGATCGGTGTAGTTGCTGATGAACAGGGTGTCGTACTCGTCGTTATCAGAGAATAGACTGACAAATTGGACAAAGTCAGATCCCCCGGATTTTTCCACCGTTACCCCGCTCTGCAGCACCTCATTGGGCAGCTGTCCCTGCACCTGAGAGACCCGGTTCTGCACATCAATGGCAGCGGTATCCAGATCCCGTGAGTTTTCAAAGGTAACCACGATCTGACTGCTACCGTCACTGCTACTGGTGGAGGTGATATAGCGCATGCCCTCCACACCGTTGATCTCCCGCTCCAGGATGTTGGTGACCCCGGTTTCCACCACTTCTGCCCCAGCCCCTGGATAGATAGCACTGACGGTTACGGTAGGAGGCGCCACCTGAGGATAGTAATCCACCGGCAGCAGGGTGGCAGAAATCGCACCCGCCAGCACGATCACCAGCGAACAGACGGTGGCAAATACAGGGCGGCGGATAAAAAACTCAACGAACATAACAGGCAGCTCTCAGAGGCAATTAGGGGGAAACCAGGGTTTAGCCACCCTGAGGGGCAGATCCACTCTCCTGTCCGGGCGGTCCCCCACCCCCAGACATTTGGGCTTCGTCCACAATCGGGGCCTGATCAAAAATCTTTTGCAGTCCGGACACCACAATCTGTTCACCAGCTTCCAGTCCGGACAGCACTTCGTACTGGTTGTCCTGCAGTTGCCCCAATTGAACGGGCTTCTGGGCCGCGATCATGGAAGGAGGCCCTTCTTCAGGCCCTGTTCCTTCGCTAGGTTCCGCCGTGAACACAAAGGTTTGTCCGGCCAGGCGGGAGACCGCTGTAAAGGGAATCACTAGGCGCGGCTCTTCCTCCCAGATCAGACGCACCCGCACAAATTGAGAGGTGCGCAATTGCCCCTGGCTGTTATCAAACAGAGCTTTGGCCAGCACCGCCTGGGTGGCCGGATTCACCTCAGGTGCAATAAACGACACCTGACTGGTCAGGAGCACCGATCCCTCTGGCCCCAGCAGCTGCACAGGGGTGCCCAAGCGCAGCCGATCCGATGCTTCCAGAGGCACATTGATGTCCACCTCCAGAATCTGATCCTGGACAATGGTGGTCAGCACAGTATTGGGGGTCACGTAATCCCCCTCCTTGACCAGCACCTCCCCCACTCGACCCGCCAACGGGGCCGTGACCTGGTAAAAACGCAGTTCTACCTCCTCCTCCTGGGCCACTGCCTGGGCTTGCTCCAGATCCCGTTCTGCCTGGACAACCGCTGCTTCCAGGGCCCGGATCTGCTCCTTCTGGCTGGCCACATCCGCCTCCGCCCGCCGCAGATTGCGATTACTCTCGTCCAGGGCTTGACGGGAGATCACCCCTTCCGCCTGCAGTTCTAAATTCCGTTGCTGCTGACTGCGGCTAAATTCCAGCTCCGCTTCCAGGGCAGCAAGCGTGGCCTGAGCAGCACTTAAATTGCGACCGGCGTTATCCACATTGGCCTCAGCCACCTGGATCGCTGCCTTGCGGCTGGCCATCACCGCGTCCTGACGGGCGGTATCAATGCGAAAGAGGGGCTGCCCCGCCTGCACCTGATCCCCCAATTGCACCTGCACCTGGGTCAGCTGACCACTCACCTGGGGGTTGAGGGTGGCTACACTGCGGGAGTCCAGGTTGGCAATCACAGAGGAACTGTCCTGGATCGGGGCGGTGCCCACAGTGGCAATCTGAACGGGGGTGGGCGGCGGTCCCTGCTGTTCAGCTTCCGCAGGCGGACCGGAACGACATCCTCCAAGCGTCAGAACACTGAGCATCAGTAAAAACTTAAACATCATGCTGGATCCGCCTTTATACTTAGAGCTAGAGGAGATCAACCCCCTAGACTCCGCGATCGATCTTGCAGCCACCTTAGTGGCAAGCAGGGCAAAGACTTCTGTGAAATAGCGCTTGATTTTCAATCAGGAAATCAGGTACCATTCGCTGCCCGATGTTTTTGTGAGTGCTGGGCATGTCCCTCTATCTACTGGATCAGGCGCTGCCCACGTTATCCATTGCCCAACAGCAGCAGGCTTTGCTCACCTTGCTCTGTGTTCTGGCCTATCGCGAGGGAGACTACGCCCTCACCTCTGGTCGCCGTAGCAGCTATTACATCAATTGCAAAACGGTGACCTTGCATCCTCAGGGAGCCTTTCTGGTGGGTCAGTGTCTGCTGCATCAGCTACCTCCTGAAACCGAGGCCGTGGCAGGCATGACCCTGGGGGCGGATCCGATTCTCACCGCTGTGAGTTTGGCCTCTGTGTATCAAACCCCACCAGCACCTCTGCAAAACCTGCCTGCGCTGATCGTTCGCAAACAACCCAAAGGACATGGGACCCAGGCCTGGCTGGAGGGGCTGACCCTTGCCCCCAACACCTGTGTCTGGATCCTGGAAGACGTGGTGACCACGGGCGGCTCAGCTTTACGGGCTGCAGAGCGCGTCCAGGCAGCGGGATACAGAGTGGGAGGAATTCTGGCCCTGCTGGATCGTTTGGAGGGAGCCGCAGAGGCTTGTGCTCAGGCAGGATCGCCCTTTCAGACTCTGTTTACCATTGATCAGTTGCGGCACCACCATCACCAGTTGCAGGGGATCTAAGCTGCTGAAATGCATGCAGAGACCTCAGAATTGCCGTAGGCTAGGGAAGCAATTTCCCTCGATACCCATGTTCATGGATCCTCATTCCCCCAGCTCGGAATTTAGTGTTCATGTATTGCGGGAGGGACTGATCGAATCTGTCCATCGTTGTCAGGCGGTGGTAGCGGATGAGCGAGGGCGAATTTTAGCCAGTGCAGGATCCAGTTCAGCAGCGATTTTTGCCCGCTCCGCCCTCAAACCCTTCCAGGCCATGGCAGTCCTTTCCACTGGGATCCATGAGCGCTATCAGCTCTCAGATAAGGATCTGGCCGTTATGTGCAGCTCTCATCAGGGGAGCCGACAACATGCGCGTCAGGTGTTTGCCATGCTCTGGCGGGCTGATCTAGAGGCGGATCACCTGCTCTGCCCAACACCCGCTAACACGCCCAGCCCCCTCTGCCACAATTGTTCCGGTAAACATGCGGGAATGCTTCTGGCCAGCCGCAGTCAGAACTGGAGTCTGCATGATTATCCTCAGCGCCAACATCCGGTGCAGAAATTGATCCGCTCTCAGCTGGCCGATCTCCTGCATATGCCTGCGGATGAGTTCCTGGCGGCCCGCGACGATTGTGGAGTTCCCACCTATCAACTGCAATTGGGGCAGATGGCCAGTCTCTATGCCCAGCTGACAGCAGGACAGCGAGCCGATCTGGAGGTGCTGAGCCGCGCCATGACGCAGTTTCCGGAAATGGTGGCAGGCCCAGATCGCTTTGACACTGTGCTGATGCAGGCCAGCGGGGGCACGGTGGTCAGTAAATCAGGAGCGGAAGGGATCCAGTGTGTTGGGCGCTGTGGGCAGCGTTTGGGTCTGGCCATTAAGGTCAACGATGGGGCGGCACGGGCCAAGTATGCCCTCACCATTCACCTGCTCAGACAGATGGGCTGGATCACACCTGCCACTGCCGAATCGCTGTCGGAAAAGTTTTGTCACCCAGGCAGCTACACCCGTCTTGAGGTTGATGGCGAATGGGATCTGGGTTACTCGTAAACATACCCCTGTTCGCCGTTGTCCTCTTCGTCTACGGTTTCTACAGACTCCACCTGGATCACGCGGCGGGGTGGCCGGGATTGATCTTCCTCTTCCTCTTCGTCGGGGAGACGGGGGGGTTGTTGGGGACGGGGGGCCGCAGGACGAGGGCGGCGGGCGCGATCTTCACCTCCGTTATCACGGGAACGGCGATCGGGGGCTGCTCCTTCGCCATTTAGAGTTTCCGTTTCATCCCAGGTGTCCTCTACGTAGATATCCCGAACCTCCTCGTCAGGTGGAGCTGGGCGGGAGGGGCGGCGAGGACGGACAGAGGTATCGGCCACCAGCTGAGGTCGGGTGCGGGAGCGGGTGGTACGGCGTTTTTCCTCCCGACTTTCAAAAGTTCGGCTGGCTTCGGAGGCGGATCGCATTCGCACCCCCTGAGTCTGGCCTGCCACCCGAGCTCGCCCCGTTTCATAAGAAGATTCGGGTTTGTAGGTGCGGGTGAATCCCTCCCGTCGCGGTTGTCCCTGCACCTGTCGTGATTTGGTCACTAGCTGGAGCCGCAAACGAAAGGTTTCGATTGCAAAGAACCCTGCCATGACCACGAGCAAAACCTGGGCAAAAAAGAGCAGAGGGATCAGTCGATACCCCTCCAGAAACAGGCATAATCCGTAGATGATGCCCATAACAGCAAAGACAACATCGTACTCACGCGCAGCATCGGGTTTGAGATAGCGGATCACAAAGACCATTGCGCTGGCGATAATCACGAGCGCCCCCATGAGAAAGGCAGGATTCGTGGTTAAAAACATGGCAAAGCATCCTGAGTCAAGGCAGAGAGGTAAGCTCTGGACGGGTTTATCTTAACATCTGACCGTTCCGACCCCGTTCAGCCTCTCTGGAGAAGCGGAGCAGTGTTCAGAAGCCCAACTTCCCAGATCCTGAAGTGTTCAGGACGTTAGGTTCCTGGCTTCCAGCGAAGAGTACTGCAGAGACTGGGTCTCCAGATCGGGCCGTAACTCTTTCGCTCCCCGCAAATAGACATGATGAATCTGGGAGCGTGGCCGCTGAGTGTTAATCTGCATCAGCACCCGAATACAACAGGCCAGCCCGCCGGTAACCTGCATCTGCTGGAGATCAAGGAGAGGTACCTGATCCCAGCCAGGACGGGAGCGCGCCACCTGAGCGGGGTAAATCGTATTCAGATCAGGAGTAACGGAAAAAATCACATTCACAACATCGTCCATCTCCACGGGATTGCGATCCAGGAGATGATCGAGGAGCTCAGTTACGGCTTCGGCAATGGACTGAGGTGTGTTGGCCGCAGCTGTTGTGGCTCCTCGAATGGCTCTCACCCTTTCCACCATGGCAACACCTGATCCTCTGATCCCTTGTGATCGCAACCCCTGAGGAAAGTTGCTGGGAAAATTATACTGGCTAGGTGAAACCTTACTCCGGCCCCACCAGGCTGGCGCGTGTCTCTCGGCCACTCAAAATATCAAGACGAAAGGTTAGCGAGGGGCTGACGTTTCCCTCCGGAAGGGGTTGAAATGGGGCAGCACGGCGAATGGAACTGACCACCGCACTATCCACCAGATCATCTCCGGATGAGTCAGCCACCAGAATTTTCTCAAGACTACCATCGGCCCGTAGAGTCAGATTGACACGAGTGAGATGGCTGTCATGATTGGTGGACTGGATCAGCCACTGCTGCTGAATCTCTGTCTGCAGGTGGGCCAGGTATGCTCCCCATTGCAGATCCGCTTTAGCCGCCAGATTCGCGGGTCCTGGGGAAGGCTGACGGGTATGGGCCAGACCTGATATTTCTCCTGCTGTCCCCTTCTGGGCCTGGGGGGGCGGGGTCGATACAGGAGCGGGGGGCACCACAGGGGCCTGAACCGATGGAGCTGAAGCGGATCTAGGCAACGGGGGGGGAACAGATCGGGAGGTTGCCGCCACCAGCTTCTCCAGATGGGCCTGGTAGTGATCCAAATGATGCCTCTGCTCTGGGTATTGGGTCTGCCATTCCTGCACCAACGCCAGAGCCTGTGCCCAGTCCTGGGAGGCCACCGCCTGTTGTAAGTGGTTGAACCAGAGGGTTTGGGACAAAGATTGTGAGGATTGAGCAGCAGCACCCATAGGGGCAACCGCAGTTGGAGAGACTGCCCCCGATCCCCCCACCGACTGTTCCTCCTGAAGCAGATCTTGGGGACCCGTAGCCTCTGCTGCTGCCATTGAGAGAACGTCTGGTTCTGCTGGAGGTTCCTCTGGCTGCTCTTCTGGGAGAGGGATCAGGCGAAACTCTAGCCATTCCTGCCTTTGTGGCTGAGCATGGGAAAGCAAGATCACCCAGACAACAGCTGCAGCAGAATGAAGAAGAAGCGATAAAACCAAAGAATAAACAAGCTCAAACTCAACTTGCTTCCCCTGCTGGCCAGAGCGGAATTTCAAGTCCTCAACCTTCTCCCTGCCTGACATGGCACCGTTCCATGTTTGCCAGTTCCCGATCATGGTCGCGAGGGTGCCGTCGTGCAGACCCCGTTGAGTAGGGGCGGAACCCAGCTGGTCGCATGGAGAGTAGGGGATTCGAACCCCTGACCTCTGCGGTGCGATCGCAGCGCTCTACCAACTGAGCTAACTCCCCCCTGCCATCACTTTATCAAAGTCAATTGATGAAAAGACCCCCTCGCCAGGCTGAGGGGGAAAGGGCTCTACATCCTGATGCAAGCAACCTATCCCACACATCTGCGGGGAATCGGGGTTAATAGAGCTCCTCTTCCTGATGAGTAATGATCGTGCAATCAGAAGTGGGGTAGGCCACACAGGTGAGCACATAACCCGCTTCGATTTGATCATCATCCAGGAAGGACTGATCGCTCTGGTCAACAGTGCCACTGACTATCTTGCCTGCACAGGTGGAGCAAGCCCCAGCACGGCAGGAGTAGGGTAAGTCATAGCCCTGCTCTTCAGCTACATCGAGAATGTACTCATCGTCAGGGACATCCAGCGTGACGTCGAGGCCCTCGGCTTCGTTCATCAAGCGAACCTTATAGGTAGCCATCTGGTAATCTCCAGAGAAACATCCATTCCTCATCCTGCCACTGTTCGGACAGGGATCAAGCACGAGACCGAGAAAATCTACTTATTCACATTTCTACACTCAGGCAAAAATCCTTCGGGCAGATCAGGAGGGGCTTTCGACCGTGAAATTGCAACCCTATAGAGATGAATCGTCAGAGGGATCCGAACAGCAACTGGATTGGAGCAGTTTCCTCAGTTCACTGGGTTTCAGGAGAAAAATCTAGGCAAGACTTGTCAACTTGACGTCTCCTGCTTGTATGATTAGCTGAGTGAGTAACTCTCGCTGACCCTAATGTGTTAAACCTTGTTGCTTAGCGTTGGCCCACAAAGGTCAGTTGCGTTAAGCAGGCCTGTAGGGTAAATTTACATGGGTGTTCAGCTCAGCCTGGATATTTTCTGGTAATGAGGAGAGAAAATGAACGGAAATAGTCCGAAATGGCTGCTCAGGTCGCTAGGCTCCATGGCTCTGGTGTCTGTTGCAGTTTTGATGCCTGTCTTTTTGGTCGGCTGTGGAGATGACGAAGGTACCAGTGTGGTCACCCCCACACCTACTCCCACTCCCCCGCCGCCCCCGCCCCCACCACCGCCCCCACCGCCCCCACCGCCAACTCCCACCCCCACTCCACCTCCTCCAACCGCCTTTGACGCCATTTTCGAGCCTGGCGACATTGTTGCTGGTGGTGCAGTGATCACCGACTTCATTGCAAGTGAAGGGGCCGACGTTGACGGCGACGGGACGATTGAGATCGGCTTGGTCGGAGAGATTCAAGAAGCTATCATCATCAGCCGCAGCGGCGTTTTGGTCGCTAGTGCAGGTGGCGATCGTACTGATGCCGTTTTGAAGGGCTTCAGTGTTGCTGGTAGCGCGACTGGAACGGGTGCTCCCATCACTGTTAACAACAATGCTCTGGACGTCACCATCGAAAACCTGACCATCGACAACGACACCCAGGACGAAGATCCTGAAGTTTGTATCGATGCTGAGTTTGCGACTGAGCTGGCCGTCAACGGCGTTGAGTGTATTGTTGCTGAAACCTTCGAGAATCCTCAGCAGCAGGGTATCGGTATCCTCTTCGGCACCAGCGCTGCTGGCTTTGAAGCTGAAGTTCTGGACGTTACCAACAGCCAGTTCGACATCAACGGTGGACCTGACTCCGCCTCTGTCTTCCTGGGTGGCAACAACGACGGTATCCAGTTCACCACCACCGGCTCCGATCACATTCTGACCAACGTGGGATCTGGCTCTGCACCAGTCATCATCGCTGACGAAGTGATCGACATCAACCTGTTTGTGGGTACTGGCAACACCTTCGCTGGTGGCGATTATGTCATCCGCGATCCTCAGCAAAAGGGCTTCCAGTCTGGACCTGAGAAAGATGGTGTGCTGGCTCTCGGCTTTGCTGGCAACAGCAACACTGGCAACATCTACTACCTGATCAACGATGCCATTAGCGAAGCTGCCGCTGGCGGCGTGGTCACCGTTGGTCCTCTGGGAGCTGCTGGTGCTGATAACGAGTTTCTCTTTATCAATGTGCCTGGTCTGACCGTTACCTCTCTGTTTGGTCCTACCGAAACCTACATCGGTGGTGCCAAGATCCTGGCTGACGATGTCACCCTGGGTGGTAACTCTCCTGGAACCGGCGAGGGTCGTGGTTTCACCATCACCTCTACAAGCGGCGACTTTGGCCTGGCTGGCTTTGTCGATGGCTTTGGCGGTGGCTACCAGGTGGCTCTGGGTGAGTGCGACAACGTGTCCTTCGTGCCTGTGATCAAGGCTACGGTTCAGTTCAACGTGTTTGCAACTCCTTCCGAGAACGACGACTACTACGCGGTTGCCATCTGCGACCTGTCTGCAACCACTGACTTCGGTATCTTCAACAACGTCATTGCAGGTTACACCCTGGGTGGCGTGTTTGCTCAGAACACCGCAGTTCGTGGCGTGGCTATCCGTGGCAACATCTTCAACGATGGCATCATC
>CAYMOX010000007.1:66038-112718 GCA_964392245.1 uncultured bacterium
ACTGGCAACGTCTTCAACGAAGCTGGTAACTATGTGGCAGGTCAGAGCGTGATCTACCAGGCCCTCAACTTCCTCGATCCCGCTGTGGGTAACGTCCTGCAGGGTGAGGGAACGATTCTGGTGGCCTTCCGCGCCGATGGCAATGGTTCTCAGGGTGGCAATACCATCCGTCCTAACGGCGGTTTTGTAACCCCAGCTGATCAGTTCAACTTCGGTTTCTGCGGACGCGATGAAGTGATCGACATCAACCCGATCCTGGCTGCTCCTGCACCGCTGCTGTTGAACTTCGTGGATGCTGGTGGCTTCTTCACCACTGCACCTGGCATCTACGGGATTCCTGAGTCTGGTCTCTGCACTGAGCTGAGCTCGGGTGGTATCCCCGTCTTCGACTTCCCGCTCCCCGAGGGCGTGATGTTCCCCAACTAAGATTCAACCCTTAGTTGATCGGCTAGTTCAATAACCAGGATGGGCAGGGAACACGTTTCTCTGCCTGTTCTGTTTTTGGTTAGATCGGGATTGACCCCATATGTAGCGATACTTGACAAGTAAATGCGTATCGGTAGACTAAATGCAGGTCTTGTATAGTCAAGATCTATGTTCCTTTTGTGAGAAAGGATCGTCTCAGGGATTGTTTTAAGTGCCTAAAGGGCTTAATTCGATTCGTGCACTGGTGTAGTTGCACGGTAAGCATTAAGGAGTGAACGGTATCATGTCGATTCAGATCAAAAATATGTGGGGTCTGTTTCCCACAGCCGTTTTGGGCTTGGCAGCCACTGTGCTGACCTCGGCTTGTGGATCTGGGGAATCTACGATTGCTACAAGCGTTGCCCCGGAAGCGGAGATCGTTTCAGAAGCTAACACCACCCTACAAACAACGGTCCGCCCTGTGATCTACAGACCAGGACTGGTGTTGGGCAGCCTTCCCATTGATTCTGTGACCTTTCAGGGTACAGGGTTTGCCAATGTAAACAGTGTCACGTTCCTGGGTGGCCCCCTGGCTACTGATGATGTGGAAGCCGATTTTAATGTTGTTGGTGATAACACGCTGGTTGTGGATCTACCCGGAGATGCCCGCACAGGACTGATCCGTGTGTCCAATGGTTTTGGTTCGGCTTATCGCTTTTATATTGCCCCTCTCCCTCCCCCTCCTCCCGATCCGGCGGAGATCTTCATTGCTTCCAGCACAGCCTGCACAGCTCCTCGGACCCAACCTGTAGATTTTGGCAATCCAGCAGCCCAAACCAGCACAACTCGTAGCATCATTGTTTGCAATACGGGTGATGAGACTTTAGAAGTAACATCCGCAGGTTTCGATGACGCGGATCCCTCGGGTGATGGGGTGGATGATTATGCCGTTACCTCTCAACCTGAGTTTGAAGTTGCACCGGGATCCTTCGCCAGTATTACAGTGCAATGTACCCCCAGTGAAGCAGATAACAACCTGGCAGCTGTTTTGGAAATTGCAAGCAATGCGGTTCTTTTCCCGGCAGTTACAGAAGTGGATTTGATCTGCCGTGGCGTAAACTCGTAGTCGTTCTGCGGTAATTTGAGGGTGCATTGTGCGCCCTTATGGTTTTCAGATCAACTCTTGTTCATGAATCATGGTGTCAGCGGAGCGAAGTCAGCATCATCTGTCTAGCTTCTGCTGACGCTTTTTACTTAGGAGCCAAGCTAATCTATGTGGATACAACACCGATCATCGACCCTTGTTCTGGCAGGTGTCTGTGCTGGTTTCATGGTTACTGCCTGTGGGTCTGAGTCCACGCCCATCGCTGCCCTCGATCCTGGACAGACCACCAACACCTCTCTTCAAGTGACCACCCGTCCAGTGATCTACTCTCCTCGCCGAGTCAATGGCAATCTGCGCCGCTCTCAGCCTGGGGAAACAGTGACCTTTGAGGGCACAGGTTTTGCGAATGTAACCACGGTAACCTTTCAAGGTGGACTGGGGGGTAATGATGATGTAGAAGCTGAATTCTCTATCGCGTCTGATAATCAATTGCTGGTGACCATCCCTGAAGATGCAGCCTCCGGTCTGATCCAGATTTCCACAGGGTTTAATGCCGCTTATCGTCGCTACATTGCTCCAATCGAGATCGAGCCTCTTCCCTCACCTACCCCTACCCCCACCCCTGCAGATATTCAGGTTAATCCTGTGGACCTGGACTTTGGATCAGTGACAGTTGGCTTCTTTAGCAGCGAAAGTGTGCGGGTCTCAAACTTTGGAGGAACGATTTTAGGGGTAGAAGGCGTAGGCTTTGACCTCGACAATGACAACGACCCCGACTCCCTGAACCTGGATGCGAGCGGGGATGGCATTACCGACTTTTCGGTTACGTCTCAGGCTATCTTCCAGGTCGATCCGGACACGGTTGAGGGGATTACGGTCATCTGTATTCCCAGCGAGGCGGAGCTTCTAGAAGCAGAGTTAGTGATCCAGAGCAATGATCCCAGTGATCAGTTCACCGTGGTCAATCTGACATGCCAGGGGGTAAACCCTCAGGACTAGGCTCAGGACTTTCTCCTCCTGACAAGATCCCAGGAATCGCGTTCATAAAGCACTTATATTCAGGAATTCCTGGCTCTATCTAGGCTGAGGGAATGGGAAAGTGGTAAAGTTTTGGGGAGCTATGTCCCCTATTTTCGTCTTGCTCAGGAGTGAACAGAAAATGCGAACCCTCCACCATGTGAATCGGGGCTTTCTGCCCGCAGCGATTCTGGGAGTTGCTGCCAGTTTTCTAACTGTGGCCTGCGGCTCCAGCGATTCTACGATTGCCAGTGTCTCCCCGGCGGATGTTGATCTGGCTAGCGAAGACACCACCTCTTTACAGCTGACAACGCGACCTGTCATTTACAGACCCGGTGTGATTCTAGGGAGTTTGCCAACGTTTGCCGATTCCATTACCTTCCAGGGTACTGGCTTTGCCAATGTAACCAGTGTTACTTTCCTAGGTGGTCCTTTGGCTGGTGATGATGAAGATGCCGACTTCACGATCGTGGGTGATAACACTCTGATCGTCGAGGTTCCGGGCGGAGCTGCTACCGGCTTGATCCGCGTGGCTACTGATTTCAACGCTGCCTATCGCCTCTACATTGCTCCTCCTCCCCCTCCTCCTCCGGCTCCACCTGAGATCTTTATTGCCTCCAGTACGAATTGCACCACTGCACTTACGCAGCCTCTGGATTTTGGCAGTCCCGCTGTCCAAACTGCCTCCACGCGCAGCTTTGTTGTCTGCAATGTTGGTGAAGAAACCTTAGAGGTTTCCATGACCGCCCTCGACGATGCCGATCCTTCTGGAGATGGTATCGAAGACTATGCCATCACCTCTCAACCCGAGTTTGCAGTTGCACCCGGATCATTTGCCAGTATCACTGTGCAATGCACCCCGAGTGAAGTTGAGAGTAATCTCGATGCCGTTGTGCAGATCACCAGCAACGCCGTTCTGCCCCCAGCCACAACTAACGTAGCTCTGACCTGCGATGGTGGCGAAGGCGGGTTCGAATAAATTGCTGATTCTGGCTTAACCAGCAACTACCCTCAATAAATGAGTGCCAGTGGATAAGGGTATCCCCAATTCCACTGGTTTTTCCTTTAATTCAAGCCTATGTAGAGAAATCCAGGAGAATCATCAGAGGTAGCCCACGATCAACTGATCCGAGCCAATCGCCATGGCTTCCACATTCTGCAGTTGCCAGGCCTGCGACATCTGATCCACTCCTTCTCCCTCGATGGGAGTGGGGGCGGTGGAGCCACCCACAATCTGGGGGGCCACGTAGGCCATCACCTTCTGTATCGCTCCTGCCGTCAGGGCTGCCGCCGCTAGCTGACCCCCACATTCCCACAGAACGGTCAGATATCCTCGCTGGTAAAGATAGGTAGCTACCGCACAGGGATCCAGATCCGGCAGGATCCCCACCTCCACCTGTTGCTCCTGCAATGGTTCCAACACGGTAGGGGAATACTGCTCTGTGGTCAGGACTAAAGTAGAGGCCACCGACTGATCCCAGAGATGGGCAGAAATGGGTAAATCAAGGGTATGGCTGAGGACCACTCGTAACGGCTGGCGTTCCAGGGGTTGATCCGTTTCCGAGCGCACTGTCAAGCGGGGGTTGTCCAGGCGGACCGTGTTGCCTCCCACGACGATGGCATCCACTCGTGCCCGTAACTGATGCAGGGTGCGCCGGGAAGCAGGGCTGCTGATCCATTGACTGTGTCCGGTGCGGGTGGCAATTTTGCCGTCCAGGGTCATGGCGTATTTGAGAATGCCATAACTGCGGTTGTGCAGAATGCTGAAGCAAAAGGCTTCATTCAGGCGGCGGCACGCGGACTCTTCAACACCCACCACCACCTCAAGTCCGGCAGCCCGTAAGCGCTCAATTCCCTGCCCCGCCACCAGAGGATTGGGATCCACCATGCCAGCCACCACCCGCTGGATTCCTGCTGCCAGGATCGCCTCAGTACAGGGAGGGGTTCGCCCATGGTGATTGCAGGGCTCCAAATTCACGTAAAGTGTGGCCCCTTGAGCTGCTTCTCCAGCCTCTCGTAAGGCTAGCACCTCCGCATGGGGTTGCCCCGGCTGAACGTGAAACCCCGATCCCACCAGGCGATTTCCCTGCACAATCACCGATCCCACCATGGGATTGGGCGTGGTGTAGCCTTGAGCCTGTTGAGCCAGACGCAGGCAGAGTTGCATCCAATACCGATCCAGTGCTGGGGTCAATCGCAAGTTGCCTCCATCCATGGGGTTTACAGTTCAGATCACTCTGATCCTAGCTGCAAGGGTAAACTTGGGGGGGGTCTGCATTTCAATCTCAAAGGGGGACCATGGCAAACCCAGAACATCTGCAGCGGTTACAGCAGGGAGTCGCAGGCTGGAATCAATGGCGGGAAGAGAACCCCCTGATTCATCCCGATCTGATGGGAGCTGATCTCGAGGGATGGAAATTGCAGGGAATTAATCTGTCCTCCGCCAATCTGTCCAATATCAATCTGACGGCTGCCGATCTAACGGGTGCAGATCTCAGCCGCACCTACCTGCGGGGGGCTACCCTGCGGCAGGCCAATCTCTACACCGCCGATCTGGTGGAAGCCGATCTGGATCGCACCAATCTAGAAGAGGCCAATCTGGAGGGAGCCGATCTCTACCGTGCCAATCTGCATCAGGCCAAGCTGGCAAAGGCCACTCTGCGGCGCAGTATGCTGAGACGAGCCCATTTGAATGAGGCGGATCTGCGAGGAGCCGATCTTTCTGAGGCAGATCTCCTGCAGGCCCATTTAATTCAGGCTCAGCTCAATCAGGCCAATCTGGAAAAAGCCAATTTGAAAGAGGCGAACCTGCTGGAAACCAATTTGCAGGAGGCCAATTTACTGAAGGCCGATTTACGTCGGGCCAATCTGCGGCGGGCCAACCTGACCGCAGCCCAGGTGTTGGACGCGCGCCTGATCACGGTGGCGGATCTGGATCACACCATTATGCCGGATGGCAATCTCTATCATGGCCTGGGACGGGTCTCCTGAGATCCCAGGACCTGATCAAGCGACTGGTGTGGGCTGGTCCTCAGTGGGTTGTCCTGAATGACGGTACCTCAGGTAGCTGCCCCCCAACAGACCCAGGAGGGTGAGCCAGGTGAGGGCGGTCCCCCCTCGTTCCGCCAGAGTCCCCTGGTAAATCACGCTGATCTTGGTGGCCTGAGGGGGGATGGGGATCACAAGACGACCGTCGGCAGCCGCCTGCACTGGAATCACCTGACCATCGCGCCACACCCCCCAGCCCGGATAAGCAAAAGTTCGCAACGCCAGCAGTCGGGCCTGATCCGGGTCAGGTTCCACCTGGATCTGTCGTTCTCCATAGCGCCAGCGGCGGATCTGAATTGGGCCACTTCCCTGCACCCACGCCGCCAGCTCATAGGTTTGTGGGGGAGGCACAGGGTTATTGGAGGCAGTCAGAGGACGGTATTCAAAGGCATCCACAAAGGCTAGCCCCTGAGGATAAGCCCAATGCCACCCCAGAAAGTGATCGGCACGCTCTGGATCCACCTGAGGTTCCTGGGGGAAGGGAGGGCGTTGAGCCATCAGGGTGTCAAATTGCTGGATCAAGGTGGGGTTGAAGCTGACCGAGGTGCGATTCAAACCCAGGGTGATCGAGAAGGCGAGCAATCCCAGGCAGAGGCCGACACCTATTCCCTGCTCAAGCCGCTGGCGAAACCGTAAAGCCGCCTGCAACAAGTAGCCCAGCAACAGGGGCACCGTTGAGCTGGTCACCACCATCCACCGCCAGGGAAACTGAATGCGATTGAGAGGAACGGCGATCTGGTATAGAGGGCCACTCAGGCTGGTCATCATCCCACAGGCCAGCAGTGTGATCAGCCCCAGGTAAAGCAACCCCCGCCGGGCCAGCGGATCTTGAGGGCGGAATCGCTCCGGTAAACCCATCCAGGCAAGACTCACCAGACCCAAGAGCAACGCCATCCAGAAATAGGGGACTAAATGAACATCAAACTCCCGTTGCGATAGCTGCAAACCCTGTCCGTTCCAGATCAGCAAAAACCGCTGCAGCGGATCGTACATCTCCCATCCATTGATCAGATGGATACTGACCCAGCGCTGATCCAGGGCTGCAGGTAAGAGAAAAAAGCTGGCCAGCAGCAGCCCCATCCCCGTGCCCCCATACAGCCAGAACCCCAGGAGCCGCAGTTCCCGACCTGTGCGAGCCATGATCCAGGGCAGCCCTAACCACACCAATGTCCAGACCAGGAGCGCCGGAAGATGTGTTAACCCCAGCAGGGCGTAACATCCCGCCAGCACACCCATCGCGCTGAACTGTCCTCGCCCGATCTGAACCGCTAATACCAGACGCCAGCCCGCCCACAGCACCCAGGGGATCAAGCTGATCGCCCAGACCTCACCGATTGCCCCTCGTTCATACACATCCACCAGAAAATAGGGAGAAGCCATGGCTGCGAGAGATGCCGCCACTGCCACAGGCGCAGGCCAGAGCAGACAGCCCAAACGGTAGGTACCCCAACCGCACACCGCCGTTGCCAGGAGCATCGATCCCACCAACGCCGATCCGGTGGGCCAACCCAGGGCAGTGAAGGGCAGCACCGCCACCATGCAGAGGGGGGGATAAAAGACAAACGTGGGGTTGCCCAGACCAAAAAAAGAGGACTCCAACCAGCGGGGATAAAGATCTCCCCCAAACACCTGCTGGCTGTACTGAAACGCCCACATCAGGTTGAAGTGAACTGAGTGTACCAGTGGATAACCCTGCTGCAGCATGGGGAACATCACGATCCCTGCCCCCAGGGAAAGGAACAGAATCGGTGCCCATCCCAGGATCAACAAAAACAACTTCAGGCGGGGTCCGGAATATCTATTCATGAACACCAGAAGAGAACTTGCCGTTCAAATAAGGTTAGGAGGGGAGAACAGTGACCGCTTCGTAAAGTAGATCGATAGGACAGCTTTGGTTCAGGCTCGTGAATTGTAGGATCTCGTTGGGACCGTAGCAGGTAAGTTCCCATTTGCGGCGGTCATTGAGAGAAAAAATTTCGACGTTGATAGCCTCAGAGCTGATTAGGGCGTATTCCTGCAAACTTGCAAGCCGACGGTAGTGGGCAAATTTAGCGCCTCGATCGTAGCTTTCCGTGGCAGGGGAAAGGACTTCAACAATGAGCAGAGGATAGCGGATGAACTTGAACGCCGATAAATCCTGAGGATGGCAGGAGACCACCAGATCGGGATAAAAAAATACGCCTTGGTCTCCAATCTGGACTTTGACGTCGGCAACATTGATGCGGCAGCCACGAGCACGAAGGGTGGAACGCAGGGCAGTATAAAGATTCAGGGCAATATCGTTGTGCGCCACAGTCCCCCCAGTCATGCCGGAGATATCGTTGCGCGGATAGACAACGCCTTCAAGATACTCGTAGCGAAGCTCCTGCTGTTCTTCCCAGGCAAGGTATTCTGCTGGAGTCAGGTGGGGGTCGTCCGGAGTCGCAATCATTCAGCCCTCCTTCAATAACTCCAGGCCACCAGGCCCGCAAAAGTAAACAGCAACAGGGTGATCACGCTAAAGCGGCGATAGTAAAGCAGCAGGCCCTGGAGATCAAGATCCTGTTGGATCCAGGGGGGAGTTTGCAGTAGCCAGACCAGTGCTCGCAGGGAACGAGCCCACAACACTCGCCGACTCCACACGGAGAAAGGGGGACGCTTTCCCGCAGGTCGTGGACGCCAGAAATATCCCCACGGCTTCCCATCCGCTACCCACTGCGAAGGATAGCGTTCAAACTGGAGACGCACCAGCTGATCAAAAACGCCTGTGGCCACAAGCAGGGCAAGCAGCGCCAGCGTGAGAAGGGAAAGTTCCAGAAGCATGGAGAAGGGTGGGCAACAAGCCCCGATGTAAGTCCAACTTACAATTCGTTCCCACTAACTGTCATCCCTACCCACCCGCGGCAGCCTGGCTGACAAGCCACAGAGAACTTCATACGGTATTGTACCCAGGTAATCTGCCCACTGCTGCACGGTCAGATCGCCGCCCAACAGCTCCACCACATCCCCCACCTGCACATCCGCCACCCCGGTCACATCCCACATGCACTGATCCATGGTGATCATGCCCACCTGCTGAATGGTCTGGCCGTGGAGCAGCCCCTGTAACCAGTTGGAGAGACGGCGCGGGATCCCATCTGCATAACCAATGGCCACCGTGGCCAGATGAGTGGGCCGGGTAGTGACATAGCGATGCCCATAACTCACGCCTGTTCCCGCCGGAACCCTCTGCAGGTGAGTGATGCGAGCTTTGACGGAAAGCAGCGGTCGCAGCGAAGCTTTTCCCGCGAGATGGGGGGCAGGAGCAAGCCCATACATGGCCAGGCCCACCCGAACGCGCTGCAGCTGTTGCTGAGATCCCAGTAACGTGGCCGCTGAGTTGTCCATGTGCAAGGCAGGCAGAGTTACTCCCTGTGCCTGTAGTGTCTGCAAAACCTGTTGAAAGCGTTGCTGCTGCTGCTGGATCTGGGGATGATCGGGCTCATCGGCGGTTGCAAAATGAGAGTAGAGACTGCGACAGTCAAATTCCACCCAATCGCAAAGCTCAGCCCAGACGTTAGCGGCCTGCTGCCAGGGGATCCCCAGCCGCGTCATGCCGGTATCCACATTCATATGGAGTGGCAGGGGGTGGGCCTGTTCGCGGGCGATCTGCAGCAACAGCGGGATCTGGTCCTGGTGGGTGAGGGTCACCTCCAGCTGATAACGCTGGGCTTCCCGGATCTCCAGACCCGTATTGAGAGCCCCCAGGATCAGGATAGGAACGGTGATCCCCGCCTCCCGCAATTCCACGCCTTCCGCCAGGGTGGCCACGCAAAACCCCGCTGCTCCGGCGGTCACGGCTTCGGCTGCCACGATCTGAGCCCCGTGCCCATAAGCATTGGCCTTGACCACGGCCCACAATTCCATCTGGGGGTGCAGCAGCCTTTTCAGGCTTTGAATGTTGTGGCGCAACGCCGAGAGATCCAGCTCCACCCAGGCACGGCTGCGATCCAGCAGTCCATCAACTTGAGCTGTGCCCATCCAGCGAGAAAGGAGGGTAATGGCAGTCATGGCAGCATCCTTCCTAGTTCAGGGTCACGGGGGGAGCCAGCCAGAGGATCGAGGGCAAGGATGCCGGAAAGGCCTGTACATCGGTCCCCGGATCGGCAGCTGACAGGATCTGGTTCGTCATCCATCCCTGCAAAATTTGACCCCAAGAGGTCTCCTGGGCCTGGAAGCGGCTGGACTGCAGCAGGATCTGGCGCAGCACCCGGTTGACCCCGAGAACTCCGTCGCCAATGACCAATTTCTCTTCTTTATCTCCTAACAGGGTGCGCAGATCAGCAATCGCCTCATGATCTCCACCCAGGCCATCGATCAATCCCGCCTGCAGAGCTTGATCACCTGTAAAGATGCGGCCATCTGCCAGTTCACGCACCCGTGCTTCGCTGAATTGCTGCCGCTGTTGTCGAATTTCGGGTGTCAGGATGGCTGCTGCAGCTTTCTCATTGTTCCCCGGAGTTTGGGGTAGCTGCTGGCGACCCCTGGCCACATCCCGCACAAATTGTTCCAGTGTATTGTCAACCAAATTCTGGACCAGTTCCGCTTCTGCAGGAGTTGCAGGACGATAGGGGGAGAGGAGATCTTTGTAGGTGCCTGTTTTATAGGTTTCTGCCTCCAGGCCCACTTTATTCAACAGCTGACTGGCATTAAAGCCCTGCACAATCACACCGATACTGCCGGTGAGTGTCCCAGGGTTGGCATAGATCTTGTCTGCGGCACTGGCGACGTAATAGCCACCGCTGGCCGCCACATCCTGCATGACCACGATGATCGGTTTTCCTGCTTCCCGCAACGCCATCACTGCGCGGTAGACCTCCTGACTGGTGCCGACGGTTCCTCCTGGGCTGTTGATCCGCAGTAAAACCCCCTTGACGGTGTTGTCCTTGATATCACTGCGCAACGCCCGTTCCACAGAGCTGGCCGAGCCATCGGGAATCACACTGGCCGGACCTGCCATAATGGGCCCCTGCAGCGATAGCACATCGATTCGATCCGCGCGACTGCGATCCAGAAAAGCGTTACTGGAACTCACCTCAAATGAAGGGGACGACGGCTCTGGCTGGGAACCCGCGAGAACTGCAGCCAGCAAACAGAGGCCCAGGAGCAAAGCTGCCATGACGCGATGCAGCTGCATAGACACCACTCACCCATAGAGGACTGACTCAGTTCTACCACTCCCGTGGCGGAGAACCCAGTACAAAAACGCAGTTTGCCCGCTTGCCTGGGTATTGGGGACAGGCGGGGGACGCTTGTGAGAAGGCCGTAAACCTCTTAGACTATAAACTCAAGATTAGTTGTGTGTTGCGGGTTAGCCTGATCTTGACCACTCTCATCACCAGGAGCACTGTCATGATGTCTGCCTCTATTTCTAGCCTTCACGATGCTCTGGCCCAGCGCCGTGCCCTGAAGGTGATCAGCGGCCTGCAAAATTTTGATCCCACCTCGGTGCGTCGAGTTGTGCGTGCCGCCCAGCAGGGGGGAGCCACCTATGTGGATATTGCCGCAAGTTCCGAACTGGTCAGCCTGGCCAAGCAAGAGACGGATCTTCCCGTCTGTGTCTCTGCCGTTGATCCGCAGCAGCTGGCTGTCGCGGTGCGAGCGGGTGCTGATCTGGTGGAGATCGGCAACTACGACAGTTTTTATGCATCGGGACGACAGTTTAGTGCTGCAGAAGTGCTGCAGCTTACCCGCAAAACCCGCTCCCTGCTCTCTCGCACCCTGCTGGCCGTGACCGTTCCCCACACCCTTCCTCTCGATCAACAGGCAGAATTGGCGGAACAGCTGGAGACTCTGGGGGCCGATTTGATCCAGACCGAAGGTGGCACCAGTGTGAAACCCCAGCATGGAGGCAGTCTGGGCCTGATTGAAAAAGCGGCTCCCGCTCTGGCCTCCACCTATGAAATCAGCCGTGTGGTCTCGATCCCGGTGATCTGTGCCTCGGGCCTCTCGACAGTAACTGTGGGCATGGCGATTGCGGCAGGTGCCTCGGGGGTCGGGGTGGGTCGTGCCATCAGTCACCTGCAGGATGAAGTGGCCATGGTGGCTCAGGTGCGGTCTTTGGTGGAAGCCTTAGGGAAAGCCGCCGCTGTTGTTCCTGTCTAAAAGCTAGAAGCCAGTGGGAAAGGGAAGAAAAAGCAGGTTGTAAGCCGGGTTCTGTCTCTGCTCAACGGAGCAGGGGTGACCATCTATCTGGGATCGGCGTTACCACCGACCTCTGGCAGCGCACATCCACCGGAATCACGCCTTCCCTGCCCAACCGACAGGTACCCATGTTCCGATGCAGTAGTCAGGAGGAGAGGACCATCCTGATCACAGCCCTGCCCTATGGACAGCATCTGTGCCTGCTACTGCGGCCTTGCACCCCACCGGGGTTTACCAAGCCAACGCCTCTCAACGTTGCTGGTGGGCTCTTACATTAAGCTTTCGCCCCACCATTGCACCCTTACCTGTGATCGGGGTTTTCACCCCTGATCCATCGGCGGTATGTTTCTGTGGCACTATCCTCACGGTTGCCCGCACTGGACTTTCTCCAGCGGTGTGATCCTCAGGGTGCCCGGACTTTCCTCATTCTGTTGTCGGGTATTGACAACTGCGAACGCGATCACCTTGCCCCTGCTTTTTCTTCTAGGCTGATCCTACCTCAGGCTCCCAGATCCCCGATAGTCCTGATCAGGTGTCGATCTCCAGATGGCCTTGAGTCAGATCAGAAAAACGAGCTATCAGCAAACGCATCCGCCAGGGTTCCTGAGCTGGGTGATCTGGATCGGCTCGCTCCCACATCGACAACCAGGCCTGGGCGGCATCCAGTCGCTTCTGAGCTAAAAGCAGCTGAAGATAGGATTGACTTAAAGCCGCAAATTCACTGAAGTGCAAACGCCGGTAGGAGAGAAATGGCTTGAGAATCGCTTCTGCCGCCTCCACTTCCCCGTCCTCGATATGGAGACCAGCCATCCCCAGTTTTCCAAATAAATACTCCGGAAAACGGGTAGCCACGTTGCGGATCTGTTCATCCCCCTCTTCATGACGTCCCTGAAGTTTATAGGCAGCGGCGAGGTTATAGTGCAGATCAGGGGCCTCGGGCTCTAGCTCCAGAGCCTGCTGCAGGATGCGTTCTGCCTCCACCCCATCCTCTGCTTCTCCGTGACGTAGCAGCTCCAGAGCCTGCCCACAAAGCTGCGTAACTTTGGCTGAGTGCTGGCCTTGGGGCTCGTCATGCAGTTGGATGGCCAAAGGCATGATCTGCTGCCACTGTCCTCGTAGCCACATGCGGATGGGTTCGTCGGGCCAGAGATCCGCTTCTGCTACCGTCCCCATGGCCTGCATGCGCATCTGATCCGGCCCCCGCTGACTGAGGGCAAAGGTTTTCAGGCACTGCAACATCTCTGGGGTATCCACCATGGTGGCCAGGAGCAGAGCAAATTGGCGTCCCTGGGGATCTCCCCGATCCAGGAGCAGAGGCACCAGGTGAGCCAGCTGTGGGTGCTTATCCAGATAAGCCCGCAGATGGTCCTGCAGATCCGCTTCTGCTTTCTCCCGAACTAACTCGACAATCTCATGAAATAGAGAGGAACTGAGCCACTCTCCCAACGTAAAGGGCCAGGCCCCATGACGTTCACTGATGGGGAGGTCTTGATCCGCCAGGTTTTTTGCAGCCAGAGAGAAGCCGGGGGAACACTGCAGAGCCTTCTCCCAGAGGTTGACTGCCTCCTGCTCCTGGCCTTCACGGTCCATGGCAACCGCCACCAGATGGAAGAACACAGCTCCTGCTTTCTTCTCTGCCGGTTGATCCACCTCCTGAAACTGCTGGTAAACCTCCAGGATATCGGCATGATTGCCCAGGTAGCTGAGGGCCTCCACCTTCTTGGTCCACTGATCCCAGACATTAACTGGACTGGCTTTCAGCTGGGGAACGTAGCTCTGGGCAAGCTCAATCTCTCCTTGCACACAGTGAAAATGGATCAGGTTGGCCAGGGCATGAATATTTTCGGGATCCTGCTGCAACACCTCTTGGGCATGGAGGATTGCCTCCTCTAGATTTCCCTGAAGCCAGTTCACCAGACTCAAGTTGTTGCGGGCCGAAAGGAAGCTGGGGGCTCGTTGCAGGATTTCGGCGTCGGCTTGACGAGCCAGATCATACTCTCTGCGTTCAAGATAATCCTGTCCCCGCTCATGCAGGACTGCCACTTCGATGCGCGCCTGTTCATCCAGGGCCGCAAGTGCAGGATGATCCAGAACGTCTTGAACCTGAACCTGCAATTCTTCCAGCAACTCTGAGGCTTTCTCGGCTTTCTCGTGATCAGGCCAGCGTTCCACCGCGCGCTGAAAAGCCTGCTGCGCCAGGATGTATCGTCCATTCGTCAAATAAGTCCCCGCCAGCGCAAAGTGGACATCAGCCGCTTTCGGATCCACCTCTACATACCGCTCACAGGCATGCTGGTAGGCTGACATATCCTTGAGCTGATAGTTGACGTTCACCAGATGAGCCAACACATCAATATTCTGGGGATAACTGCGACTGAGAGACTCAAGAACCTCACGAGCCTCTGCCCATTTCCGGCGTACCAGCAGGGCTTCAGCTTTTTGCAGCTCCGGGCTGAGATTCTTGGCACCAAAGCCCATGGCCTGCTTGGAGGTGGTGTAGAGTTTGTTCTTTTTCTTCCCCATTGCTTGCTCCAGAATCCAAACAGGTGAATCCGCCGTTTTCTATTCTTAACTCTCCTGTTGCGGATCTGCATCTTGGGATCACAGAACAAATCCAACCCTTTAATCCAACGATAAGCTATTAGCAACCCCACTGAAGGAGTTTGGTCATGCGCACTGCCAATCCTGCCCTGAATGAAAAAGCCTTTGATTTTCCAGCGAGACCAGGGGAATCTCAAACCTATTCTGAGCAAATGACGATTCAGGGAACTGTTAACAAATCATTTCTGCTCTTGGCAGGTGTGTTATTGACTGCCAGCTTTACCTGGAATCAATTTTTCATTGATCCCGCCGGTATTTTCATCTATCTGATCGTTGGGGTGATCGGGGGGCTGATCTTTGCTCTGGCCACAATTTTTAAGAAAACCTGGTCTCCGATCACCGCTCCTCTTTATGCTCTCTTTGAGGGACTGATGCTGGGGGGCATTTCTGGCTACTTTGAATCTCAATTCCCAGGGATCGTCATTCAGGCTGTAGCCTTGACCTTCGGAACCCTGCTGGCCTTGCTGATGGCTTATACTTCCAGGCTGATCCAGGCCACGGAGAATTTCAAGTTGGGGGTGGTGGCTGCCACGGGTGGGATCGCAGTGATCTATCTCCTGAACTTTATTCTGGGATTTTTTGGGGTTAATATTCCCTTCATCCACGAAAGTGGCCTGTTCGGGATCCTGTTCAGCCTGTTTGTGGTTGTGGTGGCCGCCCTGAACCTGGTTCTGGATTTTGACTTTATTGAGCAGGGGGCAGAGCGAGGGGTCCCTAAATTTATGGAATGGTACGCCGCTTTTGGATTAATGGTCACCCTGATCTGGCTGTACCTGGAGATCCTGCGCCTGTTGTCAAAACTCAGAAGTCGCTAGGTGCTGAACCTTCCCCATGACTTGCCAGGGAAACAGGCGAAACACGCCGATATCGAATGAAACCATGTCCTGAGCGCTGGATCTTCTCCTCCAACTGAAATTCCGTGCCCAGCAGATGTTCATAGGGCGGGGAAAAAGTATCCGCCTCATACTGGCCTTTCACCAGGGTTAGATCGAGGGTGTCGGCGATCTGCAGAGCCTGGGCATAAATGGACGCGCCCCCAATAATAAAAGCCTTTTCTTTGTCCTGTACCTGATCCAGGGCTGCTTGCAGTGAGGTGACGAAGGTGAGGCCCAGAACAAACTTGCGGCAGCGCTCGGCAATGGCATAGCGCTCTGGATGGGAGGTGATCACCACATTACAGCGCTTTTCCAGGGGGCATTTTTCCAGATCCTCTTCCCAGGTTTTGCGTCCCATGATCACGGTGTGCCCTTGCGTGACCTCTTGAAAATGCTGCGCATCCTCTGGAATCAGCGGCCAGGGGACCTTACCGTTTTTGCCGATGGCCCGATCGACCCCGGAGAGGGCGGAGAGAATGATCATCTCTGTTTTTTGAGCCTTTGCCTGGGGCATGGGAAGAGAGGAGAAACAACAGGCAGGGGAGTTGACCTGGTCATGGGCATCAGCACACCTTCAGGATCTCCACCCCCACCGATGATGGATCAGCGTTCAGGGTCTTGCCTGCAGCAGGGCTTTAAAACCCGTTTTCAACCACAACGTCTTCCAGTTTCAGCTGACCGGGTTTGGGCCAGGAATCCTTGACTTTCTTGCCGATCGCCACCATGGGACCCATGACGTAATCCGGAGGCAAATTGATCAGTTCCGCGACCTTCTCAATGTCGAACCCGATCATAGGACAGGAGTCATAGCCCAGATCTTTCGCCGCCAGCATCAGGGTTTGCATGGCCATGCCAATAGATCGCTGAGCTTCATCCCGCTGCAACCACTCGCGGCCTTCATGAAAAGGTCCCATCCAGCCCACCAGCAGATTGGCCACTGCTTCCGGGGCGTTGCGCCAGTAGCGTTGCGGATCTTTCTGCCAGGCTTTGGTGTCTGCCGTCATGATGATCAGCAGCGAGGCATCGGTCATTTGAGCCTGATCATTGCCAAACTCTTTGCGAATCTTCTGACGTAGAGCCGGATCCCGGACAATCACAAACCGCCAGTGTTGAATGTTGAAGCTCGTCGGAGCCTGAATCGCTGCTTCCAGGAGCTTGGTTTCCTCTTCCGGCGTCAGGCGATGTTCAGGATCAAAATGCTTGATGGCCCGGCGACCATAAATAGCCTCAAATGTATCCATGCGAACTCCTTTTTTGCAAAGTCATCACGATCTCGATGGACCCATTTATTATGGACTACCGTTTCGCTGGACAAGATGAGAAATTGAAGAGAGAGCTCAATCCAGCAGGCCACTCACCTCAAACTCTGGGGGATGCTCCACCACAAATTGGTAGGTCACGGTTTGCTGCCCCTGTGCGGCTAAATTCAGGCTCCATTCCAGCATGCCCAGATCTGCTGGGGTAACGGAAGGATCCGACTGGGTGAGCCGTACCTTCAGCTGCTCGTGTTTGCTCACCGGGATCTGCTCCTGCAGGATCAGTTGACAGGGATGCTCTCGCAAATTTCGAACTTGGATACGGTAGGCAAAGCTGGTGCGGCGCAGCCCCTTGATCAGGGTTTTATCCACCTGACGTTGCACCAGATCCCGTTCGATCTGCAGACCCTCATCAATCCCGAGATTCACCTTAAACTCCTGTCCGGGTGCAACAGCCTGGATCGTATCTGTTCCCACGAAGTCGTTCTCGCGGAAGATATCGCTAGGACCAGGGAGCAAACTGACTCCGGTGGCAGGGTTGATCACAGTTGCCCGTAAGTAGGCAAAGTTCACCAGCTTGGGGATCGCTATGTAGGTGGGTTTGCAGGGGTAATCGGCACTGAAGATCGTGAATTTGTGAGGCGAGCGATCACTGGGAATCGATCCCCGCCGATCCAGTTTGAAGGTGACTACACCTCCCTCAGATGGCCGGGGGGTTGCTGTGACCGAGTGAGCCACCTCGGATCGCGCTGCGCTTCTGCCTCTGATCTGATATGCACTCCTGGGTATGGGTGCTGCAGTATCTTGATCGGCAAGCATGACCAGTCCGCCTAGCGGAGTTTCCTCGATCGGAATCGGGGCTGAAGCCTGATCCAGATACCATGGTTCCAGCTTGGGGGGGAGAGATCCCAGGTCCGGTTTGGCGGTGGAAAGGGTCAGATCTACATCCTGCCAATCCTCTCCGGTATGCTGCCGAATACTGGCCAGATAGGTGAGACTGAGTTGGTTGGCTTCCGCATTCACCCGCAGATCATACAGAGGGGTCCAGCTTGCCTGTCCCATGACATAGGAGATCTCCAGTTCAAACTCACCCGCTCCCTCAGCAGCAATGCCCACAGCCAGCGTGATCGTTCCCTGAGGATTGGGGCTCTGGATCTCTCGTAAACGATTGCGACAGATCTGGACTTGTTCTTGCAGTTGCTGTTGCTCCTTTTCTTCCAACCAGATGGCGTTGGCACACTCCGGGTACTGCCGATCAGCAAAGCTAAGCAGTTGCTGGGTCTGCTCCAGATTGATCTGCTGGGCGGCTAGCCCGCGGGCAAACCGATCCACTGATTTTTCTAACAACTGCTGCAAAAACGCTTGCTGCAAACGCAGGGCAGCCAGATGATTCTCCAGACGTTGGTGTTGGTCTTCCAGATCCTCCAGCTGTTGCTTCACTTGAGCCACCTGCTCTTGGGGCGGATCTGTAGTGTTAATGTATTGCAGCTCAACTCCGTAGATGCGCACAGGGATCTCGCCCGAACCACTGACCCGAATCGAATTGGGCCGCAGAAGATTGGATAAGCCTGGCACCAGCAGCTGCTGCTCCTGTCCGGTTAGCTGGATGATCCCTTGACGAGTGACGCGAGCCTGATTTGAATAGACGGTCACCGCTGTGATTTGAGTAGAAAGGCTTGGCTGAGGTGATCCGGTCGCTAAAGGCGAAGCTGTCATAGAAATGTGGTGATCCAGCCCCTTTAGATTACCTTGATCCTGAAACTTTGATCCTTTAACTGAGGGATCTCTTCTTGCGAATTTTCTACCAGTATTCAATGAGATCCAAGACCACCTTGCCAAAAACGATCAATCTGCCCCTGGAAATCGTGGCAATAAAAAGACCTACAAACTCTGTGAATAAAGTCATGAAAAGATAAGCTTTTCTGGCAACCCTCCCATGATCGCTATATTTCCAGATGTTGCAGATTGAAGAAACTGAGCGGACACCCGATCAAAGATTACACAAGTCCTGTTCAGAGGCAACCCTGGCCACCCGATCTCCGCCAGAAGCGCAGTAGGCTAGAGAAAGACAGTTGGCAGGACCGATTTTGACCAGATCACATCAACGGATCATTGTGGGAGTGACGGGGGCCTCCGGACTCCTTTACGCGGTACGCACCGTGTATGCCCTGATCCAGGGGGGATATGCAGTAGAGCTGGTGGCCTCAAAAGCCTGCTATCAGGTGTGGCAGGATGAACTGGGGATTCATATGCCTCTCGATCCTGAGCACCAGGCCCGCTTCTGGGGAGAACAGGCAGAGGTGGACACAGATCAATTAACCTGTCATCGCTGGAGTGATGTGGGGGCACCCATTGCCAGTGGATCTTTTCGCACTCAAGGGATGATTGTGATCCCCTGCAGTATGAGCACCGTGGCCAAGCTGGCGGGAGGATTAAGCTCTGATCTACTGGAGCGGGCGGCGGATGTGCAGATCAAAGAGGGGCGGCGGCTGGTGATCGTGCCTCGAGAAACCCCTTTCAGTTTGATCCATTTACGCAATCTCACCACGCTGGCGGAGGCCGGGGTCCGGATCGTGCCTGCGATTCCGGCCTGGTATCATCACCCTCGCACGATTCTAGATCTGGTGGATTTTGTGGTGGCTCGGGCTCTGGATCAGTTAGAGATAGAGGTGGATCTGATCCAGCGCTGGCAGGGGGGGATCCGGTCCTCCCGCTTACCTGTCCTGGAGACTGAACCCATTGTGGAGACAGAATCATGAGGCCACTGGACGCTGCGAAAATTGTGCTGGCTGGGGTCTGGGGTCTGGTGTTGGTGATTTTTGTGATCCAGAACTGGGGCACGGATGTCACTCTGGTGATTGCTGGATCGGGTGGTGGATCCCTGCCCCTGCCGATTGCGGTTCTGGGGGCCTATCTCCTGGGCGGGGGTGTGGGTGTGGTCCTGGTGGGTAGCTGGCGCTTGCATAATTACTGGCGTTTGCGGCAGGCGGAGCGGCTGCTGATGCAGATGGAGGATCGCCTGTATGCACTGGAGCAACAGCAGTATCGCCAGGAGATCTATCTTCCCCCTGAAATGGCGCAGGGGCCACCCCCCCCTGAGGAGCCAGAAGACTTTCCCCCAACCGATGATGCCTACCATGCTGCTCCCCTTGTAGAAGAAGCCGATCCTCCAGCCTCGAATTTTGACTGGCGCGATCTGGGGCAACCCCGGCGAGATGATCCGCCGCGATCTGACTTTGACTGGCGGGAGTTAGGGGAGCCACGCCGATGGGATTACTAGATCGCTGGCTGGGTCAGGAGCCCCTCAAAAAGACAGATCCAGAGGTAAGAGATAGTCAGGATCGTCCCGACCCGCAGGGAAAACACAATTATTTGCTGGTGATTCTGGATAGCTGCCGCTTTGATACCTTTCTTGAAGCTCAGCCCACCACGATCTTGAAACTGGGGGACCTGCAAAAACGCTGGAGTTACGCCTCCTGGACTGCCCCCTCCCACTACAACCTGCTGATGGGGTTGCTGCCTCATTCCAGCCCTTCCCAGATCTTTGCCTCAGAACACTATAAAAGCGAATACCTCAAGTACAACGAACGCCTGGGTGCCGAGGGGATTGACTTTAAGGACATGCTGCCCCACCTGTTTTTGCCCACCCTGCTGAAGCGCAAATTGGGTTACCGCACCCATGCCTATGTTTCTATGCCTGTACTCAACCCCCACACGATCCTGAATACCGATTTTGATACCTACCGACTGATGCCGCACCACAACGATATGGCCGCGATCCTGGATGAGCTGTGGTTTGATCCTGAACGTCCCTCCTTCCATCTCTTAAACATTGGGGAAACCCACTATCCCTATGCTCTGCCTGGTGAAGATCCCAGTTCCTGGCCCCGCATTTCTGGGGTGAATGGGGTGCTGAAGCGCCTGGATCAGGAGATGGAGGAGGAGACGGTGGAATTTTTTAGTGACGATCGGCTGCGGGAACTGCGACAACGCCAGGTGGAAGCGGTTAAGTATCTGGATGCAGTTTTTGAGGAGCTGTTTGATCTGGTGCCCCCCAACACTTACATCACGGTTACCTCAGATCATGGGGAACTCTTTGGGGAAGCAGGCTACTTTGGGCATGGCCCGATCCAGCATGAAAAAGTTCTGGAGGTGCCGTTCCTGGAGGGGAAGATCCGCTAATGGTCTGGAGGAGATGGATCCTTTGGGATCTCTAAATTCGTCTCTGCTGAAATACCTGTTGAATTGACAATACTAAAATCTGATCGGTGGTCAAGTCAGCGTCTCGAGTGACGATTGCATCTAATCTTTGTTGCACAGCACAGGCAATTTGAATTGCATCCTCAAAGTCCGGTGTGGCAATGCTGAGAGCCAACTCCAAAACCGCCCGATCAACTGGACAGATTTCCATTGAGGACATGATTAATTCTACAGACTGTTTAGCTTTCTCCAGACTTTGGGTATGACGCCTAGCAATATAGAAAATATCCGTTAAGGTTGTTGCTGACACAAAGCCACTGATCTGCCCAGCACATATTAATTGGAATAGCATTTCTGCGTCAGACGCAAACGGTTCTCTTGCCAGAAGAAAATCGAGAATGATGTTGGTATCGATCAACACTCTCATTATGTATATTTCTCGATCAAGCGCTCATTGCGCAAGGCTTCCACCTCAGCATCGGTGGGGGCAGGTTGATCAGTGCTCAAGAAACCTCGCATTTGCTTAAACAGAGAGGCATCAGCCTGTTTGTCCTCTATATTTTGATTCCCAGTCATATGCCCAATCTCACTCTGGAGCGACTTGATAATCCAATTCACCAAAGTCAGCCGCTCACTGACCGATAACCTGGATGCCTGCTCTGCAAGTTCTTGAAGAGACATAGAGTTATCCTCGCTACTACTAGGTATATTCTATATGGAGGTTCACTTGTGAATTCCGCCCTGTTGCCTCAGATCATGGGGAACTCTTTGGCGAAGCAGGCTACTTTGGGCATGGCCCGATCCAGCATGAGAAAGCTCTGGAGGTTTCTGCCTGGAGGGGAAGATGTGCTAGATTACTCAACCAAGATCGTTAGCACTGCTTTTGCCCCTCGGGATTGAACTTTCCTCGCTTCTTCATTAATCGCACTTGATCGCCTGATCAATAATCCAAATCTAATCGAGAATAATCTGCCCATCTTTCCCTTAAAAATTGCAGATAACCCGAGTGGGATAGGGCTTAATCCTTTTAGTGATCGGAGCTCCATTAGCTGTGGAAATAAGTTGAGTCATCTCGTCGTATCAAATGATCACACAAGGTCTTGTCCTTTAAATGTGCCCATACAAAAAACCTAGTCCTGATTGTGATTACCACCAGTAGGATTGTCAACTCTCCTTTTACGAAAAGAGTGCCGGGCGATAGATCCAGGCTGCAGCTCGCATACGATTGATCTGACCAGTGGTGAATTCATTCATGCAAGGATCATCGCTATAGTCCATAAAGTTAAAGATTGGATCTGGTCCTAAACGGAAGAGGCAGGTATCTCGGCCCACCGGACATCCCTCACTTTCTATGCGCTCAAAGGGAGTATCAAAAACGTTATCTCCTGGAAAGCGGCAACCAAAATCAAAGGTATGGTACAGACCCAACCAGTGCCCGATTTCATGCACAGCGGTATCCCCCTCGTTAAAGTTTTCTCGGGATCCACCTGGTACAGAGTCATAGCTGATCACAATCCCATCCTGATCGGGGCTCGTGGCTAGCTCCGAGGGGAAGGTGGCAAAGCCCAGATTGCCAGGTTTACGCACGGTGTAGAGATTTAAGGTGGTTTCTGGGGAGATATTCAGGGCTGCTTTTGCCTCTCTTGATGCAGCGGATCCAGGTTGTAGGTTGTACCAGGTGAAATTTTCTGTCCGATCAACTGAATCAATCCGAAAAGAAAAGCCAGTACCCGCAAAGGCAGCATTGATCACATCCATCTGCTCATTCAAAACGGTCTGTGGCAGATTGCCTTCCGCACCGCTATAGATCACGTGAATCGCAACTGGAACTTCAATCGGAAATGATTGACGGTCAAGGCGGGGAGCCTCCTGCTCAAAGCGTCTCTGGATCCGAGCAATCTCCTCAAAAGATGGCGTCCGTGTAGAGCAACGAGCTTCCGGATCTGGGATGGTTTCACGCAGGATCAGCGTTGTGGTTATCTCCTCTGCTGGCATCCCTGTGGCCACATTCGTGGGGGATGAAACACCGCAACTTGAGAGCAACAAGGTTATAGACAACACACACAGGATCCCTAGCCAGGTAAACCGCTGACGAGAAAAGAAGGGATGCAACCGGATCATTGCAGCAAGCAGAAAAACTATCTGAACTATAGGTCCAGGACCCGATCATTTCAATGGGATCTGTGATGCCCATCAGACCTCCGGTATCCATTGCCTCTAAACAACAGATTGGTTTAAGGTTGCCAGACAACAGGAACCGACATCGCAATATCACTCACTTCTATCGGGGATTGACTGCCAGGAAATGCGGAAGCACTGGGTTCAAGACTGCTGCAACTGCCCTCAATCGTGGTCTTAACAATATCTCCAACAGCGGTGGTGGTCAGTGTCTCCCCACTGGTGACCTCAAAGAGGCAATCTCCCAGTTGATTAGACCAGAAGCCAGGAGCTTCACCCGCAGTATTCATCGTCAGTCGTCCCTGAGTATCCGTCCTGGACTCACCCCGACCAATCTCTTTGAGAGTGAAGGAAAAGATCACGTCTTCTCCCTCAATCTGCGCGGAGATGCCCACGCTAAAGCCTGTACCGCCAGGGATATTGACACCTGAGCAGATGACCTCCTCATTGGCCAGATCAAACCGATGACTCAGATCACCTGAGAGTGTTGCTTTGAAGAAACCAGAGCCATCACTGAGACAGACGGCATTCTCAATGCTACTCACAGGGCCATCTGTGGGATTGCCTTCCAGGTTACTGCTGTCTGCTTCATCTGATCCTGTGCCCGCTGAGCAGCCCACTCCCAGAACACATGCAAGCAAGCACACCAGCTTGTGCATTTTTCCTCTCCTCAGCCCAAAGATGTACTGTTCTTTCAGAGCATACTGCAGATGAACCAACCCTCTGGATGAGGAGATCTACAGTCCGGTTGTGATAGAGAAGGGTCATGCCCGATCAAGTTATGAAGAGGTTAAGCTATTTTGCGCAATCAGGTTGGTTATTTTCGCCTTATTCGCGTCCTTTAGGTTAAGCCAGAATTAAGGATGTCCTTACGGAGGAGTCCCATGACCAACCTATCTGTCCAGTCTATTGTTGAGACTGCTCTGGCTACGGGTTACCTGAGCCCCGATCACCAGCAACTCATTAACCAGCAATTTCTCTACGGTCAGGTCAGTCCTGAGGAGATGCATCTGATGGATCGGCTGGAACAGGCGTTGCTGTCTGGGGTGATCACCTGCACCAAAACCTCTCCCAGTAAGGTTGCCAGCTAAGCTCAATGTGGGGATTACTGAGTTGTAGGCATCGGTTGGCTTAGTAATCCCAGGAGAGGCCATAAAGGATGAAAAAGCAAGGAAGCAGTTAGGTCAATTGCGAAAAAGTCAGCGGAGAAGCTTCCATCTTCGATTTATCAATACTGGAAGGTGCAAGCGGGCAGGTTGTCTTTCGAGGTTGACCTTCTGCTCTCCAGTGCAGGGTAAAGCTGATCAGCTTATCGCCCCCCAACAGCTCAGACAAGAGTTGGGCAAGGCGGTAACCGCGATAGTCTTCATCCCACATCATCCTTAACCTCGTGTTTTCCGATAACTCACGCCTAAAAATATAGCATCAAATATCCGTGGATACACAGAGAGTATTGGCGGATCTTTCCTCAAAAGCCTGGCATGAGTTTCCTCGTATTTAGATCAGGAAAAAGCTTTAATTTTCAGCAACTTCTGGCCTTTACAAGATTCTTACTATTGTCTTGTATCCATAAGTTAATGACCTGCATTGGTTTCCAGTGATGCAGCCGAAATATCTACATGGCAAGGATCTTAGCCTGGATCAGCTTGGGCTGAGTCTCCTATGTTTTCTTTTGTACGAAGAATATTACTCTAATACGTATAAATACGCTTAATGGCGGATAATCTTATGCTTGAGACTGCGATAGGCTGGGACTGTTCACATGTTGGCTGAGTTTTTGCAGTAAGAGAAGACAGTTGTAGTGTTTATTGCTACATACGATCTCTTCTGTGAGGTTCCCGAGCTTTTTGCTGCTGTAGATTGTTGCCAGATCAAGAGAGTTGGTCCATCAGCGAGAAGCTCCAGGCATAGACAACCTCAGTTGCAGTTAAGGTTTCGCATTGGAGTTCATCATGCACCATTCTTCAGAGGCAGCCCATTTCAGCACTGTTCCATCTCCGGCCCAAGCGGGGCAGTCTGAGATTCTGCAGTCTTTTCTGATCTGTAATCGCGCTGATCTCATCACCTGCCTGCAACGCCTGAGTACCACTCGGTTTACAGGACGGTTTGACCTGATCCACGCCCACCATGCCACCTGGAGTCTTCATCTCTGCCTGGGGCGTCTGGTCTGGATCTCGAAGGGCATTCAGCCTGAACAGCGGTGGCGGCGAATGTTAAGTCAGTACTACCCCAACGCCGATGCTGTGGAACTGGAGATCCTTACCCCCAAGCACAGTCGGCTGCCGGAATATGCGATTTTGACCGGGTTATTGCAGCGACATGCGATCACCCGTGAGCAATTAGTGGCTCTGGTGGAAGATGTGGTGATCGAGTGTCTTTTTGATCTGCTGCAGGCGGTCGATAGTCTTAAGGATGAACAAACCTCCCAAACGGGCCTGACAGGGATGTTGAATGCAGATGACAAGCTGGATGCCCCCCTGACTTTAATTCGCTCCGAACAGGCTTTGGAAAAGGCTCAACAGCAGTGGGAAGGTTGGTTTGGGACCGGATTGGCTACCTACTCACCCCATTGTGTTCCCCTGATCCGACGCTCAGATTTGCTCCGCCAGCAGACCACGGCGCGCACCTTCCAGTTGTTAAGCACCTATGTGAATGGTCAACGCTCGTTGCGGACCCTGGCGATCAAGTTTCAGCAGGAACTGGTCACGCTGGCAGATGCGCTCTTCCCCTATGTAGCAGCCGGGATCATATCTCTGGTGGAACCCAGTCAATCTCCCGAGGCTGAGGATAATCCCACCACTGGCATTGTTGTTGATCCGATTTCGCTTCCCCCTAAGCCCCTGCAGCAACAGCCTCAACCCCCGGTGAAAAAGGCTCTGGTGGTTTGCATTGACGACAGTGTCATGGTGGCTAAACAGTTGGAGCTTGTGCTGGAGCCTGCTGGATGTCAACTCCTCACTATTCAGGATCCCCTGCAAGCGATTCCGCAGCTGCTCAAACGTAAACCGGACCTGATCCTGCTGGATTTGATGATGCCTGTGGTCAATGGCTATGAAATCTGTGCCCAGATCCGGCGCGTATCGGGTCTCAAGTCGGTTCCGGTGGTGATCCTGACCAGCAATGATGGGGTGGTGGATCGGGTAAGGGCCAGGATGGTCGGCTCTACTGATTTTCTGGCTAAACCTGTGGATCCGGAGAAGCTTTTAGAGACAATGCTGCGCTACTTGCCTGGCTAGTTGCATGAGGGAATCGCTATCAAGCCAGATCTGACAATTTTGGCTTACGCTTGATCCTTGACCCTCCTTGCTTCCTGCCTTCATGCCGGATCTGATTCCACTTCTAGCCCAGGAACTGGCCCTCTCTCCTCATCAGATTAAAAACGCCCTGGATCTGTTTGCGGAGGGAGCAACGATTCCGTTTGTGGCCCGTTATCGCAAAGAACGCACGGGCGAAATGAATGAGGTGCAGCTGCGACAACTGCAGGATCGCTACACCTATCTCACAGAATTAGAGGATCGCAAGCAGACGATTCTCTCCACGCTGGAGGATCAGGGTAAGCTTACCCCCGAGCTACGCTCCCGCATCACCAGTTGTCTGCAAAAAACAGAACTGGAGGATCTCTATCTTCCCTTCCGAAAAAAGCGCCGCACTCGCGCGTCCATGGCCCGAGACAAAGGGCTGCAGCCCCTGGCAGACAGGATCCAGTCCCTGAACCATCCTCGTGCCCGGCCCGTTTCGCTTGAACAAGAAGCTGCGCACTATCTGGATCCAGACCAAGGAGTAGCCACGGTGGAAGAAGCCCTGCAGGGAGCCCGTGACATTCTGGCTGAGGGAATTGCCGAGGATCCCGATCTGCGGGCTGAGTTAAAAAAGCTGATGCTTCGCACCGGATCCATTCATTCGCAGATTAAGAAGGAGCACCCGGAAGGATCGACGCAATTTGAGATGTATCGCTCTTACCAGGTGAGTCTTGCTCGTCTCGCCCCCCATAACCTGCTGGCTCTGATGCGGGGACAAACGGAGGGGATTTTGAAATTTTCGCTTGTCTTTGACGAAGATCAAGCCCTGGCTCTTCTGGATAAACGCGTGATCCAGACCTCTGTTGGTGTGATCCAAAAGACCTATCAGATCCTGTTGCAGGATGCCCTTACCCGTCTCCTTAAGCCGTCACTCACGACCACGATCCTGGCTGAGAAAAAGGACTGGGCTGATGCGGAGTCTGTAAAAACCTTTGCCACCAATTTGCGGGAGCTGTTACTGGCTCCTCCTGCGGGCATGAAACCGACGCTGGGGGTTGATCCAGGATTTCGCACCGGCTGTAAAGTGGCGGTGTTGGGGGAAACCGGACAGCTGCTCGATTACCAAACCCTCTATATCCATCAAAGTGCGCAGAAACGGGAAGAGGGTGCCGAGATCCTTAAAAATCTGATCCAGAAGTACAACATTGCCCTGATCGCCATTGGTAATGGCACCGCCAGTCGTGAGACAGATTGGTTTGTGGGGGAGGTGATCCAGTCCCTGAGTCCTCAACCCTTGAAGGTGATGGTCAGCGAAGCGGGTGCATCGGTCTATTCGGCCAGCCCGGTAGCCATTGCTGAGTTTCCTGATCTGGATGTCACGGTGCGGGGGGCCATCAGCATTGGACGCCGTTTGCAGGATCCTCTGGCGGAACTGGTGAAAATTGATCCCAAATCCATCGGGGTGGGACAGTATCAGCATGATGTTGATCAAAAGCTGCTGCACAAGTCTCTGGAGGCTACAGTCGAAAGTTGCGTGAATTTTGTGGGGGTGGATCTGAATACTGCATCCCAGCAGCTGCTGACCTATGTGGCCGGGATCAGTTCGAGTATTGCAGGGAATATTATCACCCACCGCACCCAAAAGGGGCCATTTCAGAATCGCCAAGAATTATTGAAAGTCTCCAAGCTAGGTCCCAAAGCTTTTGAGCAGGCTGCTGGCTTTCTGCGCATCCGTAACGGGGCACATCCCCTGGATAACACCGCAGTTCACCCGGAGAGCTACGGCATTGTCGAGAAAATCGTCCAGGATCTGCAGCTCAATCTCAACAACATGACCAGGGTGTCTGCCACACTTCCGCAGGTGGATCTAAAGCGTTATGTCCAGGAGGGAATTGGAGAACCCACTCTGCGTGATATTTTGCAAGAACTGGAAAAGCCAGGACGGGATCCGCGCGAGCAATTTGTCTATGCTGCATTTCAAGAAGGGATTAACTCCATTGCCGATCTGGAGATTGGCATGATCCTGGAAGGAGTGATCACCAATGTGGTCAACTTTGGGGCTTTTGTGGATATCGGCGTTCATCAGGATGGTCTGGTTCATATTTCTCAGCTGGCAGACCGCTTCGTTAAAGATCCGCTGGAAGTTGTGAAGGTGGGGCAGGTGGTCAGGGTCAAGGTGATGGAAGTGAATGAAAAGCTAAAAAGGATCAGTTTGAGTCTCAAACAAGTGACTACACCACAGCCCTGATCTGGATGGGCTGGCGGGGATGTTCGATGAGAAGCAGACTTTTGGGAATAAAGTTAGGGGCATACGCTTCACTTTGATCAAAACCCCGCAATGTTGTGATTTGGATTGGTTGAATCGGCTGCAACTGTGCGATTTCCCAGTAGAGAGTCCAGAGCTTCAAACTGTCGGTTTCATAGGCGGTGTGAGGTCGATAGCGAGCTTTGTCGGGGTGAGTCCCATCCGGAAGTGCCTGCACCTGGCCGACATAGATCCCGTGCCAGGAGATGATCGCCCCCAGATCTTGAGGGGGGTTAGCAGCATAAATAAAAACATCGACGGTGTCTCGCACCCGCGACAGGTCAATTTTGCGAAACAGTTGTTCAGAGCGGCTGCCAAATGCCACCTTGCCCTCCCGTTGACACACCTGCCGAGCAGCAGCTAGATGGGCCTCCGGTAGAGGTGCCAGGATCGCATAGGCGTGGGTCACAGGCATAGGTTGTTCGGGAATCGGTGCTCAAGATGATCATGCCAGTTTAGGGTCATCGCTCAAGCCGCTGAAGTGGGCAACCCATTTTGATCCGCCGGGGGTGTTTCTGTCCGGATCTCCTCCCGCCAGAGGGCGATCCCACCCAGCAATCCCTGCATATTGGAGACAATACTGACCTCCTCAGGCAATTCAAAGTCAATCTTTTTTGCCTCCCCGCCACCAATGTAGAGGTGATCATAATTAAAGACCTGTTTCAGGTGGGCAAGGGCCTTTTTTAGACGACGGTTCCAGGTGTGCTGCCCTATGTCCTTCAGGGCTGATCGCCCCAGCTGTTCTTCATAGGTATCGCCCTTGCGAAAAGGATGATGCCCCAGTTCCAGATTGGGGATCAAGTGGCCATCCAGAAATAGCGCCGAGCCAAAGCCTGTGCCCAGCGTGATCATCAGCTCCACACCTTGACCTTGAATGGCTCCCAACCCCTGCATATCGGCATCATTGGCCACCCGCACCGGCCTCTGCAGCAGCGTTTCCAGGGCCGCCCTCAGATTAAAGTCGATCCAGCTGGGATCCAGATTCACCGCCGTCTTGGTGATCCCTTGCTTCACGACGCCCGGGAACCCTACCGAAACGCGATCATAGGAGCCCTGCTGCTCCGCCAACCTTGAGATTGTCTCCAGGATCTGTTCAGGTGTGGCTGGATCGGGAGTCTCTAGCCTGCTCCGTTCCGTGAGGGCCTGGCCGTTGGCATCCAGAAGAATGGCCTTCGTGCCACTGCCACCAATATCAATTGCTAAGGTTTTCAATCTGCCTTCCTCCAGAGCCAGCCATGAGCATCCCTGATCGCCACCGGGGATCCAGCTGAATCAGGATTGGTGATTATAACAGACCTGTCTGAAAAGATGGGGGAAGGGGATCATTCAACAGGATTAACCTGACCAAAAATATCCTCTTCCTGCACTCGGGCCTGTTCCAGCTCGCTTACATAGCCACACCCAACCCGGGGAAAGGCATCACAGTAGGGGATATAGGGTTTGATATCCAGCACAGGGGTCTGATCCAGCAGATCAATGCCTTCCACCACCAAGCGCATGCCTTCAATTCGCAGTAACCGCGTGGCGCTGAGACCAAGGGGATTGGGGCGGTGGGGAGCCCGGGTGGCCAGGGTGCCGCGAGGGATGCGGGGGCCGCGAGGGGGAATGACGGTGGGGTTCCAGTGTTTATTCAGGTGCAGCCAGGTGATCACCCAGATCATCTCAAACTGATCCAGATCTTTTAAAGCGGTGGGGGGAATGGTGGCGGCAAACAATTCAATCTCAGCCACTACAGGCCGATAATCTGCTGGAGCCGAGTGCATCTGGGCCTGCCGTGGGGTTCCGTGCCGCTCTTTGTAGGGAGAATGCACCACCCCAATCGGTTGGCACTGGATCTGCGGCGGAAAATCAACCACCTGCACATAATCCTTGGGTGGTAGCTTGGGCATCGGCATTCCAGTTCAACGCAGAGTGGGCAGTGAACGATCCAGAAATTCGGGCACAATTGCAGATACTAGCAAGGACTCAGGGGAGAAGCACAGGTGCGAGGCTGGATCCTGCGGCGGTTGATGCAGATAGGTCTCCTCCTGATCTGTGGGTGGGGAGTCTGGTTGGGTGTGCATATGTCCAGCCTGGCTTCTCACTTTCCCCTGATTCAAACCCAATCCTCTGCACCGCTCGCATCAACCGATCCTCTGACCACTCAGATCCATCACCAGTTACAGGAGGCAGTGGCTAGGGGAGACTGGGATCAGGCCACAGTTTTACTGGATTTGCTCATTCAGCTCTACCCCAGTCAGGGTTCCGAACTCCAGCGGTATCGTCTCCGGCTGGTTCAGCTCCAGCGTTGGCAGGAACGTTTGCAGCAGCTGCGTTTTGAGGATGATCTGCCTGGAGATTATCCCCCGTCACCTCTGCCCACTCCACTTCAAGATGGCCGCTCCTGGCCTCTCTCTCTCCCTCTGCTGGAAAAGCCCTTTCGCGGATCCTTTCCGGTGACGAATGTCTTTGATCACAACCTGCCCCTGGGTGACCAGGATGAGAACCGCGTCTTCCTGACCTTCTGGGGAGAAACCCGGATCCCCAATCCGGCAGATGCCTGCAGCAAAAGCAATGGCCATGCGGGGTATGACTGGCAGATGCCTGAGGGCCAGATCCTGCTGGCGGCGGCGGCGGGACGGGTCACCCTGGCCCGGTTGGAACCGTGGAGCTACTGTCCTCTTCTGGATCGGGAGGTTCAGGGACAACGGGTGCGGATCAAACATCAGCTGGGGGAACTTAGCTTTGAAACCCTCTACACCCACCTCAGTCGCATGGATGTGCGGGAGGGACAGCAGGTTGAGGCAGGACATCCCATTGGGTTATCGGGAAATTCCGGCTGCTCAACCGGACCCCATCTCCACTTTGAAGTGCGGCAGTTCCTTGCCCACCAGGTAATTCCCCTGGATCCCTACGGCTGGAGAGGCTCTCAACCCGATCCCTGGGCAGAGCATCCCCACGGAGCCACTAGCTTCTTTCTCTGGAAGGCGGGCCAGATGCCTGATCTGGGGCAATGCGCAACGCCTGGGTGGAGCTAAGCCGCTCGACCTGAGGCAGAAGCCATGATCTGAACCTCTCCCCGATTCAGGGCATCGGTTAACTGATCTAGAAGCGCCAGCTCTGCCAGCGTGGGAGGGCCTTGGCGTAACCAGCTGTTGATCTGTCTTTCCTGTTGAGTGGTCAGGGTGTGGGTACGTAGAACTTCAGTTACCAGCTCCTGTAACATTGCTACCACCTCAAGGGTATTCAGGGCTACAACCAACCTATCCTGTCCATCAGGTATTGCCAGATCCAGAGCCCGTTTGTTTAGGATAGTTTGCAGAAGATGGCGGATCTGTTGCCCAATATTTCCGGCTATGTGGGAGTGATAAGCAAGGTGCTATCACCTGCTGCTCAACTGCTTGCCGTTGACTTTCTGGGAAAGCCGGAGAGTCCAGTTGATAAAATAAGGAGCAAGGTAACCATGTCCCTCTCACAGGAGTCATCACCGGACCCGAGTCCCCATTCCGATTGGGAGCCCTCAGCAATATCAACATGGCTGACAGCGCAACTCCCTGCTGGGGTCAGCCTCTGGGCTAAAGAGAAGGACAGACAGCTTGTGCTGCTGGTAGAAACGGATCTTGATCCAGATGACTTGCTGGAAGATCTCTGCAACTTTCTGAGAACGCTTACGGATCTGTCCTGGCAGCAGCTGGAGGTTTTCGGGCGTGCACCAGGTGAAGAGATCCCCGATTGGTATCGCAGTGCCGCTATTGCAGTTCATTCAGAGCCGAAACCGACCTTTGCTCCTCCAGCGCCCAAAGAGGGACCCAGCTGGGTTGAACTGGCTCAACAGGGAGATCCGCAGGCCCTCACCCATATCTTTGCCTACCTGCTCCGTGAGGATCATGTCACGGTCAGAATTCACCTCAACCGCAAGGCCGGACTGTTGCAGATGAACCTGCAGGCGGATCCTGTCCCTGATCAAAAGCGGATGAGTGCCCTGGTTTTCAAGACCCTGGATCATTTGCAGCTCCCCTATGCTCGCCGCCTCTGGTTAACTGGCCAGAAAAAAAGTTCTCTCTTTCCTGCCTGGAGTCATGAATTCAGTCTGGCGGGTGGATCCTGGCTGTGGCCGCACCTCAATGCTCCCACGAAAAGCTCCGGAGAAGAATAGCAGGGGGAACCCCCTCCCAACCGTCCTGAATCCCCAGGTTTTTCCTGGTGAAATCGCATCGCCATGAACATCAAGCCCTAGACTAGGAGGAGATTGTGATATTGCTGCTTGGAGGATGCCTGTAGTGGCTCTGCCCCAGACCGCTGATCCTGCGCTTGATTGGGATCTGTCTGATCTGTACCAAAGCTTCTGGGATCCTCAGTTCAGCCAGGATCGCGCCGGTCTGGAAGATCAAACCCGTGATTTTCGCCAGCGTTACTGCGGTCAGGTGGCTCAGCTCAGTCCTTCTGAGATCCTTGCCGCTCTCCAGGAACTGGAACAGATCCAGATGCTGTCCAGCAGGCTCTCCGCTTACCCCATGCTACGCTTCTCGGCCAACACCCGCGATACTGAGGCAAAGCGGTTTCTGGACCAGATCCAGGAAACCATGGCGGAGATTGAAAATCAGCTCCTGTTTCTGCGGCTGGAGTTGCAGCAACTGCCGACCTCCAATCTGGCCCAGTTACAACAGGATCCTCAGCTCGCCTCCTATCAGCATTACTTTGCGCGGCTACTGCAGCTGAAGCCCTACCAGCTGTCTGAGGAGGTGGAACAGGTTCTCAACCAGGCGATGCTGACGGGGCGGCAGGCACTGATCAATCTTCGTGATATCCACCTGGGATTGCAGGAGTATCCGGAAGTCGAGACCGATCAGGGGCCAGTCAGCACAGAAGCCGAGTTAAGTGCTCTCCTTTATCATCAGGATCCTGAGCTTCGTCTCCAGAGCTATCGCGCCATTCGTCACGTGCTGGAGCTTCACAATCCCCTCTACGGCTACATCCTCAACACCCTGATCCAAGATCACCGTCTGGAGGTACAGCGGCGGGGCTACGATTCCTGTCTGGCCAAACAGCTGCTGACGGATGAAGTCACCCTGCCCGTGTTTGAATCGGTGATGGAGGGGACCCGCGATCGCTATGACCTATTTCAGCGCTACTACCGTCTCAAGGGCCGCAATACGGGTCGGGTGGTGAGAATTTGTGATCTTTACGGCCCCTGGCGTGAGTCCAGTCCTGCCATCCCCTATGCCGAGGCTATGCAACTCCTGATGGCAGCGCTGCAGGATTTTTCTCCTGAATATGCTGAACAGGCCCGTCCTTTCTTTACCCAACAGTGGATCGATGCCCGCGTTCGCAGTGGCAAGCGCACCGGAGCCTTCTGTGCCTATGTCAATGGGCTGCACAGCTTCCTGATGCTCTCCTACACCCACACCAGCTACTCCCTCTTTACTCTGGCCCATGAGCTGGGGCACGGATTGCACTATGAACGGATCAAGGAACACCAGTCAGTGCTCAACAGTGATCCCCCTCTCGTGCTGGCGGAGATTGCCTCCACCTTTAATGAACTGCTATTGCTGGACCACCTGCTCAAATATCATGGTGATGCAGAGCTACGCTTTGATCTCCTGACGCAGCAGATTGAGAGCCAGCTGAACCTCCTTTTCCGCCAGAGTACAATCAGCCGTCTGGAGCTGGTGCTGCATCAGCAGGCCATGGAAAGTAGTTTTGACCACGAGTTCATCAATGAAGAGTGGCTGAAGCTTTACCAGGATCTCTGTGGAGATGCGGTGGAATTGCTGCCGGAACACCAGTTTGACTGGGCGCGGGTGGGCCATCTATTCTTTCGCCCCTTCTACTGCTATAGCTATACCCTCAGCTTTGTGGTGGCTCTGGCCTGTTATCAGCAATATCTGCAACAGGGGAAAGAGTTTGTGCCCCGTTATTTGAAACTGTTGGATACGGGCGGATCCCTGAGTCCAGACCAGGCTCTACAACTGGTGGGTATTGATCTCAATGATCCCCTTACGGTCAGTCAGGCGCTGGATTACACTGAGTCCCTGATCGAGCAGCTGGAAGCACAACTGGAGGAGTAAGTGGTTTCTGAGCTGCTCCTGAACGGGTTTGTTGCCAGTCTGGTGGCAGGTCTGGCCACACCTCTGGGGGCTTTACCGATCCTGTTGACGCGCCAGATCAATGAACGGTTGGAAGGGATCTTTCTGGGGTTTGGAGGAGGGGTGATGCTAGCGGCCACCTGCTTTTCCCTGATTGTCCCCGGGACCAAGATTGCCATGGAGCTAGGGCATTCCCAGCGGGTGGCCGCCCTGATCATGGTGGCTGGGATTCTCACTGGGGCACTGTTTCTAGAGCTAGCCCATCGCTTCTTTCCCCATGAACATTTTTTTAAGGGGACCGAGGGGGAAACTAGTCGCCAGATGAAGCGCATCTGGTTGTTTATCACCGCGATTACGATCCATAATTTTCCGGAAGGGCTGGCGGTAGGGGTGGGTTTCAGCAATGGCAGTGTTACCAATGGTCTCGCCCTGACCGCTGGGATCGGGTTGCAGAATATGCCAGAGGGGTTGGTGGTGGCCCTGTCTTTGGTCAGTCAGAGTTACTCGGTGGGTTACTCGCTGCTGATCTCCCTGCTGACGGGCCTGGTGGAGCCGATTGGGGGGCTGGTCGGGATGGGGATCGTGAGTATTGCCCAGTCCCTTCTCCCCTGGGGCATGGCCTTCGCCGCAGGAGCAATGCTGTTTGTGATCAGTGATGAGATTATCCCCGAATCTCACCGCCAGGGCTTCGAGCGGGAGGGCACCCTCGGGATTGTGATCGGGTTTGTGTTGATGTTGCTTCTGGATATTACCTTTAGGTAACGAGGTCCCAGCCCAAGGATCTGTTGCCGCGGAAGCAGGAGACGCAAGGATAGACTTGGCTTGCCCCGATCCTGTCCACAGGCATTTCAAAGATCAGGCCTTGAGATCCAGCTGTTGATAGTGAAGGACCTGGGGAGTCTCAGCAAAGAAAGAGGAGAGTAAAGCCCGCCACTGTACATAATTATCCGACTGGCGGAAGTTCACCAGATGGGCATCCAGACTTTCCCAATAGATCAGCAGAAGATAGCGGTTCTCCTCCTCCATGCAGCGGTGCAGAGTCTGATCCAGATGGCCAGGGGTCTTTTGCAGATACTGAATTGCCTCTTGCATGGCCGCTTCAAACTCGGCGGTATTGTCCGGCTTGATCTGCAAGCTCACCACTTCCATGACGGCATTTGGATTCATGTGTCTAACCTACCCACAGTTTTTGCTTGGCCCTGCCAGCGCCCAGAACCGGGATCCTGTCCCTCGGTCCCAGGAGTGGTGCAATGGGGCCAACCCAGAGGTAGCCCCGATCATGTAATGGATTGTAAGAGAAAAGAGCAGAGCGATGGCCCTGCCCCTGATCACCGGTCTGAATTTTGTATTGCAAAGCTGTGTTAGTTCAAGACTTTCTGTAGGCTCAGCTCGGCACGATAGCTGGAAGCTCGCAGGCTGTAATCGATCTCACGACCTGTAAAGATGCTCGCCAGACGATGAAATCCTGCGGAGCGCCAGTTGCGATCGTGAATGGGTTTGGACTGCTCTCCCATGAAGTAGGTTTGGGTTCCCAACACTGCAGCCGCAATAAAGCCCACCAGGAAAAGTCCGATCAGAAGAGGGGTTACCATGTTGTGTCTCCTTAGTTACGCTCTGTATCTTTATGTAAATAATCGTAACAATAACTTGACAGTCTGTCATCCTGCTGAAAGGGGCCTGTCGGATCAGGTGATGGCTGATGTGATATACCGCAGGCAATAGAAGAGGGTCAGACTCGCTCCTCAGAGCGGCAAAGGAGTCGGATCCGATCGATCCGGAAGCCAGAGGTCCTCCGGCGGTTGCAGGTCTGGGGCGGATGGATTTGGTTCTGTTGCAGTAGCTTGGGGCACAATAGATGTAAGTCTTTCGGACGGAGTCATCCGTTGATTTCCTTCAGGAAAGCTAAGAGAGACTTGACAGGAGGTTCATCATGCCCTCCTTGCTCTTGCCTGTTACAATCGATACAGCTGTAGGCTTTGCCAACATCAGCACCATCGGACTGGTGGTATTGTTTACGATCAGAGTTGACCGGGGCTGAACTTGACACCCCATCCTGCCGCCAACGCCCCCTCCTTTGAACTTTTCGTCTGGCCTGCCTATGTCCCAGCGCTTGATCGGTCAGTTAATTGGCAACCGCTATCGACTGGTCCATCACATGAGCGAAGGTGGCTACGGCAACGTCTACAAAGCGGTGGATACCCAGCTCAATGATCAGGTTGTGGCGGTGAAACTCCTCCGCTCCCCACCGCCAGACATGGATCAGGCTTACTATCATCAGCTGCAACGACGCTTCATGGATGAGGCACGGGTGAGTGTCATGCTGGGGGAGCATCCTTCAATTGTGAAGGTGATCTCCTACGGGGTCTACGAACAGCGGCCCTATCTGGTGATGGAGCACCTCAACGCTCAACCGTTAACAGGCAGGGGGTTGGATGCTGTTCTGGGTACCGAAAAGCGGTTGACTCCAGATCGGGTGGTGCGACTGGCGGTTCAGATCTGTTCCGGATTGCACTATGCCCATAACTTTCATGTCAACCTGGGACGCCATTCCATTAAAGGCGTGATCCATCGCGACATTAAACCCAGCAACATCTTTGTGATCCGGGAAGCCAACCAGCAGGAGCGCATCAAACTTCTGGATTTCGGGATTTCTAAGGTCATGAGTGATGCAACCGGAGGTGGCCTGACCCAGTCCGGCTATTTTTTAGGAACCATGTGCTATGCATCTCCAGAACAAATGCGAGGAGAGTCTCTGGATCCCCGTTCTGATATCTATTCAGTGGGTGTCCTTCTCTATGAACTGCTTACGGGTGTCCTTCCCCTGATCCCCAAAAATGATACATTGCCGGGCTGGTATCACGTCCATAACTATGAAAAGCCTCGCCCCTTTCGGGAATATATGCTGCCCTACACGCTACCGGAGGCTCTTCAGGCTGTAGTGCTGGCCTGCCTGGAGAAAAATCCTGATCAGCGTCCCCAGACGATGCAACAGTTGAGTCATCAGCTGCAATCGGCAGTCGCTAACCATGACGGCTTTCCATCTGAGTCGGTTGTCAGTGAATCCTATCAGGAACCGGATACAGATCTTGAACCTGAGTTTCGCACAGAGCCTCACCAGGTAACCCAAGTTGCCACCCAACAGGGCGAACGACAGTTTCAAAAAGCCTGCCGTTTAATCGAATTGAGTCAGTACAAACAGGCCATCCAAGACTTGAATGATCTGATTCGCCTGGAACCCAATGAGTACCGATATTATCTGCAGCGGGGTCTGGCCCATCTGCGTCAGGGGGATTGGGGTCTAGCCCAGGTCGATTTTCAGGGAGCACTGCGCCTCGAACCCGATAGTCCTGAAGCCAAGCAGGGTCTGCAGGATGCCATGCAGCGGCGTGGTGCACAGCCTGCTGTCCGTGTTCCTGCTGTCCAGAGGCCTGATCATCCCACGCTTGAGGATCCTCTCTCCAGCCTGAAAGCCTTGACCCTGGAGGCAGAACCGCCACGGATCATTCACTGGGGCTACTGGATGCAATGGGTGGGAGCCAATGCAGCCGGGCACTGGCTGGCGGCGTTAGGGGGGGGGCTCCTTTCTCAATACAGCAATCTACAGGCGTCCCTTTTGATCTTTGCGGCAGCCAATGCCAGTTTGTTGGGAGCCAGTGTGGGTACAGCCCAATGGTTGGTGCTGCGGGGCAAACTGTCTGGTATCCGCGGCTGGCCCCTGCTGACAGCGCTAGGCTACACCGGGGTCACCGTCATTTTTCTAGCTCTGCGTTCGACCCTGCGCGACCCCACTTTTTTTGATCTGCTGGCCGTTTTCAGTTTTCCTTCCCTGGGTCTGGCTCTGGGCCTGGTGGTGGGTGGATTACAAACGGGCCTGATCTATCGCCAGTTTCGCGGCAATCTCCTCTGGGTCCTGGTCACCAGTCTGGAGTTTGTCCTGGCCGCCATGGTAACCGCTCTGGTGATTCGGGCGAATTTACCGCCAGAGCTATTGCTGGCCCTGATCCCACTGATTAATTGCCGACCATTTACAGGTCTGTTGTTGCTCTGGTTGTTGAATCCCGATATTCTTCCCTTTCGTTCTCGGTAGTCAGGGTTAGTCCTGGGCCTGATAGCGAATTCCTGCCGTCTCCCAGCGACTGAAGGCCTCCCCGAGGCGCTGACAATCGGCGATCAAGCTGATACGCACAAATCCCTCTCCCCCTTCTCCAAAGGCATTGCCGGGCGTGACCACCACTCCGGTCGATTCCAAAACTCGCAGGGCAAATTCTGTCGATCCTTCTGCTTCCCCGTTTGAGGTGCGGGGGGTAGGAACCCAGAGATACATTGTGGCTTGAGTGGGTGCCACCTGCCAGCCCAAAGCACCCAGTTGCTGGATCACAAAGTCGCGGCGTTGCCGATATCGTTCCTGTACGGCTAGTAAATACTCATCCGGTAGACAAAGAGCGGTTTCAGCCGCCGCTTGAATCGCAGCAAAGATCCCGTAGTCCAGATTGGTTTTTAAGGTGCGTAAACTTTGAATGATTTGCTGGTTGCCGACCACAAACCCGACCCGCCATCCTGCCATGTTGTAAGTTTTGGACAGAGTATGAAACTCAACACTGAACTCTCTGGCGCCTGGGATCTCCAGGAGGCTGGTGGGCTGATATCCGTCAAAAGCTAGTTCGGCGTAGCAAAGATCATGCACGAGAATAATCTCATGGGCTCGGGCAAATTCAACAATGTCTTCAAAGAAGGAGCGTGGGGCCACAGCCGCTGTTGGATTATTGGGGTAGTTAAAGTAAAGAACCCGTGCCTTCTGTGCCACTTCTGTTGGAATCGACCCCAGATCAAAAAGCCAGTGATTCTCTGGGCGCATGGTCAGAGGATAAATTTGCCCTCCGGCAATCATCGGACCACGAAAATGGGCTGGATAGGCAGGACTGGGCACCAGCACCAGATCTCCAGGATCTACATAAGCCAACGCCAGATGGGTTAACCCCTCTTTTGATCCCAGCAGAGGTAGAGCTTCGCGTTCTGGATCCAGAGGGACGCGGTAACGGCGAAAGTACCAGTCGGTAATGGCACGACGGAAGCTACTGGTGCCTTCAAAGGGGGGATACCCATGGGTCCGACTATCCTGGATCGCCTGTTGGGCTGCAGCGACTACAGGCTCAGGAGTGGGGCCATCCGGGTTTCCCATGCCCAGATCAATCAGATCCAGGCCCTGTTCTCGGGCCCTGACCTTTAACTCATCCAGGCGAGCAAACACATAGGGGGGTAACTTGTGCAGACGTTCTGCGGGTGTTAGTGAAAAGGAGGTCAACGTCGAATCATCCTTGGGTCAGCCACGGGTTCTGACGGGCACAGGTGGGTTGTTCTCAAGATTACGTTTTCATGGGCAGCTCGGCAATGAGCATTTACCGCAGAAAGGCGGTTACAGCCCACATCACCACAAAGGCAATGAACAGTTGCAGCACTTCAGGATACTGAGGCCCCCCAACGACCCCCAGGAGTGCGGAAGCCACGATCCAACCCCCCACCATCCCCAGCAAAGCTAGCAGGATCGACCGAAACAGTCGCCGTTCTTTGCGAAACAGAAAGTAAATGCTGGCCATAAAGGCCAAAGCCAGCTGCAGCTGCAGGGATGGTCCTGTTTCTGAAGCCGGGTAGAGGGCAGCCCAGAGGAGGAGAAATAACAGGATCACCCCAGGCCAGATCAGATCCTGAGTGCTGGGGGTGTCAAGTAGATTTTGGGCCCAGAGAGGCAGCGATATGCGTGACCGCATCAGGGAAGGAGGATGTTCAGGCTCCGCCTCAAAAGCCCGCTCAGCATAACGAATGCGGTCAGGAACTGGGATTTTGCCTTCCTGACGAAGCCGCAGCCGCTGCATCAGGATCATGTCATAGGCCTGCTCCACCTGTTCCTGCGCTTCCTGACTGTGGGCCAAGCTTTTGAGCAGCGCTGCTTTCGCAGCCTGAATCTCTTCAAATGAGGCATCCTCACGGATCCCCAAAACCTGATAGGGACTCTTGTTGGACATACCACCTACGCCTGAACCCACCAATACCATAACCTAAACATCTTGGAGAGACAGGGTGCCGCCTTCAGACCGCACCTGCAAGAGGGGTGGGGGTTAACAACACACGTTGTATCTCTGCTGCCAATGCATCCACAGCGGTCAGGGTATTCCTTTCCCCCAGACTGATACGAATTGCCCCTAGCGTTACCTCCGCAGGATACCCCATGGCTGACAGCACCCGGCTGGGCCGCAACTGCCCCCGCTGGCAGGCCGATCCAGCACTGATCCCAAATCCAGCTCGATCCAGCTGTCGCACCAGAGCCGGTCCTGTGAAGTCCTGAGCCACATAACTGAGATGATGGGGCAGACGGGCGTCCAGGGTTTGGGGTCCTGTCAGCGTCAGCGTCGGGATCTGCTGCAGGTGCTGGTGCAGGCGGTTCTGGAGTTGTCGTAATCTGGAGGTTTCCTGAACCCGATCCCGCTGAGCCCATTCCGCAGCCACGCCAAAACCCACAATCGCTCCTAGAGGTTGAGTGCCTGAGCGCAGTTTCCCCTCCTGTCCACCGCCATGCAGAAGCGGGTAAAGATGCAACCCAGGACGAATATAAAGGAGCCCGATCCCCTTGGGTCCGTAGATTTTATGGGCCGAAAGGGAGAGCAGATCCACCCCCAGATCTGTGGGATGGAGGGGTAATCGGCCAGCGGTCTGGACCGCATCACTGTGAAAGGGGATGCCAGCAGCGCGGCAACAGGCGGCTAATTCCCCGATGGGCTGGATCGTGCCCACTTCATTTTGGCCGTGCAGGATCGACACCAGGACGGTATCGGACTGAATGGCCTGCTCCAGATCGAAGACAGAAACGAGTCCTTCGGAGGTGACCGGCAGGCGCGTGATCCGCCATCCCCGAGTTTGCAGGTGCTGGGCGGTGTTCTCAACGGAGGAGTGCTCGACACTGGAGATGATCAGATGCTGGGGGGAGGGATGGAGAGCACAGATGCCCCTGAGTGCCAGGTTGTTGGCCTCCGTTCCCCCAGAGGTAAACACGATTGTTTCTGGATCCACCTCCAAAAAGTCCGCCACCTGTTGTCGTGCCGTTTCCATAGCCAGAGCAGCTTGCTGACCCCACCGATGCTGGCTGGAGGGATTGCCCCAGTCAGAAAGCATGGTCGCCTGCATGACCTCGATCACCTCGGGGCGGGGTGGGGTGGTGGCACTGTGGTCAAAGTAGCGGGTGAAATCCAGCATAGCGGGTGATCGAGCGGGCAAAAGGGAGGGATCAGGAGGGAGGGTAATGTTGACAGAACTGTTCGTAGAGGGTTTGCACTTTCTCTTGGGGTAAGCGCAGTCCACAGCTGAGTTTGGCCAGCAGGATCGTCTGGAGGTGTGCAGGCTGCTGCCGGATCCGCTGGAAATGCGCCTGGAGTTCGGGATCCGTCAACGGCAGATCTGACATAGGGCAGGGGCTGGGAAACCATCTTTAACTCAGTTTAGCTGTACACTCCAGCAGCAGTCGCTGGTTAAGCAGGCCATAGGGCTGGATCTCCAGAGCCCGCCGAAAGGCCAGGATCGCCTCCCGGTACTGAGCCAGAGCCAGATGACTGAGACCCAACCCATGCCAGGCCCCAAAATGATAGGGATTGAGCCGAACGACTGCTTCGCAATCCTGAACGGCATCTTGATAGCGTTCCTGCATGTAAAAAAGGATCGCCCGCCGATTCCAGGCCTCGGCAAAATCAGGTTCTGCGTTGATCAAACGGGTCAGAAGCTGTTCCGCTTGCTCCAGTTCCTCCTGCTCGATCAACCGCTGGCTATGGTTAATGATGGCCAGACCTTTGGCTCCTTTCTGGTTAAACCAATGCCACCAGAGCTTTTCGGTGGCCTGGTGTCGTACATCCTCCTCAGGGTGTTTGAGATCTGCCAATAGGGGACCGTAATCGAACTCCTCCATAGATCAAGCTCCTCAAGCTGGGCATGGGGAACTCTCTCATTCTGCCCTGTTCTTCTCCCTGAGGGATGGGGTGATTGAAGGGAGTAAAATCAATTCTCAAAAGGCAAAAGTAGAACCCCCAGGATCAGGCATTGCGGCCCAGATTCGGATAGGCTAACCCGTAGGAATGACTGAATTCTCAACTCCATGAGGGTCTATGGTGATGCCAGAAATACCGATACCCGTGTTCACCCTCGCATTAGGACTGGCTCTGCTGTCAGGAACTTGTTTGTGGCTATTACGGCGACTCCAGGATACCGAAACAGATCAGCTGCAGCGAACCCGATCCCATCAGAGTGCCTGGGAGGATCTATCCCTGACACTGGGCCAGGTGCAGGCAGAAAAAGCAGCCCTGCAACAGAGCCTGGATCATCTCCAGGAGCAGCTCTCAACCGAACGGATCCAGCAGGCCCAGCAACAACAAAAGCAGCTAGCTGAGCTAAGCAGAGCCCACACTCAGGCGGAAAAAACTCTCCAAACCTCTGCCCAACACATCCAAGAACTAGAGGAACAAATCCAGTGTTTGCACCAGCAGATCCAGCAGCTGCAGCAGGAAAAAAATGCTCTGGTGGAGGCTCAAGAATATAGAGAAACACTGTTATCTCAGAGTGAGTCAGATCAGACCCCTGCACCTGAAGAAAATTCAGCCGATCTCACCCACATTGAGATCCTAAATCAGGAGAAACAGGCCCTGATGCAAGCCAATCAGGAGCTACAGCAAACGGTTGCCCAGGATCTGGAGCGGCTCGACACATTGGCTCTGGAATTGCAACAACAGCGAGATCGTCATCAACTGTTGCAGGGCAGGACAGGAGACCTGGAAGCCCAATTGCAGAAGTCTCAGGATCAGCTGGATCAGTTGCGCAATGAAAACTCCCAGATGGCTGTAGATCTGGAGCAGAAAGTGCACCGCATCCTGACGTTGGAAGAAGAGGTGGAAGGCTTACGGAATGAAAATCGGCTCATGCAGGCCAAAATGGAGAAGGTGAAGGAGGCCGCACTCGTTCTGCAACGGAAAGCCAAAACACTGCAGCAGGCCCGCGAAGAACTGCGCCGACAGATCTTGAAATTGCAAAGCCAGCGGGTTCTATCCAGTTCGACCCCTGATCGTTAAGATTGGGAAGGTCTGATCGGCCCTGATTAGGGTTCACCTTCTGCTTTTCTTCTTGCTCTGTTCCTGTTGTTAAATCCTATGATTTCCTCCCTTTCTCTGGTCCAGGTGCTCACGCAGGCGGTCTCTGAGGCCATCAGTCGGGCCGCCGCTGCAGAAAAACTGGGCGCCCTCACAGAGGCACAGGTGGGTGAGATCAAGATTGTTCTGGAGATCCCCAAAGATACCCGCCATGGAGACTATGCCACCCCGGTGGCCCTGGGGATGAAGAAGCTCTGTGAGGGGTTACCCCCGGCCAAAATTGCTCAGGCCCTGGTGGCAGAACTGCAGCTGCCTGATGTGGAAGCCAGCATTGCCGGACCCGGATACATCAATTTCCGTCTTCACCCTCCTTTTCTCCAGCGGGGGCTAGACAATCTTCTCTCTCTGGGCAATGACTATGGCAAAACTCTGACAGAGTCTCCAGAACGGATCCTGGTGGAGTTTGTTTCCGCTAATCCCACGGGGCCTTTGCATGTGGGGCATGGTCGCTGGGCCGCAGTGGGATCCACTCTGGCCCATTTGCTGGCCTGGACCGGGCATCAGGTGGAGCGAGAATTCTACATCAACGATGCTGGCAATCAGATGCAGATCCTGGGGCAATCTCTGCAGGTGCGAGTACAGCAATTACAGGGAAAGACGCTGGATTTGCCGGAGGATGCCTACCGTGGCACTTATCTGGTGGACATGGCCCAACGGCTGTTGGAGAAGGTGGAGCAGGGTTCGACGGTTCTACCGACCACCCTCCAGGAGTACACGGATTACGCCTATCGGGAATTGCTTGCCTGGCAACAGGCCACCCTGCACCAGTTTGGCACCGACTTTGACTCTTGGTTCAGCGAACGCCGACTGCATACCCCTGATCCCCAGAGCTCCCTCAGTGCGATTGAGATCACCCTCCAGGAATTGGAAGAAAACGGCTTCCTCTATCGGGCCCGCTCTCCACGGCAGGAGGATCCGGCACCGGAGGCGGAAGAGGCGATCTACTTCAAAACCGCTGAATACGGCGATGACAAGGATCGGGTGGTGCGCAAAGGGGATGGTTCCCTCACCTATCTGGCGGCAGATATTGCCTATCACCGGGATAAGGTGCGGCGTGGCTACAACCGTCTGATCAATATTCTCGGCTCGGATCACCACGGGTATGTGGCTCGTCTACAGGCAGGGGTGGCAGCCTTCAGCTCCGCCGTGACCCTGGAATGCATCATTGGTCAGTTTGTGAAACTCTTTCAGACCGATCCGCAAACTCAGGAGCGGACCGAAGTTCGCATGTCCAAACGGACGGGAAATTTTGTCTCCCTGAATGATTTGATTGAGGATGAAGAGATCGGGGTGGGGGTGGATGCAGCCCGCTGGTTTTTGCTCAGCAACTCCATGGATTCCCCGATTAACTTTGATCTGGATGTAGCCCGGCAGGCCTCTTTGGATAATCCTGTGGTTTATGCCCACTACAGTCATGCTCGCTGTTGCACGCTTCTGCGCCGGATTGCAGAGGATCGTGGTGTCGATATGGAGTCATCCCACCCGATCGTGAATGCCACAGGCGATCTGCTGTTTGTGGAACCCGAAGAACGCCTCCTGCTCATGCGCTTACTTACCCTTCCAGATGAAGTCAGACTGGCAGCAGTGGAACGAGCTCCCCATAAACTAATCCGATTTGTGGAATCTGTGGCCAGTGACTTTAACAAGTTCTATGATCGCTGTCGCATCTATCCCCTCCTGGATGAGCAACCGGATCTGGCATTCGCCCGTCTACAACTGGTTAAGGCCACACGTCAGATCCTCTACAACACGCTGACAGGACTGCTGGGGATCAGTGCTCCTGAGTCAATGTGAATCACTGTGAAATCGCAAATAGACTATTCTCAGACCTGAAATGATCAGATAGAAAGGGGTGAGAGGATCACAATCATGCCTTCACTTCAAAATCTATGCTTAACTTTACAACGACCCATCCGTTTATCCCCCACGGTCATTGTTATCTCTGGCAACCAGAGGTGGTTGGGTTACATTTGGCTTCCAACACCCTGATCGCTGCCGCCTATTACTCTATCTTCCCCAGCCTTCCGATATATTGTCGAGAAACATAGTCTGTTGTCTTTCCCTTCTTTGGATCCCCACTTTCATCCACAATCAAGGTAATAGATCGACCTGCTAACCGCTGCAAAGTCAGGTGGAGGCGCTGTTCTTGTCAAGCGGGAAGTGACCAGGGTGACTGGGCGAGAAAATGATGCAAAGACTGATGGTTTTCCACCCCAATGTGTTGAGCAATGGCAGGTAAAGTCTTCCGCTTAATGGGTGAAAGTAAACCTAGGAGCATGAGTTTAAAGAACTCGAAACTCCTGACTTCTGGAAAGAGTGAACGGTAAGCTTCACAGTAGTCATCAATGACTTGGAGGGTAGGAAGCGCTGGACGAGGTAGAGTCATGGCCAGTTGAGGAGTCTAGCGTACTACATCGATCCTATCCGACTGAAACTGACTAAAGAGGGATATCCTTCATCTCTTAATTCGTGAGAGAAGATCATGGAAACCTATGATCCTGTCGCTGAGTTGATAATCTTGGGGTACTGATCCCAGAGAGATTGGAGAACATGCCGGGATACCATCATGAATCCTCCCGGTGCCCGTTCAACAGGCATGAGTCCGGTGGAAGCATGGAGAGATCCTAATCCAGAGACACGAAATGTAATCGGTTGCCTTCGTTGGGGATAACAACCAGCAAAAACATCTGTGTGTTTCAGACTCTCATAGGCACGAACTATTACATCTCCTGAAAAGATTAGATCTGAGTCTATAAACAGAAGATGAGAGCAATGGGTAGCCATAAATTTTGCGACGAGTTCATTTCTTGCATTGACGATCAGTGAACATCCGCCAACCGCTCCAATGGACAATGCTACTCCTCGCTGAGATAGCTTTACCATCGCATCACAGATCACTCCCACGATCCTGACATCAAGCCGATAGTCATAAGTAGGGATCGCAATATAAATGATGTCCATAGCATCATGCCTTGAAATCAAATAGTCTCTAGGGGACTTCGATTAATTGATAATGGGAGTTTTTTGGTAGAATTGAAGAGATGA
>CAYMOX010000008.1:0-2381 GCA_964392245.1 uncultured bacterium
GAGGCCTTTTATCAACGGTGTCTTGAGAAAAACATTGAGTATGGATCTTACTTTCAGGCGATACGCCAGTTGTGGAGAACTGATAGCTCTGCATTAGGTCAGGTGCAATTAGATCCAGCCCTCCTTATTGGGGCAGAGGATTATCTGCTGCATCCCGTACTTATCGATGCCTGTTTTCAGGTTGCCTTTGCTGCCCTGCCAGAAAAGCTCAAAACAGAAACGTATCTACCTCTCAGCATAGACCAGATCCATGTCAACCAACCTATCGGTGCCAGTGTTTGGAGTCACGCTCAGCTTCGTCCAGTAACAGGCAATCATCCAGAGAGTTTGACAGCTGATATCGACATCATAGATCCGCAGGGGAAAGTGTTGATTCAGATCAAGGGACTAACTCTAATAAAGGCCAGCCCCGATTCTTTACAGCCAAAGGCAGAGAAGATTTGGCAGGATTGGTTGTATCAGGTGTCCTGGAGAAAACAAGTTCGGCAGGGAACGATCTTGTCTCCGGATTTTATTCCTAGCCCAGCTCAGATCTGTCAGCCACTTTTCTTTGAAATTCAGTCTTGGAGCAACACACAATCAACACTCCTGCAAGAATTAGAGCAATTAAGTTTGTCTTATGTAATGAGTGCTCTCCAGAAATTAGGATGGAATCTACAAGTCTCTCAACAGTTTTCTGTGGAGCAGATTCAATCTCAACTGGGAATCATTAGCCGACATCATCCTCTGTGTGGGCGTTTGGTGGACATGCTAGGCGAAGCTGGGATCCTGCAACCAATAGAAAGCAATACCTGGCAAGTCAGCGCCTCACTCTCAGTCAACGATCCGCAGTCTGATTGGGAAAGGCTTTCTCAGGAGTATCCAGAGGCAGAAGCAGAATTAACCCTGTTAGGACGATGTGGTTCTCGGCTGGCGGAGGTTTTACGGGGAGACTGTGATCCGGTGCAGCTTCTTTTCCCAGAAGCAGATGTGACCACAGCAGCTCGCTTGTACCAGGATTCGCCGACGATGCAGATGATGAATGGGCTGGTGCAGAAGGTGGTGAGCAAAGCCCTGGAAGCTGCGCCCTGGGGTAGACCCCTGCGGATTCTGGAAATTGGAGGTGGAACAGGCGGAACCACAGCCTATGTCCTGCCCCATTTAGTGGACTATCAGACAGAGTATCTCTTCACCGATATTGGTTCTCTGTTTATGGGTAAAGCCCAAGAGAAGTTTAAAGACTATTCCTTTATGTCCTATCAGACCCTCAATATTGAGCAGGATCCCCAATCTCAAGGGTTTCAGCTACATGCCTATGACATTGTGATTGCAGCCAATGTGATTCATGCCACACAAGATTTACGGATAAGCTTGCAGCACATTCACCAACTCTTAGCACCAGGTGGAGAAATGATCCTGTTGGAAGGGACGGAGCGGCGGTGCTGGATTGATCTGATTTTTGGTCTGCAGGAGGGCTGGTGGCGGTTTGCAAATCATGATCCGTTGCGAGCAGATTATCCCCTATTGAGACCCAACCAGTGGAAAGAGGTACTGTCTGAGCAGGGGTTTACAGGGGTTGAGACTCTAGACCTCCCTGAGAAAACGTTGTTTCCGCAATCGGTTGTTGTAGCTCAGACGCAAAAACAACAGAAAGGAGAAATCGATCCTCAAACCGGACAGTGGATCATTTTTGCCGATACTCAGACATTAGGGTCAGAATTAGCTAACCGACTCCTATCCATCGGTGAGAGATGTACTCTTGTCAGGTATGGGGATACGTTTAAGTCTGTGGGTGAGAATCAGTTTGAGATTGATCCTAGTTGCCAGGAGAATTATCTGCAGATCCTTCAGAGTGACCCAAAGATTAAAGGAGTGATTCACTGCTGGAGTTTGGATACACCATCTACCCATGAGTTGACAGAAACCAGCGATCTGGAATCAACAGAAAAATTACTCTGTGGAAGTGTATTGTTTTTAGTGCAGGCGCTAAATCAAGTGGCAGGGTCAGCTCCGCCTCGCCTCTGGCTGGTGACCCGTGGTGCCCAACCTGTACCGGAAGGTAAAGATCCTGCTGATGTTCCTGGTGTTGTGCAATCTCCTTTGTTGGGTATGGGCAAAGTCATCAATCTGGAGCATCCTGAGTTTCGCTGTGTGTGTATTGATCTGGATCCTCACATCCAGGACGGGCAAGTTGAGACATTGTTTGCAGAGATCTGGGCAGGAGATACAGAAGAGCAGGTTGCATTCCGACGTGGGGAGAGACAGGTTGCCAGGTTGCAACGCTATCAACTCAAGCAAGATGCAGATCCATCTTCTCTGGAGATCCCAGAAGGGGAGTCTTATCAATTGCAGATCTCAGAGCGGGGAACCCTGGAGAATCTGTATCTGGAGGCTGTAGAACG
>CAYMOX010000008.1:2481-110759 GCA_964392245.1 uncultured bacterium
GCCTATTACACTTTGCATCACCTTGCTCATCTCTCAGCAGGGGAGAAGGTCCTCATTCACGCTGCAGCTGGAGGTGTGGGGCAAGCAGCAATCCAGATAGCACAGTTAGCTGGGGCAGAGATCTTTGCTACTGCCAGTCCAGGTAAGTGGTCTGTTCTCAAATCATTGGGTGTAGAACACATCATGAGTTCTCGTTCCCTTGAGTTTGCTGACCAGATCATGGCCATGACATCAGGAAAGGGAGTAGATGTTGTTCTCAATTCTCTGTCAGGTGAGTTTATCCCGAAGTCATTGTCAGTGTTGAGCCAAAAGGGCCGATTTGTTGAAATTGGCAAGCGGGATCTGCTCAGTGCTGTCCAGGTTGCTGAAACTCATCCAGAGGTCGCCTACCATCAGGTTGACCTGGTAGAAATAAGCAGGCAAGATCCAGGATTGATCCAGGCTATGCTGACAACCCTCACAGCCCAGTTTGGCCGAGGTATGTTGAAGCCTTTACCCTCCAAGACATTTCCGTTACAGCAGTCCACCGATGCATTCCGCTACATGCAACAGGCCAGGCATATTGGCAAGATTGTGGTAACGCATCCATCTGTAGAACTGACTCGGGGACAGCTTCGATCCGATGGTACCTATCTCATCACCGGGGGATTAGGAGCATTAGGGTTGTTGGTCGCAGAGTGGATGACTAAACAGGGGGCCAAGCATATCGCATTGATGTCGCGGCGAGCTGCTGATAGTACTCAGATCCAGCAAAAATTAGAGCAATTGTCTGCATCAGGGACAGAGATTGTCGTGATCCAAACGGATGTGGCGGATCCTGAGCAAGTCAAGCAAGCTTTGTCTCAGATCACCTCCACTCTGCCCCCCCTGAGGGGGATCATCCATGCGGCGGGCTTGCTCTCAGATGCAGTGCTCCAGCAGCAACAGTGGGAAAGCTTTGCCAAGGTTTTTGCCCCAAAGGTGCAGGGGACCTGGAATCTACATACCCTAACCAAGGGTGATCCCCTGGACTTTTTTGTTCTCTTTTCCTCAACAGCGGCACTACTGGGATCCTCAGGTCAGGCAAATCACTCCGCAGCCAATACCTTTATGGATGGCCTGGCCCATTGGCGACAAGCTCAGGGCCTACCAGGGTTAAGTATTAACTGGGGGGCTTGGGGACAAATCGGGGCAGCAGTGGAGCAGCAGGTGATTGAGCGATTGGAATCTAAGGGAATTAAGAGTTTCTCTCCTCCACAGGGTATGGAGGTGTTAGAGGCTTTGCTGCAAAGTCATGCTCCTCAGGTCGGGGTTGTCTCTCTTGATTGGTCAAGGTATCTCCAAGGCAGAGCAGGGACCACCTACCTGGAGGATTTCACCCAGCTATCCGAATCAGGGAAAACGACTAAACAGGCTCAAGAGAATAGAAGACCATTATCCGAAGTTCCTCTGGATCAACAGCAGGAGTATCTGGTGGCCTATGTGCGGTCTGCTGTTGCTAAGGTCTTAGGTCTCCGCATCCCTGAGATGATTGAATTGTCATGTAAACTGATTGATCTGGGGATGGACTCTCTCTCCTCAGTTGAACTCAGAAATCGGATCCGAACCGACCTGAAACTGGATGTATCAATTGACCAGCTGATGAATAACCCCAGCCTTAGTGAGCTTTTAAAGCTATTAAATAAGAAGTTAGTATTGAGCCAGATTTTTCTGGGTAACAAGGAAAGTCCCACTCAACATACTAAGCTAGAAAACACATCTTCGAAAAGGAAACAGGCGATTATATGACAATTGAGGAACTACTTACAGAGCTATCTCGTCTAGACATCAAAATTTTTATTAACAATGAAGATCAGATAAAAGTTGATGGGCCTGAAGATGTGCTCACAGATGATCTTATCGAGCAAATAAGACAGCACAAGTCGGAATTACTGAATCAGCTCAAAGCTGAAAGACAAGATGGTAGTAGTTTTACTAGAGAGATCCAAGCAGCTTCACGTGAAGCTAATATACCGCTATCTCTGAGTCAAGAAAGGCTTTGGAATCTGATAAAATCAGGATTAGATAGTACAGTTTATAATGTATGTCTTGCTTTTCAACTCAAGGGTGTTCTTGATCAAGATCTTCTAGACAAAAGCTTGATGGAAATCATCCGACGGCATGAAATACTTAGAACCAGTTTCCAGGAAAGTGAGTTTGGCTGTGCTGAAATCCAGGGATCTGAAGAGGATAGATCTCAGCCTGAGAAAACATACAAACTCCCAGTGCAGATGATCTCAAATGATATTAAGAGCCCACTGTCCGTTGTTGATCTTAGTAAGTCTTCCATTGACGATCGAAAATCTCAAGCAATAGCTCTAATTATTGAATACGCAAAGAAAGAATTTAATTTGTCCGAGGGATCTTTGCTGAGATTTAAATTAATCCGTTTAGGCCCGGAGCATTATATGCTTGGCTTGTGCGTGCATCATCTCGTCGCTGACTATTGGTCAATTAATCTTATATTTCGGGAGCTAACATATCTGTATTCAGCTTTTCTTAAAGGTGAACATCTATCCCTACCTGAGCTCCAAATTCAATATGCTGACTACAGCATATGGCAGAGACAGGCCATTAAGGAACAGACTCTTGACTCTCTGTTAGATTATTGGAAAAATCTGTTTAAAGGAGAAGTTCAAACTCTAAAATTGCCCGTTAACTATACTAACACTTTAGATCAGGGTTATCAGGGCACTCAGAAAGAGTTTACTCTGAGTCAGAGTCTTACGCAAGAATTAAAGAAACTAAGTCAGCAGCAAGGTGTCACTTTATATGTAACTTTACTTTCCGCCTTGGGAATTGTTTTTCATTGCTATTCTAATCAGGAAGACATTATCATTAGTTCTCCCTTTTCTGGACGTAGCCAGCCTGAATTGGAGAATCTGATAGGTTACTTTAATAATGTATTGCCTCTGCGGATAGATTTCTCAGGTAATCTAAGGTTTAGAGATTTATTGTTAAGAATAAAGGATGTTGTTGTCTCTGCAACTAAATATCAGGATCTACCGCTGCAGAAACTTATGGAATTCCCTAATTTGAAGAGGATTAACTTAACGCGCGCTGTTTTTGCTCTGCAGTCCACACTTGATAAGCCGTTAAATAACCTAGAAGGTTTTACTGTATCAAGGTTGAATATTCATAATGGCAAATCCAATTTTGATCTGTACCTACAGATGTGGGAAGAAAATGATCAACTTGTAGGCTCACTTGAATATAGAACAAGTTTATTTCAGGCTGAGGCTATTGATTGTATGATTCAGGACTATCTGAAGGTTTTGGATCAACTTGTTGCTCAGCAAGATACATCGCTCCAGGAACTAAAATCGCAACTAGATCTTCCCGTCCTTAATGAGCCCGAGGAGGAGTCGTTAGATCGTAACTATGCAGCGCCACGTGACGAGACTGAGCAACAACTGGTTAACATCTGGGAAGAGATTCTAGGGTTAACAAGAGTTGGAATCCATGACAGCTTACTTACACTAGGAGGAAACTCATTTCTTGCTATCTTAATAACAGAGACAATCAATAAGAACTTTGAAAAAACTATTTCTGTTCCTGATTTATACCGACTAGGAACAATTGAAAAGATTGCACGATTTATTCATTCTGGTGACATTGAGGGTATTCAGCTCCCATCAATTATCCCTTTACAAAAGGAAGGATCAGCTCCACCTCTGTTTATGGTTACCCCCGTTTTCTATGCTGGACTTGTCTATTCCAGGCTTCCATATTTTACGGGAAAAAATTATCCTATTTTTGTCCTTAAATTTGCTAAGGATACATCTGATTATAGTCCTGAAAACTATAAGACTATAGAAGAAAGAGCTGAAGAATGTGTCAATGAGATCTGCCAGCTACAGAGGCAAGGCCCCTATAATATAGGGGGATACTGTCTTGGTTCATTTCTTGCCTTTGAGATTGCTCAAAGATTAATTGCGAAAGGGGAAAAGGTTGATAATCTTTTCATCTTCGATACAGAAGCAAAAATCCAGCCTCTCCTTTCCAAGAAGGGTTTCTGGAGAAGTCTGTTTGTCCTTACACTTGGTAACCTAAGAGTAAATTTACTATATCTAACTAACTCTTTTCGGCTTTTGATGCAGAGGAATGTGAACAGTAACGATCCCCTCTCGCCGCATCTACTTGGCACTGATCTAATCAATTACCATCCAAGGCCACCAGCTGGTAAAGGACTACTATATTCTCTATGGGCAAAGGCTAAGGCACAAGGCCTGCTGAATCGTTGGTATAGAGAAGACTTTGTTAACCCTCGAAAACTAGCATCTCAATACCAGGCTTGGGCACTAGTAGATTTTGCCTCCCGTAAACGTAAAAGATACCCCGGAAGAATAACGCTTTTCTTAGCTAAACATGAGTTAGGGTTTAAGAATCTTCTTGTCGCATCAGGGGGATGGGATCTAGCTTGCTCAGGTGGTGTAGATGTTCATGTTGTAGAAGCAGATCACTACAACCTATTTTTTAGAGACAAATCCTTAATTCAGATCTCGAAAGTAATCAGTGACAAATTGAATTCTTAACTAAATCAAACCATTGTACACACCCACGGTGATCAACTTCCATTGATGCCTTTCTGTAAAGCGAAAGACGAGTACTGCAAGATTTGTTGAGGTCAGATGAATGACAAACAAAGAAGATAAACAGGTGGGACAGGCTGCAGTGACCCGGCAAGCAATGCTGCAAGCCCTGAAAGAGGCGCGTACTCGATTAGAAGCTTTTGAGCAGGCTAAAACAGAACCCATTGCTGTAATTGGCTTGGGATGCCGTTTTCCAGGAGGGGCCAATGACCCAGATCAGTTCTGGTCTATTCTGCAAGAGGGGGTGGATGCCGTTATTGAGGTTCCCTCAGATCGCTGGAACATTGACGATTATTATGACCCCGATCCAGAAATACCAGGCAAAATGTACACCCGCTATGGGGGCTTTCTCCGGGAGCCCATTGACCAGTTTGATCCTGAGTTTTTTGGCATCTCCCCCCGAGAGGCGATGCGGATGGATCCGCAGCAACGGCTACTGCTGGAAGTCAGCTGGGAAGCCTTAGAGCATGCTGGGCAGGCCGCGGAACAACTCCGCCATAGTCGGACTGGTGTGTTTATGGGTCTATGCTGGGATGACTACGCGGAACGAACTCGACTGCCTGGCAATGAAGACACTCTAGACCAATACGCTACCTTTGGTACTCTGCGCAGTGTGGCGGTGGGTCGGATCAGCTATGTGCTTGGGTTGCAGGGACCTAATATTCAAATTGACACGGCTTGCTCCAGCTCTCTGGTCAGCGTGCATCTGGCCTGCCAAAGCCTGCGGTCAAAGGAGAGTGATATGGCCTTGGCGGGTGGAGTTAATCTACTGATCTCCCCGCTCACAACTTTAGCGCGGTGTAAATCGAAGGCCCTCTCTCGGGATGGTCGCTGTAAGACATTTGATGCAGCAGCGGATGGATATGGTCAGGGGGAAGGATGTGGAGTTGTGGTGCTCAAGCGACTGTCTGATGCAGTAGCGAACAAAGATCCGATTCTTGCGCTGATCAGAGGGTCAGCCATTAACCATGATGGACCTAGTAGTGGATTGACAGTCCCCAATGAACAAGCCCAGGAGGAGCTGATCCGGCAAGCGTTGAAAAATGCCAGAGTCAAGCCTGAGCAGATTCAATATGTGGAGGCGCACGGGACTGGGACAGCGATAGGAGATCCTGTAGAAGTGGGAGCTTTAGATGCAGTTTTCGGAAGTACCCATACTCAAGAGATGCCCCTACTGATTGGCTCAGTGAAAACTAATCTGGGTCATCTTGAGGGAGCAGCGGGGATCGCCTGTTTTATCAAACTGGTGCTGGCACTTCAGCGGGAAGAGATCCCACCCCACCTACATTTTCATACCCCTAATCCGCTGATCAACTGGGAGCATCTGGCCATTCGAGTTGTCGAACAGAGAACACCTTGGTTGCGTGGTCAGAAACCCCGACTGGGAGGAGTCAGTTCCTTTGGCATGAGTGGAACAAACGCCCATGTGATCCTGGAAGAGGCTCCTCCGCCAGGGCTAGTAGCATCCCCAAAGCCCGATAGACCCCTGCACATGTTTGCAATCTCAGCCCGATCTGCTATGGCACTGAGGCAGTTGGTAGAACGCTACAGAAATGCTCCCGGGCTAGTATCTCTGAATCTGGCGGATCTGTGTTTTTCAGTCAATACGGGACGGAACCACTTTTCTCATCGTCTAGCTCTGGTGGCTGGCACCATGCCAGAACTTCTGCATAAGCTTACGGAGGTGATTCAATCAACCGCATCGATTGTCTCAACCCAAGGAGAACATCCCCCCCAAGTTACCTTTCTTTTTACAGGACAAGGATCGCAGTATGCAGGAATGGGGCAGGAACTTTATGGTACACAACCTGTCTTTAGGGAAGCTCTAGATTGGTGTGCGCAGATTCTGGATCAATATCTGGATCGTCCGCTGTTAGAGATTCTCCAAGCCAGAGAGAGTGACTCTCTTCTTAATCAGACGCTATATACCCAACCAGCTCTCTTTGCTCTGGAATATAGTCTGGCTCACCTGTGGATGAGCTGGGGGATCCATCCTGCTGTCCTCATGGGGCACAGTTTGGGGGAATATGTGGCCGCTTGTATTGCCGGAGTCTTCAGTCTTGAAGATGGATTGAAACTAATTGCTCACCGAGCTCGCCTGATGCAATTCCTGCCGTCGGATGGAGCTATGGCTGCCGTTTGGTCAGATCCAGAAGCCGTGCAGTCGGTAATGGCGAACTTTCCCGATCAATTATCAATCGCAGCCTGCAATGGTCCAGAGAATGTGGTGATCTCAGGAGAACGACAGGCAGTGGCAAAGGTGAGCAGGGAATTAGAGTCTCGTGGCCTCAAAGTAACGCCCTTATCAGTTTCCCAAGCGTTTCACTCTCCGTTAATGGAGCCAATCCTGCCAGAATTCAGAGCCATTGCTGAACAGATCCAATATTCAAACGCACAAATCCCGATCATTTCTAATCTCACAGGCAAGCGGGCAGGAGAAGAGATCAGCACAGCAGAGTATTGGATTAAACATATTCTTCAACCCGTTCAGTTTGCCCGAGGGGTGAGATCTCTGGAAGAGGAGGGGGTCGAGATCTATGTGGAAGTGGGACCCAAGCCCGTGCTGTTAGGGATGGCAAGAGCCTGTGCTCCCGATCCAGAACCGCTATTCCTCCCCAGTTTGCGGGCGGGGCAGAGAGATTGGGAAATTATGCTGGAGAGTCTGGCCCAGTTATATGTGCGTGGGCTCACGATTAACTGGCAAGGGTTTGATCAGGGGTATGGACGTTGCAAGATTAGCGGTCTGCCCACGTATCCCTTTCAGCGAGAGCGTTATTGGCTGGAATTGCCTGCTACTAGTAAACCCCATCATCGGAGCACCTCGACTGTTACAGACTGTTTCTATGAGATCCAGTGGCAACCAAAGCCACACCACACGGTAGACTCTTCTGCCCAATCTGGCCAGTGGATCCTGATGGGCGCTCAAGCAACCCTCCTCGGAAGAGCTCTTGAGCAATGGGGGAAACAGATTTATCGTGTACTACCAGATGAGCCTCACCCACGGTTGCAGTTCCCGCAAGACATTCCTATCGCAGGTCTCGTCTACATTGTCCCACAGGAGGACGATCCGCTGTTTACCGAAATCCTTTCACTGAAACTACTCCAGCTAGTGCAAGTTTTGTTAGAGCAACTGAATTCCTTTGCTGCAAAAGTCTGGGTTGTTACTTCAGGGGCGATTCCATATGGGACACAACCTGTGGTTCTCTCTCAATCTTCTCTATGGGGTTTAGGTAAAGTTATTTCCCTTGAATATCCCCAACTTTGGGGTGGGCTGATTGATCTTGATCCTGCCATCTCCGTCGAGTCTCAACTGCCTCTACTCTGCCAGGAAGTTTTACATCCTGATCATGAAGACCAGATTCTTTTTAGAAATGGGCAGCGATTTGTCCCTCGCTTAGTTCCTCTTCTCCCTCCTTCCCTCAAGACTCCCCCGATTGATCCACAGGGAATGTATTTGATCACAGGCGGAACAGGTTTTCTAGGTCTGCAACTGGCGAGATGGTTAGTGGATAGGGGGGGACGTTATCTGAGCCTAGTGAGTCGGAGAGGCCTAAGTGAAGAGTCTCACTCTGTTGTTGATGTCCTACGGGCTGCAGGCGCTGAGGTCACGATCCACGCTACGGATGTTACCAATTACTCAGATATGGAAACTATGTGGCAACAGATCCACACCAAGGGAATTCCGCTTAAGGGCATCGTCCATGCAGCCGGGATTGAGGGAACGACTCCTTTAGCCGATCTGACCTCTGAGCAATGGCAGCAGGTGCTGCGACCTAAGGTGAGGGGGGGGTGGATCCTGCATCAACTTTCTCAGTCAGAGCCATTGGACTTCTTTGTCTGTTTCTCATCGATTGCTTCGGTGTGGGGCTCACAGGGACAGGCCCATTATGCAGCGGCCAACCAGTTTTTAGATAGTCTGGTCCACTACCGTCGAACTCAAGGGTTGCCGGGTCTTACCATCAACTGGGGTCCTTGGTCGGGTGGGGGAATGGTGACGGCAGAGGCTCAAACCAGGCTGTCGCAAGCAGGGGTGCAGGTACTGGATCCTCCTCAAGCACTCTCAGCATTTGAGATTCTTCTGTCTTCCGAAATAGTCCAGGCAATTGTCAGTCAAAATCAATGGTCCTGCTTCAAACGGCTCTACACTGCCAGACGATCCCGTCCATTTTTAGATCAGATCCAGGTCTCTTCCTCAGAAGCAGAAAGTGAAAACAAGCCCAACTCAGCTCCCTCCGATTTAGTGGTTCGTTTACAGTCACTACCAGAGAGCGAACGACTTAGATATCTGCAAGCACTTTTAGAAGAGCAGCTACGCTCAGTTTTAGGTTTGAAAATAGGTCAATCCCTGGATCCACAGAAGGGGTTTTTTGATCTGGGAATGGACTCTCTCATGGCGGTAGAGCTTCGCAATCGGCTGCAACCTCTTCTCAATACGCCCTTGTCTGTCAGCCTGGCATTTGATTTCCCCACCCTAAATCGCTTATCTCACTTTATTGATCAGGAAATTTTTTCTGAGAAGATTAGCTCTAAACAAACAATTTCATCATCAATCTCAATTGCTGAACCCATTGCCATTATCGGAACCGCCTGTCGCTTTCCAGGTGATGTACAATCCCCTGAAGATTTCTGGCAGAAACTACGATCAGGGTTTGATGCCATCACCGAGATTCCACCTGAACGGCAAAATCTGCAATCCTTTTCGGATTCTTTAGCAGGGATTTCCAGTTGTCGCTATGGAGGATTTCTCAAAGAGATTAGCTACTTTGATCCTGCTTTCTTTGGGATTACTGCCCAGGAGGCAAGATATATCGATCCTCAACACCGATTGCTTCTGGAAGTGTGCTGGGAAGCGATGGAACGGGCAGGCCGAGTTCCGAATCGCCAGATGGATCAGAGCACTGGAGTGTTTGTTGGAATCACCCTCAACGATTATGGGGAGTTGACTCAGAAAGCTGGTAAATTATCGTACCCATCAGCGTTTGGAGTCACTGGAGGGTCACTTAATGCGGCAGCAGGCCGGATTTCGTATGTGTTTGGTTTTACCGGACCTTCTATGGCGATAGATACTGCTTGTTCCTCATCATTAGTGGCCATTCATCAAGCCTGTCAAAGTTTACGGTTAAAAGAATGTGACATGGCGCTGGCAGGAGGAGTCAACCTGATCCTTTCTCCTGATTCCATGATTGCGGCTTCTCAAGCCCAGATGTTGGCAGCGGATGGGCACTGCAAACCCTTTGATGCAAATGCGGATGGGATTGGACGGGGAGAAGGATGTGGAATGCTGGTGCTGAAACGTCTGTCTGATGCCTTGCGAGATGGGGATCGGGTTCAGGCGGTGATTACGGCCAGTGCGGTCAATCAGGATGGACCCAGTAGTGGGTTTACCATCCCCAATGGTCAGGCCCAGCAACAGTTGATCCGGAAAGCTCTTGCACAAGCCGAGCTAGAGCCAGCCGAGATCAATTACATTGAGGCCCATGGAACGGGAACGGCCTTAGGAGATCCAATTGAGGTGACTGCTCTGGGAGGTATTTTTGGGAGCACTCGTACTTCTGAAGATCCCCTCTGGATTGGCTCGGTTAAGGCCAACATCGGCCACCTGGAATCGGCAGCAGGCGTCTCAGGCTTGATGAAAGTGATCCTGGCTCTACAGCATGAAGAGATCCCTCCCCATCATCATGTGCAAGAGTTAAATCCTAGAATTGATTGGGAGCATTTGCCCTTGCGGGTACCGACTCAGATCCAGCCCTGGCCACGAACCCAAAAAAAGCGGATCGCAGGAGTGAGTTCTTTTGGTATTAGTGGCACCAATGCCCATGTCATCGTCGAAGAAGCTCCTCTTTCTCCAGTGACGCCTCCTGCATGGGGTGAAAGACCTTTGCATGTGTTTACGCTCTCTGCGAAATCCCTTCAGGCATTGCGGCAGCTTGTGGATCACTACTGCCGGTATTTGGAAAATAGAGAAGTTAATCTAGCAGATCTGTGTTTTACAACCAATGCAGGTCGGGGGCATTTCTCAAAACGATTGGCTATCGTGACTGGATCAGTGCCTGATCTACAAGAGAAAATTAATGCATTTTCATCAGGACAGAAAGTAAAAGATCTATCCGTTGGCAATGTAGAAGAAAGCGCCTCACTACGAATAGCATTTTTGCTCACAGATGAAGAACCTTTATCTATAAACATGGGTCGGGAACTGTACGAAACTCAGCCCAGATTTAAAAAGACGCTAGATGCGTGCACCCATCTGATCCAACATAATCCTTTTGCAATCCTTGAAGATCCTGGAAGTCATTTTTCCCTTAAGTCAGCTGCTATATTTGCTCTGAAGTACAGCCTTGCAAAACTGTGGATGAGTTGGGGTGTTCAGCCTCAGATCTTGATGGGAAATGGTGTGGGCGAGTATGTGATGGCTTGTCTGGCAGAGGTATTCAATCTTGCAGATGGACTCAGACTAATTGCAGCTAGCTCGCAGGAAACTCGGATCAATATCCTTGAGCATATTGAGTTTTCAATGCCAAGGATACCTTTGACCTCAATGAATAGTGGAGATGATATTAGCTCTAGGATCACAACTATTGATTACTGGATTAATGATCAGCGACAGGGAATTAGTACATCGATAAATCTGGGATCTTTACAAGATCAAGGTGTAGACCTGTGTATAGAAATCAGTACTCATCCTGAATTCTGGGTGCTGAGTCAGCCTCATATTTCCAAGAGCCAGGCGATTCAGTTAGGAAGCGATCGAGAGGGATCTTCTTCCTGGGATCAGATTCTCTCCATCCTGGCCCGATTGTATGTGCTGGGGAAACAAATTAACTGGGAGAATTTCGATGATGGATATAGTCGACAAAAGGTTTCTGATCTTCCCACTTACCCTTTTCAGCGCCAACCCTATTGGGTGGAGTCAACATCACACTCGAGTCCTGTTACAACAACTACATCTGTTATAGAACTGCTGCAGCAAGGAAAAGTTCAGGAGCTTGTGCAACTGATAGATAATGATAGTCATGGAAACATAGATCTGGATCTTGAAAAAACAATAACCCACTTATGTGATCTGCACCGCCAGCAATCAATGAAATCTGAGGTGAGAGATCTAGCTTATCAGATGAAGTGGGAAGAGAAGGCACTGATAGAGACAGCATCTAAATCTCCTCATGGACGCTGGATTTTGATGGTTGCTGACATAACCACAGGTGAAGTACTAGCAGATCATCTCAACTCTTTGGGACATGCATGCATCCTGGTGACTTTAGAGGAAAGATCAAGTAGATTTGAAACTTATATTCTTTATCCAGATCATCCAGACTTCTTTGATCACTTTTGGAATGAGCAGAATCAGATGCATAGGGATCTTCCCTTGCTGGGAATTGTACATATGTGGGGCCTAGCCACTCCATCCAATCAACAAATTCAAGATCTTAATGATCTCAATAATGCGCTAAATATTGGAACTCGCTCTTTACTCTATCTGATCCAGATGGTATTGAGAAGGAACATCCCCATGCAGCCTAAGATCTGGATTGTATCCCAACAGGCACAGGCAATATCAAATCAAGGAGTAAACTTAGCTCAAACACCAGCTTGGGGCCTGGGTCGTACTGCTAGTCTGGAATATCCTGAATTTTGGGGAGGACTGATTGATCTGGATCCTGAGGATTCTGTAGAGATACAATGTCAGCAGATTTCAAGAGAAATCTTGCAGTCTGATGGTGAGAAAGAAATAGCTTATCGGCAAAATTGCAGGCACGTAAGCCGTTTGTTTGCTACTCCTGATCTGCCCTCATTAACAGAATTAATCAATGCGCAAAGCACATACCTAATCACAGGTGGATTAGGATATATGGGCTCAGAAACTGCTCGACATCTCATCAAGCTTGGCGCTCGTTATCTAGTGTTAATCGGGCGATCAGGAATTAGGAATTCAACTCAAGAACAATGGATTCATGAGCTTAAGAAACAGGGAGTTGAGATCCAGATTCATCAAGTTAATATTGCAGATCCTGATGCACTCACTACAGTTCTGGAGAACGTGAGGATCTCGATGCCGCCGATCAAAGGGATAGTTCATGCCGCAGGGACTTTAGCTGATGCCTTACTACTTCAGCAACACTGGGAAGACTTCAGTACAGTGATGCAATCCAAAGTTTATGGATCCTGGAACTTGCACTGGCTGACCCAGAATGATCAGCTGGACTTTTTCACTTGTTTTTCCTCTATAACCTCATTACTGGGAAATCGTGGTCAGAGTAATTATGCCGCTGCCAATGCATTCTTAGATGGGCTATGTCTGTATCGGGCAAGTCTGGGGCAACCTGGATTAAGTATCAACTGGGGACCGTGGTCGGGTGGGGGGATGGCTACTCAATGGAATATAGATCAGCCGCGATCGCTTGCACAAACTGGGATCAAGCAACTCAGCAGTGCGGAAGGATTACTAGCTTTTGAATCATGTCTTGGTTTGGCAGGGCAAGTTGGCATTGTGAACTTTGCCTGGAATGATCTGAAAACTATCCTTCGTAATAAGTGGAGTCCTCTGTTTACATGTTTATGTCCAGATCTTGCTCAACTAGGAGATAAACACAATCAGAATAACATCGGATTAATTGAATCACTCAGATCAATTCCTCCTGAGCAAAGACAGCAATATTTTACTCGCCATATCACTGATCGGCTTAGAGTTATACTGGGGCTTGGACATGATGAAAATATTCCTTTAACAAAAGTATTTACTGAGATGGGCCTTGACTCGCTCATGATGCTGGAGTTTCGAGATCATTTGCAAAATATGACCGGACTGATCTTGCCTGCAACGTTACTTTTAGAACAGCCCACAGTAGCTCAACTTGCTGAATCTTTGGCCAGAGCGATGATGTCATCACCTGGAGAGGCACAGGAATTAGACGTGATATCAGAAAAGACACTACCTTATGATCCCTCAAAGATTGAATCAATGAATGAAGATCAGCTGGAATCTGCCCTAGAGCAGGAGATGACCAGATGGCTAACATCTGATCCAATGATTAACGAGTGATGATCCTGTGGACTATCAATAAACTATAAGACTCTCTGGTGATGACAATGACTGAGCAAGCACAGTCTCGAAAAGATTCTCTCAAACAAGCGTTGCTTGCCCTCTCCAAGGCTAATGCCAGGGTTCAAGAGTTAGAAAAAACACTTTATGATCCCATCGCTATTGTCGGTATGGCCTGCAGGTTTCCTTGTGCAGATCATCCCGCTGAGTTTTGGCAAGCACTGCGGAATGGTGTCGATGCGGTAGGGCCTATTCCAGCCCAACGCTGGCAGAGTCAACAATACTTTGATCCCAATCCATCCGCCTCTGGCAAAATCTATATTCGTGAAGCAGCATTACTGAATCAGGTTGATGGCTTTGATCCTCAATTCTTTGGGATCTCGCCTCGTGAAGCTCTGCTGATGGATCCACAGCATCGCCTGCTGCTGGAAGTGTGCTGGGAAGCGTTAGAGAGTGCCTGTCTAGCCCCACAGGATCTGTGGGAAACCTGGACCGGAGTATTTATCGGCATGTCCTACCATGACTATGAGACGAGACTGCTGCTCTCTGATCTTCCTGACGAAATCACCTATCTGGGGACGGGAAATGGGGCCTGCTATGCAGCGGGACGTCTCTCTTATTCTCTGGGCTTACAGGGACCTAGTCTGGTGGTGGATACCGCATGCTCCAGCGCACTGGTGTCATTGCATCTGGCCTGTCAAAGCTTGCGGCTGCAGGAGTGTTCTGTGGCATTGGCAGGGGGTGTTCACCTGATCCTGTCTCCAGAAATGACGGTTGTCCTCTCGCGGATGCAGGCGCTCTCTCCAGATGGGCGATGCAAATCCTTTGATGCTTCTGCCAATGGGTTTGGACGCGGAGAAGGGTGTGGAGTGGTGGTGCTTAAACGCCTGGGTGATGCTCTGGCCCAAGGAGATTCTATTCTGGCCATCATTAAGGGAAGTGCCGTCAATCACGATGGCCCTAGTAATGGCCTGACAGTACCCAATAAATGGGCTCAAGAGAATCTGTTGCGTCAGGCCTTGAGAAATGCTCAAGTTAAATCAGAGGAAATTGGCTATATTGAAGCTCACGGTACAGGCACAGTATTAGGAGATCCACTTGAGATCCGTGCTCTAAGTTCTTTATTTGCTGCAGGACGAGATCCAGAGCATCCCTTGTTAATCGGATCGGTCAAAAGCAATATTGGTCATCTAGAAGCAGCTTCTGGTATAGCCAGTTTGATCAAGGTGATTCTTTGTCTGCAGCATCAAGAAATTCCTGGAAATCTGCATTTCACAACACCGAACCCCTACATTGATTGGGAACATTTACCTTTCAAGGTGCCTGTAGATTCTACTCCCTGGCCACGGAATCAACATCCCCGCATGGCAGGGATCAGTGCTTTTGGCATGAGTGGCACGAATGCTCACGTGATTGTGGCAGAAGCTCCTCAGCAAGGTGTTAAAGAGTCCCCAAATCTTGATCGACCCCTGCATATCTTTGCAATTTCGGCCCGATCCGCTGTAGCCCTGAGGCAGTTGGTAGAGAGTTACAGAAATGACTCCAGGCTTGCCAGTCTGAATCTGGGGGATCTGTGTTTTTCAGTTAATGCTGGAAGGAACCATTTTTCTCACCGTCTAGCTCTAGTGGCTGGTACAATCCCAGATCTTCAGCAGAAGCTCACGGAGGTGATTCAATCAACCGAATTAATTGCCTCAAAACAGAGAGAACATCCCCCCAAAGTTGCGTTTCTGTTTACAGGAGAGGGATCTCAATTTGCAGGAATGGGGCAGGAGCTTTATGATACGCAATCTGTGTTCAGAGCCAGTCTAGATCAGTGTGCTCAGATTCTGAACGCATATCTGGATCGTCCCCTTCTTGAGATCCTTCTTACCAGAGAAAGTAACTCTCTTCTAAATCGAACACTTTACACCCAACCTGCTCTGTTTGCTCTGAAATATAGCCTGGCACACTTGTGGATGAGCTGGGGGATCCAGCCTTCTATCCTCATGGGCCACAGTGTGGGGGAATATGTAGCGGCCTGTGTTGCTGGGGTATTCAGTCTGGAAGATGGATTGAAGCTAATCACATATCAGGCTCGGCTGATGCAATCTCTTTCGTCAGATCCAGCAACACAAGAGCTCAGAGCCGTTGCCGAACAGATCCAGTATTCAAGAGCCCAGTTTCCGATTATTTCCAATCTCACAGGCAAACGTGCAGGCGAAGAGATCAGCAGCGCAGAGTATTGGATCCAGGACATTCGTCAATCGGTTCAATTTGCAGAAGGGATGAGATCTTTGCAAAAGGAGGGGGTCGAGATCTATGTGGAGGTAGGACACGGATCGGCGCTGTCGGAGAAGGCTAGAGCTTGGTCGGACGATCCTGAACCGTTATTTCTCCCCAGTTTACAGCCAGGACAAGGGGAATGGAAGACCCTGTTGGAGAGTCTGGCGCAGCTGTATATGTGCGGGATCAAGGTTGACTGGCGGGGGTTTGATCGAGGCTATGCACGTCGTAAGATCACTGGTTTGCCTACGTATCCCTTTCAGCGAGAGCGTTACTGGATTGAAACTCATTTTGATCAGCATCTATATCCCTCGAAGGATCCTGTTCTCTCCGATTGTCTTTATCAGATTAAATGGCAGCCTCAATTACTCATCCCAGATATAAGCTCTTCACCAGTGGGTCACTGGATTCTGATCGGTGATACCTGTTCTCCGCTGGCAGAGGCACTCCAGCAGGTTGGACAAGCATGCACTGTGGTCGAAGATGTGTCTGGGGATCTTCAAGAAATTATGGCAGGATGGGACATTCAAATTGCTGGCCTGATCTACGCTGTTCCTCAAGCAAGCGATCCTCTTGAGGCAGTGTCCTTTGCTATTCCTTTGCTGAAGCTTCTTCAAAAATTATTGCAATCGAGCATTCCTTTTCCCCGGATCTGGGTTTTGACCAGAGGAGGGGTCCCCTGTGAGAGCAACCCTATCGACCTCTCTCATGCAACGGTGTGGGGACTGATCAAAGTCTTTTCGCTTGAATACCCGGAGCATTGGGGCAGGCTTGTTGATCTGGATCCCCGCATTGCAGTGGAATCTCAACTACCGTTATTAGTTCCAGAACTGTTACACCCGGATCAAGATGATCAGATAGTTTATCGAAATGGACAGCGGTTTGTTCCTCGATTAGTTCGTGCAATTCCCCGTTATCACAAACCCAACCTAGATCCCCAGGCCAGCTACCTGATCACAGGTGGATTGGGGGTTCTTGGTCTTCAAGTTGGGCAGTGGTTGGTGGATCAGGGAGTGCGTCATCTGCTGTTGTTGAGTCGGCGGGGGTTAACAGAAGCAGCGCAACCAGAAATAGAAGCATTGCGCACCAAGGGAGCCGAAGTCACGATCTTTTCTGCAGATGTTGCTGATCTGACAGACATGGAAGCCGTATGGCAGCAGATCAAGGCTCAGGGGGTCCCTCTCAAGGGTGTGGTGCATGCAGCAGGAATCGAGGGTGTCACTCCTCTTGCAGATCTGACCTCTGAGCAATGGCAGCAGGTGCTGCGACCTAAGGTAAGGGGGGGGTGGATCCTGCATCAACTTTCCCAGTCAGAGCCATTGGACTTCTTTGTCTGTTTCTCATCGATTGCTTCCGTGTGGGGCTCACAGGGACAGGCCCATTATGCAGCGGCCAACCAGTTTTTAGATAGTCTGGTCCACTACCGTCGATTGCAAGGGTTGCCTGGACTTGCCATCAACTGGGGTCCTTGGTCGGGTGGAGGAATGGTGACGGCAGAGGCTCAAACCTGGCTGTCGCAAGCAGGGGTGCAGTCACTGGATTCAGCACTGGCCCTTTCTGCACTGGAAGGTTTGCTCTTTTCGGATCTCACCCAGCTCACCGTTAGCCGTAATGATTGGATCCGGTTTAAGTCTGTATATGCAGCCAGACGACTGCGTCCTTTTTTGGATCAAATCGCAGCTCCTAGGGATCCGATTCAGAGTAGGACTACCAGTGATCCAGCACCTCTGGTTGCCCACCTGCGCTCATTGCCAGAACGGCAGCAGCTTTCTGCTTTGCAGACGCACATCCTGGACCAGCTCAGATCCATCCTCAGGTTGCCATCCTCACAATCACTGGATCCAGCGGCAGGTTTTTTTGATCTGGGGATGGATTCTCTTATGGCGGTGGAGTTTCGGGATCGGTTACAGACTTCTCTGGGTGTGCCCTTATCCGCAAGTCTTGCTTTTGATCATCCAAACCTGCAGCGACTGACCCACTTTCTTGCGGCTGAACTCTTCCCTCTGAATGGGTTTGATCAAACAACCACTTCTCATGCTGTTACTCAATCAGAACCGATTGCCATTGTCGGGATGGCCTGCCGTTTTCCTGGAGATGCTTCTACACCCGAAACCTTCTGGCAGCAATTACTGCAGGGCTATGATGCTATTTCAGAGATCCCGCCGGAGCGCTGGGATGTTGATACTTTTTATCACCCCGATCCCCAAACCCCTGGACGAGCTTACTGTCGCTATGGGGCTTTTCTCAAGGATGTCGATCAGTTTGATCCTGCTTTCTTCAACATCTTTCCCCGTGAAGCTCAGTACATTGATCCGCAGCACCGCCTTCTGCTGGAGGTCAGCTGGGAAGCATTGGAGCGAGCCGCGTATGTGCCGAACCGTTTACAGCCCAGTCCTACGGGTGTGTTTGTCGGGATCACCCTTAATGATTACTCTGGCCTACTCCAAAAGGCTGGACATTCCAAGTCTTTGCAGGCGTTTCAGGTGACTGGAGGACCACTAAATGCTGCTGCGGGACGGATCTCCTATGTCTTTGGCTTTACAGGTCCCTCGATAGCGGTGGATACAGCCTGTTCCTCTTCTTTAGTAGCTATTCATCAAGCCTGTCAGAGTTTACGGTTGGGTGAATGTGCGATGGCACTGGCGGGAGGAGTCAACCTGATCCTTTCTCCTGATTCCATGATTGCCACAGCTCAGGCCCAGATGTTGGCAGTAGATGGACATTGCAAATCATTTGATGCTGATGCGGATGGGATTGGACGGGGAGAAGGATGTGGAATGCTGGTGCTGAAACGTCTGTCGGATGCCTTGCGAGATGGGGATCCGGTTCAGGCGGTGATCCGGGCCAGCGCGGTGAATCAGGATGGACCTAGCAGTGGGTTTACTGTTCCCAATGGTCAGGCCCAGCAACAGTTGATCCGGCAGGCTTTGGCACAGGGGGGCATCGATCCTGGAGAGATCAGTTACATTGAGGCCCATGGCACCGGAACTGCTTTAGGCGATCCGATTGAAGTAACAGCCCTGGGGGAAATTTTTGCATCTACACATGCAGCAACCGATCCCCTCTGGATAGGTTCAGTAAAGGCCAATATTGGTCATCTGGAGGCAGCAGCAGGAGTTTCCGGTCTAATCAAAGTGATCCTGGCCCTACAGGACGAACGGATCCCCCCTCATCGGCACCTGCGAGAGTTGAACCCCAACATTGACTGGGAACGATTGCCCCTGAAAATTCCGACCCAAATTCAGCCCTGGGAAAGAGGTGAAAGAAAGAGGTTGGCTGGGATCAGTGCTTTTGGGGCGACGGGTACCAATGCTCATGTCATTGTTGAGGAAGCTCCCCTGGTGACTCGATCTACCCCTTCAGTGGTGGAAAGACCTTTGCATCTGTTCACACTCACAGCTCGAACAAATCAAGCATTACATCAGTTAGTAGATCGTTACTGGAAGTATCTGGAAAGTCTCGAAAGTCAGGGGATCAACCTCGCAGATTTATGTTTCACCACAAATACAGGTCGGAATCATTTTTCAAAACGGCTGGCTGTGGTTGCTGGATCAACAAATGAGCTGAGAGAGAAACTGGAACTCTTTGCCTGTTGCCGAGAAGTTCTTGACTTAAAAATGATAGGAGATTCCGAGGGGAGACAGCCATGCATTGCCTTTTTGATCACGGATGAAATCTCTAATGTGATGAGCGTAGGGCGAGACTTATATGAAACTCAACCCACATTTAAGCGAGTCCTGGATCAATGTGCTGAATTAATCCAACACTCCCCCCTGCAGATCCTCACCCACTCGACGGCTGATCCGTCTTTGAGAACCGCCGCTTTATTTGCTCTGGAGTATAGTCTGGCGCAATTGTGGATGAGTTGGGGTATTCAACCTGAGCTCTTGATCGGCAGCGGGGTGGGTGAGTATGTGGCAGCCTGTTTAGCAGGGGTATTCAGCCTGGCTGATGGACTTAAGTTGAGCACAGCACCAATGGCTTCCCCTTCTGGAGAAGTGATAACGGAGATTCAGCTTCATCCACCTCATACCCCTGTGATCTCCAATTACTCTGGCGAAATTGCTGGATCAGAAATTGCTTCACAACCGTACTGGAACGCTTCTGTTCGTAAACCAATCTCTCTATCTCAGATCCAGAATTACTTACAAGCCCAAGATATCAATCTCTGTCTGGCAATTTGCCCTGGACCAACGCTGATCAAGATCATGAGAGAAGATGAGGAGCCGCAATTAAATCCTCTATCTATCTATTCCGGATGGGAGCAGCACCTTCACTGTCTGGCACAGCTCTATGTCAGCGGGAAACATGTGGATTGGGCTGGTTTTGATCATGATTACATCCGCTACAAGATCTCTAACCTGCCAACCTATCCCTTTCAGCGGCAACGCTACTGGATTGAAGTGTCGGAGCCAGCGAGTTCTAGATCAATTGCTGGTACAGGTCTATCGCAGCTGTCTCAAGAACAAGATGTGGATGCATTGATAGAAAGGTTGTGCCGATCTCAGGACTTTTCTGCTGCAGAGATCAAACTCTTACCCAAACTGATCCAGACATTGATCAGGCAGCAACAAGAAGCAGAGGAACCCCTGAATCAACTGCAGCAGATTCTCTATCGGGTGGTGTGGAAACCCCTGCGTAGCTCTCGACCTGCTCCCTCTTTTTCAACCCCAGGAGGCTGGATCATCCTCGCCGATCACAAGGGGATTGGGGAGGCACTGGCCGAGCAGTTGCAGGATCTGGGGCAAACTTGCTGGATGGTTTATCCCTGGAGTTCCCCGAATCTTTCATCGGAGCAACGCAGGCTGGATCCCCTATCCAAACAGGATTTCTATACTTTTGTGCAGGAGATTATCGATGCACAACAGCAACCGCTCCGGGGCGCGATCCATCTTTGGAGTTTGGATGCAGCGGAAACTCACGACCTGACAGCTGATCAGTTGGTGAGGGCTCAACAGCTGGGTTGTGCAAGCTTACTGCATTTGCTGCAGGCTTTGCTGGAGGCGGGTGGGAATGGATCCTCTCCGCACACCTGGATTGTGACTCAGGGAGCTCAACCTGTTGATCTGAACACACCCCTGGAAATTGCTCAAAGCCCGATCTGGGGAATGGGTCGAGTGGTCGCCATCGAACATCCGGAGCTGTGGGGAGGGCTGCTGGATCTAGAGCCAGGAAGTCCTGCTATGGTAGCGGCAACTCAGATCCTCTCGGCTATGGCCCATCATGAGACCGAGGATCATCTGGCTTGTCGGCAGGGGCAGTGGTTTGGGGCTCGTCTGGTGCGAGCTGAGTTCGATCTTCAACAGTCATCGGTATGTCTGGATCCAGAAAAGACTTACCTGATTACCGGAGGGCTGGGAGCTCTGGGATTAGAGGTGGCCAAGTGGATGGCAGATCAGGGGGTGCGGCATCTGGTGCTCACCAGTCGGGGCACAGGTAGCTCGGAAACCCAGAGGATGATCACAGAGATCGAGGAGAGGGGAACCCAGGTGGTGGTGCTCCCTGCCGATCTTGCACTTGAATCAGATGTGGAAACATTACTAACTTCCATTCAGACCCGCCTTCCTCCCCTGGCTGGGATCATGCATCTGGCTGGGGTTCTGGATGATGGTGTCCTGCAACAGCAGACCTGGGAACGCTTTGAGCAAGTCATGGCCCCCAAGATCCTGGGGAGCTGGTACCTGCAACGCCTCACTCAGGATCAACCCCTGGACTTTATGGTTTACTTTTCCTCTACTGCCGCTCTCCTGGGCTCAGCCGGACAGAGTAACTATGCTGCAGCCAATGCCTTTATGGATGCCCTCTCCTTTTATGGTCACCAGCACCAGATCTCTGTAATCAGCGTGAACTGGGGACCCTGGGATGCGGGAGGGATGGCCAGTCAGGTGGATCCTCAGCATCAGGCTCGCTGGAGGCGTCTTGGCATGCACAGGCTGAGTAGAGATCAGGGGCTGAAGGTTCTGGGCAGAGTGCTGGGAGGCTCGATACCACAGGTGGGCGTTATGGATCTCGATTGGTCAGCGTTCCCTCCAGATCTGGCACGTCCCTGGCTAGCTGAGCTTGTCCCCACTGGTCCCTCCGATCTGACCCTGCTGCACACTTGCACTCCAGCCGATCGAGAATCCCTGATCCTGCGCCATCTGCAGGAGATGATTGCGGTGGCCCTGGGGATTGGGGCAGACCAGATTAATGAGCATAAGATCCTGAGTAGATATATTTTCGACTCGTTAGTGGCTGTAGAACTGCGCAATCGACTCCAACGGGATTTCAACGTGTCCCTTCCCATTCAGCTATTAATGGGGGATATATCGGTGGGCGCCCTGGTCACAAGCATTCACCAGCAGATGCCCGATCCGGAGCAGGTAGACGTTGATGAGCAGCAGGATCCATATCTAATGGACGCAGATCTGGAAGCTGGGACCTGGTTGGAGGAGGGGGAACTATGAATCTAAACACCTTTCTCGCGGATCTGACGCTTCGAGGGATTGAACTGTGGTCAGAAGGAGAGAGGCTCAAATTCCGCGCCCCCCGAGGGGTGATGACCTCCACGCTGGCGGCCACCCTGAAACAACACAAACTTGAGATCATTCAGCTGGTACCACCTCACGCCAGTCAAGCGATTCATTACCCCCTTTCCTATAATCAGAAAGGTCTTTTGGTTCTGCATCAGCTTGCGCCCGACAGTCCGGCCTACAACTCCCGCTTTAGCGCCCAGATCCACTCGCCAGTCGATGTTGCGGCTTTGCGAGAAGCCTTAAAGGCAATGGTGGCTCGCCACCCCAGTTTGCGGACCACCTTTTCTTTGCAGGGAGATGAACCCCAGCAGATCCTGCATCCTGCCCTGGCTCCTGCCTTTCAGCATGTGGATGCCTCGCAACTGACACCTGATATTTTGCAGCAAAAACGACTGGAAACCTATGAGCGCCCCTTCAATTTGGAAACGGGTCCTCTCCTGCGGGTGCGGTTGTATTCTCGGTCACCGACAGATCATGTGCTTGAACTGATCACTCATGAAATTGTCTGTGATGGTTGGTCCTTCTACATCCTGCTAGACGAATTAGGGATCTTCTACAGGGCAGAAGTGGAAAATCATGTGGCAGATCTCCCTCCCCTAAAGTGCACCTATAAGGACTATGTTGCCTGGCAGCAGCAGATGCTTTCCACCCACGGAGAGCACCACTGGACGTACTGGAGAGATCAACTGCAGGGGGCTCCCCACACACTTGAACTGCCCACGGATCGACCTTGGCCTGCGGTGCAGACTTATCAAGGAACCAGCTACAGATTTGAGTTGCCGGAACCTCTGATCCAGCAGTTGAGGGCTTTCAGTCAGAGGATGGGAGTCTCCATCAATGCGATCCTGACGGCCACCTTTTTCGTCTTCCTGCACCGCTACACGACTCAGGACACAATCCTGCTAGGGACGCCGACTGCCGCCAGAGGTCAGGATGCTTTTTCCGGTCTCATTGGAGACTTTGTGAATACGCTGGTGATTCGCTCCACCGCCAGCGACAATCCCCGATTCACAGACTTTCTGCAACAGATCCGGCACAGGATCCTGGAGGCCATGGGCCATCAGGACTATCCCTTCCCCTTACTGGTGGAGCGGTTAAATGTCAGACGTGATCCCAGCCGTACCCCGCTATTCCAGGTATTCTTTAATTTTTTGCCCTCGCATCGAGTCGAGGGAAGGGCGCAACTGTTTGGTCGCCAGGATCCGGTCTCCTGGGGTGGGCTATCCCTGCAACCACTTCAGAATCTGGAATTACAGGAGGGGCAGTTTGATTTATCGCTCTGGGTTGTGGAAGGGGAGAAAACCTTTTTGGGGGCGTTCAAGTACCGATCTGATCTGTTTGAGGCTTCTACCGTTGCCCGCTTTGCCCAACATTTTCAGACACTGTTGAATGCAGTTTTGGCGCATCCTGAGGAAAAGATTCAGGATTTACCCCTTCTCTCGGCAGCTGACCAGCAGCAGTTGTGGCGATCGGGGATGGTGTCTGCCACTGATGATCTCCGTGATCGCTGTTTCCATCACCTGTTTCAGGAGCAGGTGGAGCGGACCCCTGAGGCCATTGCCCTGGTCTGGAAGGATCAGCGGCTCACGTATCAGGAATTGAATGCTCAAGCCAATCAACTGGCTCATCACTTGCAAAGTCTGGGGATCGGTCCCGAGCAGCGGGTCGGGATCCTGCTGGAGCGCTCTGCGCAGATGGTGGTAGCTCTGTTGGGGGTGCTGAAGGCCGGGGGGGCTTATGTGCCTCTGGATCCGCATCATCCACCCGCCAGAAATGCTCATATTCTTGCTGATGCCCACATCCAGGTGCTGTTGACCCAGGAAAACATCCTGTGTGCCTTACCGGAGCTGGAATCAACAGTGCTGTGTCTGGATCTTCAATGGCAGGCGGCACAGGAAGACCCCTCCCCTCCCCCAGACCATTCAGATCCTACGCATCTGGCCTATGTGATTTACACGTCAGGATCGACGGGCCAACCCAAAGGAGTGCAAATCGAGCACCGCTCTTTGGTGAATTGTCTGGGGTCGATGCGGCAACAGCCCGGGATCAATCCGGAGGATGTCTGCCTTTCCGTGACGACGATTAGCTTTGATATTGCCGGATTGGAGATCTATCTGCCCTTGCTGGTGGGGGCCACTGTGGTGATCGCGCCGCAGGAGGTTGTGGCCAATGGTCAGCAGCTGCAGGAATTGCTGGAGGCCACCAGCATCACATGGATGCAGGCCACCCCGACAACCTGGAGGCTGTTGCTCGCCACCGGATGGATCGGAAATGCCAGATTGAAAGCCCTCTGTGGTGGCGAAGCCCTCACCCCTGCCCTGGCCCAGGATCTGGTGGGGAAGGTGGCTGAACTCTGGAATCTGTATGGACCCACAGAAACGACCATCTGGTCAGCCATCGCTCGGGTCACGGAAGAGTCTCTGATGGCAGATCAGCACAAGGGATCAATCCCCATTGGTCATCCGATTCAAAACACGCAAATCTATGTTCTGGATGCAAATCTGCGCTTACTGCCAGTGGGGGTTCGGGGAGAGATCTGTATTGGCGGGGAAGGACTGGCGCGGGGGTATTTGAACTTGCCGGATCTGAGTGCCCAAAAGTTTGTGTCTCATCCCTTTGCCTCAGGGCGACTGTATAGAACCGGAGACTCCGGGCGGCTTCTGGGGGATGGTCGGATTGAGTTTCTGGGTCGCCAGGATCAGCAGGTGAAAGTGCGGGGCTTTCGGATTGAGCTGGGGGAGATTGAAAGTGTTCTTGAACACCATCCCCAGGTGCGGCAGGCGGTGGTGGTTCGAGAGCAGATGGAGGAGCCATTTCTAGTTGCCTATGTTGTACCCGTGCAGGCCAATCCCTCCCTAAATCAAGATCTGCGCATTTACTTGCAGCAAAGGGTGCCGGAGTACATGGTGCCCGCCGTGTTTTTCCAACTGGAGTCCCTGCCTCTTACCCCCAATGGCAAAGTCAATCGCCGTGCCCTGCCCGATCCTGCAAGCCTGAAGTCTCACCCTGCTGCGGTTCTGAACCACCCACAAACCGAAGGGGAAGCCCTGATTATCCGCATCTGGCAACAGCTTTTGCCTGCCCACGAGATCGGGATCCATGACAACTTTTTTGATGTGGGGGGAACATCTTTGCTGGCGGTGCAGGTGTGCAACAAACTCTCGCAGGCATTGCACCAGACTGTCACGTTGGTGGAGCTGTTTCAGTACCCCACGATCCACACCCTGGCTGAACACTTGTGGCCTGCCTCTCCTCCACTCACAACCGCTCAGATTTCGGATCCTTCAAGCTTGAAGAAAATTGCCACGGATGCGATTGCTGTAATTGGGATGGCGGTGCGTTTACCCGGAGCAGAAACCCTAGCGGACTTCTGGAGCTATCTGCGGGATGGGGTGGAGACGATTACTTCCCTTACCGATCAGGAGTTGCTGGAGAGTGGTGTGGCTCCGGAGATTTTTCAGCAGCCTCAGTATGTTCGAGCCAGTTCCAGTCTGAGTCAGATCGAGTATTTTGATGCGGAGCTATTTGGCTACAGTCCCCGCGAAGCCAGGCTCATGGATCCGCAGCAGCGCCTGTTTCTGGAATGTGCCTGGGAAGCCTTTGAAAATGCGGGTTATCCACCCGGAGGTGAGAGTCAATCGGTGGGGGTTTTTGCCAGTTCAGGATTGAACCGTTACCTGCTCATGAACCTAAAGGATGAGATTGATCTGGCGGATCCGGCGGCCAGCTATCAGATCTTTATCAGCAGTGACAAAGACTTTCTCCCCACTCGAGTGGCCTACAAGCTCAATCTCCAGGGACCTGCGATTGCGGTTCAGACAGCCTGTTCCTCCTCATTGGTGGCGGTGCATCTTGCCTGTCAAAGTTTGCAGCAAGGGGAATGTGAAATGGCACTGGTGGGGGGTGTCTCCCTCCAGATCCCCCAGAAAACGGGTTATCTCTATCAAGAAGGCATGATCGCGTCTGGGGATGGGCACTGTCGAGCCTTTGATGCAAAAGCGCAGGGAACAGTAGCGGGAGATGGGGTGGGGATTGTGCTGCTCAAACCTCTGGAGCAGGCCATGCGTGATGGGGATCCGATTCGAGCGGTGATCCGAGGATCGGCCATCAATAATGATGGATCGAGCAAAGCAGGTTACACAGCCCCCAGTCTGGAACGGCAGGCGGATGTGATTCGTCAGGCCCAACAGGTGGCGGGGGTGGAGGCAGATTCCATCAGCTATGTAGAAGCCCACGGAACAGCCACGCCCATTGGCGATCCGATTGAGGTGGCAGCCCTCACCCAGGCATTTGGCCAGAGCTCGAAACAACAATATTGTGCGTTGGGATCGGTGAAAACGAATGTGGGCCATCTGGATGTGGCGGCAGGCATTGTGGGACTGATCAAGACGGTTCTGGCTCTGGAGCACCAGCAGATCCCACCCAGCCTGCATTTTGAACAACCGAATCCGGCCATCTCGTTTGAACAAAGTCCTTTCTACGTGAATACAAGCCTGCAGCCCTGGGAGAATAAACCCTCCCCTCGACGAGCAGGGGTCAGTTCCTTTGGGATCGGCGGCACCAATGCCCATGTGATCCTGGAAGCAGCTCCACCTCTGCCGCAGCAAGCAGTGCCCCACTGGCAACGACCGATCCAGCTGCTTTGTCTCTCGGCTAAAACACCCACCGCTCTGCAGTCTCTGGCCCTTCGGTACCTTGATTACTTGCAGCAGCACCCCCATCGCTCTCTAGCGGATATCTGCTACACCAGCCACAGAGGTCGTCTGCACCTTCCCCACCGGATCAGTGTCTGGGGAGCCACGGTCACAGAGATTGTCACTCAGTTGCAGGCTTTTACCCAGGAAGCCCCCACCCCAGCAGTGGCCCGATCCACTCTTAGGAGGAAGGGATCTACCACCATTGCCATGATCTTTACAGGGCAGGGCTCTCAGTACGTGGGCATGGGCAGGGAATTGTATCAAACCCAGCCTGTTTTCAAAGAGTGGCTGGATCGGTGCGCAGTGATTCTGGAACCGTTGCTGAATCAACCATTGCTGGATGTGCTCTATGCCTCTGAAGGTGGTTCTCTCCTCCAGCAAACAGCCTATACGCAGCCCGCTCTCTTTGCCCTGGAGTACAGCCTGGCTCAGGTGTGGATCAGTTGGGGCATCTGGCCGCGGATCGTGATGGGTCACAGTGTCGGGGAGTATGTGGCGGCCTGTCTTGCGGGTGTATTCAGCCTGGAAGAGGGGTTAAAGCTGATTGTTCAGCGGGCTCACCTGATGCAATCGCTGCCCTCCAAGGGGGCAATGCTGGCTGCCCTCACCGATCCTGAGACTGCGCAAGCGGTGATCGCTGCCCATCGAGATCAGGTGTCGATTGCGGCCTACAACGGCCCAGACTCGGTGGTGATCTCAGGTGAACAGCGGCGGGTGGAGGTGGTCCGGAAGGATCTAGAAGCCCGAGGGATCAAGGTCACCCCTCTCGAGGTGTCGCAGGCCTTTCACTCTCCGCTCATGGATCCGATCCTGCCTGAGTTTGCCGCCTTCGCCAGATCGGTGCGCTTTGCTTCCCCTGAGATTGCTGTCGTCTCCAACGTCACAGGTGATCTGGCAGGTCCTGATATCGCTACTCCCGAATACTGGATCCAGCATGTGCGTCAGCCCGTTCAATTTGCTCGGGGGATCGACACATTGCAGCGCCAGGGTGTAGACATCTATCTGGAGGTGGGACCGACCCCTGTCCTGCTGGGTATGGCCAGAGCCTGTGTGAATGACTCTGAAGCTCTTTTTCTGCCGAGTTTGAGGAGAGGACCTTCGGATTGGGCGCAGATGATGCCAAGCCTGGGCCAGCTCTATGTGCAAGGGATCGAGATCAACTGGCAGGCCGTGGATCGTGACTGTGGAGGTCGCAAAGTTGCAGATCTGCCCACCTATCCGTTTCAACGGCAGCGCTATTGGGTTGAGCCATCCCCCAAACGGCAGCGACTTGCTCCCCCTTATCCAGAGGCTTTGCATCCCCTGCTGGGGCAAAAGTTAAACCTGCCAGGTCACATCAGAGAGACTATTTTTGAAACCAATCTCACTCCCGAACAGCCACCTTATCTCAAGGATCATGTGTTATTTGAGCAGGTGGTGTTTCCTGGAGCCGGTTATGTAGAGATGGCTCTGGCCGCAGGGAATACCCTGATTCAGCAAGAGGCTCTGGCTATTGAAGATTTTAGCCTGGAGCGGCCCCTGATCCTGGCTTCGCAGTTCGCCACCCGGGTGCAGATCATCCTTACCCCTGCTCAGGATCACTCCTACTTCATTGAAATTTGCAGTTTAGCCCGGACTTCTGCATCAGTAGGGGATCCGGCCCGGACTGTACATGTTCGCGGGAGAATAACGAGATTCAATGATCCGACTCCCGTCTCCTGGATCTGGAGCCCGCCTTCGCATTCCTTTGATCTTTCCTCCTATTACGCACAGGCCCACCGCTTAGGGATGACTTTTGGCCCTCATTTTCGGGTGATCCAAACGGCAGGCATAGAAAACGGTGTCGGTTATGCCCAACTGCAGCTGCCAGTCAGTTCAGGTCACTCAGATCAGTCTTATCTAATTCATCCCCTCCTGTTGGATGCCTGTTTCCAGTTGACAGGGTTAACCCTGGCGACACTTACAGATCCTGAAACAACCGATCCATCTCTTTATTTGCCTGTAGGGATTGAACGACTAGAGCTGTACCGAAAAACCAGTCACCAGCTCAATGTCAGGGTAGAACTGCAGCAGCATGACCCGATCCAGAAAGTCGATATTGATCTGGTCGATTCCTCTGGCGTGCGGGTCGCTCGTATCGCAGGGTTATCCATGCGCAGAACAACGCCCGAGGCCCTGCAGCGCAGTTTACAAATCCGACGCAGAGATTGGTTTTATCAACTCTTTTGGCAGCACCAACCCCAGATTCCGTTGGATCAGGAGAATGCTGCTAACGGGGCTGTGGGTGAATCCTGGCTGATCTTTACCTCCTCATCGGAACGGGATTTGCTTCTGACCAGGAACTTGCAGCAAAGGGGCTACTCCTGGATTTCTGTCTCACCTGGGCCTGCTTTTCAGGAGTTGAGTGAAACTGAGTATCACCTTAATCCTCTGGATCCGGATCACTTTCAGCAATTGCTGCGGTCTCTATGGGCAAAGGATCAGAAGTTGGCAGGAGTGCTTCATCTCTGGGCTCTTCACCCATGCTCGCAACCTCTCGATCTGGAAACTCTGCAGCGGGTTCAGGAATTGGGGTGTGCCAGTGTTCTGCATCTGGTGCAGGCGCTGGATCAGATGGCCATGCCAACCTCTGTACCTCTCTGGCTGGTGACCAAAGGGGCTCAGGCGATTACGAGCGAGGTAGAAGCGGTTCAGGTGCAACAGTCTCCGCTGTGGGGGCTGGCGCGGGTGATCCGGCTGGAAATGCCTCACCTTGATTGCCGGATTGTGGATCTAGATCCCAAGGCAGTATCCGGAGAAGATGCAGAAGTCCTCGCCACGGAGCTGTTTTCCACTCCATCCGAGGATCAACTGGCCTACCGTCAGCATCAGCGATATGCAGCCCGTCTGATCCCCGATCAAGCCCAGTCTCAGCTAGATCCTGATCAGCTGACTCTTCCCCCTCATCCCTTTCAGTTGCGGATCTCAGAACATGGACTCTTGGATCAATTGCAGCTCTACCCCATGCCACGCCAGGCCCCTGCTGCTCAGGAGGTGGAAGTGCAGGTCCGAGCCGTGGGGCTCAATTTTCGGGATGTGCTGCATGCCCTGGGGATGATGCCTGAGTCCAACTCTCGTCCCACCTTTGGCTTTGAATGTGCAGGCGTGATCACACGGGTGGGGGAGGAGATTCGCCATTTTGCCGAAGGCGATGAGGTCATGGTGGCCCTGATTGGGGATGCCTTCAGTAGCTACGTCACCCCCCGAGCAGAATGGGTGATCAAAAAGCCTCGCCACTTCAGTTTTACAGAGGCCGCCACCCTGCCCCTGGTTTTTTTGACGGTTTATTACGGTCTGGTTGAGCTGGCCCACCTGAAAAAGGGAGAAAAGATTCTGATCCATGCGGCGGCTGGTGGGATCGGTCAGGCGGCGATTCAGCTGGCTCATGCTCTGGGGGCCGAGGTGTACGCTACGGCCAGTCCCTCCAAGTGGGCCTTTCTCAGATCGATGGGGGTCAAGCACATCATGAACTCCCGCACCCTGGATTTTGCCGAAGAACTGCGCAGCTTGACGGCAGGGACTGGAGTGGATGTGGTGCTCAACAGTCTGAATGGAGAGTTTATTCCCGCCAGTTTGGGGGTGGTGGCGACAGGGGGACGGTTTGTGGAGCTGGGTAAGCTGGGTATCTGGTCTGCAGCAGAGGTGCAGCAACAACGACCGGATATTGCCTACTTCCCCTTTGATCTGGGAGAGGTGGCCCAGGCGGATCCCTCTCTGATCCCACGCTTATGTGCAGCGCTGTCTCCCCTTTGGCAGAACGGGACTCTCCAGCCCATGCGTTATCAGGTGTACGATCTGGTGCGGGTGCGGGAAGCCTTTCGGTTAATGCAGCAGGGGCGTCATCTGGGCAAACTGGTGATTCACTGGCCCGCCATGCCCGAGACCGATCTGGAGGTGAAACCCGAGGCGAGCTACCTGATTACCGGAGGATTCGGTGCTTTAGGCTTGGAAGCGGCTCAGTGGTTGGCAGGCAAAGGGGCTCGGCACCTGGTGTTGATGGGACGTTCTGCGCCCTCGGTTGAGGCTGACAGGATCATCAAGGATCTGGAGACAGCAGGGGTTGAGGTCAGGAAACAGCAGGCAGATCTTGCTCGACCGTCAGAGCTGACTCGTGATCTGGAGACCATTCTGCAGAGCCCCTGGCCATTGAAGGGGATTTTGCATGCAGCCGGAAGCCTGGATGATGGCATCTTACCTCAGCAAACCTGGGATCGGTTTCGAGCGGTGATGGCGGCCAAAGTCGAAGGGGCGTGGCTCCTCCATGATCTAACCCAACACCAACCGCTGGATTTCTTTGTTTGTTTTTCCTCGGTAACGTCTCTACTGGGGAATGCAGGTCAGGGAAACTACGCCGCTGCCAATGCCTTTCTGGATGGGCTAGCCCACCTGCGGCAGTCCCTGGATCAGGCCGCCCTAACAGTGAATTGGGGGCCGTGGGCAACGGCTGGAATGGCCGCCAGACTCAACTCCCAGATGCAACAGCGTCGCCACCAGGCGGGACTGACCCCGATCCCCAATCAGGAGGGCTGGCCGTTGCTGGAAGCATTGCTTAAGGAAAAGGCTGCTCAGGTGGGCGTGATCGCTGTTGATTGGCCCAGATTCTTTGCCCAAGTTCCTGAGGCTAGGCAGCGTCCTCTTTTCAGCTTGCTACAACGGTCATTCACTCAGGATCGTCCTTCTTCTCCTGCCCTTTCCCTACAGCACCTAAATACCGGATCGGCAGAGCAGCGCCAAGTTCTCCTCCGAACCCATGTGGCTACTCAAATTGCCAGAGTGATTGGACTGTCATCTCCTGATCAGCTTGATCCGCAGCGATCCCTTTTTGATCTGGGGTTGGATTCGCTGATGGTCATTGAACTGAGGAACAGCCTGCAACAAAGCCTGGGCCAGCGACTCCGTTCAACGTTACTGTTTGACTTCCCAACCCTGGACTCGCTGGTGAATCACCTAAGCCAACAGATCCCACCTGCCGTGAGGACAGAACTCTCTCCAGCTCGTCATTCCCAAGAACCCGCAGCCTCTACTCCGTCAGATATTGCTGCAGAACCCGAGATCCAGCAATGTGAGAGCGCTACCCTCTTTCCTCTACATCCAGATGGCGATGAACCCCCGATCTTTCTGGCGACACCGATTTTTAATAATCCCCTGATCTTTAAGCAGCTGTCCCAAGCCTTGGGTGCAAACCAACCCTTTTATGTGCTCCGCTTTGTCGAGGAAGAATCTCCGGATCCAGTTTGGCGCATTGAAACCCTGGCAGCCAATTATGTTAAAAAGATCAGGGAAGTTCAGCCTCATGGGCCTTACCGTATCGGTGGGTACTGCGCAGGCGGCTCGCTTGCCTATGAAATTGCCCAGCAGTTTACTGCTCAAGGGGAACAAACGCTGTTAATGATGTTTGAAAAGAGTACCAAGCCTAAGATCAGATTCTCTCTGGCAAAAATCAAGTCCTTCTTCACTAATCCTGAGAAGAAAGAGTACTTTTCCCCATTCCTGGCTCGACTGATTTACTATGTAATCATTAGTCGTGCTTATGTAGATAAAGTCTATATGAGTATTGTCATGAATGACAATGGCAATAATGACAAAGAAAAAATAAGTATTTGGCAAAAATTTCTCAGACTCCTGAGGCTTGGATACGGATTTCTGCTGTATTTTTACTACGAGATCTCTTTGCGATCTTTAGCTCAATGGGAAAAATATCTTCTGAATCGAACGGTCAATTCTTCAGCGTCCCAATATGCAGATTCAAATCCCATCATCAAATCTATTTTTTTTCTGCCCCATGAGAGAGGATCCTTCTTTGTGCCTGTATTCAGAAATATTGCTATTACGCTGATGGGTGGATGGCGAATGGAAAATGATTATATCGATCAACAGTTACGGAAAGATAGAGCTGAAAAGGAAACAGTAAATCGATCCCCCTTTGCTTTGCTACATCGATTTTTGGAGAAGCAGCAGCGAATTGCTGAGCACCGCTTAATCTATCGAAGCAAGCTAAAACCAGCCATGATGGCTCGATTTCAAAATCAGATGAGTTTAGAAGCGAAATATCAAATGAAACCTTATCCAGGCAAAATTGTGCTCTTTCTAGCCAAAGAGGAACCAGGCTTTCGTCAGATGTATAAATATGCAGGCGGCTGGATCGGCTATGCCCTTGGAGGTGTAGAGATCTACTGTGCTTCTGGTCACCACTACAATTTTCTAACCCAAGCATCTTCTGCACGGGAGGTTGCCTCTCAAATTCGAGATCTGCTTGCGAAGAGAGCAACTGCAGAAGAATCTCAGGGGTGATTTCAGTTTCAGCTCCCCGACACTGCTTTGAGGATCCCCGCTTCGAATTTGCAGTCATCAAACCCCTGACGCCAGGGGGTCTGTCCCAGTCGCACAATCACGGTATGGCGAGAAGGGCTGATCATGATCCATTGTCCATAAAATCCAGAGGTGCAATATTCATCCCTTGGGATGCCAGGAATACGGTTTTGCCCTCTCAGCCAGAAATGGGCTCCGTACTTTCCGTTGGAGGCTGGGGTTGGTGTAGTTGAATACTGGATCCATCCTTCAGGCAAGATCCGTTCGTTTCCCCAAACCCCATCTTGCAGATAGAGCAGGCCAAATCTTGCCCAGTCCTGCAGTGTTGCGTACAAAAAAGAGGAGCCGACGAACGTCCCTGAGGGATCGGTTTCGAAAACCGCACTTTCCATGCCTAAGGGCTTGAATAGCCGCAGATAGGGGAAGTTCCAGTAGGTTTCATCTCCCAGGATGGTCCGTAGGGATCGGGAAATGATGTTAGTGTTTGCACTGGAGTATTTCCAGACTTGACCTGGGGGGCTTGCCAGGGGCTTTCTGGCTGCAAAAGCTGCCGCATCGGCCTCAAAAAAAAGCATCTGGATGGCATCCGCTCCTGGGATAGGAGCATAGTACTCCACAAACTTGAGGCCACTATTCATCCGCAGCAGGTGATCCAGCGTGATGCGATTTCGAGGATCATGGGGATGATCCCACTCCGGGGCAGGAAAGGGTGCATGCAGATCCAGACGTCCTTCCCCCACCAGAATCCCAACCATGGCATTGGTGACACTTTTGGCAAGGGATAATCCTGGCAACCGCTGATCAGCCGTGATCCCCTCTGCATATCGTTCCGCCACGACCCATCCATCTTTAACCACCATGACGGCTCGAGTGCGGCAGGGATTTTTGGGATCCTCTTCTTGAAAAGCCTGATCGACGACTTGATTCAACAGGTTCCAATTAATGCAAGGACTTTCATGCTGAGCATTGGGAGAGAGTTTCCAGGGGAGTTGCTTGCATAACTCTGGCTGGGTGAACGGCCTGCCAGGATGACTTGACCGCGGATTGATCACCGCCGATCCTCTGGGTACCAGCACACAGCCAAATCCAGGTCTACAATAGGCCTCTGCCCGGATCAGTCCAAAGCATGTTGAGGCTGTGACTCGTCGATGTAAGTGATCAATCTGTGCAGAAACAAAGGAAAACAACGCTAACTCTTCTGTCTCCAGACGCTCACGGTCCAGTCCTGTCACCAGCAGACCAGAACAAAGGGTCTTGGCTTTGTAGCGTGTACAGGCTCTGGCAAAGTAAACCATTACCCACCCAATAGCAGCAACGATCAACCCCGAAATTAGAATGATTACTGCTTTGATCATCCAGGTCAGATCCAAGGGGACGCTACCGCCGGGCAAAACCTGCCTCATCCTACCTGGATCCAGGTGTCTTTTCAGATCCATCCTCTGGCGTTGCCCCCGCATCAGGGAGATGAGGTCGAGAATCGAGTCTCGTTGAGTTCAGGTTCTCCAGTCCTTTAAAATTGGTGCATACCAGGTGGCGATCTGTAAAAATCCTACTTGGACCTGGGATGACAAAGGCAATGGAGGGCAATCCATGATCGATGCAAATCCTGCCGTGGGGCAACAAACTTTCTTCTCTCGTTTAGGTATGCTGCTGGTGTGCCTGACTTTGCTGGTGGTGGGCTTCTGTCAGCCTGTCCAGGCCTTGCCGCAGGGGGATGCCATCACCGATAGCCGCACCATCTTACGCCAGACCCTTCCCATCGGGGAAACGACACTGCAGCAGGTGGATGACACCATTGTTGGCGTTAAAGATGATCTGAAGTACAAACGCTGGTCTGCGGCCCGTGCCCACTTGCGGGATGCTTCCAGTCTGCTTGCCCGCAAAAAAGATCAGCTTCTCAGCGAGTTAGATGAGGCTAACCGTGCTTCTGCAGCGGACACGATGGATCGTTTGCGGGAGGATCTGAACCAGATGGAGGAGCAACTCAAGCTCAAGTCGAAAGGAAAGGCGGAGGCCCTGGACTACTTTGAGCTGGCCCTGGGAGAACTGGAGTCCCTGGAGTCCAATTGGGTGCGAGATTTCCCTTACTCCATTCCTGAGGAGTACGAGCATTTGCCCCGGCTCCTTGGACGTGCACAGGTGGAGCTGGAAACCACTGCGGGTCGCATGGTGATTACCCTGGATGGCTACAGTGCTCCCCTGACTGCCGGAAATTTTGCAGATCTGGTGCAGAAGGGCTTTTACTATGATCTGCCCATTGATCGGGTGGAAACTTTTTATGTGATTCAAGCGGGTGATCCTCCGGGAGATGCAGACGGCTACATTGATCCGGAAACCGGCAAGAAGCGCACCATTCCCCTGGAGATCCGGGTGCAGGGTGAAGCCAAGCCCTATTACGGAGATACTCTGGTCAACCTAGGACTGTGGGATCAGGCCCCCGCCTTGCCCTTTTCGGCTGCAGGTACGGTGGCCATGGCCCGCTATCCCGATGATCCCAATAGCGCTTCCTCACAATTCTTTATCTTTATTGCCGAGCCGGATCTGACCCCTGCCGGACTGAATTTAATGGATGGCCGTTTTGCCGCCTTTGGCTACATTACCGATGGCCTGGAGGTGATGTATGACATTAAGCCCGAGGATCGGATTCTTTCGGCCAGGGTGATTTCTGGCGAGCACAACCTGATCCTGCCGACGGCATGAGAAGATAAAGCAAATGTATTTTGCCGAACACAACACTGCCCATCTGAATGGAGGCTGTTATGGATCCCACTGCCCCTGCCAATACCATCCCTACCCTGCCGTTGGTGGTCCTGGGAGTTGGCTTTGTTGCTGCTGTAACTCTGGGATCCATTGCCTGGTTTAATTCCAAGCGACCCCCAGGGTGGGAAACCGCTGAACGGCCTGATTATGTTCCCAAGGTGTCTGAGGATGCACCGGACGCTGTGAAACCCGATACCTCCTCCGATTCACAACCCTGAAGATCTGACACTTGCCGTCAAACCCAACCTGTATTCACCGGATCTGTCTGGTGGGGTCGAGTGCGTAACGCCTAGAATTTCAGAGAGACTCCCTATCCCTGGATGGATCGAATGCTGAAGCGGCTACGCATCGATAACTTTGCTTTGATCGAAAAGCTGGATGTGGAATTTGCTCCAGGGTTGAACGTCCTCACTGGTGAGACGGGGGCCGGGAAATCCATTCTTCTAGATGCCCTGGATGCTGCCCTGGGGGGATCAGTTTCCACTAAGTCGATCCGAACAGGTGCCAAAAAAGCTTTGATTGAGGCGGTGTTTGCCCCCACTCCTGCAGTGTTGCAGTGGCTGGAAGAGCAGGCAATTGATCCACTAGAGGAAGGGATTGTCAGTAGCCGTGAAATTGGGGAGCGCACCACCCGCTCCCGTGTGAATGGAGTCCTGGTCAACAAACTGCAAATGCAGGGGCTGCGAGCCTGTTTGATTGAAATTACCGCCCAGGGACAAACCCTCCAGCTGCAGGATCCGCAAAACCAGCGGCGATGGTTGGATGAGTTTGCTGGAGAGGAAACTTTGCAAGTGCGACACCAGGTCCAGGCGGCCCATCGCCAGTGGATGGCTGCAAGAACAGCTCTGGAAACCTGTCAACGCGATCAGCAAAACCGCCTGCAACGGTTAGATATTCTGCAGTTTCAAGCCCAGGAGTTGGGGGCATTGCGTCTGGAGTCGCCTGATGAACTGGAAAGTCTAGAGCGGGAACGGGATCGACTCTCCCACAGCGTGGATTTGCAAAAGCAAAGCTATGAGATCTATCAGCTGCTCTACCAGAATGAAGGGGAGCGTCCAACGGCTGCCGATCTGGTGGGGGAAGCGGAGCGGATCCTGGAAGCCATGGTGGAAGTGGATCCAGAGTTGCAATCGGTGGCAGAGATGGTCAGCAGTGCCCTGATCCAGGTGGAGGAAGCGGCCCGACTCCTCTATGACTACGGAGAAAGCCTGGAAGCCAATCCCACGCGGCTGAGTAAGATTGAACGTCGGATTACCCAGCTTAAACAGATCTGTCGCAAGTATGGCCCCAGTCTCGCCGAGGTGATTGCCCATGCAGAGCGGGTCACGGAGGAACTGGACTTGCTCAAGGATCAGGGGGCCAGTTTAGAAGAACTGGAAGCGCAGGAAAAAGCCACCCGCACCGTTCTGGAAGCACGCTGTACCCAGCTGACCCATCTACGCCAGCAGGCGGCCACGCAATTAGAAGCCAACCTGATTACAGAACTGGAACCTTTGGGAATGCAAGGGGTGCGTTTTCAGGTCCAGATCTCCTCCGGTACCCTCAGTGCCGAAGGACAGGATCAGATTACCTATTTGATCAGCCCCAACCCTGGCGAACCGCTTCAACCTCTGGCGGCTACGGCCTCAGGGGGGGAAATGAGTCGTTTTCTGTTGGCGATGAAGGCCGTCTTTACCCGTGTGGATCCGGTGTCAGCTCTGGTGTTTGATGAAATCGATGCCGGGGTTTCAGGCAAAATGGCCCAGGCGATTGCCCATAAACTGCTCACCATTGCCCGCGATCATCAGATCCTCTGTGTTACACACCAACCCTTGATTGCTGCCATGGCCGATCACCACATCCGCGTCAGCAAAGCTGTGAAACAGAAACGGACTCGGGTAGAAGTGGATACCTTGTCTGAGCAGGATCGGCGACATGAACTGGCGCAGTTAACCGCAGGTCATTCTGCTCAAGATGCCCTGGGTCTGGTGGAGTCACTGTTGAGTCAGGCAGCTCAGCTACGCTCTCGGCAGATGGTCTCTAAATAGCTGGCAGGGTCTGCCCCTAAGATTCTCCTGAAAGCACACAGTCATCCAGAGAAGCATGAAAGAAAAAAAGGCATCCCGATTCTGTCAACGGAGCATGAGAGGATCCAGGATCTGAACGCAGATAGTCTCCCGCCCGCAGCACCGTGCCGTCATCCAAGATGAGATCCCCAGAGAGCATGTAGATCTCTTCAGCTTGGGCATGCCGATGACAGGGATACTGGCTGCCCGCCTCTGCCCGCAGTAACCCCACCACTTCCCGTGTTACAGGATCCTGGTGAAAAAGGGCAACCCGGATCCCCTCTGCTAGATGAGGACGCCACTGCAGATCTGCAGAGCGCACTAGTTGAGAACCTGTAATGGGTGTTGTTCGTTCTGCTTCAGTGAAGGGAACGGGCTCCAGGGGTTCTAGAAACTGATCCTCGTAACAGACATGCACCAGGCATAGACATCCGCCCAGGGTGCGATGGGGATGCTGGGACTCAGGAACTGAGCGAATATAGTCTCCGGCTGTCAAAACGGTATTGTAGATGATCAGATCTCCCTCCAGCATGTAAATTTCTTCGGGTCCAGCATGCCGATGGACAGGATAGTAGGCACCTGCCTCCCCTTGCATGAGGGCAACCATCTCTTTTTTCTCTGTATCCAAATACAGCTGTGCGACCTTGACTCCCGCCACTGGATGGGGCTGCCACTGCCGATCAGAGACATGCTGGATCAAAATTTCCAGAGGATCAGGTTCGGTTCGGAGGCGATGTTGCAGACGTGTCTTTAAGTCTGGGGCAGGCGTCACAGGTGTAACTAAATAGGGAAGACAGGCAAGCGTTTCTGTAATCAGATTCAGCTCAGCCTGGAGCCATTCGTTGTGAATGAGTTCGACTTCAAACGCATCCCTCTCCACTGGATCCAGCAGATCTAGCGCATACCACGCCACCGTATTCTGCAGTTCGAGATCATTCATTGCGGAGTTCTTTACATTGCGCTTAAGTACCAGTGTAATGCGAATTCCCCCATTGACCGTCCAGCTGGAGCAACGAGCGGAGCTTACTTAGTCCCAATCGCAGCCGAGTTTTGACCGTGCCAACAGGGACATTTAAGTGTTCCGCAATTCTGGCCTGGGTCCAGCCGTGAAAGTAGGCCAGCAGGATCACTTCACTTTGCTCTGGAGGGATTTTCTCAAGAGCAGATCTAACTGCTGACTGCCGCTCCCTTTGTAAGATGTGATCTTCTGGGCTTGCAGTGAAAGGGGTATGCCCTTCTCGAAAGATTTCCAGGGTGGTGAGGGCACGCAGTGAACGTTGTTGCGAACGGATTTTATCCAGGGCACGGCTGCGTGTTAACAAAAAGAGCCAGGCCTCCACCCGCCCTCGCTGTGGATCGTAGGACTTTGCTGTACGCCAGATTTGACTGAAGACATCCAGAACCACCTCTTCGGCATCCTCCACGGATCCCAGCATTTTGCAGGCTAGCCCCAGCAGGATGCGAGCATAGCGGTCGTAAAGTTCCGAGAGGGCAGACTGATCGTGTTGAGCAATCCGCTGCAGTAATTGCGACTCATTGGTCAAGTGATTGGGGTTGGGATCTGACATAGCAAAGATCCAGGGAAAAGCAATGCAGGTTCCTCCGGCGAAAAGGAATAAGATTGCCTCCAGATTATGCCATGGGATTCTCTCTCTAGGATGGGAGGCACGGTTGTCCAGTGATGGGATCAGTGGGATGAACGGGTCTGAGAGCTTTCCTGGACCTGTCCACTCAAAATGCTGTTGGTCAGCACCGTCAGGGCTTTCAGATCTGCGGAATTAAAATGACGTGTTTGAAGTAAAAGTTGGATGCAGCGTTCCTGCCAGCTGTTCAGGATCCCGCTTTGGAGGGCGTCCTGCACGATGTCCTGGATTCTCATGGGTTCAGCCTCTGGGTGAACACCTACAGAGTGTCCCAAATTAGGGGATCCGGTGGTGACAACCCTCATCGGTTGATGTGATCGACCTCACTCACCCCAGGCATGGGTATCTTATGCAACCTGCAGCTACACTGAAGGAGTTGGATGGAAGACAGTTCTCGAACTTACCCCGCCATGACTGAAGCCACTTCTACACGAACCCATCACCTGTTGGTTGTTGATGATGACTCTGGTCGTAGAGTCTTTCGCCTAGAGGCCACCACCTATTCGATCGGTCGTGATCCCACCTGCTCAATTCTGTTGCATTCACCGCTAGTTTCTCGCCAACATGCCCTTCTGGCTCGGATTGGGGGTGGGGAAGGAGCGGCGGGAGTGGGGTATCGCATCTTTGATGGCAATTCCCAGGGAAAGCCCAGCAAGAACGGGATCCTGATACAAGGGGACCGGCGGAGTGCTCATGATCTTGAGGATGGCGATCTGATTGAATTTGCCCCCGAGATTCGAGCCTGTTATTACATTCGCACCATGAGTGAAGAAGATATTGCTCGTTATACCCAGAGCACTCCGTTTCGCAGTATCAAGGCCATGCCCATTGATCAGATTGGGACCTCGGTGCTCGGGTAGAAGGGAAGGGATGGTAAATGAGAATTACCGAGATTGCTTTTCAAACCCTAAGTGTCTGGCCAGAGAATCGTCCGTCACTTATGATGTATTTATTTGATCTCGTTATAATAAAGGGCTGATTTGATTTGGTAAATTTACAATATAAGCCTTTGTGCTGAACTTTAATCTGGGAGCGAGAAGCGTTTTATGGTTGCGCTTGCTCAAGGCTCTTTTCCCAAAACGGCAACGGGTTCCTTCTGAGTTTCTCGAACTCAAGTACATCCTGATCCGCACACTGATCCAGGAAATTTACGGTCAGCAACCCCTGGAGCAGGTCTTGTCGAAGGCTGCACAAGAGGTTTGTGATATTCTCCAGGCGGATCGAGTTTTGATCTACAGGCTAGGGGAGGCTGGGATCGGACAGGTGGTCTCTGAGGCTGTGGCCTCATCCATTACCCCTTTGCTCGGACAGGTCTTTGTGGATGAGTGCCTGCAGGGAGACTATCTGCTCAGGTTTAAGCGTCACTATGTCAAAGGGGCTGACGATATCGAGGCGGAGGGATATGCCCCCTGCTACCTGCAACTGTTAAAGAATCAGGGGATCCGCTCTAATCTGCTCGGGGCGATCTGGAGCCAGGAGCGACTCTGGGGATTAATATTTGTGCAACACTGCCACGGCTCCCATGCCTGGACCCCCTTTGAGGAGGATCTGGTGCGTGAATTACTGGATCCATTGGGACTGGCTATTCAGCAAGCTGAAGATGTTCAAACCCTGGATCAATCTCAGCAAAAGTTAGCGGGAATTTTGAGCAATGCCAGTGCGGCGATTGTCAGTTTTCGTGTGGGAGCAACTCTGAATCAAAAGGAATATGACTATTTCTCAGACGGCTGCACCACCGTTTTTGGGTTCAGTCCTGAAGAGTTTAAAGCCACCCCCAACCTCTGGGAGTTCCGGATCCTGCAGCAGGATTTAGAAGCTGTCCGATCTCAGCTGGAGGAGATCATTTTTCAAGGGGGAGAACTCACCTTCAGATACCGTTTCTTGCACAAGGATGGCACACTGCACTGGATCTCGGACTCCCTCAGTTCCTACTGGAATCGAGAACGGCAATGCTGGCAGGTGACGACCGTAGCCTACGACATCTCCGAGCAAAAACAACTGGAAATGGCCTTGCAGCAGTCGGAGCAACGGTTACAGAGCCTGATCGATCGGGCGGGAGCTGCCATTGCCGGATTTAGAGTCTCGGCACAGGGAACCTATCAGTACGACTACATCTCTGCGGGTTGTGAGCGCGTTTTTGGCTACAAGGCGGAAGAAATGTTGAGTGATCAAGATCTCTGGTGGACACAGGTTCACCCCGATGATCAACCTCACCTACCGCGACCAGGGATCTACACGTTACCCCAACCTGTGCAGCAGGAATATCGTTTTTTTGCCAAAGATGGCTCCCTGCGCTGGATTGCCAACAGCTTCAGTACCCAGGCCGATCCCCGCACGGGGGGGTGGGTGGCAACCGCCGTTGGTATTGACATCACAAATCGCAAGCTGGCGGAATTGCAGCTCTTGGAGCGAGAAGAACAACTGCGGGCCTCTCTGCGTGAAAAAGATGTCCTGCTACAGGAAGTGCATCACCGCGTGAAAAATAATCTGCAGGTGATCTCCAGCTTGATGCGGCTACAATCCCGCACTCTTAGCGAACCCTCGGCTCGGCAAGCCTTTCGAGACTGTCAGTACCGTATCCAGTCCATCGCTTTGATCCATGAACAGTTGTACTCTGAACATCAGCTAGCCTTAATCGATCTGGCCCGCTATGTGCCGCGATTGGCTCATGATATTTACTGCACCCTGGTGAGAGATGCCAAGCGGATCCGATTAGGGGTAGAAGCGGACTCAATTGAGCTGAATCTCGATCAGGCGATTGCCTGTGGGTTGATTTTAAATGAATTGATCACCAATGCTTGCAAACATGCGTTCCCTCAACAGTCGCAGGGTTTCATCCGTGTCGCTTGTCTGCAACGCTCGGGTCAGGCTAGTCTTTGTGTCTCAGATGATGGTATCGGTCTCCCCACCTCTGATCTGAGGCAGATCAATCCCGAATCCCTGGGACTGTCACTGGTTTGTGATCTGTGTTCTAAATTAAAAGGGGAGGTCAGTGTCACCCTGACTCAGGGCACCCAGATTTGTATCACCTGGCCGATAGCACCTGTCCCAGCTCCCTCTTAGTGAGTTTCTCCATGCTGGATCTTGGCAAAGCCAGGCTGTTTGTGGTTGAGGACGAGATTCTCGTTGCCCGCGATCTGCGCACCAGTCTGGAGGATTTGGGCTACACCGTCGTCGGTACCGCCACTTCCGGAGAGGAAGCTCTGGCTCAGATGCCTTTACTGAATCCCGACCTGATCCTAATGGATATTCGTCTGGAGGGAGAACTGGACGGGATCCAGACCGCTGAGACCATTCGCCGCCGATGGCGGATCCCCACTCTGTATTTGACGGCACGTTCAGATCAGGAAACACTGCAACGAGCGAAGCAAACGCGGCCCCTGGGATTTCTGACCAAACCTCTGCGCTCTCAGGATCTGCAGGCAACGATTGAAATGGCTCTCATGCGCCGTCCTTGCCCTCTGGATGAAGTCCACCGCTGGCATCCTTTGTTTTTTATCCTCAATACGCTGGAGGAGGCTGTGGTGGTGGTCAACCATCATAGCCGGATCACCCATACCAATCCGGCTGCCGATCTGGCGTTGGGATCTTCTCATGAAAGTCTGGCTGGACAGGCTGCTGAGCAGATTTTACCCTTGCCAGCCCATATTTGCAGCTGGGATATGATTCACAACAGCCCAGGACCTATCCTGCTTCCCCCAGAGTTTTCTATCCCCCTACGCTCAGGACGACATCTGCATTTGCATCAAGCCCGCGCCATTCCGTTCCAAGATGAGGAAGGATCACCTCAGGGGGCCATGCTGATCTGGGATCCTCAGGTTCCCAATAGCCAGTTGATCCATGCCTTTGTGGAAACCATCTCCCATGAGTTGAAGACCCCCCTGACGGCCATGAAAATGGCGTTGCACTTGCTGAAGCTTGCCCGACACAATTCGCCTCATCCAGAACCCAGTCCTACTGACCAGCGGTACCTGGGGATCCTCGATAAAGAATTGGAAAAAGAAATTGAACTGGTGAATTCCCTGCTAGATTTCGAGCGATTGGAATACCTGGCAGCCCCTCTGGAGATGCAATCTCTGGATCTGTATTCCTGGCTCCTGCAGCATTTGCAGCAATGGGAAGCTAGGGTGGCGGCGGCTAACCTGACTCTCACCTGGGATCTCCCTGCCTCCCTGCCTTCCATTCAAACCGATCCTTCCCATCTGGAGAGAATCCTGAACGAACTGCTCAGCAACGCCTGTCGCTTCAGCCCAAGCGGAGAATCGATTCATGTGCAACTGATCCTGGAGGATCAAACTCTGCAGTTCAGGATCACTAACACGGGGGTGACGATTGCCGAATCCTATCACACCCTCATTTTCAAACCTTTTTATCGTGTTCCCTCCACTGATCCTTACCAGTTTCCAGGCACTGGCTTGGGGTTAGCCACAGTGCAACATCTGGTGAGTCTTCTCGGGGGATCGATTCAGGTGGAAAGCGGGAATCACCAGGTGTGTTTCCAGTTCAATTTGCCCATTGGCTAGAAGAGGGGTCTGCATCCTTCCCTTGAGCCTTCCTGATCCCCCTCTGTAAATCGGGCAGGGAGACTCCAGCGTCCACTATTGTGGAGACAGGTTGCGTTCTGCTCAAATGTATGGAAACCACTGCCTCCGCCAGTCAGTCCTCTTTGCTCCCTCTCACGGCACAGATCAACCAGTTAACTGCGAATGTGGGATCTGTCTTCCTGGGGAAATCAGAGGTGGTCCAGATGGTGGTGACCGCGCTGATCGCCCGTGGCCATATTTTGCTGGAGGATGTCCCTGGGGTGGGAAAGACTACCCTGGCCCAGGCCATCGCCCGCAGTTTGGGGGCAGACTTTCAACGCATTCAATTCACCAGCGATCTTTTGCCCAGCGATATTCTCGGGATCAGTATTTTTAATAAAGACACGCGCGCCTTTGAGTTTCGTCCTGGACCGATTTTTGCCCATGTTGTTCTGGCGGATGAAATCAACCGCACCTCCCCACGCACCCAGAGTGCCCTGTTGGAGGCCATGGCCGAGAGCCGCATCTCTCTCGATGATCAAACCTATCGCCTGCCAGATCCCTTTATTGTCCTGGCCACCCAAAACCCCCTCGAGTACCACGGCACCTATCCTCTGCCAGAGAGTCAGCTGGATCGGTTTTTAATGCGTCTCTCCATTGGCTATCCAGCTCAGGATATTGAGCGCAAGCTCTTGCTGGAACGGCGTGCCTCTGAGCCTGTTGAGGAACTGAAAACCGCCCTGACCCTGCCATCACTACAGGAGATTCAGACCAAGGTGGATCAGGTGCAAATGGATGAATCGCTGGCGGAATACATTCTGCAGGTGGTGCAGGCAACTCGGACCTCATCACTCTTGCGGGCAGGGGTTTCGACTCGGGGGGCACTGGCCATCGCTCGGGCTGCCAGAGCTCATGCCCTGGTCCAGGGTCGCACCTATTGCATTCCCGATGATCTCACGCATCTCTTTGTGCCGGTTCTGGCTCACCGCATTTCTCTGAGTGGGCTGCCGGATTCTTTCCAGAGTACACGCCGCGAAGCCGAAACGATCATTCAGGATATTGTGTCGGGGATCGAGGCTCCAGTGTGAAGGTGGGCAGCAGGTTTCGTTTACCCCGCAAGTTTTCTCTGACACGGATCGGTCGCATTTTTATTGGCATCACGATCCTGGTGAGTATTGCTGCATTCAACACCGGCAACAATGCCCTCTATCTGTTGTTTTCATTAATGCTGAGTCTGATCCTGATCAGCGGCATCCTTTCCGAGGCGGTTCTGCAGGGGATCAGGATCGAGCGACAGTGGCCCCAGCATATTTTTGCAGGCCAGGACACAATGATTCCGGTGAAAGTCGTCAATACCAAGCGCCGAGCCAGCTACTCGTTGCTGATCAGTGAGCAAGTGGAGGATCTCAGCCACCCTTCTATCTTCATTTTGCAACTGGATCCCCAGAAGGAGATCACATCCTCCTATCGCTTGAATTTTCCCAGACGGGGAGTATGGAGAAGTCAGGGCTACGAGATCACCACCACTTTTCCTTTTGAACTGTTTCGCAAAGGTCTGGAAGTCTTTCAACCCAGAGAGATTCTGGTTTATCCGCGCCCCATTCCTCCCACACGGCTTCCCCACTTCCCCAGCCGTCCCCTGGGAGAGATCGCCCGCCCTATCAAAGGGCATACCGGAGACTTTCATAGCTTCAGGGAGTACCGTAGCAGCGATAGCATGCGGTATGTGCACTGGAAAGTGTCTGCCAAGCGGGATCAACTGGTGATCCGCGAGCTGGAGGGACAGGATCTGGACAGTCTAATTGTCTGTTTTTACAACAGCTGGCAGCCTTATCCCCACTCATTAACATGGACTTGCCAAGATCCTGAGCAACATCGCCATCGGCTGGAGCGGGGGGTGGAAGCCTGTGCTGGATTGATTCAGCATTTGATTGGTCGCAGACATCCCCTTGCCTTGGCTACGCTGCAGGATCGCACCCCCTACGGCAACAGTGCCCAGCACATGGAGGCGATCCTGAGAGTCTTGGCGCGTCTGCAATTTGTAGGAGAGCCGGACAGCCCTACCCCAACCCAAACGCTTACTTTTGATCTGCAACCCCAGGATCGCTGTATTCTCATGGCAGAAGGGCCTGCATTTCCTGACATCAGCACAGGGCAAGTGGTGGCCAAGATCCCTTTTGGGTAATCATTCGATCTCTGAGACTTCGATGGTATCGCCCACTTCCAAACCCAGTTCCTGAGCGGTACCCCCTCGAAATTCCAGCACCTGATCCACCAGCTGATCGCGAGGAGGGCCATAGGTGGGGCAGGGTTGTTCCAGACAGCTGGGCACATTATCCGCCAGATGCACAATCTTGCCATCCAGCATAAAAATGATGTCGAGGGGGATGTAGGTGTTGTACATCCAGAAGGTGGCGGGGCGAGGTGGATCCATGGGGAAAAGCATCCCCCCATCCTCGGGCAGTTCCTCGCGGAACATCAGACCCAAACTTTGCTGTTGCGGAGTTCTCGCCACTTCCAGATCAAAGGTGCGATCTCCGATCACAGCTTGCGCCTCGATTTTCATGTTCTGGGGCTGCATCTTGTCAATTTGAGTCTCAGCCATCGTGACCTGGGGCGATCCGAACACCAGCACAGCTGCCAGTGGTAAGACCAGACCTGTGGAGCGGCACAGAAAAGCTTGAGAACGGATGGGGTTTAATGGAGGAAAGTTCATAGGTGATCCAGGATAAGACAGAGGCCAGAGATGATCCTTCCTCAGGCTATCAGACTCTTTAGCCTCCCAGTATTTTTGAGAAGCGTGACAACCGTAACCCAGAACATCTGAAGATCGCTGAGTTTGAACGCTTATATTCTCAGAACATAGGATCTTAAAGCTCCCTCACCCGATGGTTTTCCCCACCCATGACGATCAAAGATTTCAAGCCATTGAACAACAGTTGTTTTCCTTAATCAGGCGAGTCGAGGCCCTGGAGGCACGGCAACCAGATCTAACGGCAGTCCCCCCTCAACAGCTGCCATCTACTCCTGGTGAGGACAAAGTCATAGGCACTCTCTCCTACCACGGAATCCTGCAGATGGGAGATGATGTCTGTGAATGGGATCGGGATCACGCCGTCCATAAGCTGGTGGATCTGGAGCAGATTGCCCAAATTCTCTCGGCCCTCAGTTATCCGGTACGACTGCAGCTGGTACGCCTCCTTTTGTTCAGATCCTGCAGCAGTCAGCAACTGCAATCCGATCTGGGCATTGAATCAGGCACGCTTTATCATCATCTGAAGCCCTTGCTTGCTCTGGGGATCGCGACTCAGCCCAGTCGCAGTGCCTACCAGATCGCCCCTCATCGTTTAGAATCAGGCCCTCTAGACTTTTTAGCTTCTTCATTGCCCCATGACACAGTGTCGCTCAGCTCTACCCTACAATTTCTATTCCCACCGCCCTTTGGTTGTGCAGTTCTCTGCCCTGGATCTCAGTTCTGTCACCGGTATTTTGCTCGCCCGCCTAGCAGAGAAACATCTGCAGGTTTGCCGCAGATTAGCTGCCTGTATTCAAGAGTGGCGTGACCCCCGCAAGGTCGTCCACACCTTGCTACAGTTGGTTAGCCAACGGGTCTATCAAAACGGGTGGCAGGATATGAAGATGCTAACGATAGCAATCAGCTCCGGCATGACCCTATTTTCAAAATGGCCTGTGATCTGCCATTACTGAATCCTGAGATCGTGCAAGCCTGGGCTGAGCAACTACAGAATCTGAGACCGGATCAACTTGCACTCATACCTCATCAACCTCAAGGATGAGAACTTCTCTGTACTTTTTACCGCCTCCAGTGTTTGCTAAGCCTGAGTGAATTCGCTGAATCAGGGGGTCGCTCCTTTCAAACTTGGCTGGATCAGATCCCGGTTCAACCTCTCTGCCTCTCAGAGACAGAGATAAAAATGCTCTGGAATTGCAATACCCCCACTGATCTGCAGAAAATTCAAGGCGAGTAAAACTCTAGATCTCTGTACATAATCACCCGATCATAGAGAGGGAGTCCCGCTGCTTTTTCCTGTTGCCGGATTAGTTGAAATCCAGGGGAGAGGTCTCGATCCTCCCAGGTGCGGAACCCCATCTTCAGATAAAAGGGAGCATTCCAGGGGATGGAGCGAAACGTCGAGAGAGTCACCACGGGGTAGCCCTCCTGCTTGGACCACTGCAATACAGTCTCCACGATGCGGCGCCCGATCCCCCGTCTGCCATGGCGAGGGTCCACATCTATTTCCTCCAAATAGGCCGTCTGATCTAGCTCCCGCACCACCGCAAACCCCACCAGGCATGTCTCTCCTTCTGGATATACCACCCATACTTGCCCGTTGAGAAAGCGATCATAAAGCTTGACCCAAGGCATGGGTTCACCCTCCGCCAGGTGGGCATAAGTCGTTTCACGGAAGCGTTGGGCGGCTCGTTTTTCAATACCTGCGAGATGATCCAGGTCGGTATAACGGGCAGGGCGAATCCGATAACGGCTGGTGATCCGTCCCACAAAAGAGTCCAGTTGCTCGCCCCAATGAGACACAGACGCAAGGGGCTCGAATAGATTGTCCACTCCATGGATACCCGAAAGTTCGGTTACCGTGACCTCCAGTTCAGAGAAGAAATCGCCCATGTCCTGGAAGGGATCCAGATGAGTTGCCCATACTCTGTCTAACCCTTCAAGTCGGCAACGGCGTAATAGCTGCTGATGTTCCTTTAATGCCCATTGATGCTCTGGATTGGGTTCAACACTGACCCATTGACTCAACAGTTGTTCGGCTTCAGCCTGTAACAGCTGCGGGTGATCCTTGAGAAGAAGCAGGGAGTCTCTCAGGGTTTTTGCGGAAATAAACTCCACCAGTAGTTGAGGAAGGGAAGGTGAATCCTGCATACGGCTGAAAAGGCATCAATTCATCCTCTGTCCTAACTGACATTGTGTGCTGTCAGGTCAGGGAATCTTAACGAAACATCTCTGCATCATTTTCGTCTATCTCTAAATATGGATACCGTTGAGCGTTTCACCACCAAGGCTGAACATTATGTACGCTACCGCTGGGATTATGCGCCGGAAGCATTTGTGGCACTGAGAGATCACGCCCAGCTGTCGGCCTTCACCAGAGTGGCGGATATTGGATCGGGACCAGGGACGATTGCCCGTCATCTCCTTGATCAAGTGGCGCGGATCTATGCCGTTGAACCCAATGCCGCCATGCGCCAGATAGCCCAACGCTCTGTGGGGACTCCTTCCAATTTAGAATTTCTGGATGCCCTGGCCAATGAAACCACGTTGCCCGATCAAAGTGTGGATCTGATTACTGTCGGGCGAGCCCTGCACTGGTTCCCTAAAGAGCTTACCCGCAGAGAGTTTCAACGGATCCTGGTCCCTGCTGGGTGGCTAGCTATCTTCAAGGTTTCCTGCCCGAATTCGGATCTTCTCAATGCCATGGAAAGTTTGAAAAACGAAACCCTGGGCTGGGATAGCTCAACCCCCACTGGCAAGATTGAGCCTGCGTTGCTCTCCTTCTACTTTGGGCATGAGAATTACCTGATCCGCGAATTTCCCCATCGTCAGCAAGAAAGGTTCAATGATTTTCTGGGTCGGTTAACATCTAAATCCCATGCTCCCGATCCTGGAGATCCCTCATACTCCCACTTTCAAGAGGCAGTGAAGGGGATCTTCGCTCAGTTTGCCCATGATGACATTCTGACTCTGGACTTGATCACGGAACTTGTTCTGGGGCAGATCGGTTAAAGCGTTGACCTTCAGTCCACAGCAATCATGACATCGGAGGACTTGATCACCGCATAAGCTTGCTTGCCAACCTCCAGCCCCAATCGTTCGGCTGAGGCTTTTGTGATTACAGAGGTAACCTCAATGTCGGGCGCGATCTCCAGTGTCACCTCAGCATTGACGGCTCCCAGCACAATCTGCTTTACCGTTCCCTTGAGAAGGTTGCGAGCACTAACGTTCATACCTTGGAAATGTTGAGTAGATAATTGTCTAATCATATCAGGGCTGAGGCTACGTAACAGTTCACGGAGAACATCTGTCTTGGTCCGCTGAGTAAACTCACAAAATTGCTCCAGCTGTTGTCGCTCCAGCTCGGAGGTTTGGAAGGTAATCCACCCCTGGCTTTTTCTTGGCATGTCTCACTCACTACCAAAATAGTTGGTAACTCAACCTATGATGCTTGGTATGTCAACCTTACCTCATGAAGATAGAACCTATGCAGCGCAGACTTATCCTGAGTTCGTTGACCTTACTTGCATCACTCTCCACTCTGGGGTTGGCTCCGATTGTAGCTAGAGCACAGTCTACCTCTCTAACGATCTCGGTAGCTGCCAGTTTACAAGATGCGATCAATGCTCTTCAGCCTCTCTATCAAGAGAAAAATCCTGACATCGAACTCGTAATTAACTTTGGCTCTTCAGGATCTCTGCAACAACAAATCGAGCAAGGTGCACCTGTTGATCTATTTATTTCAGCAGCAGCTCGACAGATGAACGCTCTCGCAGAAAAAGAGCTTATCCTTCCTGAAACAAAAACAATTCTGGTCACAAACGAGTTGGTCCTGATCACTCCAATTAATAGCCCTTTGATCGAAAATCCTGAGGATCTAACCCAGCCTGATATTGAAAGAATTGCTTTAGGCGAGCCGAGCTCTGTGCCAGCTGGAACCTATGCTCAGCAAGCTTTAACTGCATTGGATCTAATATCTGAGCTAGAATCAAAGTTTGTCTTTGGGAAAGATGTTCGACAGTTGCTTAACTATGTGGAGACAGACAATGTAGATGTCGGGATTTTGTACCAAACTGATGCTTTAGTATCTGATAAAGTCAAGGTTAGCTTCGTGTTCCCGCCAGAAACTCATGAGCCGATTGTCTATCCTATGGCTGTGATTAAGGGGAGTGATCATCCAGAGGCAGCAGGTGCTTTTGCTGAGTTTCTGAAGGGGGAAGCAGCAGAAAGAGTCTGGGAAGAGTTTGGATTTAAAGCAGCAAAGTGACCGTAGTATGTTCTTAAGTTAGTTATGCTGATATGCAGTCTGGAAGATCACGAACTGATCCGGCTTTGGCGTGAAGATGTGCCTTATCTGGATTTAACAACTCAAGTCCTGGAGATCGGGGAGCCATTGGCGCAGATTCAGTTTTTCGCAAGGGATCCCTTGGTTTTGTGTGGTAGCGAAGAAGCAGGTCGGCTCCTCACGTTGGTCGGAGCTACTGTAACAACTCAAGTTGCCAGTGGATCCAGGATCTTGACCGGCGATCTATTCCTGGAAGGGGTGGGGACTGTTGCTGTTTTACATCAGGTGTGGCGCGTGGCTCTCTCATTGCTGGAATATGCCTCAGGAGTCGCGACCCAAACGGATCGGATGCTTAAAGCAGCCCATCAAGTTGATCCTAAAATTATGCTACTAACCAGCAGGAAAGTCATTCCTGGGACAAAAGCGTTAGCAATCAAGGCGATTGTTGCAGGGGGAGCCTATCCCCATCGACTTGGCCTCTCTGAAACCGTCCTAGTCTTTGAAGAACATCTGATGTTTTTGGGCGGAATCCAGGCTCTAATTGAAGAATTGTCTGATCTGCAATGCAAATTGAAGGAGAAAAAGATTCTGGTTGAAGTTAAAGCCATTCCTGCTGCCCTAGAACTAGCCAAAGCTGGGATCGATGGGATTCAGTTCGACAAATTACCTCCTGATCAAATCCAAGCAGTAGTCCCTCAGATCCGGGCTATTCATCCCTCCATTCTGCTCTTGGCTGCAGGAGGGATCCACGCTGGCAATATTGCCTCTTATGCCAGAACAGGGGTAGATGGGTTGGTGTCTACATCCCCCTACTACGCACCGCCTGCAGATATTGGAGTTCGGTTCATCTGTAAAAAGGCGTGATCACTCCACAAGGCAACTCCATAGAGAGAATAGGATGGACAAGCTAGATTGGTCACCTCTCTGGATCTCGCTACAAACTGCTGCCACGGCCACCCTGATCGCTGGGATCACAGGAACCCTGAGTGCCTACGGGATGCTCAACTATCGCGGGAAATGGCGCAGCCTGATCGATAGCCTGCTGCTGGCTCCGCTGGTTTTGCCGCCAACTGTGGTGGGGTTCCTGCTGTTACTGCTGTTTGGACGCCAGAGTCCCCTGGGGCAGATGCTGAGCTGGCTGGGGATCCAGATCCTGTTTTCCTGGTGGGCCACGGTCATCGCTGCCACGGTGGTGGCCTTTCCGCTCATGTACCGAACCACGCTGGGGGCATTTCAACAGATCGATACCAACGTTTTGAACGCTGCCCGCAGTTTAGGAGCAGGTGAAAGGAGAGTGTTTTTGGGGGTGGTTCTACCCCTGGCACGACCCGGGATCCTGGCGGGCACGACCCTCAGTTTTGCTAGAGGGCTGGGAGAGTTTGGAGCCACCCTGATGCTGGCGGGCAATCTACCAGGACGCACCCAAACCATTCCCATGGCTATTTACTTTGCCTCAGAGGGAGGGCGATTTAGAGAAGCATGGATCTGGGTGGGTATCATCCTGCTCCTCTCGTTGGGAGGGATCCTGGCGTTGAACTATGGGGCGGGATCGCGTGAGCCGCGACTGCCTCAGATCAAAACTGTTCAATCCCTAGCTTCCCGCTCTAGAACTGCTTCTGATGGTCTCCCCCTCTCAGTCTCCATTTTCAGATCTCTACCCAGTTTTCAACTCCAGGTGAAATTTACAGGGGATCACCAGCCATTGGGGGTGTTGGGGGCTTCAGGATCAGGAAAAAGTATGACTTTACGCTGCATCGCCGGATTTGAAACACCTGAGCAGGGACGGATCAAGATCCGGGAGCGACTAGTGTTTGATCACGAAACAGGGATTAATATTCCCGCCAGCCAGCGGCGTGTCGGATTTGTGTTTCAGAACTATGCCCTCTTCCCTCACCTGACGGTGCAACAGAATATCGCGTTTGGATTGCAACACCTGCCCTCCAGTGATCAGAGCCTATGGGTACAGGAGTGGATCCACCGTATGCAATTAAAGGGGCTGGAGGATCGTTATCCTGCGCAACTATCGGGAGGACAACAACAACGGGTGGCTCTGGCACGGGCTCTGGCCCCCCAACCGGATGTGTTGCTACTGGATGAACCCTTCTCGGCTTTAGATACCCATCTCCGCAGCCAGATGGAACGGCAACTGCGCCTGATCCTGGAATCCTATGCTGGGGCGGTTCTCTTCGTCACCCACAACCTGGAAGAAGCCTATCGTCTTTGTCCCACCCTGTTGGTTCTGGACAGCGGAGGGATTGCCGCCTGGGGATCTAAAGAAGAGATCCTTTACCATCCTCCTACTGTCAGGGTGGCCCTGCTAACCGGATGCAAGAATGTGGCCGCAGCCCGCAGACTAGATCAATATAAGCTTGAAGTTCCCAACTGGGAATGTCAGGTATGGATCAAGGAGTGGGAGGAGAAAACGGATCTGCATGTGGGGATCCGTGCCCACCATCTCACCATCACTGCGGAAGCCGATCCAGTCAACCCTCAGAGGAACATCTTTCCCTGTTGGTTAGCTGAGGCCAGTGAAACCCCGTTTCGCGTGACCCTCTATCTGAAGCTACATACCCCTGCGACCCACAGTTTCGATTACCATCTCCAGGCAGAGATCTTTAAAGAACGCTGGCAACACCTTCAAGGCCAACCTTTTCCCTGGTGGGTACATCTGGATCCAGAGCGATTGATGTTGCTGCAGGGAAATACCTGATTGATCCAGGCCAAGTGTATTCAAGCCTCCAATAGTTTGCGCCAAGAACGTTTCTGGGGGGAAGAAAGGATCCAGATCTCAGCGCTTTTGCCGCAGTTCTTGAACTAACATCTCAGCAACACGGCTGAGCCGATCTACACTTTCTCCCTGACGCTGAGTGATTTCCTTCAGCTCTGCTAGTTCAGCCTGGAACCCTTCATGCCAACGCCGATTTTCTTCTTTCCATTGGCGATCCTCTTCTTGCCAACGCCGATGTTCCTCTTTCCATTGACGATCCTCTTGTTTCCATTGGCGATCCTCCTCTTTCCATTGGCGATCTGCTGCCCTCCAAGCCTCATCAGCCTGCTGACCCTCTACGATCATCTCCATCAACCGATTAAATTTTTCTGCCTGATCTGCGCGAGACTCTTCTTGCCAACGTCGATCTGCTGCCCTCCAAGCTTCATCAGCCTGCTGACCCGCCACGATCACCTCGGTCAGTCTGGCAATCTGCTCAGCAATAGCCTCGATCGTGAATCCGTTCCCATTCCCCTGAGGCATGTGATCCCCCTCCACACCCAAGCTCTATGGCCTTGATTTTATCTCCTCTGCCGGAGTTCCTGAACCAGCATCTCAGCAACACGACTTAAGCGATCCACACTTTCACCTTGCCTTTCGGTAATTGCCTTCAGTTCTGCTAGATCAGCGCGGAACCCTTCTTTCCATTGGCGATCCTCTTCCTGCCAACCCCGATTTTCCTCTTTCCATTGGCGATCTGCTGCCCTCCAAGCTTCATCAGCCTGCTGCCCTGCCACGATCACCTCGGTCAGTCTGGCAATCTGCTCAGCAATAGCCTCGATCGTGAATCCGTTCCCATTTCCCTGAGGCATGTGATCCCCTTTCAACACTAAAGCTCGATGGCCTTGATTCTATCTCTTCTGTCGGAGTTCCTGAACCAGCATCTCAGCAACACGACTTAAGCGATCCACGCTTTCACCTTGCCTTTCGGTAATTGCCTTCAGTTCTGCTAGATCAGTGCGGAATCCTTCTTTCCAACGTCGATCCTCTTCTCTCCAAACCTCATCAGCCTGCTGACCCGCCAGGATCACCTCGGTCAGTCTGGCAATCTGCTCAGCAATAGCCTCGATCGTGAATCCATTCCCATTTCCCTGAGGCATGTGAACCTCTCTGCATAGAAGACAGATGCAACTGATCTTATCCTTCCTATAAAGTTCCTGACCCGGCTGAGCAGACTACCCTCTTCTCATTGAATCGATCTTTACTCATGAATTGAAAAAGGATCGGACAGGGTGGGATCGGAAACAAACTGTTCATCGGTAAGGCTATGCAAGAAGGCAAGGAGATCCTGTCGTTCCTGGGGGGATAGATCAAATCCTTTGATAAAGGTGCTTTTCAGGGGGCTCTCGCTTCCAACCCCGGCATAAACTCCCGCATGAAGGGTGCGTCCACCAGCGGCGTAATGATCAATCACCTCCGCAAGTGTGGCTATACTGCCATCGTGCATGTAGGGAGCAGTTAGAGCAATGTTGCGCAGTGTGGGAGCCCGAAAGCGGCCCATGTCTTCCGGTTGGTGAGTGATCTCGTAGACTCCCTGGTTGGGATAAGGGTAGCTCCCCTCACCATCAATGTTGTAGAGGCCCGTGTTGTGAAAAGCAATTTCCTGAAAGGCCAGCCGCTCATGCACGATGGAATCTGTAAAATTAAATCCACCATGACAGTGGAAACACTCCAGCCGCTCACTATGGAAGAGGGCCTCCCCTCGTTGAGCAGATTCTGAAATGGCAGACATATCTCCCCCAAAACGATAGCGATCATAGGGAGAATTAACCGAGTTCAGGGTCCGCTCAAAGGCAGCGATTGCCTGGACCAGATGACGGATCGTGTAGGGATCCTCGGCTTCGGGAAAAGCAAGGGGAAATTGATGCTGGTAACGCGGATCGGTTTGTAAGAGAGTGAGGATCTCTGCTTCTCGTCCTGCCATGCCCATTTCGACTGGATGTTCTCCAAACAGAGGAACGAGGGCCTGATCTTCTAGATTGGTTTGCAGAGGATTGGCCCAGGTGAGAACAGGCAGATAGGCCACATTGGTTAGGCTCATGGAATTGCGAGGATGGATTTCGCCCGTTGCTCCCACGGCTTGTGCTTTGCCATCACTAAACCCCAGCGACTGCAGATGACAGGATCCGCAAGACATGTTTCCGGTCTGGGAGAGACGTTGATCATAAAAAAGATAGCGGCCCAGCTCCACCTTGGTTTGGCGCATGGGATTATCTTCTGGAACAACCGGACGGGGGACCCAGTCGGGTAAATTCCATGTATACCTTTCTGCTTGAGGATTAACCTCTGCAGCTGATCCCGTCCCGAAGTGATCTGTCCCCCCCAATCCCAAAAGCAGACTTACACCACAGGCGATCAGGAAACTCTGCCAACGTTGCCAGCCTTTAGCCATGATCCTGAATACTTACGGAACCTGGAAGAAGGTTTGAGTGCTGTCCCCCAGACCCAGATTAGCCAGGATCCCCACACAGTCGCCATCCTCAGGTCCCGACATGCAGCCCAGAGCGGTATCTGGAGCATTTTTACTCAGATCACTATCCGCCACCAGAGCCGCCAGATCGGCAATGACAGTGTCTTGAGTAGGATCAAATGCATCCAGCCGGATCACAGGCGCATTGCGGTTTCCACAGCGATCGGGTTTCTGGTTTCCTGGAGTCACCTCACACCCGGTACTACCCAGATGAATGAGATATCCTCCTTCAGCCCCATGACTGGGATCTCCATGGCTTGCCTGTCCTGAATCCCCATGCTTTTCCATTGCCATCCCCATGGGTGTTTCCAGATCCACTCGCAAAAATTTGTATCCCCCCAGCCAATTCCACCACATTGAGGTGAGATTCAGAGGTGAAGGAGCTAAGGTCGCATCTTCGTGGTTAAGTTCCAATGGGATTCCTAGAGTAAACTGCAGTCCTTGATAATCTCCAGCGGGGACCGTACCCACTACCTGATCCCGTGTTTCTGCCGTGCCATTGGCACAAGGACCGGATTTGTCTTCAAAATCCAGTAGAGCAACCGATTCGTATTGCCAGATGCCATCCTGCTCCAGACTTACCGGAACAACCTTGCCCTCAGCATCGATCAGGGCCACCTCCGAAACATAGAAGCGAAAGTCCGTCGGCGTTACCTCTGTGCCCGCACTCCCTAGATCGGGATACCTCTGACCACAGGCGAAAGGTTGTCCCCCTACCATGGCGGCAAATTGAATCGTAACGGCCCCCGGATCCGCTGCTTCGGCTTGAGTTTCTGACCCGAGCTGAAAAGTAGCTCCAGCCATAATGGTGACCAGGGAGCCGAGAACTAGCTTTGTCTGAAATGAGGACATTGCACACATGATAGAACGACTAATGAATGAATGAAAAACCAAGATCCCCACAGCATCTTCTCAATGAGACGAGGGCAGGTGATCTTGGAGGAATCCATGTAATTACCAGTAGATTGACCTGTCATCCCCAAAGCTGTCAAAAGACAGACTGTCAAACTTCAGAAACAAGCTGACTTGCCTAGGCTGCGTGGCAACAAGGATTCTGATCTGGACGATCGAACTTGAGCTCCTGCAGTTCGGGGAGAGTAATTACCCAATCAGGTAAGGGGAAGGAAAGGCGGTTACCGCTTAGATAAAGGAATCTGAGGTGACGCAGGTGTTTGAGCTCTGGAGGAAGTGAACCTGAGAGGTCGTTATTTCTCAGAAATAGCCCATGCAAATTGATAAGTCTTTCCAACGCCGCTGGAATTTCACCCCACAGTTGATTGTCCTCAAGATCAAGATCCTGCAGTTGAATTAATTCTCCAAGTTCATCAGGGATCTGGCCAGAAAGCTGATTGTGGTCAACAAAGAGGCCTCTGAGGTGCTCTAGTTTCCCGAACTGCGGAGGTATAAGTCCTGACAACTGATTGTAATCCAAAAATAGTTCCTGTAATTCTGTCAATTGGCCCAGTGTAGAAGGGATCGATCCCGTCAAGGCGTTATGACTCAAGGAGAGAAACCGAAGATGAGTCAGGTTCCCCAACTCAGGTGGGATTGATCCATGTAATTGTTGGTGATCAAGCACCAGGCCAATCAGACAGTTGTTGTCATCAAACTGAATCATCTGATCAAGATTGTTCTGATATTGAGAATCTTTAAGTTGTTGAAACAATAACCTCAGATTCGTGATTTCATTGAATACATTACATTTTTCTTGCACTAGCATCGAATCAAGAAAGCCTGGCTTCCCTTGGATCTGCTGTGAGAATGATGTAGCATCAACTGATATCAAGCCATTCCAGAAGAAAAAAACTAAGATTGTGATCCTCAATAAGTATTGGATGAGGTTTCTGTCAACAAACCAAAGGAAGACAGATCTAGACATAAAACTCAATTAGTCTCCAATAAAAAAGGGAGGACAATAACCCCCCAGGCTTATAAAGTAAGGCTTTAAATTGTTTAGGATCTACCCAGCCCAGCCAGACTCAGCCTGATCAAGAATATAAGCTGCTACGTTTTCTAGTTCCTCTTGTGATAGGCGACGGCCAAATGCAGGCATTGCATTCTTACCCTTCATGGCCTGACTCACGATGGCTTCCTGGGAATACATACCATATTTCTCTAGCGCCTCTTTTTGCAAAGTTTTGTCACGTACAACCACATTTAGTCCCCGCATATGACACTGGGCGCAGTTACCAGTAAAAATCTGTTTCCCCTGATCTAGATCATAGGCATGAGCAGGTGAATTCAGGAAGAAACTGAATAATGCAACGACAATCAAAAAAATTGATCCAACAGTTTTTAGCATGTTCTTCAAGTGGTCGAGAGAATACCACTGAACCATTCCACGACCGAAATCCAGTTGTCAAAAGACAGCCTGTCAAACTACATGTTCCTTAACACTAAGCTCCCTGTCCTCCAAACACTGCCGGAGCTGAACTCTTTACTGAGTGATAGCGATTCGACAGAGTGTGTGATCTTTGTCATGATCTTCTCAGTATTCCTCTGGGAAGATAAACCTGTGATTCTTCACCACCCCCAAATCCCTCGGAAAGGAGTTGCTGCCATGAAAAAGTTACATGCGGTTGTAGTGGCAGGGTTGCTATGCACCGTTGTGGGTGCCTGTTCATCCTCCTCCCCCTCCAGTGTGGTCCCTCCCCATGATGAACAGTTCCAGGCATCAACCCCGATTGATCCGGAGCTCTCAGATCCTTCTATTTCAGAAAGCCTTCCCATCAGCCAGATTGGGGATCCCTATGACCTAGAAGATTCTCAACCACAGTCCTCAGGTGTTTCTTTAGCCAGCGGTAATCAACGCTTTCCTTTTCTTTGCAAGCGTTGGCCGAACCTTGCGAGTTGTATTTCAACTCCTACTCCCAAACCAAGCCCAACTCCTCAGCCCACCCCAACGCCATCAGCCAACTGCACACCTGCCAATTTAACGGGCTTTGCGGCTCAGGTTCTGGACCTAACCAATCAGGAACGTACATCTCGCGGACTTCCAGCCCTGATCGCCTGTACTGCCCCCAGTAATGCTGCTCTTAACCATGCCCAAGACATGGCCGTGAATGACTACTTCAGTCACACAGGACTCAATGGATCTTCTCCCACGGATCGGGCACGGCAGGCGGGTTATGACGGCAGTTGTGGCGAAAACATTGCGGCAGGTCAGTTCACACCCCAAGAGGTTATGAATAGCTGGATGAATAGCTCCGGACACCGCAGTAATATTCTCAATGCGTCCTACGTTCATATTGGCATTGGTTACTACTACCTGGCGAACGACGGAGGCAGCCGAAACTACAATCATTACTGGGTTCAGAAATTCTGTATTCCCAACTAAGCAAGATCTCGTGGATATCGATCAACCTGTTTTGAGATCAATGAACCTGATCTGAAAAATACGATGTGCAGCTCAATAACCTTTAGAGTAATAGCTAAAGGATGCAATTGCTCGGGCTGCGATGGATGACAGCAAGTTAACGGTACCCATTCTCCTGTTGAGCCTTCTGGCTGCAGGGGCATTTGGGTTCAAGTTGGTTCAGGAACAAACCCAGGTGCATCGCCTTACCCTGGCAACAGCGAGTGCATCTGGTGAATACTATGCCTTTGGCCAAGCCTTCGCCACTCTCATTCATCGTCATCATCCTGATATTCAGCTAACGGTGGCAACCACGGAAGGATCCCTAGAGAATGTCCAACTCCTGCAAGATAAGCAAGCTCAACTAGCCCTGATCCAGAGTGATACTCCTATTACTGCTTCTGTGCGAGCAGTGGCGATGCTGTTTCCGGAAATGGCTCACCTACTGGTCAGGAGTGAGGCCAATATCGAAACCCTGTCGGATTTGAAGGGCAAGCCGATTGCATTGATGCCAGAGGGGAGTGGATCCTATAAATTATTCTGGCCGATTGCCAACCACTACGGATTGAATGAAAACAATCTACCCTATCGCGCCCTTCCCTCGACAGAAGCTTATCGCGCCTTTGAACAGGGGGAGGTTCAGGCCTTATTTCAAGTCATGGCCCTGGGTAATGAGCGGATGCGTCAACTTTTGAATACGCCTCAGGTGCGACTTCTCCCCATTGATCAGGTGGCTGCTCTGCGACTAACCCTCCCTTATCTGGAGGAGATGCAAATACCCAAGGGAACCTATAACGGTGGGATTCCCAATCCATCAGCGGATATTGCTGCCGTTGGAGTAAGGGCGGTGCTGGTGGCTCACCGAGATCTGGAGGCCCATCTCATCCAGACGTTAACCACGACCCTCTACGAAAACAGAACCGAACTGGTGACAGAGTATCCCAGGGCCGCCAGTATTCTACTTCCCGACTCAGGAGAGGATCTGGGCTTACCACTGCATGAAGGAGCCAAAAGTTATTACAACCAGGGGCAACCCAATTTTCTGGTGGAGTACGCTGAAACACTGGGTCTCTTGCTTTCAGTCTCCGTTCTGGGGGTCTCGGGTCTCTGGCAGCTCAATGTCTGGCTACAGGGAAAACAGAAAAATCGCGCTGATATGTACAATCTCCAGATCCTGGGACTCATTGACCGGATTCACGACAGTCTGGATGAGGTGGAACTGACGGGACTGCGGAAGGAGCTCTTCGACATTCTGCGCAAAGTGGTGGTGGATCTGGACAAGGACCGCATTTCAGCCGAATCCTTTCAGTCCTTTACCCTCACCTGGGAGGTAGCAATTACCACTTTGCGCCATCAGGAAACGATCGTCCTGGGTGCTCGCCGAGCAGGACAGTCTCAGGGCTGTGATCCAATTTAAGTCAACCTGAGTAGCATTCACTATATATAACAGAGAGCTACTAGATGCGGTTGATCTTGAGGCTGTTTTAAGGTAGATTCACATCATTGCACTATTCATTGCGAAGCTATTCGCTGGTTAGTGAAGGTTTCCATCACAATGACCTCCTGTGTCCAGTTATAACCGGGAGAGGGGTGGAGGTTGAAATTTGCTGTGCCATTCCTTGTTTTCAGGAGCGTGCTATGAAGCTACGACAAATGGTTCCCATGCTAAATGTTGCTGATATCCATAGAAGCCTAAACTTCTACAAAGAAATTGCAGGGTTTGAACTGATCAGCGGTCAGGAGGAACTGGAGCAATGGAAGTGGGCTGAGATCAGATCGGGACAGGTGGTTCTGATGCTGGCTCAGTCAGGGTATTTGGGGGAAAAGTCTGATCCGGTTGCTTTAGAGGAGGAATCCTGGCCTGCCGTTTTCTATTACTATCCAGAGGATGTAGAACAGATCCATACCCACATCAAGGCTCTCGGATATGAAGTCGGTGAGTTATCTGTCACATTTTATGGAATGAAAGAGTTCAGCCTGCGGGATCCGGATGGCCATCACCTCACCTTTGGTCAAGAGGCAGAAATCCCAGCTCCGGCAGTTGCTTAAAATCCACTTTCTTTCTTCTATAGCGGGTACAAAACATGGGAGACATCCCTTGACAGACCTGCCCTCCGACTTACAGAAGGAACGAGATAAGTGGAGAAACTGGCCTCGGATTCGCCCGGATCAGATTGTCATCCCTGGACCTGGACAGGAATCCGTGTGGGATTATCCTCGCCCTCCGCGAGTGGAGCCTGTTTTTGTGCCATTGCGAGTTGAAATTTTGGGGAGACAGATTCTGGCAGAAACCTGCAGGGGGTATCGAGTCCTGGAAACCTCTGGCCCCCCTGTTTATTACTTTCCACCCGAGGCCATTCATCAGGAATATTTGCTTCCCAGTTCTACCCGTTGTCTGTGTGAGTGGAAAGGGATCAGCCACTCCTGGTCTATTCGTATCAATGACGATTTCAGTCCAGATGCAGCCTGGAGTTATCCCGATCCCTGGGAAGGGTATGAACACATTAAGAACTACTTTGCCTTTAATGCCTCTCGGGTTGAGGCTTGTTTCGTGAATGGAGAGCGAGTCCGTCCTCAACCGGGTGAGTACTACGGCGGCTGGATCACATCGAATATCGTGGGTCCCTTCAAAGGAGAATCTGGCTCAGAAAATTGGTAGCAGATCACCAAGGCGCATTCCGGACCAGAGCTGAATCTGATCCAATCGCAGTTGTTTTGGAGTAAGCCACAAAGATCCTGGAGATCCAGAGCATACTGCTTAAATCGGATGACCGGCTCTCGGGAAAACAAAGACATGAGCAAAGAGAGGAGACAAAATTCACCCTCAAATCTTAAAATTGGTTCATATTAAGGTCCTTTCAGTCCAGATGTTTCTGGTATCCTCCTGCAGCTGTCCAGATCTGGGTATCTTGAGCCGTTGCTATTAAGATTCCATAAGATCCCAAGATCAAGGGTCAATAACTGTCTTCAGGTCCGGCTGAGAGGAGGGTCATGTCCCGGTTGGCCTCATTCAGGCGATCACAGATCCGCTCCTGCCAGTTTTGACTCACAGTGGGATCGGTGATGGCTTCAATGGCTTCCTGGCGATAAACCGCACCGCTAACTGCATCAACTTCTTCGATGTGCTGAAGATGTTCGTAAACCTCTTTAGGGGATAGCATCGGCATCACTCCTATGTAATGACTTGATGGTAGGTGCTATTTGGGGTAGAACACCAGCCATACCACTGGGATTTGTTTATTATTATCCGAATTATGGCGTTCTCTGGCTGCTGAGTCATTCAGTCTTGAGATCAATCACCACAGAAATGTGAAAGACTTGATATCTCTTCATGCGACTTAATGAAATCGAATCGTCTCGTAGGGAGGGGATGTCAAGAGGCAGTCTTGACCTGAAAACATCTGTGTTCGTTGCTCATCATTGAGGTCAGCAACTTCCTGCAAAAGAGTTAATATTATCTAAAAAACTAATGCCAGAGGCTAGACAGAATTGATCATTAGGATACAAATGTTGCAATTGCTAAGAAATAATTCGAACTTGGCGACCACTATCTAAGATTTTTCTTAAGACTCGGAACAGTTGAGTGTATTGGGGTAGACAATCCAGAACAGTCAAAGTTGTCAGCTTGTCTGCTTCCTAACCAGGGCATGCTGAAATCTTAACGCATCGCTCCCTTCAGACCCCCGATCTATGAATTATCACAACCGGCCTACCCGACCTGCCAAGCAGGGACTCTATGATCCTCAATTTGAGCATGATGCCTGTGGTGTTGGCTTCGTGGTTCATATGAAAGGACAGCAGTCCCACGAGATTGTGGAGCAGGCCCTGACCATCCTGCTGAATTTGGAGCATCGCGGGGCGGTGGGAGCTGAGCCCAATACCGGAGATGGAGCGGGGATCCTGCTGCAACTCCCTCATCGGTTTCTGCAAAAGGTCGCGACAGCAGAGGGAATCCAACTCCCCGAACCAGGGCAATACGGTGTGGGCATGATCTTTGCTTCACCGGATCCTGAGGTGCGAGCCCAGGGGCGTAGCATCTTTGAGGCCCTGGTCGCCGAGGAAGGTCAAACCGTCATGGGGTGGCGTGATGTCCTCACCGACAACTCAGATCTGGGGGAAACCGCCCGGGCCAGTGAACCCTTTGTCCAGCAAGTCTTCATTCAGCGCCATCCTGATCTCACGGATGATCTGGCTTTTGAGCGCAAGCTTTATGTCATTCGTAAACGGGCTCACCGTGCGATTCGAGAACCAGATCTCGATCCCTACTGGTATCCCACCAGCATTTCCTGTCGCACGATTGTCTATAAGGGCATGTTGATGCCTGCTCAGGTAGCCTCTTATTTTCCTGAGTTAAAGGATCCGGATCTGGAAAGTGCTCTGGGTCTGGCCCACTCCCGCTTCAGTACGAATACATTTCCCAGCTGGGAACGCTCTCACCCCTACCGCTATGTGGCCCACAACGGAGAGATCAACACCCTGCGGGGCAACATTAACTGGATGCATGCTCGCCAGGCCCTCTTTAAGTCCGATCTGTTCGGTGAGGATCTGCAGAACATTCAACCGATCATCAACACTGAGGGCAGTGACTCCGCCATTTTCGACAACACCCTGGAGCTGCTGACACTGGCGGGACGCTCCCTTCCCCATGCGGTGATGATGATGATTCCAGAACCCTGGAGTTCGCATGAGTCCATGAGTGAGGAACAGAAGGCTTTTTACGAGTACCACGCCTGTCTGATGGAGCCCTGGGATGGTCCCGCCTCCATTGCCTTTACCGATGGAACCGTGATCGGGGCAGTGCTGGATCGCAATGGTCTGCGTCCTTCCCGTTACTATGTCACCCGTGATGATCGGGTGATCATGGCCTCCGAAGCTGGAGTGTTGCCTGTTGCTCCCGAGGACGTGGTTCAAAAGGGGCGGTTAGAGCCAGGCCGAATGTTTCTGGTCAATATGGCGGAGGGTCGGATCATTGCCGATGAGGAGTTGAAACACGCCATTGCAACCCAACAGCCTTATCGGGAGTGGCTGGAGGAGCACCGCGTGGATCTGGCGGATCTGCAGGTGGATACGCCCAGGGAAGCTGAGCCCGAAACGATTCCCCTGCTTCAGCGTCAGAAAGCTTTTGGATACACCTTCGAAGAACTGCGGTTACTCCTGACCCCCATGGCTGCCAATGGGGTGGAAGCGGTGGGAGCGATGGGTAACGATGCCCCTCTCGCGGTTCTTTCCAATCGTCCCAAACTCCTGTACGACTACTTTCAGCAGCTCTTTGCCCAGGTCACCAACCCCCCGATTGACTCGATTCGGGAAGCGATCATCACCTCGGCGGTTACTACCATTGGTGCTGAAGGGAACCTATTGCAACCTGAGCCCGAAAGTTGCCACCTGATCCAATTGCAAACCCCGATCCTCTCCAATGCTGAACTGGCACGGCTCAAGCATCTGGACGGAGATCATGGATTTCGTTGTGTCACGCTCCCCATTCTTTTTCATCCTCAGGAGGGGGCAGCAGGCCTGGAAGCGGCTCTAGAAGATCTATGCATTCGTGCTGATGCGGCCATTGCGGTAGGGGCCAACCTGATCATCCTCAGTGATCGGGATCTGGATGCGGAGAAGGCGGCGATCCCTGCCTTGCTAGCGGTTTCAGGATTGCATCACCATCTGATTCGTCAGGGCACTCGCACTCGTGTCGGTCTGATCCTGGAGTCCGGAGAACCGCGGGAAGTGCATCATTTTGCTCTCCTGATCGGCTATGGCTGTGGGGCCATTAATCCTTACCTGGCCTTTGAAACCCTGGACGCCATGATTGCCCAGAAACTCCTGACAGATGTGGATCACCAGCAGGCTTGTAAGAACTACATCAAGGCGGTGACCAAGGGGGTGATCAAGATTGCCTCCAAGATTGGTATTTCCACGATTCAGAGCTATCGGGGAGCTCAGATCTTCGAAGCGATTGGACTGCATTCCTCCGTTGTGGACAAGTATTTCACCTGGACTGCATCCAGACTGCAGGGCATTGATCTGGAGGTGATCGCGCGCGAGGCAGGGCAGCGACATGCCAGCGGGTTCCCCCCCCGTGCAGGTCAGATCTCCCCTCTAGAAGTAGGCGGTGAGTATCAGTGGCGAAAAGAAGGGGAAGCGCATCTGTTTGCTCCCGAAACCATTCATCTCTTGCAACGGGCAGTTCGGGAAGGGGATTACGACCTCTACAAAGAGTACGCAGCTCAGGTGAATCAACAGGGCAAGCAATTCTTTCGACTCCGCGATCTGCTGAGTTTCAAGTCCCGCACCCCAATTCCCCTGGAGGAAGTGGAACCCGTGTCAGCGATCACCCGCCGCTTTAAGACAGGGGCCATGAGTTATGGATCCATCTCCAAAGAAACGCATGAGGCCCTGGCCATTGCCATGAACCGTCTGGGGGGCAAGTCCAACACGGGTGAAGGCGGAGAAGATCCGGAGCGCTACACCTGGACCAATGCACAGGGGGACTCCAAAAACAGTGCCATTAAGCAGGTGGCTTCCGGTCGCTTTGGGGTGACCAGCCTTTACCTCTCCCAGGCCAAAGAGATCCAGATCAAGATGGCCCAGGGGGCTAAGCCAGGGGAAGGGGGGCAACTGCCTGGGCTGAAGGTTTATCCCTGGATCGCCAAAGTGCGTCACTCCACTCCCGGGGTGGGCCTGATCTCGCCTCCACCTCACCATGACATCTACTCAATTGAGGATCTGGCGGAACTGATCCACGACCTCAAGAATGCCAACCGGGATGCTCGCATTAATGTGAAGCTGGTCTCGGAAGTGGGAGTGGGAACAATCGCAGCGGGAGTAGCCAAGGCTCATGCCGATGTGGTTCTGATCTCTGGCCATGATGGGGGAACGGGTGCCTCTCCCCAAACCTCGATCAAGCATGCGGGACTCCCCTGGGAGCTGGGTTTGGCGGAAACCCATCAAACCCTGGTGCTTAATAATCTGCGCAGCCGCATTGTGGTGGAAACCGATGGTCAGATGAAGACGGGTAGGGATGTGGTGATCGCCGCCCTGTTGGGGGCAGAAGAATACGGCTTTTCCACCGCGCCCCTGGTGAGTTTGGGCTGCATCATGATGCGGGTCTGCCACAAAAATACCTGTCCGGTGGGGGTGGCCACTCAGGATCCAGAATTGCGCAAAAACTTTGCTGGCGATCCCCAGCACACCGTTAACTTTTTCACCTTCCTGGCCCAGGAAATGCGGGAGATCATGGCAGAGCTGGGGTTCCGTTCGGTGGATGAAATGATCGGGCGCACCGAGGTGCTGGAGCCCAAAGCGGCTGTGGATCACTGGAAAGCCAGAGGGATCGATCTCTCCCCCATTCTCTACCAACCTCCCGTGGGCCCCGAAGTGGGACGCTACTGCCAGATGCCTCAGGATCACGGGCTACAGCACTCCCTAGATCTGCAGGTGTTGCTGGATCTGTGCCAACCCGCCATTCAACGGGGAGAAAAGGTGCAGGCTACCCTTCCGATCCGCAATACCCATCGGGTGGTGGGCACGATCCTGGGCAATGAGATCACCAAACACCACTGGGAAGGGTTAGCGGAGGACACGATCCATCTTCACTTCCAGGGAACGGCTGGTCAGAGTTTTGGTGCCTTTGTTCCCCGGGGAGTGACGCTGGAATTAGAGGGGGATGCCAACGATTACTTTGGCAAAGGTCTGAGTGGTGGCAAGCTGATCCTTTATCCTCCTAAAGGCAGCCAGTTTGTGGCTGAAGAAAACATCATTGTGGGCAATGTCGCCTTTTATGGGGCCACCAGTGGGGAAGCCTACATCCGTGGCGTGGCGGGGGAGCGATTCTGTGTCCGCAACTCCGGTGTGCAGGCGGTGGTGGAAGCGGTTGGTGATCACGGCTGCGAGTACATGACGGGAGGCAAGGTGGTAATTCTTGGACCCACCGGACGCAATTTTGCCGCAGGCATGAGTGGGGGGATCGCCTATATTCTCGATCAGTCTCGGACTTTTGCGTCCCATTGCAATCGCGAAATGGTGGACCTGGAAACGTTAGAGAATCCAGAAGAGATCCGGGAAATCCACGACATGATCCAGAAGCATCTCGATTACACGGGTAGCCAGAGAGCCAGTCAGCTGCTGGAGCATTGGGACCGATCCATTCCTCTTTTTGTCAAGGTCATGCCCCGCGATTACAAACGGGTGCTTCAACATATTCAGGAGGCTCTGGAGGCTGGGCTCAGTGGTGATAATGCCCTGTCCGCAGCCTTTGAAGCCAATGCCCGAGATGTGGCCCGTATCGGTGGCAGCTAAACCAAGTAGATCAGATCTCACCCTATACACATTCAGCGAATTGAGAAGCGATCATGGGAAAAGCAACAGGATTCATGGAGTATCTGCGGGAAGTTGCCGCTGAGGTTTCCCCTCTGAATCGGATCGACAACTGGGATGAGTTTCATCTCCCGATGCCGGAGGAAAAACTCCAGCTCCAGGGGGCACGCTGCATGGACTGTGGCACCCCTTTTTGCCATACCGGCCTAGAAATTAACCGCATGGCCAGCGGCTGCCCGATCAATAACCTGATCCCTGAATGGAATGATCTGGTCTATCGAGGCTTGTGGCAGGAAGCTCTGGATCGCCTGCATAAAACCAACAACTTTCCTGAGTTCACCGGACGGGTTTGTCCCGCGCCCTGCGAAGGGGCCTGTGTGCTGGGGATTGTGAACCCCCCGGTCACGATTAAAAATATTGAGTATTCCATTGCTGAAAAAGGCTGGGAATCCGGTTGGATTACTCCCCATCCTCCGGAGAGTCGAACTGGTAAAAAAGTGGCGATTGTCGGATCCGGTCCGGCAGGTTTGGCAGCAGCAGCCCAACTGAATTCCGCCGGACACTGGGTTACCGTCTTTGAACGGGCGGATCGTCCAGGCGGATTGCTTATGTACGGGATCCCCAATATGAAGTTGGATAAGCAAGCAGTGGTGTTGCGCCGCCTGCAGGTCCTGGAGGCCGAGGGAGTGACCTTTTTTTGCAACACTGAGATTGGCAAGGATCTGCCCGCCGAGCAGCTGATCCGGGACTATGATGCGGTGGTTCTCTGCACCGGAGCTACCCAGCCTCGGGATCTGTCGATTCCAGGTCGTGAACTCAAGGGCATTCATTTTGCCATGGAGTTCCTCACCGCCAATACCCAAACCCTGCTGGATGGTTCGCCCTCTCAGGGGTATATTTCTGCTGCAGACCAGGATGTGGTGATCATTGGCGGAGGGGATACGGGCACCGACTGTGTGGGAACTTCACTCCGTCATGGCTGCAGGAGTGTAACCCAGCTAGAAATTATGCCCCGACCCTCGGAAGCTCGTGCCCTCAACAATCCCTGGCCCGAATGGCCCAAGATCTATCGCTTGGATTATGGGCAGGAAGAAGCTGAGGCTCGCTTCGGAGCTGATCCCCGTGCCTATCTGCGGACTGCTACCCACTTTGAAGGGGATGACAACGGTCAGGTCAAAGCTGTCCACACAGTCGAAGTGCAATGGAGCCGGGATGACAAGGGTCGCTTTATTCCCCAACACATCCCAGGCACAGAGGCGGTGATCCCAGCTCAACTGGTCCTTCTGGCGATGGGTTTCCTGGGGCCAGAACAGCCCTTACTCGAAGCACTGGGGCTGGAAAAAGATCCCCGCAGTGCGATTAAAGCGGAACATGGATCCTTTCACACGAATATCCCTGGGGTCTTTGCCGCTGGGGATTGCCGTCGTGGGCAAAGTTTGGTGGTCTGGGCCATCAATGAAGGCAGGGGAGTGGCAAGGGAATGTGATCGGTATCTAATGGGAGAAACGGTGTTGCCCTGAGAAGTTTAGGTGTACTCAGGATCTGAGGATCCCAGGAACATCCAGCTCCAGTGTTCTATAAATCCCATCTTCCAGCCCATACCAGTCAAGCGACGGTCGATCCTCCCTAGAAGCCGTTATCGCTACAATATATCTGTGCCATCAGCAAAGTGTGGAGGGGTGTTGTGAACAAGCTAGCGTCAGCCGTTCTTTCCAGCGTCATCGCTCTGGGGTTGCTTTCGGGTTGTGGAGACGATGACTCAGATTCACAGGTTGGCATTGTTCCACCTAGCGCTCCGTCCGTGCTTTTACCAGCGACAGGTCCGTCCCTACGGGTCGGAGAGACCGTCACCTTTCCTGTGGAGGTGAGAGCGCCCAGAGGGATCCGCAACAGTGGCTTCCTGATCGTGACCCAGAGACAACCCAACGGGAGCACCTCTGATTCAATCTTTAATCCTGCTGACTTTGGTTGTGTTACCGGTGACACCTTTTGCAGGTCAGAAGACTTTGTCTTTCGCGTCGGGGCTAATGCGGATGCCGGGAACTATCAACTTACGTTCGTTGCCGTTGATACTACCAATCAAACTTCGGTTCCTGCCACCCTAACGATCTTTGCCTTTCGCTAGGGAATAGGCCCCACAAAGGTCGGTTCAGTCGATAGTGCGGATCAATTGAGAAGGCACCTCAGTCCCCGCAATTGTGTCTGGGGAAGAGAATTCAGCCCTTTTCCCTGGATCATCACGTAAAATCCCCCCAATCCCAGGGGATCCATGAGCAGATGCAGAGCCTGTCGTTGAGTCATGATCTGGCGTGGATCGTCGTCCGAAATTAAAGCCAGGTTAGCAAGGCGATCAAGGATCCCCAGGGCGGAGAGAAACTGTTCTTGAGTAACCAGGCCCAAGGGTTGCAGTTCCAGCGACTTGCCCTGCTCCTCTAACGCTGAAAAGTTGACATGCGCGGTTAAGTCCTGCTGCCCAATCTGGGCGTACAGATCCGCCTGCATTTGATGACGACGGTAGGCCATCAGGGTGCCCTGGGAGCGGGTGGGATGATAGTAGCGGCTGGCGGTGTGGCCATAATCGATGGTGAGCAGGTACCCCTTCTGCAAAACGGTTCCTACGGAATGGAGCCAGTCCAGGGCTGCCAACCCTACCTCAGTCTGGTATCCCTCAGGATAAGCCGGGGAGAGAAAATCAATGCCCAGATCCTCAAAGTATTGCCGCAGACGGGGAGTAGACAAATCCCCAATTTCCTCCCGAAAACGAATGCCGTCTCCCTCCTCCTGGATCGTGACATAGATTTCCTGGAGCTGTCCCTGATGGAGAGTTACCCGATGCACAGGTAGGGCATCCACCAGCTCATTGGAGAAAATGCAACCCGTCAAAGCGTTTGCAGGCAGATCATTGAGATCCACCCAGATGACCCCCTGAGACTGCAGTTGCTGCTGTTGGGAAGTCTGAAGTCCTGCAGATCGTTCTGCGATTTTGTAGGTCAACACCCCGGCAAATTCAGGATAGTGTTTCTGGATCGCCATCAAGAGGTCCCGAGCCAGCACCCCCGACCCTGCCCCCACCTCTAGCAAGGTGAAATTAGCAGGAGAGTCGAGTAAGTGCCACATTTGCACAAACTGATTGGCGAGCAGAGTGGCAAAATCCTGGCTGACATGGGGTGAAGTTACGAAATCTGCGGGCAAAGCATAGCGATCGGCCCGGCTGTAATACCCCAGTTCCGGTTCGTAAAGGACCCAGTCCATGAAATCGGCAAAGGTTACCCTCTGATTCGGTTGGGCTGCAATCCGGGCCGCAATTTTTTGGGCTAAGCGCTGAGAAAAAGGGGCTGGTGCCTCAATAGGCATCCTGGATCTCGTAGAAATCAGGGGTGATGTAATCCTTGCGCATGGGCCACCCGATCCAGTCTTCGGGCATCAAGATCCGCTTCAGGTTAGGGTGACCTTCAAAGACAATGCCAAACATGTCGTAGGTTTCCCGTTCCTGCCAGTCGGCGGTTTTCCAGATCCAGTATACGGAGGGAAGACGGGGATCCTGACGGGGCAGCTCCACCTTAAGGCGCACCTCCTGAGGCCGATCCGCTCTGTCCGAAACCTTAATCAGATGGTAGACACTCATCAGCGGTTGACCCGCCCCCAGGTCATATCCACTCTGACATTGCAGGTAGTTGAACCCATAAGCATAGAGGGCCGTAGCGGTAGGGAGCAGAAAATCCTTGGATACCTGGATCAGTTCCACCCCCATGACATCACGTCCGAGAGCCTGATGGTCGAAGCCATTCTCCTTCAGGAAGGTAGAAACAGGCCCTCGCTCAGCAACTTCAACCGCATCCTGGTTTTTACCGTTTTCCTCTGCCACTCTACTTACCTCCCTGCAGGGCTTTGATTTCATCTTCTGCCAGCTTCAGATCAGCAGTTTGCAGGGCAGGGGGTACCGGTAGTCCCATCGCTTCTGCCAGAGCTGCAGGTGGCGCCACACGAGTTTCACTCTCCAGGTATTTTCCTGTCAGGATCGGTTCGACCCCCCTGAGATTGTGCTTGACCGTGTGGAAGCGGTGGGTGGGCTGGAGCTGGCCACGTTCTCGCATGTCTTCTGCTGCAATTTTCTTGCGCAGTTTCACAATCGCATCCATGATCGCTTCCGGACGTGGAGGGCAACCTGGAATATACACATCCACAGGAATGACTTTGTCTACCCCACGGAGAGCCGTGTAAGAATCACTGCTGAACATGCCACCCGTGATCGTGCAGGCCCCCATGGCGACCACATATTTGGGCTCAGGCATCTGCTGATAGAGCTTGACCAGTGCAGGCGCCATCTTCATGGTCACTGTACCCGCCGTAATAATCAGGTCAGCCTGGCGGGGAGACATGCGTGGCAATAACCCAAAGCGATCAAAGTCAAATCGGGAGCCGATCATAGCGGCAAATTCAATGAAGCAGCAGGCAGTGCCATACATGAGTGGCCAGAGACTCGACATCTTGGCCCAGCTGTACAGATCGTTGACGCTCGTCAGGACCACATTATTAGAAAGTTCAGTGGTGACGGTAGGATCACCAACGGGAAACATCATGCCGTTGGGATCATGGGGTTGGGTTATTTGATCGGTGCTCATGACCATTCCAGAGCTCCTTTTCTCCAGGCGTAGACAAGACCAATCACAAGGATGGCAATAAAGATCAGGGCCTCCACAAAGGCCAATAGCCCTAACCGATGAAAGGCAACCGCCCAGGGATAGAGAAAGACGGTTTCCACATCAAAAATGACAAAGATCAGGGCGAACATGTAGTAGCGGATATTGAACTGAATCCAGGCTTGGCCCAGTGGATCAATGCCTGACTCATAGGTAGTGGTGCGTAGAACCTGACGACGGCTGGGACTCAACACTTGAGATGCCGTCAGAGCCAGAACGGGGATCAGGCCACAGATGAGCAAAAAAGCCAGGAAGCTGTCGTAACCAGTCAGAAGAAACACAAGGGCTGCTCAACATTTAGATACAGTTACAGTATAGAATCCTTTCCTACCTGATCGACCGTCGACGGGTTCATACTTCCTGCAAATTGTAGGTATAGACATCCTCCAGATCTGGGATGGAGTGGGTAAGATAGGGAGCGGTGGAGACAGGCCAACTCATGATCGCGATTCCGTTGACAGCAGTCCCTCTACTCAGTATTGCTGCGGCAATTTTGCTGGTTTATCTGCCCATGGGGCTGGTGGTGCAGGAGAGGCAGAAGTTGGGGTACAACAGCAGTGCTCCCCGTGCCATGTTTGATCAGCTTTCGGATCGAGCCAAGCGTGCCACCTGGGCTCACCAAAATGGGTTTGAAACCCTGACTCCCTTTGCGGCTACGTCCCTGATTGCCTATCTCACTGGCCCTCATGATTCGCTGGTAGGGTTGAGTCTGAGTGGGGATCTGTTGATTGCGTTACTCTGCACCCTGTTTTTGCTTTTTCGGATTGTCTACACCCTGGCCTACATCAATGATCAACCCCTGCTGCGGTCCTTCGCCTTTGGCATGAGCAGTCTCTGCACGATGGGCGTTCTGGGGATTGCTCTGCTGCCCCTGCTTTGGGTGAGCGCTTCTGCTGCCATTTAAGATGGAAGCAAGTTCTGGGTTGAGTGTTTGAGGATCCCTGGACGAAGAGTGAAGCTGAGTATCGAATGCAACGGGGAATCCACTCATGAGTTATGTGCTGATTTACGACGGCCTCTGCAATCTCTGTTCCACACTGGTGCAGTGGCTGGAGAAGCTGGATCATGGCAACACTTTTCGCTATGTGCCCATGCAGGATAGCCAGGCTTTAGCCACCTGGAACATCACGACCGAAGACTGTGATCGGGGCATGATCCTTCTGGAGGACAACCATCCAGAGCAGCGCTGGCAGGGGAGTGCCGCCGTGGAAGAAGTGGCAAGAATCCTTCCGGCAGGTGCAGCTGTGATCGCTGCCTATCGGGCAATCCCTGGGTTAAAGTGGGCAGGAGATAAAGGCTACGAACAGGTGCGGGATCACCGCTATGACTGGTTTGGAAAGCGGCAAGACATTTACCAGTCCAATTACCCTTTCTTTCCGGAAGACTGCCAGGTCTGTCAGCGTTAGCCTCCAGCGGCCTTCGTGGGGTATCCCATTTGCTGGAGTAGTGTTACCACCTGATCGCGGTGATCCCCCTGGATCTCAATCGTGTTCTCCTTCGCCGTTCCCCCGGAGCCGCATTGAGCCTTCAACTGCTTAGCCAGGGCGGACAGGGTAGCGGGCGTAACCTGAAATCCTGTGATCACAGTCACTGTCTTGCCCTTGCGACCACCGCGTTCGCGCCGAACCTTGAGTTGATGCTCCTGGGGAGGGCGATCCTGGAGCGGTTCATCAGTTTCCGGATCCAGGGGAGATCCCCACTCGGAATACACGACTCGATAAACCTTGGATCCAGCTTTTTCCGGTTCAGAGGCACGTCCTTTCATAATGATCCCTGGCAGGCAAAAAATGTCAGCAAACAATGGGCAGTTAGTGCAATCCTATCTGTTCTTTGTATTTCTCAGCGAGAGCAGGGAAGAATCACCAGTAGAGTCCAGGGTATGCTGACCCTAGCACTCGCTTGCAATCTCCCATGAAGGCTCAATTTCGAACTCTGCGTAGCTGGTTGGGAGTGATCCCGGTCAATGGCTGGATCCTGGCGCTGGGCTTGCTGGCCATTCTCCTGACGCTGGTGTTGGGTTCAGGGAGGATGTGGTTTTCTGACCGTTCCGACATTCATAATGCTGATGCCATGCAGGGGTTTATCGGCACACTGGCGGAGGTTCTCTCGGGGGTGCTGGGCTTTACCATTTCAGTCGTGGCCATTGTGGTGCAGCTGAGTGCCGATCGGTTTACCCCCAAAGTCACTGAACTGTTTTTGCGGGAGAGAACCAATTTTCTGGTGATCTTTTTTCTGATTATCACCACGCTGGTAGCAGTTTGGACCACGCTTGCCTTCAGCATTGTGAGTGAACCTTTACTGCTGGTGATCCTCAACCTCACCCTGGGGACGCTAGCATTTGTGATCCTCATCCCCTATTTCAATTTTGTTTTCAACTTCCTGCAGCCCGCTTCCATCATTCGCAAAATTGAGCAGCAGATCCGTCAGGCAGTGATCTCTTCGTTCTCCAGCACGGTGGTAGATACGGAGATCATTCCTGCCCATGAACAATGTTTATCAGCTCTGGATGAGATCCGTGGTATTGCCATCAGTGCCATCCGTCAACGGGAAAGCCTGATCATGTTAAATGCCCTGGATAGCCTCAAAGGGTTTGCTCTTTTCTACAGTACATGCAAGTCTAAACTGCCCCCTCTCTGGTTTTTACTCACTAAGCCCATTGCCTCTGATCCTGATTTTGCCTCTGTAGATATTCAAAAGCTGCAAGAAATTGAGGCGGCCCAAATCTGGCTAGAGTTAAAGATCCTGCGTCAGTATCAGTCCATTTTTACGGATTCTCTGAACCAGTTGCGTGAAGCCTGCTACATCATTGGTATTAACACCCGAGAAATTGGCGAAAAGGCCCTGTATGCCAATAAGCTGGAAGTTGCTCAGCTAGCGATCAAGTTTTTTAACACCTATCTCCGAGCCGTGATCAATACCCATGATATTCGTACTGGATACAATATTTTAAAGCAATACCGCTCGATGGCTGAAGCAGCAGTGATTACCCATCATGATTCAATTGCCCTGGAAATTGCGAACTATTTTCGCTACTATAGCCTTCTAGCTTATAAAGCCAATTTATTTTTTCTCTCAGAGACCTTTGCCTTTGATCTAGGTTTGCTGGCCCAGATCTGTTGCCAAAATTGTTCATCCGTAAGCCTGGAAATCCTCTCAGTGTTTTTAAAGATTGATCAAGATCCTGAGAGTGAACAACAGGAATATACATTACGCGGCATAAGAAAATCACAGGCAAAGTTAGCAGCCTATTATCTGAAAGTTGAGAACTACAATTCTGCCCACTTAATCTATGAAGACATGAAGGAAGAACCCCTTTCTCGACTCCACATGATCCACGAAGAACTGCGCACCACCCGCGAAGATTTCTGGGAGTTTACAGACCGGGGGGAGAATTTTTATTTTGTGGAGCCTGAGCTTCTCACCTATGTGGATCAGTTTTTTAGCTGGTTTGATAATCCATCTTTGATTCCCCTGCCCTCATGACCACCATTTTGATCACCGGACCGACGCGCTCAGGAAAAAGTCAGTTTGCAGAACAGCTGGCCCACCAGTCACAGCGTCCCGTCATCTACATTGCCACCTCTCCCCCCCCCGACGATCGTGAAGATCCAGAGTGGGCAACCCGCATTCACCAACACCGTCAGCGCCGTCCCGCGGAGTGGATCACCTGGGAAGAGCCGGATCAGCTGGCAGCAACCCTTCTGCGTTGTCCTTCTCCAGCCTGTATTCTGGTGGATTCCCTCGGATCCTGGGTGGCCAATCACCTGGACTGCTCTGCAGCCACCTGGCAGAATCGGATGGAAGAGTTGCAGGGATCTCTGTTCGTTCCTGATCGATTGCTGCTGTTGGTGGCAGAGGAGGTGGGGTGGGGTGTGATTCCAGCCTATGCCTCTGGACGTTTATTTCGAGATCGGTTGGGGGAATTGGTCCAGCAGGTGGCGCAGCAGGCGGATCAAGTATTCCTGGTGGTGGCGGGTTATGCTCTAGACTTGAAAAAGTGGGGCCGACCCATTACATCCGCATAGCGTAGAGCAGAGAAGACTTGGGTTCAGAAGTAAAATTAATCCTGAGTCTTAAGGCTCACAATGAAAACACATTCAATGTTTTTTTATGGAAGGCCCTCTTGGGTGATGCACTTCATTTTTGAGTTGGCGCAATCCATAAAGGCAAGTCAACTCCATGCTAAATGACAAAGAACAATCTCTGTTTAACAAAGTGAGTCTGTGGACTGTTGGAGGGCTACTCGGAGGTTTGGGTGGTTCCGTAAGTGCAGTGTTGCTGACCCAGTTAATCAAGCAAATCCTCGATGTTGCCTTTGGGTTGGGTACCGTCTGGCTATTGCTGCTGCCACTGGTCGGCATAACCTTGGCGGTGCTAGTCCTGTTTGGGCTGGGTAAGGGCCAACCTGTGCAGATACTCGTTCCCCGCGACTTTACCCCCTCGGGTCGCTGGGGTTCTCTCTTTTCCTGGTACTCCTTTCCCCACGACATTGCCCGAGCGGATCTGACTGGTGACGTCGTGAACTCATCTGGATCAGAAGAAGGATTCCCCTGGAAATTGGCACCGTTGCGTGCCCTTGCCATCCTCTCCACTGTTGGGCTGGGTGCCCCGATGGGCACTGAATCGCCAGCGGCCCATATCGGTGTTGCAACAGGGACATGGTTGGCTAGCACAAGTCCATCTCTGCGCCAACTGGTGCGGCCTATGGCAATCGGAGGCGGTGCGGCAGGGGTGTCTGCCTTGATGGGGATCCCACTGGTGGGGAGTTTCTTTATGTTTGAGCTCAGTCAGCGACGCCAGGTTCCAATCACCCCAGAGCGCATGGCCGCGATGTTAGCCGGGGGGGTGGTCGGATGGGGGATCAACACTGTCTTCAATCTCTCTTTGATCCGACTGGTCGTACCGAAGGTTCCCACAGCTGACCTCTGGGATACGGTGGGTGCCACTTTGTTGATCGGAGGGATTGCGGGCACGATTACAGCGCTCACTGGTGAGGCAATCTACTGGGCTCGAGGGTTGCGGATCAGGCCAGTGATTCGGCTCCTGAGCGGAGGCATCCTCATGCTATTTCTGGCAATGGTCATAGGACTGATTGCCACTCCAACAGCGGCTTTTGGTCCTGGGGGAACCGCCATTATCTGGTCCGAAACTGTTGAAACAACCCCCTACCACCTGTTGGCAGTGGCTCTGCTCCGGGCAGCCTCTACCACTGCTGCTGTTATAGCCGGGGGCTGTGGAGGCGTGTTTGTCCCTTTTCTGGCGATCGGCGACCTGAGTGGCCGGGTGTTTGCGACAGCATTTGGGATCCCGGCTGATCTAGCGGGTGCAGCGGGTGCAGCAGCCAGTATAGCTGGCGGTTATCGGCTACCCCTGACCGCCGTGGCAATGGTGCTGGGGGTGGGGGGTCCAGAAGAAGCCCAGCTAACCTGTCTTGCCACAGTGGTCGTCGCCACCATCTCTGGATTGGTAACTGCACGGGCAGCCAATCAACTCTCCTGTTCCCTGCAAACACTGGGTCGCCAGAAGCCATCTTCAGAGACCTGAGGAGATTTCTGGCAAAGCACCTACCTATGCCTCTAGGCAAACCCGCATCATTATCTGGAAAAAAGAGGCATCCCTGCAGTAGGTTAGTTAAACATCTTGTCATTGTCTCTTACCCCTATGCAGTTTCATCTCGCCTCCGCCCCTGTCACCTCCTGGACCGGGGATTGTCTGATCCTGTTTTGCCAGTTTGCTCCCCGTGAGGAGATGAAAAACGGCAAATCTCTCTACAATCTTCCGGCAGAAATTGCGGAGGTGGATCAAAATCTTTGGGGCGGCGCTTTAGCTGAGCTGATTCAGGAACAGGAATTTCAAGCCAAGCTGAATATGACAGTCGCTACCCGTCTGGGGGCAGACATTCGGAAAGTGGTGCTGACGGGGATGGGATCTCCACAACAGGCTTCTCTCGATACGATTCGCCGTGCAACCGCCAATGGTCTGCGTCAGGCCCATGCCCTCAAGTGCAAACAGGTGGGGTTACTTCTCCCCGGTATGGACATGGATTTGGCAGCGATGATCCAGGCGTCGGTTGAGGGCGCCCTCTTGGTGGCTCATCAAGACAACCGATTTAAGTCCCAGAATGGCTCTGGCGAAAGCAGCACCTTTTCAGTGGAAGACGTAACCCTGATCCTGCCTGAAGGAGCGTCTGAGAATGCAGCCTATACCCGTGCGATTCAGCAGGCCCTGGAGATTGCCGCCGGAACCATCCTGGCTCGGGAGTTGGTGTCTGCCCCTGCCAATATTGTTACCCCAATCACCTTGGCCGAATCAGCACGAAAACTGGCAGAGGACTTTGGTCTGGCTGCCGAGATCCTAGATTATGAAGAGTGTGCCGCCCTGGGAATGGGAGCTTTTCTGGGTGTGGCTCAAGCTTCAGATTTCCCCCCCCAATTTATCCACCTCACCTACAAACCCGAGGGAGAGGCCGTGGCCAAACTGGCATTGGTGGGCAAGGGACTGACATTTGATTCTGGGGGTCTGAATATCAAGACTGATTCCCGCAGTATTGCCATGATGAAAACCGATATGGGCGGATCCGCTGCGGTGTTAGGAGCTGCAAGAGCTTTAGCCGCCCTGAAACCCCAGGTAGAGCTGCACTTCATCGTGGCTGCAACTGAAAACATGATCAGTGGTCGGGCCCTGCACCCCGGTGATATCCTCACCGCTTCCAACCGCAAAACCATTGAGATCAACAACACCGACGCCGAAGGTCGCTTAACCCTGGCGGATGCCCTGGTGTTTGCGGAAAAACTAGGGGTGGATGCCATTGTGGATCTGGCCACCCTCACGGGGGCTTGTGTTGTGGCTCTGGGAGATGATATGGCCGGTCTGTTTACCCCTGATGAAGATCTGGCAACGCAACTTCAGCAGGCAGCCAGCCAAACCGGAGAAAAATTCTGGCGCATGCCAATGGAGGAGTCCTATTTTGAGGGACTGAGTTCGGTGGTTGCCGACATGAAAAACACGGGGCCACGTCCGGGGGGTGCCATTACCGCAGCCCTTTTCCTCAAGCAGTTTGTAGAGAAAACCCCCTGGATGCACCTGGATATTGCTGGACCAGTCTGGACAGATCGGGACTCCGGCTACACCAACAAAGGCGGTACGGGGTTTGCAGTTCGCACCATGGTGGCCTGGGTTCTAGACCGTCAGCAAGCTAAAGTCCCGGCTTAACGATCTGATCCAGAATGTTTGGTTAGGAGCAAGCGCTGGATTTAGCAATCTGATTCGCCGGAACCAGAGGATCCAGTGCAGGTTCATGCACGATCACACAGGAGGAGGGGGAGACACCTGCAATCTCAACTTGATTGAATGCCACCTGTACGGTCCCTGAAAGAGCATCCGCAGAGTAAGTGGAGAAACCTGGGAAAAACTCAATCGAAGATCGCACAAATCTGGCCAGGGCAAAGGTGGGATCGGAGCCAGGGATCAAGACAATTTCTCCAGGGATCGTAAAGCTGGTCGTGGCCAGTTGACTGGGAGAAATTTGGACCGAGATCTGTAACCGTCCGGCAGCCGTTTGACTGACAGCGGGTGATAGCTGAATGCTAGATCCAGTGGGTGATGGCGATGGCGAGGGTGAGGGGGACGGTGATGGTGAGGGTGATGGTGAGGGTGATGGAGACGGCGATGGCGATGGCGATGGTGAGGGGGATGGGCTAGGTCCGGGTTGAACACGGAATGTGCGGCTTACCGAACGGGATCCTGAATTGATCAGGACAACACCCACGGTCACCCCATTGGGAATAACCACCTCCAATTCGGTGTTACTGATGATGTTGAATTGGGCCGTTGCCTCAACCCCGCTGGTGCGATCCCGAAAAATAACCTGATCAACTCCCGAGAATCCAAATCCACGGAATTCAACAGTTTCCCCAGCCTGTCCAGTGACAAAAAGAGGCTGGAAGACGACAGGACGGGGGGTGAGCTGGAGAGTGGTTTCTTCCTGGCTCTGCGCAATCTGAGGATCACTGGCAATGGAAGTGGGACCATCAGAACTGCAACCTGCCACCAGGATCAAACTGGTTACCAGGGCAAGGCTGGCCTTGAGGAAACATCCTTTCTTGTAATTCAAATCAACCATGAGGAACTCCATGCAGTGCCATTTCACCCCAAATCCTACATCCTCACCGCATAGATAGTGGCAGAAATCAGAAAAAGGTGATGTGGAACACTAATGGAATTCTTAACCTGATCCCTCCCTTAAGAAGAGTTTCCTAAAGACATCCTTCTGAAATTGCAATTTGATTGGCGGGAATTAACGGCTCAAGACCAGGTTCATGGACAATCACACAGGTATCCAGAGGAACATTGGGGATCACTAATTGATCAAATCCCACCTCGACAATCGTGGAGTTGGGATCGGGGCTGTAGCTTGTAAATCCAGGGAAGATTTCGATGGGAAGTCGCAGAAAATTAGCAGGGACCGGAATGGGATCAGAATCTGGGGGAATGATTTCACCGTCAATCGTGATCACAGGAGTGGTCAGCTGGGGGAAGGGAATTTGCACCGAGATTTGTAAGCCAAAGGCAGACTGCTGGGGAATCGAAGTTGTGAATTGGATCCCGGCACTCACCTCTGAAGCAATGACTAATGAGCCAAAGGAACGGCCTGTAACCTGAACCACATCTCCCACCTCAATGGGGGTTGAAGGGAGTACGGTGGAGTTGAGGACGAAAACCCGAGTATCATCCACGATCCACAGTCCGGTGAAGCGACCAAAGCGGCTGCTAAAGGGTAGCCTTGCAACTTCTCCACTGATCTCCACTTGATCCAGCTGGTTTGCAGGTGCTGTTTCAACGGCAACAAGGGCATCAGGGGTAGAACTGAGCAGACTGACATTATCTTCTGGGGCAAGTACAGCCTGTTGCTCGCTGTTTCCCACCGACACGCTGCTGGGGGTTGAGGAGGCACATGCACCCAGAGTCGTCACAGTGAAAGCAACGGTCACACACACCAGCCAGGATTGACCATTCACAATCGAACCTCAGGAATGTCCAGCCAAAGTTTGCAGGAAGTCGCTCCCGCCGTCAAGTCCAGGGGCTCAGGTTAAAGATAAGGCTGCAAGGCTTCACTCAATGCAGTCAGGAATTCCTGTTGCTGATCCAGAAGAAAGAAATGCCCTCCAGGGAATAAACGCGAATGAAAGCTGGCGCTGGTTTGCTGCTGCCATGCCTGCAAATGCGCTACCGGAACTCGGGGATCAGATTGACTCCCAAACACAATGATGGGACAGGTTAACGGATCTTCCGGCAGGTATTCATAGGTTTCCAGCATTTCAAAGTCTGCCCGCAAACTAGGAAGGAGCAATTGCAGTAAATCAGCATCCTGCAGCACGGCCTCCGGTGTACCCCCGTAGTGCCTCAACATTTGAATCAGCTCTGGATCCGGCATCTGATGCAAAGGGGGATTGGGATTGGGCATCTGCGGAGCCCCCTGACCGGATACCACCAGCACCTGAGGTAACGGCAATCCCTGTCGCCGCAGATCACGAATCAGTTCAAAACTGGCCAGGGCCCCTAAACTATGCCCGAAGAGAACAAAGGGCCGATCCAGATCAGGAACAAATTCCGAACTCAGGGCTGAAACCAGATCCGTCAGTCGAGTTAAACATGGTTCCTTCAGACGGTTGGCACGACCAGGGGGTTGCACAGCCCACAGATCAACCCCTGCAGGTAGACCATGTATCCAGTTGCGGTAGGCCAGGGCCCCTCCCCCAGCAAAGGGCAGACAAAAGAGACGGATCGAATCAACAGGGACTGTCGATGACCAGCGCATCAACCAGGGAGACGTGGGCAATGTTTTGTCTGGAATCAGGACCACCTTTCAGTTTAGGGGGATCCTGGATCAGGAAAAACCCTATGAGATGGGCAGCAAACTCGATAGACTAATTGGGTATGAGAGCTCTTGAACATGACTGAGGCCACTCTGTTAGCCCGCCTGTCCACATCTCCCTTCCTGAAAGGGGTATCCCCAGACTCGCTCCAGATGCTGGTGGCACAGGCCCCATCTCCTCAAACCTATCCTACTGGCCGAACATTATTGCTAGAGGATGCCGGAGGTAGTGTTGTTTATCTCCTCTTGTCGGGCTGGATTAAAATTCGTCGTTCTACACCCACGGCTCCCCTTACGTTAGCAGTCCTGGGAGCTCCCTGCTGGTTTGGGGAAATGGCAGTTCTGGAGCAGTCTCCCCGATCCAGTGATGTGGTTACGCTCACCGACATCGAAGTTCTCCCGATCCGGGCACCTGAATTCAAAGAACTCCTGATGCGGGAACCGATCCTCAGTTTTCGACTGGCACAAGCTCTAGCTCAGCGACTCCGCCAAACCAATCAACTGTTCTATCTCAGACATCAATCTGCGGCTGTTCGACTTCTATTTGTTCTCGTCCAACTGGCCTCGATCTATGGAGAACCCTTACCCAAAGGGAAACAGATCTTTAATGTCTCCCACAGTGATCTCGCTGATCTGGCTAGCGTGACGGTAGAGGAAGCAACCACAATTCTGGAGCGATTGCAGCAGCAGAAAGCTGTGGTGATCAATGACATGTCCGGAAAACTGGAATTATTGCAATACGAAAAGATGCTGCAGGCAACTCAGCTGATTTAATCAATCCTGGGGTATGCTGGTTTGACCCTACTGGGATTTGTATCGGGTGAGAAAGGAAAAAAAAGGCTGTTTCAAACCGCAGTCGGGGTTTCCTTTGCTTATCTTCGATTCCAATCAACACCTCTGTAGACTAAGTTCTACAGCAACTCACCTAGCCCAGGCAGTGGCTCTGCATTTGTCGGATCTTGCCTAAGCGCTTTGACGGTTTACACCATCTTTTGAATTGCTGTATTTCTAATAACATCGACAAAATCGTCAAGACAATGCCAGTCCCCTCCCTCCCCACCCTTACCCGAGCCAACCGTCAACTCTACCAGTTCATAGAGCAGTATCAGTTATTGCAACCTCAGCAGTGGGCTCTGGCACTGAAAATTCAACAGCAAAGCCAAGGACCTCTGGAAGTGATCCTCTGGCAACTGGGTTTTCTGGACAGCCAGCACCTGAGTCTCTTCTGGCAGCTGCGGGAAAAGATGAGCTGATCCGAGCCGATCCCGACTATTTCAAGTCCAATGCCTGAGGTTATTTCACCCGCTCCATTTGAGGCTCACCAAAGAGGACCATTGAAGTTGTCAATTGCGCTAAGACCTGAGTCGTAACGTTGCTGACTGCCAGGCCCGCCACAGTTCGTCTTCGGATCGAGCGCAGCACCACCATGTCATAGGAAGTGGCCACCTTTAAGATCGCCTGAGCAACGTCATCATCCGCCAGTGTCATAATCTTGGGTTGTGACCGGAACCCCATTTGTAGTGTGGTCTGAGTTAGTTCCTGCTCAAAACTGAGGATGGTTTCTCCAGAGGTGAGCCGATTACACACGTGGAGCACAGTCACCTGAGCCCGATTCGCTTCAGCAAATAGGTGAGCAAATCGTACCGGTCTGAGGGCTTGAGGAGTGATGGCTTTTACGGGTACGAGAATTTTATGAATATTGATGGGATCATCCATTAGTCGCATCACTGCCACCGGACAATGGGCGGACCAGAAGACACTGTCAATCACATTGCCAAACAGGCGGGCGCGCAATCCGGTTGTTGGAGTCCACCCCAAAATGATCAGATTGGCATTATGTTCCCGAGCTGAACGGCTGATTCCCCGGGCAACATCGTCGTCGATTCGGATCACTGGGAAGGCTTCCACCTGAAATTCCTGACTCAGGGCTACAGCTTTTTCCAATAGACGTTGACTTTGCTTGAGCGATAGAGCCAGGGCAGGTTCATCCATCAGCACATTCGCCTTGGCAATGGTTAAAGGAATTAAACGACCCGCTTCATGCCGGGCAACAAAGGCACCCGCCTCGATCAAATAACGCTCTGTATAGGGGTTATAGATGGGAACCACTACGGTAAATACCCCAGACGCGGAATCATCTTGCACCATAGGAGAAATCGGTTCCTGACCGCTGCCAATACCCCAACTCAGCTCCTGATCAGAACCTACAGGAGAAAGTGGGGGTGGCAATCGGCGGGCAAACTGATCCGTGATCACAGGACCCATAATTGAAGTCACCAGCATCAGGACGATCACGGCATTAAACACTGACTCGGGTAACAGACCTACATTAAGACCCACCAAGGCAGCTGCTAAGGTTGCGGCCACCTGCGGTAGCGAGAGAGACCACATCGTTAGTGTCTCTGCCCAGCTGTAGCGATAGGGAATCTTGACAATGAAGGCTGCCAGGAACTTACTGCTGATCAACCCCCCCACAATTGCCAGGGTCAGCCAAAGTTCAGAATCGAGCGTGGACAGGAACCCAGAAACATCCAGGAGCAGACCCATATCCACAAAGAAAAAAGGAATAAAAAGGGTACTGCCTAAAAAAACGACCTTGTCTTCTACAGGACTCCGTCCAACAACATCATTAACAGCCAATCCTGCAAGAAAAGCCCCCACAATCCGATCCACATTGATCAGTTGTGCCCCTAATGAAGCTAAAAAGACGGCCAAGAGAATAAAAAGAAACTGATTTCCTTCTTCGTCTCCGGTGCGGCGAAAAAATTCTTTTCCAGCCCAGTCAAAACCAAAAAGAACAATCACACTGTAAAGCCCGAGGGCCCCCAGTTGTAGCAAAACTGTTGCCAGAGAAAACTCTCCGGCATGAATCGAGACACAGATCGCAAGAACCAGCAGGGCCGCAATATCTGTAAAAATGGTTGCTCCAATCGTGACAGTCACCGCTTCACTCTTGACCACGCCCAAACGATTGACAATCGGAAACCCCAGCAGCGTATGAGAAGCCATCAGGGAGCCGATCAATACTGAAGTATTCCAGCCCATGTCAAAGACCTGACCCACACCGATACCCATCAGAAAGGGAATCAAAAAGGTTGCCATCCCATAGCCCAAAGATCTTTCTTTTTTGCGGCGGAAGTCTTCCAGATCAATTTCTAATCCGGCCACAAACATCAGATAGATCTTGCCGATCTCGGAGAGTAACTCCATATTTTCTGATTCTGAGCTCAGGAGCTTCAGTCCCTCCGGACCCAGACAAACACCAGCCACCAACAAGCCCACCAACCCTGGCAATCGCAAACGTTCAAAAATGGGCGGTAGGATCAGGGCCACCAGCAGTAGGATCGTGAATTCCACAATCGGACTATTGGTGGGTAGCCAGCTTAAAAGCGAGTCCATAAGGCAGAGATAGTAGAGAGCAGGGATTGTGGCACCATCATGGCCGGAATCTGCTTCTGCGGGAAGTATCTAAGCAGCACACCTTGCCTGAGAGGGTTCTCAGATCAGCTTCAGGTCTTTGTTAGGGTGAGCTTAGGGGGCTCTGGGATGGATCATCTAAGTTTAAGGGAGTGGGCCGAGTCCAAGAGTGAGGGAGCAATGGCATTGAATGAGCTGTTACCGGACTTGAGCTGGTTATGGGGAGAAGGAGCTGATCACTGGACCCAGGTGATTCATCAATTTGGCTATGGTGCCGTTTTTCTGGGGGTGTTGATCGAAAACACAGGGATTCCGGTTCCAGGAGAAACGATCACTCTCACGGGCGGATTTCTGGCTGGACATGAACAGCTACACTACTGGGGGGTTTGGGGCGCAGCGGTGACAGGAGCAATCTTGGGAGACAATCTGGGTTACTGGCTGGGAAGCCTGGGAGGTTGGCCTTTGCTGGTACGGATCGGGAAGGCTCTCGGTCAATCGGAAAAGCGTTTGCAATCTTTAGTCACGGAAGTGAAGACTCATATCGATCAGGCGGTGCTCTTTGGTCGCTTCCTCACGTTTTTGCGCATCTTCGCAGGTCCGCTAGCAGGTGTAGCTGGGATGCCTTACCCCCGGTTCCTGATCCTGAATGCTATGGGTGCTGTGAGTTGGGCAACAGTGATGGTAACCCTGGCCTACGGGGCGGGTCGAGTGCTTTCCCTTTCCAGCCTGCTTCATCATGCAGGTATCCTGGCTCTGGTGGCTTTGGGCAGCTTTCTCTTCTACGGGTGGCACTCCAGCCGACAGCGATCTTCATCTCCGTGTTCTTAATTTGGGTCAGAACTGCAGAACCGGATGGCTTGCAGGATCAGGTTGTAGAAGTCAGACTTTGAGGTAAGTTCTACTCTTAATCTTTATGATCAAGGCTGTCATTTTTGACATGGATGGTCTGCTGATTGACTCTGAACCCCTCTGGCATCTGGCCGAGATCGAGAGTTTTGCAGAGGTCAATATCCAGCTCACCAGGCAGGACTGTCTCAAAACCACCGGATTGCGGATCGATGAAGTCGTTGCCTACTGGTATCAACGATTTCCCTGGAGCAATGTAAGTCAGGAGCAGGTGGCTGAACAGATCGTGAACCGAATGATTGAACTGATCCATGAAAAAGGGGTGGCCAAGCCGGGGGTTAATAGTTTGTTGCAATTTTTTCAGGCTCAGGAGCTGCCATTAGCCCTGGCCTCTTCTTCGGCCTACAGGCTGATTGATGCCGTGGTGGATCATCTGGGGATTCGGGAGGCTTTTCAGCTTCTCTACTCCGCCACCGACGAAGACTACGGCAAACCTCATCCTGCTGTTTTCCTGACTACAGCTCATCGCCTGCAGATCTCACCCCATGCATGTCTGGCTCTGGAGGACTCTTTCAACGGAGTGCTGGCGGCCAAAGCAGCTCGCATGACCTGTATCGCAGTTCCAGAAATGTATCCCGATCACGATCCGCGTTTCATCATTGCCGATCACATTGTTCCTTCGCTCGAAGTTGTCCCGAGAGTAGTCTGGCCAGGGTTAGAGTTACAACTCTCAAGATGATCCCGCCTTGATTTTGGGTGGCGAAGGTCGATTTTCTACCAAGATTCGTCGCAGTGCTCCAACCATTCGTTAAACGGGCGTTTGGCTGGTACGTGATGCTGACCTTACAAGCCGATGTAGCAGTGCCAGAGATCTAGCCCCATGGTCGGGCGATAGGCATTGATATTGGGCTAGAGAGCTATCTTGCAACCTCTGATGGTGAGTTAGTTAAGCCACCCAAGGTCTTTGTGAATCTCCAACGCAAGCTGCGATTGCTGCAACAACGAGCCAGTCACAAAGTTAAGGGATCGGCAAACTGGCGTAAAGCCCAGATGAAGGTAGCAAAACTGCATGAGCATATTCGCAATTGCCGACAAGACTGGTTTTACAAATTGGCCCATCGGCTTTGCGATGATGTTGGTATGGTATTTGCTGAGAAGCTGAACTTTAAAGCATGGGTCAAGGAGATGTTCTCAAAGCACACCCTGGATGCAGCTCATGGTCAGTTTCTGAGTATCCTTAAGTGGGTGCGCTGGAAGCGGGGCGTCATTTATGCCGAAGTAGATGCCAATCTCACGAGCCAGATGTGTCCAAACTGTCAAACAGTGACAAGGAAGAAAGACCTATCAGACCGGGTGCATGACTGCCCTGAGTGTGGCTATAGAACGAATAGAGATATAGCTGCGGCTCAGGTGGTCATGCAACGAGGTCTTGCAGCGGTGGGATGCACCGTCAAGATGCTCAGCGAGGGGTTAAGGGTTACTTCCCCAGCGACCTAAGAATCTCTAACCATACCGAAGGTTGGTTGGATGAGCGTCAAATAGAGGAACATTTATTCTTGGGATTGAGGAAAGTGGATATAGTTGCAGAACGAGGATCGCAGGCCAAAATTATTGGATGGCGGGAATGGGTTGGATTACCGCTCCTGAATATAGAAAGGATTAAAGCAAAGGTCGATTCTGGGGCTCGCACCTCAGCGCTCCACGCTTATGATATTGAGGTTGTGCCGCAGGAGGATCGTGTCCTCGTCCGCTTTAAAATCCATCCCCTGCAACGTGATACCCATCTCACCATCCAGGCAGAAGCACCTCTATTTGCCCAAAGGTCGGTTCGCAGCTCCAATGGCCGAGCAGAAATGCGCCCGGTGATCCGCACCATGATCAAACTGGGAACTCAGTGGCCGATAGAACTGACCCTGACCAATCGTGACGTGATGGGTTTTCGATTACTCTTGGGACGGGAAGCGATTCGAGGCCATTTTCTGATCGACACTAACCGATCCTTTCTGCAAAGTTCACGTCATCCCTGAGGGATGGCTTATCCCCCTGAGGTCATGAATATTGTTATCCTCTCCCGCAAGCCCACTCTATACTCCACGCGCCGACTCCAGGAAGCAGGCGAGAAACGGGGACATACCGTTCGCATCGTAGACTATTTGCGTTGCTATATGGACATTACCTCTCACTCACCCCAGGTTATGTATCAGGGACAACGATTGGAGGGAATTGAGGCGATTATTCCTCGCATTGGAGCTTCTAAAACCTTCTATGGTACAGCTGTGGTGAGGCAGTTTGAGGTGATGGGTGTCATTAGCGCCAACCCTTCCCAGGGGATCTCCCGGTCTCGGGATAAACTGCGCAGTCTGCAGATCCTCTCACGGCATGGCATTGGCTTGCCAGTCACTGGTTTTGCCCATTCCACCAAAGATATTGAGGGGCTATTAGAAATCGTGGGAGGAGCCCCGTTGGTGATCAAATTACTAGAGGGGACCCAGGGGATTGGCGTTGTTCTGGCAGAAACGGATCAGGCTGCAAAATCGGTGATCGAAGCGTTTCGGGGGCTGGATGCAAACATTCTGGTGCAGGAGTTTATTGCAGAAGCAAAAGGGATGGACATTCGCTGCTTTGTAGTTGGAGACAAGGTAATCGCCGCCATGAAACGGCAGGGGGCCCCCGGAGAATTTCGCTCCAACTTGCATCGGGGTGGACAGGCCAGTGCTGCTAAATTATCCCCTGAGGAGCGCAGTACCGCAATAAAGGCGGCTAAAGCCATGGGGCTGAAAGTCGCCGGGGTGGATATCCTGCGATCCAACCGTGGACCGGTCGTGATGGAAGTCAATTCCTCTCCGGGACTCCAGGGGATTGAAAGTGCCACCAGCGTAGATGTAGCAGCCGAGATCATCAAGTTCCTGGAAAAAAATGTCAAGGACAAAAAAAGTCGGGATCAAGTGCAGTACTAACACCACATTCGCTCCCGAGGGAATTTAATGATCTAGAAGTTGAGACTGCCTGCAGAGTTGCGATTAAGATCCCTGGGCCACAACGGTGTGGGGGCTTCTCAGACGGATATCAGCATCTGGTGCCTGACAAGCCACCATGGTTTTAACGTGCTCCATTTCATCATCGCGAATGGCCACAAATACATCGTAAAGGGTCTCAACCTGGGGACGCCGTTCGCTAGGCACCTGAGCGGTTTGAAATTCATCAAACATATACAGATCCCCATCCCGGTAATAGTGGATGGCAACAGCAGTAGCAGGCTTCACTTTGAGTTCTGCTTCATGGGTTTGCAGAAATTTGTCATAGCTATTGTAGGCATGTTGCTCCACCAGTTCCATGAAATGGTAAGCAGCTCGGGGATGAATCAGGTAAATGAAGGTGATGATCCAGTAGTACACTAGGGCCGTGTGGCGAGCCAGGAAGCGATCAAACCAGTAATCACTCCCCCCCAGTTCTTCCATGATCAGGAGGTGATGCAGTTCATTCCAGGACTCGGCAAAGTGGACCTTTAACCAGTCGGCTTTCCGCCACCAGCCCAGGGTCTCGTATAGATGGAGAACTGATAGGTAAGAGAAATAGGGTACCCGTGCTACGGTTTCCAGTACAAAAAAGCGTGGGTAGGGTCGGTTACGGTAAAGGATATTGATGACAAACGCAAGAACACTGACGAGCAATCGAATCATCGGAATTGTCCTTTTGAGTTATCGGGTGGGCAGCACCTGACTCCGAAAAAAATGCTGCTTCTTTCTTGGTAAATCGCATTGAATGCCTGAGTAGTAATATTCAGGATCTCTACGGAATTCGGTTGTTCTCAGTCAAGATCTGTATTATTTCTCAACAGGACCGTTCATGGCAGATCAGTCAAATTCGCAATTGGACACAAGATCGATAGCCCCTGGAATTGAAAAACTCTGTTGTTCATGTAAACAAGAACACATCACAAATCACGCTCGTATTGCTATCGCTTTCTGCGATTTTGCTGATCATCGCATCTCGAAAGTGCCATATAATACCTCTGTCTTTAGAGGGTGAGACCCATATGAAGCGTGCTAAGGAATACATCAATTGGCTGATCGTTGCGATTTCCCTTTCTCTAGCCGCCTGCGGATCGACGTCCAGTACTGCAATACTGCCTGAAGAAGAGGTCTCTGCAGTTTCGACGGAAGCGACTACAGAACTTTCAATCACCCCGTACTCAGGAACAGTTCGGGCCGCAGATATCAATGATGATGGAGTGGTCGGTGGTAGTAACAACAACTACAGTGAAAGTTTCACCCTGACGCAAGCAGCTGAAATTGACATCACCTTTAGCGGGCAAAATGGCTATTTATTCCCTCCAGGATCCGCTCGGGGAGGAGCCAGTTTTTATCTGACTGGTCCGGGAGGATTTTATGTATTTCTTTCCGGTCGTCTTCCTTTATTTGGTTTACCCAGTGTTTACGCATCTGGAGCTGGGGATTTGGAGATCCTTCGGGATGTTAATGACGAGATCACCACACTTACCATTACAGGCCCCTTAGCAGCAGGTTCTTATACCATTCAAGTCCAGGCCGCAAATCGCCTGGAAGCTCCCTTTACCCTGGATGTCTCCTCCACTTCTACAGGTGGCGGTGGTGGGATCAGTGCTTTCCGTCAACAGGCGGTAGACATCGCTCTGGATGAATGGCAGTTCTGGGGCCGCACTGAGCGCAATATCAATGGATCGTATGTGCGAGTAGGAGCGACTGAAACCCAGTCGGGATTTGATGCTCGCGTTGGGGATTACTGGCAGGCTGCTGGCTTTAACTTTGATGGGGATGACACAGATCAACCCTGGTCGGCGGCCTTTATCTCCTGGGTAATGCAGGAGGCAGGTGCAGGCAATAATTTCAATTACTCTGCCAACCACGCTGCTTACATCAACGAGTATGTCCTCAATAATAAACAGGGCAACCTGAATGCAGCCTTTGTTGGTTACGACATTGATGACACAGCTCCTCGTATTGGAGATCTGGTCTGCTACACCCGCGAAGATGCCACGACAACCTTTGATAGCATCACTTCCTCCACAGGGTTCTACACTTCCCACTGCGATCTCGTCACAGCCCTTGGCTCCGGTCAGATCGAGGTGATTGGCGGCAATGTGAATAACTCTGTCACCAAAAAAATTCTCCGCACCAATGGTCAGGGACTGGTGACCGACACCTTTAACCGCTGGTTTGTCGTGATCCGGGCCAATCTCTAGGTGTAGTTACCCCGTAGAATCAGGCGATAAAGGGGGAGTTTCATGACTGGGTAATATAGAGGGGCTGATAACTGGTTATTTCTGTGACTCAAGCATCAGTCCTTTTATCTGATCCCACCGGAGCAACAACCCCCGCCCTCACCACCTTTGCTGCTGCTGCTCAGCGACAGGAATTTCTGGTCACGGCTGAGGTCACGCCTCCCAAGGGATCCGATCCGGGACATATGCTGGCGCAAGCCCAGTGTCTGCGGGGGCGGGTTCATGCGGTGAATGTTACCGATTCCAATCGGGCCATGGCGCGCATGAGTCCTCTGGCGGCGGCGGTCCTACTCAAGCAACAGGGGATCGAACCGATCTTTCAACTGGCCTGCCGAGATCGCAATCGTTTGGCCCTGCAGGGAGATCTGATGGGAGCCTCCGCTTTAGGAATCCAGAATGTCCTGGCCCTGACGGGGGATCCCCTGAAGGTGGGTGACTGCTGTAGCGCCAAGCCTGTATTTGAACTGGAAAGTGTACGATTGTTACGCCTGATCCAGCATCTAAATCAAGGACTGGACTGCAACGATAACCCTTTACCCGATCAGGCCACGCGTCTATTTCCTGGGGCAGCTGTGGAACCCCAAAGCCGGAGTTTTAGCGGGCTGCAGCGCCGCTTCCAGAAAAAACTGGAGATGGGAGCCGAATTCTTCCAGACCCAGATGATCACCGATCTGGATCAAATGGCCGTGTTTATGGAAAAGCTGGGTTATGCCAGTGGCAAACCGATTCTGGCAGGGATCTTTCTTCTGAAATCTGCCAAAAATGCTCTGTTTATCAACAAATATCTGCCGGGGGTGCAGATCCCGGATAACATCATTACCCGTCTGGCAGAAGCCAGCCATCCGCTTGAGGAGGGGGTAAGCATTGCTGCAGAGCAGGTGCAGAGAGCTCGTCAGATCTGTCAGGGGGTTCACCTGATGGCAATCAAAAAAGAGGAACGCATCCCCGACATTCTTGATCTTGCAGGTGTCTCTCCTCTCCGGCATGCAGAGGTGTCCTGACCCAAAGGGTGATCATTGAGCGTGTATGGTAAGGGAGAAGAATATTCATCCGACAGGTGAAAAGCTCCAAACCCAGGAGCAGGGTAGTGCTGATCGATAAGGAACCATTGATCCATGAGCAAGTACAACGTCTACGGTCTCGGCAATGCGCTGGTAGACATGGAATTTGAAGTCTCGCCCGAGATGCTGGCGGAGAACCAGATCGACAAGGGGGTGATGACCCTGATCGAGGAGGATAGGCACCATGAACTGCTGGCTAAACTGAATGGCTCACAATCCAGACAGACGGGGGGAGGATCAGCAGCCAATACCCTGATTGCGATCTGTCAGTTTGGGGGCAAATCCTTTTATTCTTGCAAAGTTGCCAGTGATGCCACCGGAACCTTTTTCATGGAAGACATGAAAGCCTGTGGTGTAGCCACCAACCTGGAGCAACAGGAGCGGCCCGAAGGTCATACTGGAAAATGTCTGGTGTTGGTCACTCCCGACGCTGATCGCACGATGAACACCTATCTGGGGATCTCGGCCTCCCTTGCACCCACTGAACTGGTGCCCGAGGCGATTGCTGAGTCTGAGTACCTCTACATGGAAGGGTATCTGGTCACTTCACCCACCGCCAAAGCAGCAGCACTGCAGGCTTACACCCTGGCTCGCCAGGCAGGGAAAAAGATCGCCCTTTCTCTCTCTGATCTAAACATGGTGAAATTCTTCAAGCCTGGATTGCAGGAGATGATCGGCTCGGGGGTGGATCTGTTGTTTGCTAATGAGAGTGAGGCTCTGGCGATGGCGGATACCTCAGAGATAGCGGCGGCCATCGACTACTTCAAAACGATTGCCCAAACCTTTGCCATCACCCGTGGACCCCAGGGATCAATCGTGTTTGATGGTCAATCGCTGCTGGAGATCGATCCGGTGCCTGTGAAGGCGGTAGATACGGTCGGAGCTGGAGATATGTATGCAGGTGCCCTTCTCTATGGGATCACCAATGGCATGGATTTTGCCAGGGCAGGAAAGCTGGCTTCTGCAGCCTCGGCCAAACTGGTAACGGAACTGGGAGCGCGTATGCCCACGGATCAGGTGAAGGCGCTGCTAATCTAATATCTTTTGATGTCTCTGAGATCTAGAGCTAAATAGCCCTTGCTGAAGAAAGTCAGGAAGTATAACTGGCAGGGATCATAGAGATTTTGGTCATGATGAAATGCAACGATTCAGAGGATTTCTCGCTTAAACCCTTGCACTGAATTCTGCAGATGTAGAGTATTCGCACCAACAAGAATCCTGTCCCCAAATACGCCTATTTACGGACAGGTCGCGAAAGGCAAAAGTTCCTGCGCTACACCGAGAATGCCGGTCACCCTCTCCCTCTGTTATGGGATTGGGAAGCCACTGATAAACGCGAAGTGTCATGAGCGGAGCATTCACGCTGACCCCCTCGAATGGGTGATTTAGCTCTCAGGCGCTCAAGTTTATGATCAGTTTATGATATTTACCTATTGGACGTGAGCCATGCCTTCACCGACCTTCCCGTCCCATCGGACATCAACTCCCCTATCCCCTAAGCCTGGCTCTCTGGCCACCCTCCCTCTGTCTGCAGCTAAGCAGCCTACTTTGTCTCTGGTGTTGCAACAGAGATCTCAGAAAGTCGTACGCCAGATTCATGAGCAGCTTCCCCAGGCTCAACAAGCGCTGCATAAGAGTCTGGACGCATTGCCGGGCTACTGGATCCAGCTACGGGATGCCCATCATCACAAATCTGGGAAGCAAGCGGTGCGAGGACTTCTCACCCTTTCGGGTGCACTTGCCCTTTTTGATTTGTCCCTACTCACCCAGGTGTGAACCTGATCCAGACAGATTTGACTAGCGGTAATTGGTAAACTGCAATGCAACCGGGTAGTCCCCCTGCTTGAGTAGCTGGATCACCGCCTGCAACTCGTCTTTAGATTTGGCTGTCACCCGCACCGCGTCTCCCTGAATTGAGGGCTGAACTTTTTTAAAGGCATCGCGGATTTCTTTCGAGATCTGCTTGGCTAGGGAGGCATCAATCCCTTTTTTCAGATTGATCACCTGACGCACGCGGTTTCCTGAGGCTGTTTCTGGCTCCTGGGGGTCAAAAATTTTCAGGTCCAGGTTTCGCTTCACTGCCTTGGTCATCAACAGATCACGGATTGCATTCAGGCTCATGTCATTGTTGGTGGTTACGGTGATGGACTCTGCCTCTAGCTCCACCTCGCTGTTGGAGTCTTTTAGGTCATAGCGGGACTTGATCTCACGGATTGTTTGATCTACTGCATTCACAAGTTCCTGCCGATCAAAGTCACTGACTACATCAAAAGAGAAGCTGGAAGCCATGCTCGATTCTTACTCCTGCGCATCCTGGGGAAACCTGCAATCATGAGAGATGAGAAGAGGAAGCCCGTCTCCTCCAGCATCTAGTCTAGCGTTGATGCTACACCCAGCAGAGCCAGCATATCCGGGGTAGGCTAGCATAACCCTTGGCAAGCAGCGCGAACACTGGGTAGGGATCCCCGGGATGGCCTACGAACCTCTGCATCATAAGTATCGGCCCCAGCGCTTTGCCGATGTGGTCGGACAGACAGCGGTCGTCAGAACCCTGGCCAACGCCATTCGTCTGGGCAGAATCGCCCCTGCCTATCTCTTTTGTGGTCCCCGTGGGACGGGGAAGACTTCTTCCGCTCGGATTCTGGCCAAATCCCTCAATTGTGAGCAGGGACCTACCTCCGATCCCTGTCTGGTGTGTAATCAATGCCGTGCCATTACCCAGGGATCGGCTCTGGATGTGATTGAAATTGATGCAGCCAGCAACACAGGGGTCGATAACATCCGCGAACTGATTGAACGCGCCCAGTTTGCTCCGGTGAGTGGCCGCTACAAGATCTATATCATCGACGAGTGCCATATGCTGAGCACCGCCGCATTCAATGCCCTCTTAAAAACACTGGAAGAGCCTCCCGAACGGGTGATCTTTGTTCTGGCCACCACGGATCCCCAACGAGTCCTGCCCACGGTGATCTCGCGCTGTCAACGGTTTGACTACCGCCGCATCCCGCTCGAGGCTATGGTGGAGCATCTACGCCACATTGCTCAACAGGAGAGGATCCCAATTCTACCCGAGGCGTTGGAACTGATTGCTCAGTTGTCGCAAGGGGGTCTGCGGGATGCCGAAAGTCTGCTGGATCAACTCAGTTTGCTGGAAGGGGAAATTACTTTGGATGCCGTCTGGGATATGGTGGGGGCGGTCCCAGAACGACAACTGCTGCAACTGACTGATGCCATTCAGGCGGGAGAAGTGGACCAGGTGCTCACCCTCACACGGCAGCTGCTAGATCATGGCAAGGAACCCCTTATCCTGCTCCAGAATCTGGTGGGGTTCTACCGCGATTTTTTGCTGGCCAACACCGCCCCCGACCGCCAGGATCTGGTTGCCCTCACTCAGGACACCTGGGCAGCTTTGCGTGCTCGCGCCTCTACCTACTCTGCGGCCAGTCTTTTGCAAGCTCAAACCCATCTGCGCCAGGCAGAACCTCAGATCCGGCAAACCCATCAACCCCGTCTCTGGTTGGAGATCACACTCCTGGATCTGGTTCAGAAATGGCAACAGCCGACTCAACCTCTGCCATCTCCTACTCCCCCAGCGTCGGTTCCTTCCACTCCAGCCGGATCTTCTCCCCCCTGTTCCACTCCCCCCCCAACCAGTCATGGATCGCTGCCTCCTTCTCCGGTCACTCTCGCTCCTACCCCTGCCGAAGTCCCTCCCCCTGCTACCGTTGCCCCCATCCCGGCAGAATCCGCCACGCTGGAGAGTTTGTGGCAGGAGTTTCTGGGCCAGATCAAGCACCCCCTGACCAAAGCCCTAATCCAGATGGGATTTGTGGCCGCTGAGACCCCCACCGAGGTCACCCTGGGGTTTCCGAAAGGATTTGCAGAAAAAGCTCAGTCCAAGGCCAGTGAAATCAAGCCACTGATTCAGGATTTATTAGGGCGATCCGTACAGCTCAAGTTCATGGTGCAGATCCCCCCTAAACCGAGCAGTTCTCCTTCCTCATCGGGACATTCCCCCGCACCTCCAGTCAGCACACGTCCTACTGCCAGCGATCCTTCTCTCTCCCCACATTCGGATCCTTCCCCCCCACTGCCAACTCCCTCAACCAACCCCCATACCTCTGTAGTTGAGATCTCCCCAGCAGCCCAGACTGCCCATCATGCTGTCATGGATCTGGATGAGCTGGAGCAGGCCGCCAAACGATTTGCCTCTTTTTTTAATGGGGTGATGATCGATCCTGAAGAGAACGACCTGCTAGCTCTGGATCGTCCGCTAGAACCTCAGGATCCTGGGGAAGATCTGAATTTATCCCCTGAACCCGAGCGGCTTGTTCCTATGGATGCGCCAACCCCCGCTCCACCAGAAGCAGAGGAAGAAGAGATCCCGTTTTAAGTGGTTCTCAAATTTGCCCTCAAACTTAGGCAGGAGGATCCTTAGTCATGGATCGAGCCATCAGGCATCACTGCACCTTGAAGATTGCAGTTCTGGAAAGTGGCTCCTGTCAAATCAGCCCGGTACAAGTTGGCCTGCTGGAATTGCACCCCGTAACAACTGGCATAGCTCAGATCGGCTCCCTGCAAATTCACCTCCCGCATATCCGTCTGAAAAAAAGGATCCGGGGCTGGCATGCCCAAATGGGCACGGCAAAGTTTAGCCCCCTGCAGGTTGGCCCGCCTTAACATGGCACCGCTGAGATTGGCATAGCTCAGATCGGCAGCCACCAGCAAAGCATGTCCTAGATCGGTTTTCTTATCAGACGATGGACGCAGATCCGCTTCAATCAGCAAGGCTCGCGATAGATCCACATGGTTCATGTTGGCCCCGCCCAGGCAAGCTTTCAGCAATCTTGTCTGAATTAATCGAGCGCCCACCACCTTGGCCCCACAGAGATCGGACTCTCGCATATCAGCAAAGCTCAGATCGGCATAACTCAGATCCGCGCCCCAGAGGAGACTTTCACTCAGATTGGCGTGGGTGAGATTGACATGACTGAGATTGGATTTCCCCAGACGAACCTCGCGCAAATCAGCCTGGCTGAGGCAGGATCCCTGTAAATTCACCTCGACCAGATCAGCAGAGTGTAAGTTGACCTTGATCAAATCAACATCGACAAAATCACGTTCTCCCGATGCATATCGGGCCAGAAATTCCTGAGGATCCATATTGTCTACAATGCACTCCCCATCCGGTCCCCCCCATTTTCTTCAGGCCCCAGACGCCCATCCTCTAATCAAGAGGCTCCAGACGATAGCGACTCAGCCACTTGTCGAGTTCGATCTCCTCTTCATCCAGGAGCTGGGCATTGATCAACCCCCGCTGAAAGGCCAACCGGATCGCCCTGGCTCGCAAACTAAACGTAGTGCCCCACTCATCACTCTCGATCTGATCATTGCTTACCTCCAGCTTGTCATAGAGGTTGCGCAGTCGGTTGGTAACCCCCCGCCGTGAGAGAAAGCGCCGCGCCGCAATCGCCTGATCCGTCAGTCCCAGGGCAATATCGATCAACACCTCATATTCGGCATCACTCAAGCCTGTGATCTTATTCTGTGAACGGGAGTCCACCCCTCTAACTTCTCGATCAATCACACACTGTTCATCCTGGAGCACCGCCTGGATGGCACTGATCAACTTTTCGTCGGTGCAGTTTTTAAGCAGGTAACCATACACCGTTTGAGGGGGTACGATCTTGTGCAGCTCGCGCACATACACCTCATCTGCAAAGTGAGACCAGAAGACGATGCGGGCATGGGGACGCTCTGACCACACCTGCCGAGCCACCTCAATCCCCGTCATTTCGGGCATGCGAATATCCAGCAACAAAAAATCGGGATGATGTTTACGGGAGAGATCGAGAGCTTCCATCCCATCCTTGGCGACGTAAACGGGTCCAAATTGGGGCAGATGCTTTTCCAGCAATCCCTGCACATATTGGCGGTAAAGAATGTCGTCTTCAGCAAGAAGGGTGCTCACGTGCGTCTCAGGTAAAATTGTTCAATCTAACAAATAGAGAAAATGAGTGACATTGGCAAGGCCCTAAAGCACAGCTCAGACCACTCCCCCTCCCCTTGATCCGGAACAGTACCCGAAGCTTGATCCAAAAGGAATTCCAGTTAATCTCCACTTCTGCATAGGCTTCGGCAATCCCCAGCATAAGTTAATCAAGATTTACAAAGCTGAAAGTTGTGCGAAAATGACAGTGTTGCATCGGCACCCAGGGGTCAGGAAGACCAGCGACGCACGTGATTGAGTCTTGAAATCAAGATGTCGTCTGTCAGGGAATTATCAATGATTGCCACTACAGAGCCAACCCGGACACGCTTAACCATTCAGGTGGCAGAGTTGGCCCCTGAGACGAAAGCGATCCGCTCCCTGGATTGGGATCGCCGCCGCTTTGACATTGAGTTTGCGATCGAGAATGGCACCACCTACAACTCATTTCTAATCCAGGGGGATGCCACTGCTCTAGTGGATACGTCCCACGAGAAATTCCGGCATCTCTACCTGGATACCCTGCATCAATGGGTGGATCCTGCTTCGATTGACTATCTGATCATTAGCCATACCGAACCCGATCACAGTGGACTGGTGAAAGATCTTCTGCAAATGGCCCCGAATGTGACGGTGGTGGGATCCAAAGTGGCCATCCAGTTTCTGGAAGATCTCGTCCATACCCCCTTTAAGAAGCAGGTGGTCAAAAGCGGCAGCCAGCTGGATCTGGGCCAGGGCCATCTCCTTGAGTTTGTGTCGGCCCCCAACCTCCACTGGCCGGACACCATGCTCACCTACGATCACGGGACGCAGATCCTCTACACCTGCGATGTCTTTGGCATGCATTATTGTGATGACTACCTTTTTGACGAAAACCTGGATCTGATCAGTCCCGATTATCAGCTGTATTACGACTGTCTCATGGGTCCCAATGCCCGTTCCGTGCTCTCAGCCTTGAAGCGGATGGGGGATTTGCCTGCGATCAAAACTATTGCCACCGGTCATGGGCCGCTATTACAACATCACCTGACAGAACTGGTGGAACGGTATCGCACCTGGAGTCAAGCCCAGGCCAAAGCCGACACCCTGGCGGTGATCTTTTACCTGTCTGAGTATGGCTACAGTGATCAATTGGTCCACGCCATCGGCCAGGGCATCCATAAGACTGGAGTTGCCGTGGAGTTGGTGGATCTGCGCATTGCCGATACCCATGAAGTGCGGGAATTGACGGGTATAGCGGCGGCAGTGGTGCTGGGGATGCCTCCGGTTTCCGCTCCCGAGTCAGCCCACACCCAAACCTTAGTGAACACGATCCTGGCCACGGTCCATAGCAAGCAGGTCTTTGGCCTGTTCGAGTCCGGCGGAGACGATGACGAATCGATCGATCTGCTGCGCAATCGCCTGCAGGAACAGGGAGGGCGAGAGATCTTTCCTCCCATCCAGGTGAGATCTGCTCCCAGTGAAACCACCTATCAGCGCTGCGATGAAGCAGGCACCGATCTGGGGCAGTGGCTGACGCGGGAGCGCACCATTAAACAAATGAAGTCCCTGGACAACGATCTGGATAAAGCTCTGGGACGCCTGAGCGGTGGGTTGTACATTATTACCGCGAAAAAAGGCGAAGCCACCAGCGGCATGCTCGCCTCCTGGGTTGCCCAGGCCAGTACCTCACCTCCGGGCATTACGATTGCGGTCGCCAAGGATCGAGCCATCGAATCGTTCATGCGGGTGGGGGATCGATTTGTCCTGAATGTACTGGAGGAGGGCAACTACCAGAGCCTGATGAAGCACTTCCTGAAACGCTTTCCCCCTGGTGCTGATCGGTTCGCAGGCCTGAAGACGTATCCAGCTTCCCACGGTAGCCCGATTCTGGCAGATGCTCTCGCCTACCTGGAATGTGAAGTGGTCAGCCGCATGGATGCTCAGGATCACTGGATTGTCTACAGCACCACGGACTCTGGGCGGGTGGCCAAGATGGATGCCCAGACGGCAGTGCATCATCGCAAGGTGGGCAACCACTACTAAATCTTGCATCCCTATCCCCTCTGCAGAAGGTATATGACTGAGTTCCCTTCCCCTGATGTCCAGGTCAGTAGCATTGGCCCAGAGACCCTGGTTCTACGCTCACGCACCTGGGATCGGTTGAAGTTTGAGGTGGAGTATGCACGGCAGAAGGGGACTACTGCGAATAGCTACCTGATCCAGGCTGGCGAGACTGCCTTGCTGGATCCACCCGGAGAATCCTTCACATCCCTTTTTCTGGAAGAACTGCAACAACACCAGTATCCTCAGCGCCTGAGCTACATCATCCTGAATCACGTCAATCCCAACCGTGTTGCCACCTTGAAGGCGCTGTTGAAGGTAGCCCCCTACGCCTCTGTGATCTGTTCTCGCCCCGGCGCTGTCGCCCTCCGAGCTGCCTTTGCCAATCACCCTTTAGAGCCCAACCTGTTGCGAGAGGAGGAAGCTCTCGATCTGGGAATCCAGGTGGACGGGGAACGCACCCTGCAGCTGCATGTGGTGCGCGATGAAGAGGTCCTGGATCTGGGGGAAGGGCATGAGTTGCAGTTCCGCTTTGTCCCTACTCCGCGGCATCCGGATGCTCTAGCGGTTTATGATCCCAAATCCGGCATCCTCTTCACCGATAAACTCTTCGGCGCTCATGTCTGTGGTGAATCCATTGTTGATCAGCACTGGCGCACACTGGAGGAGGATCGTCACTATTACTTTGACTGCCTGCACGCCATCCAGGCTACGCAGGTGGAGGCAGCCCTGACCAAACTCCAGAACTTTGCCGCCACCACCTATGCTCCTGCTCATGGTCCCGTAATTCGCCACAGTCTCAGTCGGTTATTCCTGGACTATCAAACCTGGTGTCAGGAGCAACAAAGCCGTGATGTACGGGTGACCCTCCTTTACACTTCTGCCTACGGCAATACTGGCCAGCTAGCCCGAGCCCTGGAGAAAGGGATTCAACAGGCGGGCGGTCAGGTCCAAGCTCTTGACTGTGAAATGGAGGATCCGAGCCGCATCATTCCGGCCATTGCCTGGTGTGACGGCTTTATTATCGGTTCACCTACTCTGGGGGGCCATGCCCCCACTCAGATCCAGACTGCATTGGGCATGATTCTCTCCACTGCGACGATTAGCAAACTGGCGGGTGTGTTTGGATCCTACGGCTGGAGTGGAGAAGCTGTTGATCTGCTAGAAACAAAATTGCGTGATTCAGGCTATAGCTTTGGCTTTGATCCCATCCGCGTCAAGTTCAAGCCCACCCCAGCCGATCTCCAGCAGTGTGAAACAGCCGCAGCAGAGTTTGTCCAGGCCCTGAAAAAAACGAAACGCAGCCGCCCTTTGCACCAGACCCTCAGCAATGTCCAGGTGGATCGGACCAGTCAGGCCATCGGACGGGTCACGGGCTCCCTCTGCGTGATCACAGCCCAGGCCCCTTCCGGTTCCGATCTGGTGCTGGTCACCTCCTGGGTTGCTCAGGCCAGCTTTACTCCCCCTGGGTTTACCGTCGCCATTCCCAAACACCACCCGCTTGAATCCCTCGGACAGGCAGGGCAACCTTTTGTACTCAACATCCTCCAGGAAGGCAAGCAGCTCAACCGCCAGGTTCTCCGATCTGCCCAACCTGGACGCGTTCTGACTGAGCAAATGGAAACCCACCGCGCTCACAATGGCGGGCTCATCCTAACCGAGGCCCTGGCTTATCTGGAATGCACGGTGCAACAGACCATGGATTGTGGCGATCACTGGCTCCTCTATGCCAGCGTTGATCAGGGCAAGGTGCTGGATGCTTCAGGTGTAACGGCAGTGAATTACGGCAAGCTGGGCCAGCGGACCCCTGCCTCTGCCTAAGACACGGCCTCCAGATCCAGGTGAAACACCTCAGCAAACACCTTGTTAACTTTGTATCCCGAATCTACAGTTTCCAGGGGATCTTTACGCAAGCGATGCCGCAAGCACAAACCAATGACCCGCTGGATATCTGAGATGGTGACTTCCGTGCGAGCTTCCAGAGCAGCCAGAGCTTTGGCGGCACGGTTAGTGACAATATCCCCCCGTAGACCATCCACATCCAGCTCGGCACACACGGCTGAGATCTGAAGCTTCAACTCCCGCTCAAGCTGGACCATAGGAAGCCGTTGTTGGGCCTCCTGAATCCGGGTGAGCAGATCCTGCTGCTGGTTCGCATATTGGCTGAGAAAGTCGGTCGGATTTTGATCAAACTGGCCGCGTTCCTCCACAATCCTCACCCGTAGAGCCGGATCGCGCACCGTGTCAATTTCCACAAACATGCCAAACCGATCCAGCAACTGGGGTCTTAACTCTCCTTCCTCGGGATTACCCGATCCCACCAGCACAAAGCGGGCCGGATGCCGAATCGAAATGCCCTCCCGCTCTACGGTATTCCAGCCGGAGGCTGCTGCATCCAGGAGCACATCCACTAGGTGATCATCTAGCAAATTCACCTCGTCCACATAGAGGATGCCGCGGTTGGCACGAGCGAGCAGTCCCGGTTCAAAGGCTTTCACCCCCTCCGCCAGAGCTCGTTCAATATCAATCGTGCCGCAGACCCGATCCTCGGTCGCCCCCAACGGCAGATCCACCATAGGCAAAGGACGCTGATGGGTGGGCAACACTTCCCCCCGTTGCAGACGATTCCAAACTTCGTCACTCATCAGTTCCCGTTGTTGAGGATGACTGTTAAAGGGATCTCCATCGACGACGTCGATCTGGGGCAGCAGAGCCGCCAAGGCACGAATGGTGGTGGACTTTCCCGTCCCCCGATCCCCCATGATCAGCACTCCTCCAATTTTGGGATCAATCACATTGAGTAGGAGAGCTAGTTTCATCTCATCCTGCCCCACGATGGCCGTGAAGGGAAAAACAGGACGTTGGGTTTCCAGTTGACCATTGCTGCGAGCTGCGGTGGACATGACCGTTGTTAGAGTAACGCAATACACATTTTTTCATTATCTCGCGGATACAGAGTATTCCAGCATGGGATTGGAACTTCTCCCCAAAAACTGGGTCTAGGAAGGTAGTCTTAAGCGTCTATGTTAAGTCCCCTAACGACGGCTGAGCAGAGAGTAGCTCTAGAACAATCACAAACGTTGTTTGTGGTCTGGACTACCAGCCAGGGATTGATAGAGTTGACTTAGCAGGGAAAGTAGACAGGATGTGTGGGAGTTATGCAACGAGTTGGACGTACAGTTGCAAGTATTGGTCTGGTGGGCATCACCCTGATGGGAGTGGTCTGGTCCCTAACCCGACCTGAGGGACAGATCTCAGCTTTTGCCCAGGTGCAATCCGCTGAGCAAATGGACCCTGAGCAAATTAAGCTGTTTGCCCAGATTGTTTTAGACATGGAACCTTATCGACTGGAAGCCCAGGCGCAGTCGGAAAATACAACTGATCCCGATACCCAAGAACAGATCCGCCGCGAGTTTATCCGCAAAGCTACTGAAATTATTACCAATCACGGCATGACGGTTCCAGATTATAACCGGATTACCTTGTTGATTCGCGCTGAGGAGGGAGAATCACTCCGGCAGGATATTGAAGCCCAGATCCGACAATTGCAGGAGTTGGGGTATGAACCAGGGACGGTAGGCTCAGTTACGCCGCCCTAATCGCGGTTAACCCCTGGGAGGCCAGGTTTTTCGTCTCCAGATCTGAACAGCCTCCCATTGATGGGGGTAGGCTAGTGGGGTAGCGTGAGCGGGCCAGCATGAACGAACCCGAGCAGGTCTTCCAGCCTCCAGCATCCATTGACCGTTTCCGGCGGCGGTTGGAGGGTGCCAGCAATTTTAGTTTTTGGTTCCAGGTGGTGCTGGGGGTCCTGGCAGGCCTGACTTGGCTGTTTGTCATGTTTGGCCGCCTCAGTGGGCGCTTGGGATATACCGATGCAGCGGGCACAAAACTTGCCTTCTGGACCGTGCTGCTGGCTCTGCTGGCTCTGGCTGCCAATATCTTTTTCACGTGGAAATGTGGCAAAACAAGGGGTGAACGCCGAGAGACTGGCTATCCCAAAGAGATTCAGTGGGTCCTCTTCATCACCTTGGGAGGGATGTTACTGACCATTATCAGTTCCGCTGCTCAGGTGGGAGAACTTCTGGCCAGTACCTTCTTTGGCCGCTTTTCGGTGTCCTTTGAAATTCCTGGATTGCTGTTGGCTGCCGCCAGTACCTATGTCAATCTGGCCTATTTCGGCAGCCTGGTCTTTATTCTCTGGATCTATGGATTCCTGGATCGCAGGTAGCGGATCAAGACTTTAGGGTGTAGGAGTCGGGGTCGGGGTTGCCTCCGCAGCGGGTGATGTCTGTCCACTCCCTGCAGGAGAAGGGGGTTCACTTGCTTGAGTTTCAGGAGTTTCTGCCGCTGCACCCTCGACAGGTTGAGACTCAGCTCCTGTTTCTGCCGCTTGGGGAGTTTCTGCAGGCGTGGGATCTGGGGCAGGAGGTTCTGCCTCTGTAGCCGGAGTTTCGGTTGCCGCTGGGGGAGAGGTAGCTTCCGGGGGGGCAGTCGGAGAGGGTTCCTCAGTCGGAGCTGAGGTTGGACTCGGGGCAGCCGCAGTCGGGGTGGGTGTTGGTGAGACTGCGGTAGGAGTTGGGGTAGGAGCTACGGTCGGGGTCGCGGGTGCAGGCGTTGAGGTAGGTGTCGGACTGGCAGGGGCGGCTGTAGGCTGGGTTAATTCTGTGCCATTTTCTGCCCCCCCCACCACGGTAAAGGTCCAACTTTCTAGGGTGACATTGCCGTTAATATCCCCAATCTGCGTGCGGACAAAAGTTCTCCGTCCCGCTGTGAGGGGCTGATCAGGTTGATATCGAAAAGCGGTTTGGCTGAGTTGGGCTTGCTGGGTTACATCCACATTGTTGACCACAAGTCGGAAGCTGTTGAGATCAATCCCCTGGTTATCCGTAAAGTTCGCTGAGATCAGGGGTTGGGATTCAGGCACACTTGCATTCCGCCCAGGACTCAAATTGGAAATGGAGGGGAACACGTTATCCGTAACCTGCCCAATACTCACGGTTTTTCCTTCGAGCACCTGACTGGATACCAATCCTGTTTGCTCTAGCTGTGCGACAATGCGGGCCTGGGAAGCCCGATCCTGGGTACGGAAGGTAAAGCTTCCCTCATATTGGCCAGGACGGGTCTCCTGCATGGGTACATTGTTCTCAACTCCCAGAATTGAGAAACTGGCAGTTGCCCCCGGGGTCCCCTGCATAAACACGGTGACAGTGTCTCCAGGTTGCACCTGCCCTAACTCGTTACGGGTCAGTACAGAATTAATAGTCGGTGCAGGGGCAAGCGTTTCAACCGGAGCTTCAGGCACCAAAGTTTCAGTTGGCTGATCGGGGGATTGAGGCGGAAGGGATCCCCTGGGAACCGTAGCTCCCGGGGGAGGAGCAAGTGGGGGCACACGTCCGACTTCCGCTAACGCTTGATAGGCTAGAGCCGCTACTTCTCCGCGAGTCGCAACCGCAGCAGCATTGACAAATCGAGGATCTGGATAGAGCACAAGTAACCCTTCTTGCGTCGCTGTTGCCACTGCAGGTCGCGCAAAAGAGGGAATGCTACCCTGATCCTGATAAACACTCAGTAACTGATCAACTTGAGAGGGCTCTACGAATCCAGAAGTTGCGGCTTTTGTTAGAACGGTAATTGCCTGAGCCCGAGTTAAGACATCATTGGGTCGAAAGGTGCCATCCGGAAATCCTGAGATGAATCCTGCTGCTGCCGCCGCCCCGATCGACGGTGCTGCCCATGTCGGAATGGCGTCACTGAAACGAGGTGCTGCTACGTTTGTATCCAGACCAAAGCCTTTCGTTACAATCGCTGCAAACTGGGCTCGGGTTAACTGATCATTCGGTCGGAATGTACCGTCAGGAAAACCACCAATGACCCCTTGATCTGCTAACGAACGAATGTAGGAACTCGCCCAGTACGTATCAACATCTGAGAGCTGAGCAAGGGCAGGGCTTGACAGGTAAACAATCGAAGTCTCAGCCACGATCACTAGCGAGGACTTTAGCAAGAATGACCATTGCCTCCAGATGCCCATATGTACTCTCCAGCAGACATCAATGTACTCAGCAAGTTTACCAAGACGCTGTGTAAACCGCGTGAAGTTACTGAACAAACAACAAAGCTGCCCCTAAGGAGCAGCCTTGTAAATGTTGACCTGGCACTGAGCTATATTTCCACAGGGTCACCCCTGAAGTATTGTCGCCGCTGCAGCGTTTCACAACCGAGTTCGGGATGGATCGGCGTGGGTCCACCGCGCCATTAGCACCAGGAAAGCTAGGGATGGTTAATAAAACCTTGAAGGCTGCATAGTAAAAATATTGCTGTCAAGAGATGATGGTCAAGTTTATGGTCTATTAGTACTCCTTGGCTACACACATTACTGCGCTTCCACCTAGAGCCTATTAACGGGTGTTCTTCCCGTGACCTAAGAGCACTCATCTTGAGGTGGGCTTCCCACTTAGATGCTTTCAGCGGTTATCCGCTCCGCACATGGCTACCCTGCGTCTACCGTTGGCACGATAACAGGCACACCAGCGGTGCGTCCTTCCCGGTCCTCTCGTACTAAGGAGGGCTCCTCTCAATGCTCTTACGCCTGCACCGGATATGGACCGAACTGTCTCACGACGTTCTGAACCCAGCTCACGTACCGCTTTAATTGGCGAACAGCCAAACCCTTGGGACGTACTACCGCCCCAGGTTGCGATGAGCCGACATCGAGGTGCCA